>NZ_JBIAFD010000001.1:0-603261 GCF_042869095.1 Streptomyces sp. NPDC007264
ATCGCCTCGCGCCATGACTGACGGCCTATCAAGAACGAGCCCCCGCGCGCAGGCGATCTACCGAACTCCTGATCCGAACTCCAGACAGGACCTAGTGGTCACGACTCCTCGCCCTCCGCCCCCGGCAGCGAGCCCGCGAGCTCCAGCGCCACCAGGGCCACGGCGGCGGCAGCGTCCGGGTACGGCCGTACGGCAGCCGCCACCCGCGCCAGCACCTCCGAGACGGGTACGCCCTCGGTCGTCTCCACACGGACCGTTGTGGGGGCGTCCAGGCCCCGCAGACGGGCGTGCCGCTCCCCGATCCGGCCGCGCGCCTCGGTGAGCTTCACGAGGGTGTTCGACACGGCGATGATGTCTGGCCCGTCCCCGCCCTCGTCCTGCGCCCGGAGCGACTTGAGCAGCTTGGCCTTGATGGTCGAGAGCGTCGTCAGGTCCTCGTCCAGCCGCTCCAGCTCCAGGTGCAGCGCCACCGGAGCGGAGTCCAGCGCCACCTGTGCGTAAGCCGTCTGGATGGTCTCCCACACGGTGGACTTGCTGACCCCGAGCCGCTGCGCGATCCGGGCGTACGAGAGACCGGAGGCCCGGAGCTGGACGGCTTCCCCGCGCATCTTCGCGGCCTCCTCGGTGCTCAGGAAGCGGCCGTTCGCACCGCGTACCGGCTGACGCTTCACGGGGTCCTCCTCGGGGTGTGGGACGGGTCCGGGGACCGTTCGGACGGCGGCCGCCGGTCAGCCTCGCCGGACGGGCCGGTGACCTGCGGTGACGTGCCGTTCGCCGGTGGGGGCGTTCGGACGGCCAGGCGTTCGGACGGTGGCCGGTCCGTGCGGACGGTCCCGGCCGGGGTGCCGGCGGCCGTCGAGGGGGCGGTGCCGGGGACTGTCTCCCCGGGGAGACACCCGGCGGTCAGGGCGAGGTCGTCGGCGTCGGGCGGGTCTCGGTGCAGGGGGGACCAGGTGACGGGGAGGTGTGGGTGCGTCATCGGTGGCCGTCCTGCGGGGGGATGCCGTAGCAGCACGGTCGGCATAGGCGGGTCAGGACGACGTGCCCGTCCTCGGTGGGGAGGGTGAGCAGGGTCTTCGTGGGCGGGCGGGTGCCGCACTGGAGACAGGTGGCGACGTCCACCAGCTCCCAGAAGTGCGGGACGACGCAGGGCTCACACCAGGACCCCGTGTCGGGGTGCAGGGCGGTGATGTATGGGGCGGGGACGTGCGTGCATTGGGCGGGGACGTCGAGGGCCTGGCGGGCGATCTCGGCGGCCATGCGGGACAGGTGGGGTTGGCCGAAGTAGAGCGTGAGCTTCGGATCAGGCACGGCGGCCTCCACGGAAGCGGCGGGCCTCGGCGAGGACGTCGGTGGCGCGCATCCCGGGGCGGAGCCAGGTCTCACAGTGCTCCGCGAACCGCTCGGAGTCGGCGGTGAGGTGCGGGTCCGTCAGCCGTGACCAGTCGTGCCCGGCCGCGACGACGTCCGCGAGGTGGCCCAGCTCGTGCCGCAGGACGCGGGTCCGGGTCTCCGGGTCGGTGCGCGGGTCGACGTCCACGCAGCACCAGGTCTCCCGGCCGTTCGTGCGGACGCGGGTGAGGCCGGCGTTCGGCCCGGGCAGTGGGGTGAGGTGGACGGTGACGGCGTCCAGCGGGGAGGCGGCGGTGAGGTCCGCGACGAGGGAACTCCAGCTCTGCCACTGGGGGAAGCCGCCGTGCACGTCGATCCAGCGCCACCGGCCCGAGGCGGTGAAGCTGAGGGCGCCGTGCGTCTTCGGCGGTGGGGCGTCCTCGCCAGGCAGATCGGTCGGCGGCCTGCGGTACGAGGCGATGTTCAGCCCCCCGGGCGGGATGCGGTAGGCGGCGCCGGCACTCGGCTTCGGCGGTGTAGCGGCCGGTGTCGGCGTGGGTGCGGCAGGGCGAGCAGGACCAGGTGCCGCGGCTGCACGGGAGGCGGCGAGGGCGGCGCGCCCGGCGGCGAGGTTGAGCGGCCGGGGAGAGGGCGGAGTCCAGTCCGGGTCTACGAGGGCGAGCGCTTCGGCGTGGGCCCGGTTGTCCGGGTTGCGGCGTGCGAAGGCGCGGGCGCGCTCGATGAACTCGGCGCGCGAGCGGTCAAGGTCCATGGGTGGGGTCCTTCCGGTGGGTGGGGATGCGGGTCGGGACGGCTCTGTGCGGGCCGCAGGGGGCCGATCTCGTGGCGCGGCGGGTGACGGGGCCGTCACGGGCCGTGCACGGGACGGAGACGGGCGCGCAGGGGCCGGTGCGGGCGGTCGGGGTCATGAGGCCCGCCGCGCGTCTCGCAGGACGGCCAGGGCCTCGGCTTTCCTTGTGGCCGGGTCGGAGGCCGGCGGTTCCGGCGCGGCGGTGAGGCAGGCGACGCAGACCGTGCGGCCGTGCACGAGGCTGCGCAGGCTGCCGCATCTCGTGCACGGTGTACGGGGCTTGGGCGCCGTCGGTGAGTCGGGCGGGGTGAGGTCGCGTACGCGGGCGACCAGGACGGCGGCGAAGTCCCGTACACCGACCGGGCGGGAGGTCAGCTTGCGGCGTAGCCGGTCGTCGAGGGCCCACCCGGTGGCGTCGCAGCGCTCCAGCAGCTCGGGCGCCAGGCGGTGAGCGCTGATCGGGCCGAGCGCCCACGGTGTTGGGAGACTCTGGAGGAAGGCGGCGGCGGCCTCGTGGCGGGACGGGTCGGGCAGGCCGGGGTCAGGGGACGGGGCAGGCATGGGACAGCCCTCACGTGTCGTGACGTCGCCGCGGCCTAGCACCAGTCCGGCGGACGTTTCCTCTGACCTCGGCCCTGAACCAGCAGGTACACAGACGTCCGGGCGGTTGGCTTGCGGGTGTCGCCGGTCCCGGCCGGGACGCCGGACGGCGGGCTCCAGCCGGGCAACGAGTGGCCGGTAGCCGCCCGCCTTGACGTTGCTGTGACGCATTGTCACCTCCTCTGCTGGGCGCGCTGGTGGCGCTTCGTGCACTGGTGGAGCGGGATGACGGCGGCGAGCTGGTCGTGCTCGACGTCGGCGGCGGGGACGAGGCTGCCGAGGGCGAGGGGTTTCCAGGCGAGGCCGGCGCGCTGGGCGGCGTCGCGGAAGCCGAGTTCGTAGCTCAGGTATCCGAAGCACTCAGGGCACAGGAAGCGGCCGTTGTTCCAGGGCAGGGGCCGGTCGGTGGGAGTGGTGCAGCGGGCGCAGGTGGTCATGATCGGGTCCTTCGGTGCGTGGGGCGCTGGTGGGTTGGTCAGAACGGCGCGGGTCCCTGGACGTCGGCGGGTTGCTGCATGTAGTCCGCCATCCACGGGTTGGCCGCCAGCAGCTCCGCGCGAAGGCGGGCGTCCTCGGCCTGCTGTGCGGCTGTCTGCTCGGGGTCGACGTCCTCGACGGCCGGGGCCGCCTCGGCGCGGGCGGCGGCGCGGAGGGCCCGGCGGCGCTGCGCTTCCTGCTCCAGGTCCTCCGCCTCGCGGCGCGCGGCCTCCTCCTGCTCCTGGCGGTCGGTCTCCTCGGCGGCCGGGTCGGCGGTGAGGTGCTGGCGGGCGCGGTCCAACTCGGCGCGGCACGGCGTGCACAGGAGGTCGACCGGGAGGGGGCCCGGGAACGGTTTCTCGCACACGTCGCAGGTGGGCGCGGCTTGCTTGCCCTTGGGGCGGTCCGGTGTCTTGCCGGCGAGGTGGTCGGCCCGCCGCCTGGCCTTCCGCTCCACGCAGGCGCGGCAGTCTTCGCCGGTGTCGATCAGCTCGCCGTCCTCACACCCGGGGTCGGGGCAATACCGGGTCGGGCGGATCAGCTCCAGTGCCGCGCCGACCGCCGACCGCAGCTCGCCGTCGTGGATCGCGGGCTCGTACCCGTAGGCGACCCACCGGCGGGCGATCCGCTCCCGGAGCTGGTCCACCGTGCGCGACTCCAGGGCCTCCAGCACGGCCGCGCGGTTCCGGCCGGGGACGTGCCCGTACGGCAGCTCACGGACCAGCAGCGGCGGCAGCAGGGCCTCTACGGCGCGCACCGCCGCCGCCTGCTCCCGGCTCAGCTTCCCGGCCCCGCCGTCACGCTGGACCGGCACGCCGGACGCCTTGCCCTTCCCCGTCGACGAGGCCGCTTTGCCCGTCGCGGCGCAGCCGCTTGAAGCCTCGCGCGCGCTACTACCTGAGGTTGAAGTGCTGCGCACGCCACGGGCGCTACGCGCCGAAGGCGCAACGTCTGTCTCGAAAGAAGGCTCTTGACCACCGTCTTTAGATAGGGCGTCACCCATGACGCCACGGGACACGTCACCGGTGACGCCACCGGTAGCGTCATCCATGACGCCACCCCCCTGGTTTGCCGAGTCCTGAGGAGTGGCGTCACTGGTGACGCCACCCTCCGTCTTCGGCTTCTTCCGGCGGGCGCGCTCCTTGCGTCGCTGCTCCTCACGCTTGGCCTGCTGGACGCGCACCTTCTCGTCGTAGGCGGCCTGCCATCCGGCCAGGTCGAAGGTTGGCGCGTGCTCCTGCATCCAGGCGGCGACGTCGAAGCCTGGGATGGTGCGGCCGTACCGGGCGACAAGCTGAGGCGGGGTGTCTCCTGGCGGCGGGACGCCGTGGATCAGCCACGCGTCAAAGATCATGTACAGGTTGGCGTCGTTCTCGTCCTCCTTGCCCTCCACCTTCCGGCGGACGATCCGGATGAGGCCGATCTCCTTCTCCAGGTACGCCGCGGCCCGGTCGATGGTCTGTTTCGAGCAGTCGAGGCAGTCAGCGAGGACAGAGCGGTACGGGTAGCCCTGGCCGGTGTCACGTGAGCTGACGTCCGCGAAGGACACGAGCAGGTCGTACAACGGCTTGGCCTTGCCCTTGTTCAGCTCGGCGTCCGGGTCCCTGGCCACGCAGACGGCGAACATGCCGAACCGGAGCCCGGTGGAGCCGGGGCGGCTCACGCTCGGGCGGTGCGTGTTCGAGGGGCGTCGGGTCATCGGGCGCCACCTCCGCACGGGAGGTGCGTGCGGGAACGGCCACGGCGGCCGGGACGAACCCCGGCCGCCGAAGCGCTGGTGTTGTGCGTCGTCACCGGGCGTCTCCGGACGTCTCGGCGGCGAGCTGGTCGCGGAGCGCACGGAGCTGCGCGGCGAAACGGGGCAGGTCGGCGAGGAGCTCGTCAACGCCCGCGGCGTCGAGTTGGCAGTCACCGCCTGGCCAGCCGCTGGTGTCCTGTGCCCACATGGCGAGGACGGGGCGGGGTGTCTCGCGGGAGATCTCGGCGGCCAGGTACCAGCCGTTCGGGAAGGTGAGGCGCGCGGTGTCGACGGCGGGGTCGTGCTGCCCGGCGGCGTGAACGATCTTGCTGCTGTGTGCCAGCATGAGCGTGGCGTTCCTTTCTCGAACGCCGGGCCCCGGATCTGCTTGGCGGTAGGTGCCGGGGCTCGGCGTGGATGGTGCGTCGAAGGCCCGGCTGCTGGTGTTGGTGTCACCGACAGCCGGGCCGGTCTATGCCGCCGGTGCGGCCGTGGGGAGCTGCCTCCCGCAGCCGAGGCGGTCGCGGAGGGCAGCGAGCCCCTTCGGCGTGACGCGGACCTGGGAGGTCAGGACCGGTTCGCCGGTGTGGGGGTGGGAGTAGCTGAGGGTCCGGCGTACGAGACGGCCGGCGTCTACCTCGCGCTGGTACGGCTCGCCGGACGCGTCGATCCATCCGAGTTCGCGGAGCGTGGCGAACAGTCGGTTCTGGCCGGTGCGGATGCACGCGTCTCGGCTGAGGAGCTGCGCGGCCTCGCGGACGCTGTAGTCGCCGACGGCCTCGGCGGCGAGGGTGTCCCACGCGGCGGCGGAGGGCTCCAGCTCGGCCGCGCGCTGCTCGGCGGCCTCCTGAGCTTCGAGCGCGACGACCAGGTCACGGGCGAGTTCCAGCTTGGTCGGCTCCGGCCGTGCCACCTCGTACCGGCCGGTGCGCCGGATGGCAGGCAGCACCTCGTGCGTCACCCAGCGCTTGAAGGCTCGCGCCTCGGGCCGGTGGCTACGGAACACGAGGGAGTACAAGCCGGGCTCGTTGATGATCTGGGCCGGGCGCTCCCTGCCGTCCTGGCCACGCACGAAGTGCGTACCAAGATCATCGGCGTCGGGGATGCGGAGGGCATCCGCGACTCGGCTGTACCCGAGGACGGCGCAGACGTCGGCGGCGACCCACCAGGGCTCACCGTCGCGGAGGACGGTGCGGACGCTGTGGCCGGTGTCGGGGAAGGTGTGAACCGCGGGCTGCGGTTCGGGGATACTCAGCATGGACGTTCTCCTCTGTGCACGGCCTCCGGGTGCCTCCGGGGGCCGTCGCGTTTCTCAGGGGCCGGTGGCCCCGGCTCACGTGGGCGTGAGGGCGGTCCGTCGGAGTGGGATCACCCCGGCCGAGGCAGGGGTGCAACCGCATGGGGCATGCGGTTCGTAGCCCGTGACCTGCGGCGATGCGGTGTGATGGCACGCGGTTGGCACAGCCGGGGTCTGCGCCGGAACGCCCTCGGCGATGGCCTCGGCGCCGTACAGGTAGGCGACCAGGTCCCGGGTCGGAATTTTGATCTTCCGGCCGAGGCGGAGGACGCGGGTCATCGTCCATTCGCCGCGCCGGATCATCGCGTACACGGTGTCCGAGTCGACGCCGACGATCGCCGCGGTGGTCGGCACGTCCGTGGTCGGGCCGAGGGCTTCGATCGCCTCGCGGGTCCAGGCGCAGCCGGTCACGGGGCGGCCTCCAGGAATCCGTACTGGGCGAGGAACTGGCGGGTGCGCACGCGCACCGCCCGGCCCGTCCGCACGACCGGCCACTCACCGCGAGCGGCGGCGGCGTATCCGGTGCGGCGGGCGACGCCCGCGATCCGGGCGGCGGCGGCCACCGAGATCGTGGGGAACTTCTCGGGGTCCGGGATCGATGCGCTCCCGGAGCATGACCCATCGGTCAAGCGATCAGAATGATTCTTCACGCGATCATCATGACGAGCATCAGACACGTGCGTCAAGCGCATCAAGCGCGTCTTGTGCACGCATCATTTTGATGCGATGCTGCGGGGCGTGGCAGAGAAGCAGAAGACACCCCTGGGACCGACCGGCGAGACGGTGCGGCAGAACATCGAGCGCATCCGCACAGCGAAGCGGCTGACGTACGTGGAGCTGTCCGAACGACTCACTGAACTCGGCCGTCGCATCCCGGTGCTCGGGCTGCGCCGCATAGAGCGAGGTGAGCGGCGCGTCGACGCCGACGACCTGATGGCCCTGGCGGTCGCTCTGGGGGTAAACGTCTCTGCCCTACTGCTGCCGAACACCGCCGAGGGCACGGTCGAGCTCACGGGCGTCGGAACGGTTGACGCCAAGAGGGCATGGCAGTGGGCGGACGGCATGCGGCCGTTGCGCATCCCAGAGGGGGACGACGGCACGGCGCGCGTGGACTTCCAGCGCCAGGCGCGCCCGGCCGGCCTCCGCCGCTACGGCATGACTGGACCCGGCCGCCAGGCGCTCATGGAGGAGTACGACGGGGCCCCGATTCGTCGGCGCCGCGACGGCACGTTCTTCCGCGAGTGGCCGGACGGGCGGGTCGAGGAGCTCGACATCAAGCCATTCGATGACGACTTGGGGGAGTGAATGAAGCCGTACAAGGCGTGTAGTTGTCGAGACCCGAAGACGAAACGGCTGCTGGGCAGGAAGTGCCCGGAGCTGTCGAAGAAGGGTCACGGCGGCTGGTACGCGCGGTACGAGGCTCCGAAGAGCGCGGACGGGAAGCGCCGGCAGCCGCGCGTCGGCCCGTTCCCGACGGAGCGCGAGTGCAAGGCCGAGCTGGCGAAGGTGCTCGGTACGGCCACCACACCGAAGGCGCACGAGGAGCGGAACACCACGCTCGGGGCGTACCTCGAGCGCCGCTACGCCTGGCGGAAGGCGGAGGCCGAGACCGGTGAGGGTCTGGCGAAGGGAACGCTGGAGGCCGAGCGCGAGGCGATCGACCTGTACCTGAAGCCCGGCCTCGGGCACATCAAGGTCGTCGACCTCACCGACGAGCACGCACGCGAGCTGTACGCCGCCATGCGGAAGATCAACAAGCCGGACGAGAAGGACGACAGGTCCGAGACCCTGCGGCGGCTCGTCGAGGCGCGGGCGACGCGGGACGGCCGGCGGATCCACTCCCGCCCGATCTCCGAATCCCGCATCAAGCGCGTGCACGCCGTGTTCCACGGCGCCCTGACGGACGCCGTGAAGGTGTCCAAGATCCGGCCGGACAACCCCATCTCGGACCTCTGGCGGTCGAAGGGCGGCAAGCGCAGCAAGGGCCGGGCGAAGCCGCTGCTGTGGACGGCCGAGCGGGTCGAGCAGTGGCAGCGCACGGGCGTCGTCCCGGCGAAGGTGATGGTGTGGACGGCCACGCAGACCGGGAACTTCCTGGACTTCGCCGAGGCGTCCGAGGAACGGCTGTACCCGGCCTTCCACTTGACGGCGTACTACGGGCCGCGCCGAAGCGAGCTGGTCGGCGCCGAGGACCAGCACCTCAGCCTCGAACGCGGCTGGCTGCACATCCTCCAGGCGCAGGCTGACGACGAGCTCGACGACACCAAGACCGAGGCTGGTTGGCGACAGGTCCCACTCGACGAGGAGACCGTCCGGGTCCACAAGGCGTGGCGGAAGCGGAAGCTCGAAGAACGGTTGCAGTGGGGCGAGGCATACCAGGACTCGGGGCGCGTGTACGTCTACGAGGACGGGACGGAACTCAAGCCGGAGTACCTGTCGAGCCGCCACCGGATCCTGATCGAGCGGCACGCCAACATCCGGGAGAAGGCCGGCGAGGGCTGGCCGGTCGAGCGGATCGCACGGAAGTTCCGGACGACGGAGGCCGCGGTGCGCGTGGCTCTGTTGATGCCGCTGCCGCCCATCCGCTTCCACGACCTTCGGCACGGCGCGGCGACGATGCTCCTGGCGGCCGGGGTCGACGACAAGTTCGTGAGCGAGGTGCTGGGGCACGCCTCGGTGGCGTTCACGAAGGACGTCTATGCGGTCGTCGCCGAGGAGATGGCGGCGGACGCCACGCGCCGGATCGCGGCGTTCATCCCGCGCGCGAACCGGGCCTCGGGACCGGCCCCAGAAGTGCCCGCTGCACCACTCTCAGCCGTTGGTGCCATCACCGTGCCATCAGGGGGTTGAAAATGGCCCTGAACGCGACTCAGGGAGCCCAGCCGAAAATGGCCGAACTCCCTGGTCAGAGGGCGGAGGCGGAGGGATTTGAACCCTCGATGGGCTTTAAGGCCCAAACCGCATTAGCAGTGCGGCGCCATAGACCGGACTAGGCGACGCCTCCAGCACAGCCGCCCGCGCGAGCGCGAGTGGTGCGTGCAGATGATGACACAGCCGAGCGGGGTGCCACCAATCGCCCCCTACGGTACTAGGCAGAAAGCCCGCAGGGCAAAGCACTGGGCCGCAATCCGCGGGGCGGCGCCCCCCGCGACGGCCGGCTCCGAGAGCATCCGCAACCGTCACGCCCCGGCGCCGTTAGTCACGGCATGGTCCAGTTCACCTCGCGCGGCGCGCTGCTCGGTGTCGTCGCTCTTCTCTCCGCGGTCGCGACCCCGGCGTCGGCCTCCGCACACGGACGTCCGCCCGTTCCCCTCGGTGACCGGATCGTCGTCACCGTCAGCCATGCGGGGCGCGCCGACGGGACGTACGTGCTGCGGTGTCATCCGGGCGGCGGCAGTCACCCGGACCCCGCCGATGCGTGCACCGCGCTCGACCGGCGGACCGTCTGGGGCCGGGACCCCTTCGCCCCGGTGCCACCCCGCAGCCTGTGCACGATGCAGTACGGCGGCCCGGCCACGGCGCGGGTGACCGGGACGTGGGCCGGGCGCCCGGTGGACGCGCGGTACGACCGCAGCAACGGCTGCCAGATCGCCCGCTGGGACGACCTCGTGCCCGTGCTCCCGGACGTTCGTTCGTAGGCTCACGCGCCGCCGGACCGGGGCCGTCCCCGCCGGTGACATCCGGGTCCCGCGGGCGACCTGCACGGTCACAGGTTCTGCGTCACTTCCGCGTGCGACCTCCCTCTCATCCGGCGTCGCGGGCCGGACCGCTGCCCGTAGACTCCCTCGCGTGACACGCCGCGGGCGGATTGGCAAGATGGCCTCCGCGGTGGGCAAGGTGCGGTAACAGGGAGGAAGCGTCTCGTGAGCAGCAGGCCATCCCGAGGCGCTGCTCGCCTCGCTGCCATACTGGACGCGCTACCCGACGCGCTGGTCCTGGTCAACGCCAACGGCACCGTCGTCAACGCCAACACCATCGCCCTGGAGACGTTCGAGACCCCCGGCACCGCCCTGGTGGGGCGCGGGCTGCTCGACCTGCTGCCGCAGTTCGACTCGCGGTTGATCCCCGGATCCATGCGGCGCCCCGACTCGACGGACCCCCGCGGGCGGACCAAGCCGACGCGGATGATCGCCCGCCGCACGGACGGCAGCGAGCTCCCCGTCGAGGTCACCAGCGCCAACCTGGAGGACGGCCGGCAGGCGTACGACGGGTACGGCTACACCGGCGACGAACTGCTCATGCTGGTCGTCCGCGATCTGACCGGCACCGTCGACACGGAGGCGGAACTCGCCCGGTCGCAGCGGCAGACCGAGATGATCCTCCGGGCCGCGTCCGAGGGCGTGGTCGGCACGGACACCGACGGCCGGATCGTGCTCGTCAACCCGGCCGCCGCCCAGATACTCGGATACCGGGCCAGCGACCTGGGTGGCAAGGAGCTGCACACCCTGGTGCTGCACTCCCGCGAGGACGGTGCTCCCTTCCCCTACACGGAGTCGCCGCTCCACGACACCCTGCGCTCCGGGCGCAAGCACCGGGTGCGGGGCCAGGTGCTGTGGTCCAAGAGCGGGGACAAGGTGCCGGTCGACCTGACGACGGCGCCGGTGCGCGACGGCGACCAGCTCGTCGGCGCGGTGCTGACGTTCACCGACCGGCGGCCCTACGACACGGTCGTCGCCGAGAAGGACGAGGCCGACCAGCAGCACAGGCGGGAGCTGGAGCGGGTCGTCAAGGAGCACGAGGAGGAACTGGAGGGGCTGCGCGAGGAGCACGCCGCCGCACTCGACGGGCTGCGGGAGCGGCACGCGGAGGAGATCGCGGCGGGCGACGAGCGGTACGCCGCGCTCGGCGAGCGCGAGAAGGACCGCTACGAGGCGCTCGCCGCCCGGCACGACCAACTGCTGACCCTGCTGGGCCAGTCGCTGCGCGGCCCCATCGACGAGCTGCGCGGTGAGCTGTCCAAGCTCGCCGCGGACGACGCCGGCCAGCTGTGGCCCGAGGCCAACCAGGTGCTGCACCACCTCGCGGCCGGCTACTCGCGCATCACCACCCTCGTGGACAACGTCCTCGGCTACCAGCGTCTGGATGCCGGCGAGGACCGGCTCGTGCGGACGCCGGTCATGCTCGACGCGGTCGTCGCCGCCGGTGTCGAGGGCGCCGTCGAGCTGATCGGGCCCGGTCGTGTGCAGTTCGCCGTCCACGCCCCGCCCATCGAGGCCGAGGTCGACCCGCAGCGGCTCGCCCAGGCGCTCGCGCATCTCGTCGCGGACGTCGCGGGCGTGGACGCCACGGGCAACGCCCCCGTCTCGGCGGGCGGTTACATGGACAACACGGTCGTCGTGGCCGCCGCGCAGCGCGGCGAGGTGGTACGGATCGAGGTGCGCGGCCCGTACACCGGCGGAGACCCGGTGCACCAGCCGATCGTGCGCGGCATCGTGCGCGCGCACGGCGGTGTGCTGCAGACGCACGAGGTGCCCGGCATGAGCGGCAGCGCCTACGTGCTGGAGGTGCCGCTCGGCGGCGGCGCCGGGGCGGTGGCGGCGCCGGCCCAGATCCCCGCGGAGGAGTCCGGGGTGGCGGCCGTGCCGCTCGAGCCGGCCGAGCAGCAGAGCGGTGGCCGGCGGCGGGCCCGCCGGTCGTCCGTGGACGCGTTCCTGGACAGCGAGGTCGACGCGGGCCCGGCCGCCTCCTCCGACACGGCCGCGGCGACGCCCACCGGGCGGCGCAGGCGGCGTGCTGCGGAGGCCGCGGCCGGGGTGGCCGAGGCGGCGCAGGCGCCCGCGGCCGAGGGCGCCGAGGAGACCGGGGCCGGCGGTACGGGACGGCGGCGTGGACGGCCGAGCCCCGTCGAAGGCGTGTCCGAGGGCGCGGTGGTGACCGCCGCCGAGCACGCCGCGGGCGCGGCGGCCACCGGGCTGGGACAGACCGTGCCGCCGCAGGGGGTGCCCGGGCCCACCGGCCGGCGCGCCCGCCGTGTCCCCGATGGACAGGCGCTGCCGCCCGCGTTGCCCGCGGCCCCCGGCACTCCGTCCCCGGAGAGCACGGGTGGTGCGGGGGCCGCCGCGGCCCCGACCGGCCGTCGTCGGCGGGCCCTGGCCGCCGCGAACGACCGTGCCGACGCCGCGGATCCCGGGGCCCGTGCGGTGTTCGCGCTGCCGCCGGCCGAGGCGGACCGCGTACCGCAGCCGCTCGCGCCGGAGCCCGTCCCCGCTCCCGCGCCCGGTCAGGCCGATGAGGGCCGTCATGACGCGGTGGCGCACGACCCGGCCGAGGACCACACGCCGCCGCAGCCGCACCCGGTGCAGCCGGCCGCGGGCCGCCGCCACGCGCACCCGGCCGCCGCCCCCGCGCAACCGCCGGCCGGGACGGCGCCGGCCCAGGGGGTGGCCCCCCAGCCGGCGTCTCCCCAGGGTGTGCCCGCGCAGGAGGGCCCGCACGGTCCGCAGCCCGTTCCGGCGCAGGGCGTGCCCGCGGCCGGAGCCCGGGCGGTCCCTGCGCAGGGCCTTCCGGTTCAGGCGGCACCGGCCGGACAGACGGCACCGGGGCAGCCGGTGCCGGCCCGGGCGACCGCTGCCCAGGCGCATCCTGGCCAGGCGGCTCCTGGCCAGGCCGTTCCCGTGCAGCCCGCCGCACCCGTCGCCCCTGTGCAGCCCGGTTCCGCGCAGCCCGCGCCGGGGGCACCGGCACCGGGGCAGCCGGTCCCCGCCGCCGCGCCCGCTCAGCCCCTGCCCGGACAGCCCCTGCCCGCTCAACCTCTGCCCGGACAGCCCTCCCAGGTGCCGCAGCCCGCGGTGTCGGCGCAGCCGGGTCAGCAGACGGTCCCTCCGCAGGCCACCGCCCCCGCGGGCGGGGTCCCCGGAACGGTCACTCCCGCCTCTGGCACTCCGCTGCCCCCGCAGACCGCCCATCCGCAGACCTGGCCCGGTGCGGCCGACACCTCCGGCGCCGGCGTGCCCGTGCCGCAGCCCACCCCCTCGGCAGGCACCCCGCTGCCTCCGGAGCGCGCCGCTCAGCCAGGAAACGCCCAGCAAGGAACCGCCCAGTCACGGGCGGCCCAGCCGCTGCCCGCCGAGGCGGCCGCGCCGGTCGACCCCAACTCGACGCAGGGACGCGCGATCAGTGTGCGGACGCTCGGGCAGGGCGTGCCCTTCGCCCGTCAGGCGGCGGCCCAGCCACAGGCCCAGCCCCGCCCGCAGTCCGCGACGCCTCCACCGCACCAGCCGGGCGGGGCGGGCCGCCGCCGCAAGCTCGGTACGCGCCCCGAGCCGGCCGGCGAGCGCCAGGAGACGGCGGCGCGCCCCCATCCGCAGCCCACACCCACGTCGGCTCCGCTCCCTGCGCAGCCCTCCCTGGCCGGGCAGTCCCCCCTGAACGTGGTCTCCGAGGGCGCCGGACGCTCGTACGCCATCGGGGCCCCGGACGAGAACGCCGCCGAGGGGCCCGAGCCCCTGGACGGCCCCGGCGGTGCCGTGGAGGTCGCCGACCAGCCCCACACTCGGCCGATGGACGACGAGTTGCCTCCGGAGCCGCTCGACAACCCACGTCGGCTGCTCGTGTGGCCCGCGCCGGACGTGACGACCCAGCAGGCGCTGAGTGACCGCGGCTACCGGCCCGTCACCGTCAATTCCCGCGAGGAGGTCGACGCGCAGATCGCCGCCTTCCCGGCCGCGCTCTTCGTCGATCCCCTCACCGGCCCGATCACGCGGACCGCGCTTCAGTCGCTGCGCCAGGCCGCGGTGGCCGCCGAAGTTCCCGTGCTGGTCACGGCGGGCCTCGGGCAGGCGTCGCGCGAGGCGGCGTACGGCGCCGACCCCGCCGTGCTCCTGAAGGCGCTCGCCCCCCGCGACTCCGAGCAGCACCCGCCGCGTGTGCTGCTCATCGAGGAGCACGCGGAGATCGCGCTCGCGCTCACGGCGACGCTGGAGCGGCGGGGCATGCAGGTCGCGCGGGCCGCGTCGGACGCGGACGCGGTCACACTGGCCGCGCAGATGCGGCCGAACCTGGTGGTGATGGACCTGATGCAGGTACACCGTCGCCAGGCCGGAGTCGTCGACTGGCTGCGCGCGAACAGTCTGCTCAACCGCACCCCGCTCGTCATCTACACCGCCGCCGTCGACCAGGCGGATCTGCCCCGGCTGGTGTCGGGGGAGACGGTCCTGTTCCTCGCGGAGCGCTCGACCAGTCCCGAGGTGCAGGAGCGGATCGTGGATCTGCTGGCACGGATCGGGACGAACTGAGGCAGATCAGGGCAAAACGCCCCGCGCGGTCGCGTACCGCGGCCCAGACCTGAAGAGTTGGGGCGGTGTTTCACGTGAAACACCGCCCCAACTCCCTTATGTCCGCCTTCAGATCTTCTTGACGTCCAGGTCACCCGCCGCGTACTGCTGACGGATCACCTTCTTGTCGAACTTGCCGACGCTCGTCTTGGGCACCGCCTCGATGACCGTCCAGCGCTCCGGGAGCTGCCACTTGGCGATCTTTCCCTCCTCGGCGAGGAACGAGCGCAGAGCGATGAAGTCGGTGGTGGCGCCCTCCTTCAGGACGACGGTGGCGAGCGGACGCTCGCCCCACTTGTCGTCGGGGACGGCGACGACCGCGGCCTCGGCGACGTCCGGGTGGGACATCAGAGCGTTCTCCAGGTCGACGGACGAGATCCACTCGCCGCCGGACTTGATCACGTCCTTGGCGCGGTCGGTGAGGGTCAGGAAGCCGTCGGGGCTGATGGTGCCCACGTCGCCGGTCTTGAGCCAGCCGTCCTCACTGAACTTGTCGGCGGGGCGCAGGGGGGCGGCGTCCGGGCCGTTGTAGTACGCGCCCGCGATCCACGGCCCGCGCACCTCCAGCTCGCCCGCGGACTCGCCGTCCCAGGGCAGCCGCTCGCCGCCGGGGCCGGTGAGCCGGGCCTCGACGCCGGCCGGGAAGCGGCCCTGGGTGAGCCGGTACGCGAACTCCTCGTCGGTGCCCACCGCATGGGCCGGCGGCCGTGCCACCGTGCCGAGCGGGGAGGTCTCGGTCATGCCCCAGGCGTGGCAGACGCGCATCCCGAGCTTGTCGAACGCCCGCATGAGCGAGGGCGGGCAGGCCGAGCCGCCGATGGTGACCTGGGTGAGGGACGAGACGTCACGGGGCCTGGCGGTCAGCTCGGCGAGCAGGCCCTGCCAGATGGTGGGGACCGCGGCGGCATGCGTGGGGCGCTCGCGCTCGATCATCTCGGCGAGCGGCGCGGGCTGCAGGAAGCGGTCCGGCATGAGGAGGTTGACGCCGGTCATGAAGGTGGCGTGCGGCAGACCCCAGGCGTTGACGTGGAACTGCGGGACCACCACGAGCGACGTGTCCTGGTCGGTCAGACCCATCGACTCGGTCATGTTGACCTGCATGGAGTGCAGATAGATCGAGCGGTGGGAGTAGACGACGCCCTTGGGGTCGCCGGTGGTGCCGGAGGTGTAACACATGGAGGCGGCCTGGCGCTCGTCCAGCTCCGGCCAGTCGTACGTCGTCGGCTTGCCCGCGATCAGCTCCTCGTACTCGTGGACCTGCGCGTGCGCACCCTCGAGGACGGAACGGTCGCCCGGCCCCGAGACCACGATGTGCTGGACCGTCGGCATCTTCGACAGCAGGGGCGCGAGCAGCGGGAGCAGCGAGCCGTTGACGATGATCACGCGGTCGGCGGCGTGGTTGACGATCCACACCAGCTGCTCGGCGGGGAGGCGGAGGTTGAGCGTGTGCAGAACGGCGCCCATGGAGGGGATCGCGAAGTACGCCTCGACGTGCTCGGCGTTGTTCCACATCAGCGTCGCGACCCGGTCGTCGCCCTGGACACCGAGGTCGTCGTGGAGCGCGTGGGCCAGTTGCACCGCGCGCGTGCCCGTTTCGGCGAAGGTCCGGCGCTGCGGCTCGCCCTGATCCGTCCAGGTGATGATCTGGGACTGCCCGTGCACCTGCACACCGTGCGCAAGGATGCGGGTGACAGTCAGCGGTACGTCCTGCATGGTGCTCAGCACGGTTTCCTCCCGAGGCGACACTGCCTACGCGGCGGTAGGGGGTTGCGCAGATTCTGCGCACGTACCAAGCGGTATGTCACTAGGCCCTGGGCGGATCGATCAGTGTTCGTGACGTGATGTTCAACGCACGGGCTCCAGCTCCGGGTCCTCCCGGAGCTTGCCGAGGGCGCGGGAGACGGCCGACTTGACCGTGCCGATGGAGACGCCGAGCACCTCCGCCGTCTGGGCCTCGCTGAGATCCTCGTAGTAGCGCAGGACCACCATCGCCCGCTGCCGCGCGGGCAGCTTCAGGATCGCCCGCCACATGGCGTCGTGCAGCGCCTGTTCCTCGGCCGGGTCCGTGCCCGGTGTGGCCTCCGGCTCGGGCAGCTCGTCGCAGACGAACTCGTCGACCTTGCGCTTGCGCCACTGCGACGTCCGGGTGTTGAGCAGCGCCCGGCGGACGTACCCGTCGAGCGCGCGATGGTCCTCGATCCGCTCCCAGGCGACGTAGGTCTTCGCCAGTGCGGTCTGCAGCAGGTCCTCCGCGTCGCTCGGATTCGCGGTCAGCGACCGGGCGGTGCGCAGCAGCACCGGCTGGCGGGCCTTCACGTACGACGAGAACGACGGGTACGCAAGCGTCCGCCTCGCCGAGGTAGCGGCGTTCGAAGCGCGGGTGCAGACGGGTGTGGTCATGGCTCCACGCTAGGTTCGCCCCGCGATCCGGCGGATCGCCCGCAGGTCCCGAAGCGGTCTCCGCCTCAGGTTGTAGGCGGGGGGCCACCCCCACCTACTGGAGGTGGACGATCCTCCCCGCACCCCTGAGGGTCCGCCCCTGAGGGTCCGCCCGGTCAGCGGTCAGCGGTCAGGACGAGGCCCGAGGTGGGGACGCCGGTGCCCGCGGTGACCAGGGTGCGGACGGCGCCGGGTATCTGGTTCACCGCGGTGCCGCGCAGTTGCCGCACTGCCTCCGCGATGCCGTTCATCCCGTGCAGGTACGCCTCGCCGAGCTGCCCTCCGTGGGTGTTCAGCGGCAGCGTGCGCGCGGCCACGAAATCTGCCCCGGCGCCCGGCTCACAGAACCCGAACTCCTCCAACTGCATCAGGACGAACGGGGTGAAATGGTCGTAAAGGATGCCGACGTCGATGTCCGTGGGGCCCATTCCCGAGGTGCGCCACAGCTGACGGGCCACCACACCCATCTCCGGCAGGCCGGTCAAATCGCCGCGGTAGAAACCGGTCATCTGCTCCTGAGCGCGGCCCGCGCCCTGCGCGGCGGCCGCGATCACCGCAGGCGGGTGCGGCAGGTCCCGCGCCCGCTCCACCGAGGTGACCACCAGCGCCTGGCCGCCGTCCGTCTCCTGGCAGCAGTCGAGCAGCCTGAGCGGCTCCGCGATCCAGCGCGAGGCGGCGTGGTCGGCGAGCGTGACGGGCCTGCCGTGGAAGTACGCCGCCGGGTTGGTCGCCGCGTACCCGCGGTCCACGACGGCCACATGACCGAACGCCTCGGGCGTCAGCCCGTAGCTGTGCAGATACCGCTGGGCCGCCATCGCCACCCAGGACGCCGGGGTGAGCAGCCCGAACGGCAGTGACCAGCCCAGCGCGGCCCCCTCCGCCGTCGGTTCGCGGTGCTGCACCCCGGAGCCGAAGCGGCGGCCGGAGCGTTCGTTGAACGCGCGGTAGCACACCACGACCTCGGCCACCCCGGCCGCGATCGCGAGCGCGGCCTGCTGGACCGTCGCGCAGGCCGCCCCGCCCCCGTAGTGGATCCGGGAGAAGAAGGACAGCTCGCCGATCCCTGCCGCCTGGGCCACGGTGATCTCGGGGCTGGTGTCCATCGTGAAGGTGACCATGCCGTCCACGTCCGCCGGCCGCAGGCCCGCGTCGTCCAGGGCGGTCCGCACCGCCTCCACGGCCAGCCGGAGCTCACTGCGTCCCGAGTCCTTGGAGAACTCGGTGGCCCCGATCCCGGCGATCGCCGCCCGTCCGCCGAGGGCGTCCTTCGTGCGTACGCTCATCGGGCGCCCCCGCTCGGGACGTCGACCACCACGGTGCCGGTGACATGCCGGCCGATGCCGTTCGTCCCGACCACCTTCACGGTGGCCGTGTCCCCGTCGGCCTTCTCCACCGTGCCGGTCAGCACCATCGTGTCGCCCGGGTAGTTGGGCGCGCCGAGCCGTATGGCCACGGTGCGCAGGACCGCGTCGGGGCCGAAGTGGTCGGTGACGTAGCGCCCGACCAGGCCGTTGGTCGTCAGGATGTTCATGAAGATGTCGGGGGAGCCCTTCCGGCGGGCCAGCTCCGCGTCGTGGTGCACGTCCTGGTAGTCGCGGGAGGCGATGGCCCCGGCCACGATCAGCGTGCGCGTGATCTCGATCTCCAGCGGCGGCAGCCCGGTTCCCGCCCGCACCGCACCGCCCTCCGGTCCCCCGGCCCTCATACCGGCTCCTCTCCGCTCACGATCAGCTCCCCCAGTTCCTGGAGCACCTGGCTCCCGCACCCGAGATGGGCGTCCAGCTGCCGTCCCCACAGGAAGTGCCGGTGGACCGGATGCTCCAGGTCGGCCCCGGCTCCGCCGTGCAGGTGCTGCCCCGTGTGCACGACCCGGGTGCCCGCCTCCGACGCCCACCAGGCCGCGGTCAGCGCGTGCGTGGCGTACGGCAGGCCCGCGTCACGGCGCCAGGCCGCCTCGTACGCCGTCACACGGATCGACTCCGTGTCCATGTACGCGTCGGCGGCCCGGAGCTGGACCCCCTGTTTCGCGGCGAGCGGGCGTCCGAACTGCTCCCGCGTGTTGGTGTGCGCCACTGCCCTCGCCAGCGAGCCCGCGCACACCCCCGCCTGCAGGCCGGCGAAGGCGGTACGCGCGGTGGCCAGCACATCGGCGTACGCCCCCGGTGGCCCCAGGGGCTCCGCCGGGGCGGCGTCCAGGATCAGCCGCCCCGCCGCCCAGGGCGCCGTCGACTCCACCGGCTCGCATCGGGCATCGGCCGTGGGTACCAGCCACAGCCGCTGACGGTCGTCCGCCACGAGGACATGCGTCGCGTCCCTCAGCCAGGGCACGAGGGGCACCGCACCGGTCAGCTCCCCGCGCGCATCCGCCTGAACGCTTCCGGCGGACGGCAGCGCCCCCGTCACCACCACCGCACCGTCCCCGATCCCCGGCAGCAGCCTGTCCCGTTGCTCCGCCGAGCCGTGGGCGGCCACCGCCAGCAGCCCGTGGACACAGCTCGCCGCGAACGGGACCTGCGCCGTCGTCCGCCCCTGCTCCTCCAGCAGGAGCACCAGGCCGAGCAGGCCGATGTCCGCCACCGCCGCGACCAGCCCGGCCGCGCACAGTGCCTTCCACAACTCGGCGTCGCTGCCGGTGCCCGCGGCCGACAGACGTTCCGGCGTCGACAGGTCGCCGAAGATCCGGGCGGCGAGATCCCGGGCCGCCGCCTGCTCCTCGGTGGGCGTGAAGTCCATGTCAGCGCCCACCGCCCCGCCGCCCGTCACCATCACCGGGGCCGGAGGAGGGCGTCTCCAGTGCCTCGGCCGGCCGGAAGACCGGAAGCTCCATCTCCTCGTCGTAGCGCACGAACGCGAGGCGCACGGGCATACCGATGCGGACCTTGTCGTGCGGCACCCCGACGACGTTGCTGACGATCCGGACGCCCTCGGCCAGTTCGAACAGCCCGACCGCGTAGGGAGGATCGAAGGCGGGGAAGGGCGGATGGTGCATGACGACGTACGAGTAGACCGTCCCCTCGCCGCTCGCCTCGACCGTGTCCCATTCCGCACCGCCGCAGGCGTTGCACCCCGGCAGCCAGGGGAAGCGCAGGGTCCGGCAGGCGGCGCACCGCTGGATCAGCAACCGGTGCCGGCCGACACCCTCCCAGAACCCCGCGTTGTCCCGGTTGATCACCGGTCGGGGCCGTCGGCCGCGGGACTCCTGGCGCGCGGATGCGGATGCGGATGCCGCCGACGCGGACTTCGTGCGCGCGGACTTCGTGCGCGCGGAGGTCACGGGCGCGGAACCCGCGGGCGCGGAACCCGCGGGCGCGGAACCCGCAAGCACGGACGTCGCAGGCACGGACACCGCGGCCGCCGCGGACGTCACGGGCGCGGAAACCGCGGACACGGACGCCGCGGGCTCGGAAACCGCAGGCACGGACGCCGCGCTCACGGACGCTTCAGGCGCGGACACCGCACGCGCCGACGTCGCAGGCGCGTACTTGAGGATCCGGAACCGGTGGGTGCCCACCGGCTCGCCGCCGACGCGGACGTCCATCCGCGTCGTGACGAAGTACCCGGTGCCGAGCTTCGTCCGCTTCCGCTCGGAGACGGACTCGATCACCGCGTCGAACGTGATCTCGTCGCCGGGCCGCAGCGGGCGCAGGTACTCCTGCTCGCAGTCGGTGGCCACGACCGACCCGCAGCCGGCCTCGTCGAGCAGTGCGAGCAGCTCGCCGTACGCCTCGGTGCGCCCCTCGTGGCCGGAGAGGCCGCCCATCGTCCACACCTGCAGCATGGTGGGCGGGGCGATCGCGTCCGGCCCGGTGTACGCGGGATTCCTGTCGCCCATCGCCTCGCACCAGTGGCGGATCATGGCCTCGTTGACCCGGTCCTTGCCGACGCCCGCGACCGCGGCCGGCCGCCCCTCGTACGCCTTCAGCCGCGCGGCGAACTCCGCCTCGTCCTGCGCCACGTCGCTCATCGCCGCCCCCTCCGCATCCCGAGCCGCATCGTCGCGACGATCTCCCGCTGCACCTCGCTCACTCCGCCCCCGAACGTGTTGATCTGCGCCGCCCTGTTCAACCGCTCCAGCTCGCCGTCGCCGAACACCCCGGGCGAGCCCGCCCGCACCAGCGCCTGCTCCCCGACGATCTCCTGGCACAGTCGATACGTCGCGACCGTCGATTCCGTCCCCGCGAACTTCACCCCGCTGGCGTCGCCGGGAGCCAGCCGGCCGGCCCCGACATCCCCCACCAGACGCCAGCTGAGCAGGCGGTTCGCCGCCAGCCGGGCATGCACCTCGGCCAGCCGAAACCGCACCCACGGCTCGTCGATCCGCCGTCGGCCCGTCACCGGATCGGGGGTGCGCGCCGCCTCCAGCGCGGCCGCGTAGAACTCCTCCGCCTGCATGCCGAGCGCGGCGAGCGCGACCCTCTCGTGGTTCAGCTGGCTGGTGATGAGCCGCCAGCCGCCGTTCTCCTCGCCGACGAGGTTCGCCGCCGGGACGGTGACCCCGTCGTAGTAGGTGGCCGTCGTGGTCAGGCCGCCCACGGTCTCGATCGGCGTCCAGGAGAACCCGGGGGCGTCGGTCGGGACGAGGAGGATGGAGATGCCCTCGTGCCGGGGCGCGTCGGGATCCGTGCGGCAGGCGAGCCAGATCCAGTCGGCGTGCTGGGCGTTGGAGGTGAAGATCTTCTGGCCGTCGATCAGCCAGTGTCCGGCGTCCGGGCCGCCGGGCCGTTCGTCGTGGGGCTCCGCACCGGCACCGCCGTACCCGTCCCCCGGGGCGCCGGCCGCGGCACCGGCGCCCCGGCCTTCCGCGCCGCCGCCCCCGGTCACCCGCGTGGCCCGGGTCCGCAGCGACGCCAGGTCCGTGCCTGCCGACGGCTCGCTGTAGCCGATGGCGAAGACGGTCTCACCGCTGAGGATCCGCGGCAGGAAGTACGCCTTCTGCTCCTCGCTCCCGTACGCCATCAGCGTCGGGCCGACGGTGTTCAGGGTGACCATCGACACCGGGGCGCCCGCGCGGTACGCCTCGTCGAAGAACACGAACTGCTCGTCCGCGCCGCGCCCCTGACCGCCGTACGCGACGGGCCAGCCGAGGCCGAGCAGACCGTCGGCGCCGATGCGGCGCAGCAGCGCACGGCGGCGGGCACCGTCGTCCGCGGACGGCGGCCCGTCGGGCATCAGTTCACGGAAGTAGGAGCGCAGTTCGGCGCGCAGCCGCTGCTGGCGCTCGGTGGGGGCGAGGTGCACGGCGGGGGCCTCCCGGACCTCGTACGACGAGGGGATCGCGAACGATCGAGGAGTTTCTGACTGTCCGTCAGATCAAGCCCCGCTGTCAAGGTCCCGTCACCCTCGTCACCCCCGTCGTCCCGGCCGTCACCGCCCTCCTTGACCCCGGCCCCATGGTCCGCGGGCACGCACGCGTGGGGTGCGGACATCGAGAAGCGTCCGCGCGACGGCGCCGGAGCACCGTCGCGCGGACGTCTGTGACCTGGAAAGCACGCCCCGGAAGGGGCTTGGGACGTCAGGGCCGACGGCGACGCCTCGGCCCGTCGCTCACCACAGGTGGGTGAAGTGGATGACCACGTTCTCGCTCCTCTGGTTGATGGAGGTGAACGCGGAGCGGTTCACCTGGGCCGTGTTGTTCTGGTTCGAGGCACCGGAGCCGACCGCCTGCTGCTGCGTGGTGGACGAATTGCCGTGGTTGTTGTGCCCGACCCCGCTGCGACTCACGCCCGCGACGGCCGCGTTCGATCCGTCGTCCGCGAACGCGCCGGTGTCCGCCGAGGCGACGCCCGCGAAGAGGGCGGCGGCGAGCGGCAGAGCCGTGACGGCGGCGAGGACGCGGGCGGTACGGATGCTTGCCATGTGATTCCTCCAGAACCCGGTGGGTGCCGGCCTGTTGCGCCGGGATGTACGTAAGTACCGCTTGTGCCGAGGCAGTTGGCCGACCGCCTTGGACGGTGTACGACGTCGCGCCTTCAGAGTTGCCCACCGGCACCCACCGAATCACCCCGCAAGCCGCGATTCGCTCTGAAGCGTGACGACATGCGGATAAACCCCTTTGGGTATGGTTCCCTGCTTTCACCTCAGAGGCCGCGGATCGGGACGATCGCACCCGATCCCGCCAAGGACCGAAGCGATTCAGCACCCCCACCCCCACCCTCTTCCCTTTTTCGAACGTGAGTACGAAAATAGGACCATGGCCACCATCGACCGGCAGGCCACCACCCTGGCCCTGGCCCACGCGCTGTCCGCCGCGGAGCGCGGACTGGCGGTGATCCCGCTGTCGCGGACGAAGCTGCCGGCCCTGCGCTCCCCCCACCGCGACGACCCCGATCCGTCGGCACGTGCCTGCCACGGCGCGTGCGGCCGACCCGGACACGGGGTGTACGACGCCACGACCGACCCCCGCCGCATCCGCGAACTGTTCGCCGCCGCCCCCTGGGCCACCGGCTACGGCATCGCCTGCGGCCTGCACCCCCACCACCTCATCGGCATCGATCTCGACACCAAGTCCGGGACCGACTCCTCCGCGGCCCTGCGCGAACTCGCGCTGCGCCACCTGTTCACCCTCCCCGAGACCGTGGTCGTGCTGACTCCGAGCGGCGGCCGCCACCTGTGGCTGAGCGGCCCGCCGGACGTCGTCGTGCCCAACTCGGCGAGCCGCCTGGCCCCCGGCATAGACGTCCGCGGCGCCGGCGGATACCTGGTCGGCCCCGGCTCACGCACCGAACACGGCACCTACCGCACGGCACCGGGCACCGCGCAGCTGCCGCCTGCGCCCTGCCCGCCCGCCCTGCTGCGCCTGCTCATGCCCCCGCCGCGGCACGCCCGTCACCCCACACCCGCCTCGACCGGGCGGCACGGCGAGGGCCTGGTGCACTTCGTGCTCGCCGCGCACGAGGGCCAGCGCAACACCCGCCTCTTCTGGGCCGCCTGCCGGGCCCACGAGAACGGGATCGGCCCCGACCTGACCCCCGCGCTGATCGACGCGGCGATCCGCACCGGGCTGACGGAACGCGAGGCCCGCTCGACGATCGCCTCGGCCGCCCGGATGACCGGGCAGCGGCCCTGAGCGCGCCGCCCCCACCGCGGTGAGCCGGGCGGCACGGCATGACACGGGAACCACCTCGCCCCGCACCGGAATGACGCCTCGCCCGGATCCGCCGCCACCACGCTCACCGTCATCGGCCGCCTTCTCCATCGCCCTGGGCCGCCCCTTTCCGGAATCCACGCCAAGCCCGACTTGTGCTGCATGACCAGTGTTTTGCGCATGAAAGGGGCCACGGGAACCTGCCGAAGGTGAGGAAGCAGTCACCGCAGGTAGCTCCAGTGACGGTTGTGACGCCCAGTCCGATGTGTCATTCATGGGGAAGCTGCAAGCGACTCACGCCGGTGATGCGGATACCGCGAGCGAAGCGGTGGGCCGTGTGAGGGCCCTCCCCCCGATATGGCGGAAAGCGATGAATCCCTTACCCGGGCACGGTGTAGGGGACTGCACGCACTCAACGTGCGAACTTGGAGGTTCAGCGTGCGACCGTTCACCCTCAACTACGCCTTCCCGAAGGTGCTTCCGGCCGTGGTGACGCCGTACCGCTTCGACGAGTCACGTCAACTGAACGTGCTTCCCGACGGCCGCCCGGCCGTCAGCGACCCCGACCTTCTCCTGGCCGTCGGTACGACGACGTCGACCGCCGGTTCACAGACACACTTCGACGACTGACCGACGACCCGCAAGCAAATGACCGTACTGATCCTCACATCCGAGGAGGACGTGACCGCCGACATGGTGGTCGCCCGGCTGCACGGCGCAGGGGCCCCCGTCATACGACTCGACCCGGCGGACCTGCCGGGCAAGGCAGTGCTCTCCGCCGACTACGCCTACGGCGACTTCGAGGGCCACCTGTCGGTGAACGGGCATGTGCTCAGCATGGGCGGCCTGCGCTCCGTATGGGTACGCAGGCCGGGCGAACCGGCGGCGCACGCGGCACACCCCTCGCCGTGGCTGACCGCCGAGACCCGTCAGGCGCTGTACGGAATGCTCTACTCCGCCCCTACCCGCTGGATGAACCATCCATGCAACGCCGACCGCGCCCGCCTGAAACCCTGGCAGCTGAGGATCGCTCACCTCAGCGGGTTCGCCGTACCGCCCACGGTCTTCACCACCACCCCGCGCCTCGCCCAGCAGTTCGCCGAGGAGCACCGGAACGTGGTGGTGAAGTCCGCCTCGGGGCCGCCTCCCGGTGATCCCGGGCTGGCCCTGCCCACGACCCTGATCGGCCCCGACGCCGACTTCTCCGCCGTCGCGGCCGGCCCCGCCCTGCTGCAGCGGTACGTGCCGAAGCGCGCCGACATTCGTCTGACCTGTGTCGGCGTCCGGCTGTTCGCCGCGCGGAAGACGGCCGAACCCGGCCAGGTCGACGGACGGTACGGCGACACGGAGCACGCCTGGGAGGCGGTGCCGGTACCCGAACGCATCGGCAGGTCGGTGCACGAGTACGTCGCCCTCACCGGACTGGCGTACGCCGCCTTCGACTTCGCCGAGGACGAGGACGGCGTCTGGTGGTTCCTCGAGTGCAACCAGGGCGGCCAGTTCGGCTTCGTCGAACTGCAGACCGGCCAACCGATCTCGGAGGCGGTCGCCCTGTGGCTGTCACAGCGCGGCACCCGTACAGCGTTCCCTCAGCCGTCCGCCGGCGCCGGGCTTCCGTAGCTCCGGAACCAGGGGGCGCCCACATGACGGGCGGCTCGGGGCGGCGCGGCGTGCCGTCAGCCTGCGGCCCGGAGGCGGTGTCGTTGCGCGGAGGCGATCACGGCGGAGACGCCGGAGGTCACGACGAGGCTCCCCACCATGACCATTCCGACGCCGACCACGAAGAGGCCGCTGGAGTCGTCCGACCAGTCGCCGTAGGCGGCGACGGTGAGGCCGGCCGTGGTGCCGAGCACGGCGCCCGCGAAGTGGCGCCGTGAGGCGGCCCAGTACACCGGCACCAGCAACGTCAGCACCAGCCCGATCACCTGCCACGCCTGGTAAGGGCCGGTCGTCGTACCGTCGGGCTGCAGATCACGACGCTGGTCCCACCCCAGCCAGGCGGCCCACAGGGCCGGCGACACAACGGCCGACACGAGGATCGGAAACAGCCGGCGAGCGGTTGTCATCAGTCTTTGACGCATGCCCCAAGCGTTCCGGCTCACTCCCCGGCCGAACAGAGCGCACGTACTCAGCTCGCACCCGAGTACCTCCCCGGTGTCCAGGGCCTCAGGACCGGCGGGACGTTCTCGGCTGCAGGTCGTCACGCACGACTTTCTGCGAACCCTCCATGCCATGGAAGAACGGCCGTCTCGCCTCTTCGTACCGTCGTCGACCCAGACGCCTACGAGCGTGAGTCACGGTCCCGCAGGGCACTGATGCTGCCACCGACAGTACCGAAGTGCTCATAGGTGTGAGCCTGCCGACGCGCGTCGCGAAAGGCTCTCATAGCCGCCGCTTCGATGTGCCGCCCGTCCGGACTCGAACCCGTCCGGCGCCGCTCACGACGCAGCAGCACGGTGACCGCGGCCGCCATGATGGATGCGAGCACCAGCGCCATCAGCACCAGAGAGATCATCGTCGCCCCCGTTACCCGTCCCTACCGCGCCGCGCGATCCGGCGCTCCGGCCTGCCCCCAGCAGCTATGAGGGGAGCGTACCCATCGGCAGTCGCGGCCGAACGGACATCGCATCCCGAAAGGGCCGAACAGACATCGCTTGCGGAAGGGCCGAACAGACATCGGTCGCCGAAGGGGACGGGCGCAGACAACTCGCGGGAGACGGGAGGCAGGCAGCCGTCTGCGCCCGGTTCGGCGTCACCAGTCGATGGCGTCGTCCATCGACTGCTGCCAGTACGTGACCTTGAGCGAGTCGTCGACGTAGACACCCGCCGCGGGCAGTGACGGGTGAGCACCCGCGCCGACGCTCTCGTTGCCCGAGCGACCGCGGAAGTAGACGGTCAGGGAGTGCACGGTGTGGCCGTGCGAGCCGCTGCCGTCGGCGGCGGACAGGTTCACCGAGGCGTACCCGGACTCGCCCGGCTCGAGCGTGACCACCGCCTGCGGCTGTGAGTCCTCGATGACCGGAGGCACGGCCTGGGCATCGCCGAAGCGGACGGCCGGATAGCCGTAGAGGTAGCAGCTCCTGCCACCGGTGTTGGTCACGGTGAGCAGCAGGTGGTTCACGGGGCGGTTCAACGGGGCCGCGACCGTCTTGGTGTTGGACGCCTCGCACGTGACCGGGCGCTTGCCGGACGGGACCGACGGCTTCGACGCGGAGGCGGCAGAGGCGTCCGCGGCGGGCCTTGCGGTGCCGGCGGCGGTCCCGGCTCCCGAGGAGGCGGAGTCGGAGCGGGAGGCGGAGCCGGAGGACGAAGTGCTGGACGGTGACGGGCCGGAGGACGAGTTCGCGGCCGGCGTGGTGGCCGCCGAGGCGCCCTCGTCGTGGACGCCTGTGCCGTTGCTGCACGCGGTCAGGGAGAGCGTGGCGAGAACGAGGGTCGCGGCGGCGCCGACCAGACGAGTACGGGAGGTGCGGAGGCTGGACATGTGGACGTGCCCTTCGGTGTGGGGAGGGGGGTGGTGATTGGATGACCGAAGCTTGTGCGGCGATCTGTCCCAACCGCCACGCCCGGCGGGCAGTTGGGGACGCTGGAACGGTGAAACGCGGTCTGACCAGGGAGAAAGCCGTGGTCCTGGAACGCGGGACTGGAACACGAGGGGATGGGGAAACGGGTGCCAGGGGCGACAGGGGCCGGTGGAACGGAAGACTTCGCGCGGCTGCTGCGGGAACTCAAGGACCGCTCGGGACTGAGCTACGGAGCCCTCGCGAAGCGGCTGCACATGAGCACGTCGACGCTGCACCGCTACTGCAACGGCACGGCGGTACCCGTCGAGTACGCACCGGTGGAACGCCTCGCAAGGGTCTGCCGGGCTACGCCGGAGGAGCTGGTCGAACTGCACCGGCGCTGGGTCCTGGCGGACGCGGCAAGAGGAAGCAGGGCGGATCAGGTCACGGCGACGGGTTCGCCTCGGAGGGCCGGTTCGGCTGGTGCGACGGCGGAGACGGCCGACAAGGTGGATCCGGGATCACCGCCGGCACCGGATCGAGGCGGCGAAGCCGGGGACCACGAGCCGGTCGTCGTCGACGTGCCGCGCCGACTCGCGCCGCCACGCCGCACCGTGCTGATCGCCTCCCTCGCGCTGGCCGCGGTGCTGGGGGCCCTCGTGCTCACCCTGCGTCCGTTCGGCGGCGGGAACGACACCGGCGGCCGACGGGCAGCCGGTGCCACCGGCGTGGCCGACGCCGGGAAACCGTCCGCCTCCCCGCCCCCGAGCGCGAAGGGACACGAACCGTCCGCATCGGCCTCCGTCGGCGCCACCGAGTCCCAGGAGTCCGGCGCCTCGAAGGGCGGCGGCAAGCAGAGCGGGGGCAAGCAGGGCGGGGCCCAGGGCACCGACGGCAGCGCCACGGTCGCCGTCCCGCTCACCGTCGGCACCCGTCCCTACGTCTACGACGAGCCGTGCAGCCAGCACTTCCTCGTCGACAGCGAACCCGAGCAGGTCGGCCCGCCGGCGAGCGAGCAGGACGCCCCGCGCTGGGCCGCCGCGTACGGGGCGGTGTCCTCGGCCGAACAGGAGGTCGCCCTCACCGTCCAGGGCACCGGCGAGGACACCGTCGTCCTGGAGGCCCTGCACGTACGCGTCCTCAGCAAGGGCGCGCCGCTCGCCTGGAACGACTACTCGATGGGCGTCGGCTGCGGCGGCAACGTCGCCACGAAGTCGTTCGACATCGACCTCGACAACGGCAGTCCCACGGTCACCGTCAAGAACGGCCAGCGCGACTTCCCGTACAAGGTCAGCGAGTCCGACCCGGAGGTCTTCTACGTCACCGCCCACACCGAGGCCCACGACGTTCGCTGGGACCTCACCCTTGACTGGTCCAGCGGCAGCCGCCACGGCACCGTCCGCGTCGACAACGGCGGCACCCCGTTCCGCACCAGCGCCGACGCGGGCCGCCCGGGCTACGACTACCCGCTCGGCGGCGGCGAGTGGATCAAACGGGAAACAGGATGAATTGCATCGGCTGCAACAGTTCGTGAAGCCCTGCCTCGAACGTTCCTGCTGATCTCCGCTGGAGCACCGTACGACGCCTCTGCCCGCCCGGTCCGGTCATCGCGCACCCGGCCTCGCGGCTCCCGGGCCACTTCCACGCCGAGGACGAGGCCCGAAAGGAGCTGTTGCGCTCGCCGAAGCTCGCCCGTCTTATCGACGATCAGCTCCGACACAGCACACCCCGGCACAGCACCACGGCCGGACGTAGGTACCTCCTACCCGGCCGAAGCCCTGGACGCCCGCAATTGGTTCCTCGCGGTCAGACCCGGCGGGCGTACGACGTGAGGCGGTCGGCGAGCGCGATGACGAGGTCGCGGAGTTCATCGGGGCGCTCGATGACGAACGGCCGGTCGAGTGAGGCGAGTACCGGAGGCAGCCAGTCGAGCCGCTCCGCCCGTAGCTCGACGCGCAGCCAGCGCTCGGCCGCCGGGTCCTGGCCGGCCGCGGGCTCGTGCTCCTCCAGGCTCGCGACGCTGGCGGGGAGGTGGGCGCGGATCTGCTCGACTGCCCCGTGGATCCGCAAGGTGACCTGATGCCTGTACTCGGCCGTGGCGAATCCTGACAACACGCGCTGTGCCGGACCGGGCCCCATGGGCGCTTCGAATGAGCCGGGCAGGGCTCTCGCGGCTGCGATGCGATCGAGCCGGAAGGTCCGGTCCTCGCCGACCTGGGCGTCCTTGCCCGTCACGTACCACCGGCCCGCATGGGCGACGATCCCGTACGCGTGCAGGGTGCGTTCGCTGCGCCGTCCGTCGCGGTCGCTGTAGCGGATCGAGACCGGTCGGCGGTGGCGCACCGCATCGGCGATGGTGAGCAGGAGCCCGGCGTCCGGGTGGTCCAACTCGCCGGGCCGATCCGTGAAGGCGAGAGCTTCCAGGAGTGTGTCGAGCCGGCGGGCGATGTGCTGGGGCAGCACCCGCCGGATCTTCGCTGACGCCGTCTCGTTCGCCGTGCGCTCCGTCGCCGTCAGCTCCGCCCGGCGGCCGGCGACCAGGCCGAGCAGCACGGCCAGCGCCTCGTCGTCGCTGAGCATGAGCGGAGGCATGCGGTACCCGGGAGCCAGCCGGTACCCGCCGTAGCGGCCGCGCACCGACTCCACGGGCACGTCCAGGTCGATCAGTTGGTCCACATACCGCCGCACAGTGCGCCCTTCGACGCCGAGACGGTCGGCGAGCTCGGCCACGGTCCGGGTGCAGCCCGACTGCAGCAGCTCCAGGAGTCTCAGCACGCGGCCGGTGGGTCGTGGCATGTTCGCAGCCTAACGCGAATACAGGACCGATTCTGTCCACTATTTCTCCTAGCCTGCGACGTGCACGCCTCCAGCGCAGCCGAGGAGATTCCCATGGACTTCGTCTCGATCCGCATCATCACCAGCGACGTCGCACGCCTCGTCGAGTTCTACGAGCGAGCTACAGGGATGCAGGCGATACGGGCCACCGAGGACTTCGCCGAACTCAAGACCGCGGGCGCAACCCTCGCGATCGCCGGCACCCGCACCGTCCCGCTGTTCGCCCCGGGCTCTGCCCGCCCGGCGGACAACCACAGCGTGATCACCGAGTTCCTCGTCGACGACGTGGACCGCGTTCACCAGAACCTGACCGGCTTCGTCACCGACTTCGTCACCGAGCCCACCACGATGCCCTGGGGCAACCGGTCGCTGTTGTTCCGAGACCCCGACGGCAACCTCGTCAACTTCTTCACCCCCATCACCCCGGAGGCCATCGCACCCGCGCACGCCGATGAGAATGTTGCCGCTCCAGGCGGACCCTACGAGCTACTCGATGCTCCAGCGCTGCGGATGGTCGGGATCGGTGGGGCATGCGAAGACGTTGAGCTCGCCGGAGCGGCCCATGATGACCTCGGTGGGGTTGCGGACCGAAAGGCGGGCAGGTCTCGGTCCTAGCGGCCGGCCGTCGGCGTGGCCGTCGGGTGCCACTCGCGGCGGAGGAGGCCGAAGATCCAGGAGTCGGAGACGTCGCCGTTGACGACGCAGTCCTCGCGGAGGGTGCCTTCGAGGACGAAACCGAGCTTCTCCAGGACCCGGGCGGACGCCACGTTGCGGGTGTCGGTCTCGGCCTGGACGCGGTTCAGGTCCAGGGTGTCGAACGCCCACCGCAGGACGGCGTGCGTGGTCTCCGTGGCGTAGCCGTGGCCCCACGCGGCGGCGTCGAAGACGTAGCCCAGGGACGCGCTGCGGAAGTCCGGGTTCCATCTGGTCAGACCGCACCAGCCGATAAACGCGCCGTCGGAGACGCGGTCGACGGCCACCCGCGCTCCCGTGCCTTCCTCCTCGATCGTCCGGCAGGTCGCGATGAAGCGCTCAGCGCGAGCCGGTTCGGTCCACGGCGGGGAGTCCCAGTAGCGCAGCACGTTGGCGCTGCTGTGCAGCGCGTAGAGCGGCGCCGCGTCGGCGTCGGTGAACGGCCGCAGTCGCAGGCGGGCGGTGTGCAGCTCGGGGGTGGGCAAGGTCACGCGGAGCATCCTGCCGCCTCACGCTCGCCCCCGACCATCCGTTTGTCCGAACGGTCGGGGGCGCGTACATCGCCGGTGACACCGGACGCGCCGCATGGGCGGTGAGTCCGCAGTACCGTGCCGGCATGACGAGCAAACGGCGGCCGTACTGGCGCACCCTCGGGACGCCGACCAGCCTCGTCCTGTACCGGACCCCGGACGGATGGAGGTACGCCGTCCACTTCACCGGGCCGGTCGGCATCGCCGACGGCACTCTCGCTGGTCCTCCGCCCTCGTCCGAGCCGGACATCGCGCAGGCGGCCCTGGTTCAGAAGGCGGAGGAACTCACCCACCACCGACTCGACGTCCTCTGGCACGCGCCCGATCAACCGGACTGGTGGACCGGCACGGTCACCCTCGCAGGGCCGCTGCCACCTCCCTGAAGCCGACGCACCGAATGCGGTCGGGGCACCAGGCCCCGACGGCGTCGGCCAGCGCGTACGGCGACGGCCCCCGACCGTGGATGGCAACGACCCGGGCAGCTTGTCGCGAAGGCGACAGGGAGACTGCCGAGCCAGGGCGGCTCGGGTGCCCGCATCTTCTCGGCGCCTGGTCGGGTTGGGCTGGTGAGTGTCTGACTGCGTGACACTGCCGACGCACAGCAGCGGACAACCGCGGACGTCTACGGACCGTCGTAGCAGGTGGAAGGCGCACCGATCCAAGGTCAAGCGCCTACGCCAGTTGCTTCGGGACGAAGAAGTCGCGGCCCCAGCGGCTGGTTAGCACGCTTCCGCCGTCGTGGCTTGCTCTGGTCGACGGCATGGCAGCGCGGCTGCGGCCGGTGGGGGTGCAGCGAGGCACACGCGCGCCTGATCGGTCGCCGGGCCCGCCATCGTGGCTGGTTGTCGTCGGCTGAGGTTCGTGCCCCAACCGTGCCAAGTACAGAGATCAGCCACGGTCAGCGAAGGAGGCTGCGGCCGAGTTTCGCCTCACCAGGTCTCGAAACCGCAGGTCAGTGGCATGACGCGGTTGCTCTCGTCCGGATCTGTGCCGACGGCCACAGCGAGCGGGATACACGTAGGCTCATACTGAGTCATGACAAAGCCTGCTGCACCGAAGCGTCACTTGCCTACCAGCCCCTTCAAGGCCCCGGTCACACCGGCTCCCAAGCACTTCGCCACGGGCGACCAGGTTACACATGACGTGTACGGTCTCGGCCGGGTAATCAGCATCGAGGACGGAATCGCGGCGCTGGTGGATTTCGGCTCGGCGCAAATGCGGATCTTGAGCCCGTACGCCAAGATGACCAAGCTGTAGGACCACCGTGCCCGATCACGGCACTCCAGGCCCCATCAGGGACCTGTAACGAAAGAGAGACCTCTCATCGATCCAACGTCGCTGTTCTCCGCTCTGGAAAAGCAACCCCGCTGCTCCACTGCAGCGTCGCCGCCTCCGACGACAAACCCTTTCCAGGCCCCAGACCTCAGGGAAGACGAGATCTTCCTGCTCGACGATGCACAGGAGCCCGCCTCAGGCATGCGTGCGGCGCGCCCCAAGGTGGCTTGACCTCGATCTTGCGTGACGGTCCGCCGACTGAGTCGGCGGACCGTCACGCAAGATCGAGGCTAGAGCTACGGATCAGAAGGCGCGGAGGGCGAGACGACCCAGCCTCTTGTGGGTCGTCCCACCCTGTCATCAGCTCCATCTGCCCAGTCGGTGACAGGACTTCTCCGCTGCGGCGTTATAAGCCAGATTCAGCGCCCGCGTCCACGGCGGACGCATGACGGTGTCCGCGGCTGGTGGCCACACGCAGTACATCCCGCAACGCGCCGGCCAACTGCCCGGCGAGAAGGCTCAGCTCCTCCCCACTCGTGGTCTCGTCATCGAGTACCGGGAGTGCTTGCTCCAGTAGTTCGGACGCCATACCGAGTTGCATCGCCTCGATGTGGTCCGCGAGGCGGGACATGTAACCTTCCGGGTCATCGGTGTTCAGGTAGCACGGCTTACCTTCCGGACCCACCCACGGGAGAAGCCTCAGCCCGTTCTGTGCCGTCATCCCTGTGCACCTGCCTCTCGATAATCGATGTCGGATGCCGACGGGCCACCGGGACCCCAGCCGCTCACCGCTTCCACTTCTTGGGAGTCGAGGGGGTCAGGCGCCGAGTGGCACGAGCAGTCACACGCCTCGTAGATCAGTGGGACGTCGACCGGGGCCGAAGCCGGAGAAGACTCCGCACACTCGTGGTGCGTGCCGATATGGCAGGCAGTGGAGCGATAGTGGACGGCCGAGGCGTCCGGGCTGGGCAGTTGCCGTTGAGGGGGCATCAGCCGACCCCCGCAAGGACCGACCTCGCCCGGGCCGGCTCACCGGCGATCACGGCATCCATCGGGTGTCGCCGTACGGTCTCCTCCCAGGCCAGCAGGTACGGGCGGACGAGCGCAGTGTCCTCGCCCCTGAGGAAGTAGCGGTGACTCGTCCGGTCGAGGGCCATTCCCAGAGCGACCGTCGGCTGATCGACGGGCGCGGAGGAGCCAGGGACGGCCGGTGGCCGGGACGGCGTCAGGTGGCGGCGGTGCCTGCCTTTGGGCGCATGCCGCGCCCTGGCGCGGGAGATGGCGCGGCGGATACGGTTGAGCACGCTGAATCAGCTCCTATCGCTGATAGCCCGGTCCCCCGACATCGCCCGTCGTGGGGACCGCTTTGCGTACGACCGCCCAGAGCGTGCGGCCGTTCAGGCTGGTGGCGTTGAGCCCGAACCGGTCGGCCTCGGCCACCACCTCCAGGACCTCCCTCCACGACTCGGCGGAGAGCGACTCCGGTAACTCCGCTTCGACCGAGGTGAATCCGGCGCGTTCCTCCACTCGCGTGGGGAGCCCGACGGCGGACAGCCGGGCGGCGATGGCCTCCGCGCGCACTCCCGAAGCGGGCACAGGGCAGCCTCCGTCATGGGCAATCACTGTCGGTGAAGTTAGTTAACTAGATTAGAGCTAGTGGACTAGATTTTCCATATGCCTGAGCAGCCGCCCTATCTCCGCATCGCCGACGAGCTCCGGCGGCGGATCGCGGAGCATGTGTGGGAGCCGGGGGACCGTCTTCCTTCCCGGTCCCAGATCGGCCAGGAGTGCGGCGTGGGCGAGAACGTCGTCCGCCGGGCGCAGGAGCTGCTGATCTCGCAGGGTGTGCTGGAGGGGCGAGCCGGATCGGGCACCTACGTCGCCGAGCCCCGTCAACGCATGCGGATCGTCCGGTCCTCGGCGCGCGAGCAGCCCGACGGGTCGCCGTTTCGCGCGGATATGAAGGCTCTCGGCAAGCGGGGCGACTGGGAGAGCCGGACCGACGCCAAGGTCCCCGCACCCGCCGACATCGCCGCGCGGCTGGGCATCACCGAAGGCGAACTGTGTGTGCGGACCTCGTACGAGTTCCTGGCCGACGGCAGGCCCGTGCAACTGTCCACGAGCTGGGAGCCGTACGACCTCACCGCCGGCACCCTCGTCGTCCTCCCCGAGGGAGGCCCGCACGCCGGAGAGGGCGTCGTCAACCGCATGGCCGCCATCGGGATCACCGTCAGCCACGCCGTGGAGCAACCCGAGCCCCGGCAGGCCACCGCCGAGGAAGCCTCACTGCTCGGCATCCAGAAGGCCGCTCTCGTCACCCACATCCGGCGGACCTACTACAGCGACCAGGGACGACCCGTCGAGACGGCGGACATCGTCGTACCCGCCGCCCACTGCGAGATCGTCTACGAGATTCCCATCAACCGGTAGGCGACAGCCCCCTCAGACCATGATCCAAGGCCCACACGCCGTGCCCCGGTCGTGCCCCTCGCGTGCCCGATAGAGCGGAAAACCAGGGGGAACAGCGGTGTCCGGCGGGGAGCGCACACGGCGACGGCCCCCGACCGTCTTGCCTGGTCAGGGGCCGTGAACACCACGCGGTGGGTGTGGGATTTGAACCCACGGTGACTCGCGCCACGACGGTTTTCAAGACCGTTCCCTTAGGCCGCTCGGGCAACCCACCCCGCCCGCCGTGATCGGCGGCGCGGGGACAAGAGTAACGGGTCGGCACCCGCGCGTGGGTGCCCCGGGAACGGGTGGCGGGCTCAGCTGTCGCCGACTCGGGAGCCAAGGGTGAGGTCGACCGTGTGGGACTTGCCGTCGCGCTCGTAGGTGACCGTGACCTTGTCGCCGGGCTTGTGGGTCCAGATCTCGCCGATCAGGGTCGGGCCGCTGTCGATCACCCTCTTGTCGAGCTTGGTGATCACGTCGCCCGGCTTGAGGCCCGCCTCGTCCGCGGGGCCGCCCGACTCGACCGCGGCCGACCCGCCCGCACCCTGATCAGTGATCTTCGCCCCGTTGGTGCTCTCCTCCAGGGAGACGGAGGCCCCGATCTTCGCGTAGACCGGCTTGCCGGTCTTGATCAGCTGCTGGGCGACGAACTTGGCCTGGTTGATGGGGATCGCGAAGCCGAGGCCGATCGAGCCGGACTGGCCGCTGCCGCCCAGGCCACCGCCGTTGGTCGACTGGATCGCCGAGTTGATGCCGATGACCGCGCCACTCGCGTCCAGGAGGGGCCCGCCGGAGTTGCCGGGGTTGATCGAGGCGTCCGTCTGCAGGGCGTTCATGTACGAGGCCCTGCTGCTGGCGCTGCCGTCGCTGGAGGCCACCGGGCGGTTCTTGGCGCTGATGATGCCCGTGGTCACCGTGTTCGACAGGCCGAAGGGCGCGCCGATCGCGATCGTCGAGTCGCCGACCGTCACCTTGTCCGAGTCGCCGAGAGGGAGGGGCTTGAGGTCCGAGGGTGCGTTCTTCAGCTTGATGACGGCGACGTCGTAGCCCTGCGCGTGGCCGATGATCTCGGCGTCGTACTTCTTGCCGTCGGGGAACGTCGCCGTGAGCTTGCCGCCGTCGACCGCGTCCGCGACGACGTGGTTGTTGGTGACGATGTGGCCCTGCGTGTCGAAGACGAAGCCCGTGCCGGTGCCGCCCTGGCCGCTGGTGCTCTCGGCCTGGATCGTCACCGTGCTCGGCAGTGCCGTCGCGGCCACGTTCGCGATGGACCCCGAGGCGTGCTTGACGTCGCCGCCGCTGGTGGCGGCCGAGACGGTCGTCGAGCTGGTGGAGTCGTCGCCCTTGGCCAGCTGGTAGCCGATGCCACCGCCGACGCCGCCCGCGACCAGCGCGGCGACGACGACCGCGGCGACCAGTCCGCCGCGGCCCCTCTTCGGCTTGGGGGCGGGGTCCTGGTACGAGGCACCCCAGGCGCCGCCGGCACCGCCGCCCGGGTACGCGGGGGTGGCCGTCGGAGGAGGCCAGCCCGCCTCGGCGGCCGGCGAGGCCCCGGGCTGTCCCGGAGGCACCGGCGGAAGCTGCGCCGTCGGCGCGCCCTCCGGCCGGCCGGCGGCCCCCGCGGAGGGCGCGTGGCCTTGGGGGACCGCGCCCGGCGCGGAAGCAGGAGCGTCCACCGGCACGGGAGGTGCAGACGGGGCCGGGGGTACCTCAGTGCCCTCGTTCTCGGTGCTCACAGCTCTTCTCCTCGTTCCACGGCTGGTCTTCTGGGTCGCCCTCGCCCGCGCTCGTCAGCCCTGCGCGGCGCCGGGCGCGTGTCGGCTGCGCACGGCTTTGTGTACGTCGTAAAGCTTTTCCCACCGGCCGTCAGGGCACCATAAGCGACGGCTGTGGGTTCCGGACCATCCTTTATATCGGACATGGCGGAACAAGTGTCCTCATATTCGGCACCTTCTCGATACCCTTCCGATCCCACATGTTCCCCGCGACGGTGGCACCATGACGCAGTGACCCACGCACGACAGCACCCGATCCAGGTCGTCGCCCACCGCGGGGCCTCCGAAGACGCCCCCGAGCACACCCTGGCCGCGTACAAGAAGGCGATCGAGGACGGTGCCGACGCCCTCGAGTGCGACATCCGGCTCACGGCGGACGGGCACCTCGTCTGCGTGCACGACCGACGCGTCAACCGTACGTCCAACGGCCGCGGTGCCGTCTCCGCCCTGGAGCTCGCCGATCTCGCCGCCCTGGACTTCGGATCCTGGAAGAGCCGCGACGAGGAACCCGACTGGGAGTACCGCCCGGAGGACCGTGAGCACACCTCGGTGCTCACCCTGGAGCGCCTGCTCGAACTCGTCGCCGACGCCGGACGCCCGATCGAGATGGCCATCGAGACCAAGCATCCGACGCGCTGGGCGGGACAGGTCGAGGAGCGGCTGCTGCTCCTGCTGAAGCGGTTCGGCCTGGACACCCCCGACTCCCCGGGTGCGTCGTCGGTGCGGATCATGAGCTTCTCGGCACGGTCGCTGCACCGTGTGCGGGCCGCCTCTCCCACCCTGCCGACGGTCTACCTGCTGCAGTTCCTCTCGCCCCGGCTGCGGGACGGACGGCTGCCCGCGGGTGTCCGGATCGCGGGCCCCTCGATGCGGATCGTGCGCAGCAATCCGGCCTACATCACGCGCCTGAAGGAGGCCGGCCGCCAGGTGCACGTCTGGACTGTGAACGAGCCCGAGGACGTGCAACTCTGCGCCGAACTGGGCGTCGACGCCATCATCACCAACCGTCCGCGGGCGGTACTGAGCCAGCTCGGTCGCTGAACCGCCCGCACGCGCCGCCCCCTGTTCCTCCGCATGAGCAGGGAAATCGAACCGCACGACTACGAGGAGTGCACCGGCGCGTTCGTTCCGTGTTCGACCGGTGTGAGTGCGTCCGCAGCCGGACGAGGGTCGGTTTCCGGTCCGGTCCAAGAGGGCATTCACACCGTGGCGTGGGGCGAAGGAGGTCTCGGGGGTGGCGTTGGTGGTGGCACAGGAGGTGCCCACGTCGTCAAGCATGGCCGTGCCCCATGGTCCTGCAGGCGTGGGGGACGCACGGCACCGGATGCGCGAGCAACTGCGGACCGGTGGGGTGTCGGAATCGGTCATCGATGATGCCGTATTGATTCTTTCGGAACTGCTCAGCAACGCCTGTCGCCACGGCCGACCACTCGGCGACAGCCTGATGGGGGACGGTGACGTGCGTGCCGCGTGGCGCGTGGACGCCTCCGGACGCGTCACGGTCGAGGTGACGGACGGCGGCGGACCGACCCGTCCGGTACCCGCGACCCCTTCGGTCACCGCACACGGCGGCCGCGGGCTGAACATCATCACCGCACTGGCCAAGGACTGGGGTGTACGGGACGACGTCCACGGCGAGGTCACGGTCTGGGTCGTCGTCCAGGACGACGCCGTCTCGGCGAACCGGCGCGACGACTTCGCCACGCGCGTGACGGCGCCCTCCGTGTCGAGGATGGCGGGGCTGGACTTCGCCGACGCGTTCGACGACCTGGACTGAGCGGGTCGTGGCGGGGCATGCCTGACGCCCCGCCACGGAGGGCCGCCGAACACGGCCAGGAGCACATGGCCGCGACAGGTCTGAAGGGGCGTCAGGGCCGGCGGCGGCCCGGCGGCACGATTCGGGGGGCTCCGCGTCCGCGCTCCACCCCGGCGCCCCCGCACGCACGGCTCCCACGGAGGCCTCCGGGCTCTGCCGGCGAACGCCTCGCCCCCGTCGGGCGGGCGCCTTGCGGAGACGGTTCGGTGCGTTGTCCACAGGATCCCGTCGACCGTCGTACGAGCGGCTAGGCTCGCGCCCGTACGAAACGAGCCGTAACCGGGAGACACCCACGATGGCCAAGAAGCGACCCCAGACCAAGGCCAAGCGCCCGCAGCCCACCGACGGTGCCCGCGTCGCAGGTGCCGAGGGGAATGTCCCGGTCGTCGGCGCCCGGGAGCCGTGCCCCTGCGGCAGCGGCCGCCGTTACAAGGCGTGTCATGGCCGGACCGCCTCGCACGCGGCGACCGAGCTGGTGCAGCGTCCGTTCGAGGGACTTCCCGGCGAGTGCGACTGGGTGGCGCTGCGCGAGCTGGTGCCGGCGGCGACCGCCGAGCTGAAGCTCGGGGCAGGCATCGTCCCGGACGACGTCCCGTCGGTCACGCTCGCCACCGTCCTGCCGATGGCCTGGCCCGCGCTGCGGCGCGACGACGGCTCGGTCCTGCTCGGCCTGCAGAACGACACGGCGTCGGGCGACCTCAGCCGCGATCTCGCGGACACCCTTCGGCGCGCCCTCACCGCTGAGCCGGGCTCTCCGGTCAAGGGCCGCCGCGCGCCCGCCGACAGCCCGCGCCTCCAGGACCTGCTGGATCCCGAAGGCGCCTTCGAGCCAGTCGTGCACAGCGGCTTCGAGTTCTGGGTCCCCGAGGTGGAGAACGCGACACCCGAGGTGACCGCCTCCCTGGAGCGGGCCAACGCCGCCGCCATCCCCACGGTGAAGCTCAGGAGTGTCGACGCCGCGTACTGGTGCGAGACCCCGGACAAGAACCACCTGCGGTGGGTCATGCCGCACCCCGAGGAGCAGCTTCTGGACGCCCTCGCGCGGCTGCAGGCGGCCGGGCAGTCGGGCCTCGGCGAGGGCACGCGCCTGGTCGGATCCTTCCGCGCGCACGGGCTCACGGTGCCGGTCTGGGACCTGCCGAGCGCGATGAGCGCGGAGGATGTCGAGAAGCCGGCCGCCGAGTTCGCCGAGCGCCTCGCGGCCGCTCTGACGTCGGAGGCGCCGCTCACCGCCGAGGAGCGCCGGGCCCGCGGCGGGCTGACCAACCGGCAGGTGACGCTGAGCTGATCTCCGGCCCTCGCCGGACCGACCGGTCAGCAGGTGCGGGAGTCTCCCTCTGGGTGACTCCCGTCACAAGTACCCGTTGCGACAGGTAAATCCGTGTCCGAATAGCCGAGATCGAATTTGCGAACCGCCGATCTCTTGTTACCGTTCCAGTAGCCCGGTTGCTGGTGCATCCCCCGTCGCCAGCAACCGGGTCTTTTCATGTGCATGCATGTGGACGAAACGGCCCGTGGCGTCAACTGCCTTGCGGTGCCGCTCCGTTACCGCCTGCTCTGCCCCGTCGCATCACTTCCGGAGCGCAGCATCAGCGGTCCGCTCCCGTCGCTCCGGGCGAACTCCACGACCGCCGAGTACGCGCTCGGCGCGCCCGCGACGCGCTGCCGCGGTGTCTCGCAGGTCCTCGGGTCGTTCGCCGCCGCCACCGGGCAGTGCATCTCGATGGTGCGCCCCTCCGGCCCCATGAAGCTCAGGACGGAGCTGAGCCGGCCGCCGGTGGCATTGCGGTAGTACGTGCGCGCCCAGGTCTCCGGCCCCTGCGTCATGACGCAGGTCTGCGCCTCGATCCCTTCCGGGGAGGACAGTTGGGAGCCGCAGCGGGCCGCGGTGGCCGCACCGAGGCCCGGCCGGCTCGGCGCGGGGGAGGAGGTCGACCGTTTCGCGTCATCGTGCGGGAGCGTGCGGATCGCGTCACGGTCCGCGTCACCCACCGGCCCGGCGGAGGCCACGGCGAGCGGCAGCGCGGCCACGACCGTCACCGCGCCCATGAGCGCGAACAGGCGCAGCCTGTGCGGCTCGGGCCGGCCCTGGCCCGGCGCGCCTGTCTCCTGCCCCTGTTTCCCGTGCCCCCCAGGACGAATCAGCATGAGCCGAAGATATCCGCCGATCACCGGCGCTCGGCCCCGCCGCGCGCCCGACACCTACAACTCGGGCGCGCTCACACCCGTACGAGTGAGGGCGTCGACGACCGCGTCCACCACGGCCTCCACATCGGGCACCCAGGGCGCGGCCGAACCGGGCAGCGGCGCCCGCTCCCAGCGGATCTCCCCATGGGCGGTCTCGGAGGGCGGCAGCGCCAGATAGCCGCCCTCGCCGTGGAAGCGCAGCGATCCCGGGACGAAGTCCTTGGCGTAGAGCAGGTCGCCCAGTTGCTCCATCGAGTAGGGCGCCACGAGGAACGCCCAGCGGTGCTGCGCCGCCACGACCGGACCGAGGCGCATGCCCGTCCGGTCGAGGGCGGCGAGGGCGCGTGAGGCCGCGAGGGCGGGCAGGCTCACCGCACAGGGCGCCCGGCCGCCGGTGGCCAGCACGATCGGCGCGGTGGGCCGGTTGGTCCACCACCACCGCACCATGCGCTCGTCGGTGGTGGCCGCCAGCAGCCCCGGGTCGAACGGATGCGCGCCGGGGACCGTGCACTCCGGGTCGGGGCACCCGCAGCGGGCCCGCCCCTCCGGATCCGGTGCCACACCTGGGAGAACGGGCCACCGCCATGCGGTCGCGAAGGTCAGGGCCGCGCTGATCGACTCAGACCTCCTGTCGTTCCGCCGGGACAGGAGCCTGCGTCGCCTTCCGAGGATCTCGCGCATGAGCGCTCGTTCCTTTCCGTTGCACGCCTGGCAACACCGAGACCATGTCACACCATGTGTCGATCACTTCACCGTGCGTACCTGCTGGCGCATCACACCCTTGTCTTGGACAAGGGGAACCCCTCTGGGCCGAGCTTTGGCTGCGTCCGCGTCCGTACTGCGCCCATCACCATCATGGGCATGGCGTGGGGTGGCGACGCCTGGCGATGTGCCGTCCCGCTCCTGCTCGCCGCCTCCACCAGGGGAGGATGGGGCTCGGCCGTCGGTGGCTAAGACGCCCGGGTCCGGCGCCAGGTTCCGGATGGCTCCCAACCATCCCTGGCCTTCACCGAGTACGTACCCATCACGACCGCTGTGACGCTCCGTCGAACAAGGCCAGTCGACCGCAATAGGGCGACGCCCGAGGCTTTTTTAGGCCAACTTTGCCTTTCCACAAGAGAGTAACGGAGCCTCACGGACACCACGAATCCCAGCAGGACAATGCTGGACATCTCATCACGAGTACGTGTACATGTGGAGACACTGCTAGCGGCGCAGATTGACATGGGGGTTTGCGATGCTATCGAGCACTATGCACCGGTCCGAAGGCCGGGCACCATGAACGCCCCTCACCCTCCGAAAGTGGCTGGAATCGACTCCACGGTTCCCCCGCCCACACACACTGTCGCGTCGATCGCTGCCGCCACGGACGTCCCTCCGGCCACCCCCCACGCATCCGTCGCCCCGGAATCCCTGCTCCAGGACCAGCTCGCGGCCTGGGTCTCGGACCTCACGACCCTCCACGAACTCACCGAACGCCTGGCGCGCACGGACTCACTCGCCGAAGCGCTCCAGGAACTGCTGCGCGCCGGAGCCGCCCTCGTGGGCGCCCGGCGCGGTCTCGTCGTGCTGGAACCCCGCGACGGTCAGGGACCCGACACCACGATCGGCCTGGGCCTGGCCCGCGCCGACCTCGGCCACATCGAGACCGTGCCGCGCAGTTCGATGTCGTACGGCCGGATCCTCGACGGACTGCCGGGCGGCGAGCGCGAGATCGCCGAGCCCGATCTGTTCTCCGAGGACGGGCTCGACCCCCGCCACCGCGAGGTGGCCGCCCGGCTCGGCTACGCCGCGAGCTACGCGCTCCCCCTGTCCACCGAGGCGGCCGGCCGGCTCGGTGCCGCCGTGTGGCTCTACGACGAGCCCGCCGAGCCGGTCGAGCGCCAGCGCCACCTCGCCGGCCTCTACGCCCGCTACGCGGCCGAGCACCTGGCCCGGCTCGTCGAGACCGAGCGCACGCGCGCGTGCATGAGGACGATCGCCGAGGAGTTGCTCCCCGCCCGGCTGCCCCGGATCACCGGCGTGCAGCTCGCCGCCCGTCGCCGCACCGGTCCGCGCGGCGGCGGAGACTGGTACGACGCGCTGCCGCTGCCGGACGCCGCCCTCGGCCTGGCCGTCGGATCCGTGACCGGGTCGGGGCCCGGCGCGCTGGCCGCGATGGGCCGGCTTCGGGCCTCGCTGCGCGCGTACGCCGTGATGGAGGGCGAGGACCCGGTGGCGGTCCTCTCGGACCTGGAGCTGCTGCTGAGGCTCACCGAGCCCGCCCGCTCGGCCACCGCCCTGTTCGCGTACTGCGAGCCCGCGATGCGCAGGCTGACGCTGGCCGGGGCCGGGCACAGCCCGCCCCTGCTGATCGGTCCGCGCCGCACCGAGTTCGTGGAGACCTCACTGTCGGCACCCCTGGGGATGCTGGCCTGCTGGGAGGCGCCGAGCATCGATGTGACCCTCGAGCCCGGCGAGACCGTGCTCCTCTACACCGACGGCCTGCTGCAGCGCGCCGGGGACCCGATGGACCGCGCCTTCGCCCGGCTGCACGCGGCGGCCGCGAGCGTGCCGAGGCCGGTGCGCACCGATCCGGGGGCGATCGTGGACCACATCCTGCGGGCGATGCTGCCGGACGGGCCGGCCGCGGCGCCACCCGGCCGGTCGGCGCCGCGGCCGGGGGAGCACGGCGCGGAGGACGTGATCCTGCTGGCGGCACGGTTCGAGTGAGCCCCCGCCGGGCCTCGTCGAACAAGCCGCCGATCGCTCGTGCGACCGTACGATGGACGGGGTCCAGTGCCGCATCTAGGAGGATGACCGTGGCGGAAGAGCTCCCGGAGACCCCGGAGACTGCCCAGGAGGAGCCCGTCAAGCAGCGCAAGAACGGCCTGTACCCGGACCTGTCCGACGAGCTGGCCGAGAACATGAAGTCCGGCTGGGCCGACACCGAGCTGCACGACCTGCAGCCCGTCGCCCAGGCCGCCGAGACGCGCGCCCGCCGCGCCGCCCTCTCCGCCCGCTTCCCCGGCGAGCGCCTGGTGATCCCCGCGGGCAACCTGAAGACCCGCTCCAACGACACCGACTACCCCTTCCGGGCCTCCGTCGAGTACGCGTACCTGACGGGCAACCAGACGGAGGACGGTGTCCTGGTGCTGGAGCCGGCGACGGTCGCGGACGGGACGGGCGGCCACCGGGCGACGATCTACCTGCTGCCCCGGTCCGACCGTGAGAACGGCGAGTTCTGGCTCTCCGGCCAGGGCGAACTGTGGGTCGGGCGCCGCCACTCGCTCGCCGAGGCGGAACAACTCCACGGCATTCCTGCCGCGGACGTGCGCGAGCTGCCCGGGAAGCTGCGGGAGGCCACCGGCCCGGTCCGGGTGGTCCGCGGCCACGACACGGGCATCGAGGCCGCGCTGCACGACAAGGTGACCGCGGAGCGCGACGAGGAACTGCGCGTCTTCCTCTCCGAGATGCGGCTGGTCAAGGACGCGTTCGAGATCGGGGAGCTGCAGAAGGCGGTCGACTCGACGGTGCGCGGCTTCGAGGACGTGGTGAAGGTCCTCGACCGGGCGGAGGCCACCAGCGAGCGCTACATCGAGGGAACGTTCTTCCTCCGTGCGCGCGTGGAGGGCAACGATGTCGGCTACGGCTCGATCTGCGCGGCCGGACCGCACGCCTGCACGCTGCACTGGGTGCGCAACGACGGGCCGGTCCGCTCCGGCGACCTGCTCCTGCTGGACGCCGGCGTGGAGACGCACACGTACTACACCGCCGACGTCACCCGCACGCTGCCGGTCAGCGGCGTCTACAGCGAGATCCAGAAGACCGTCTACGACGCCGTGTACGAGGCCCAGGAGGCCGGCATCACGGCGGTGAAGCCGGGCGGCAAGTACCGCGACTTCCATGACGCCGCGCAGCGCGTGCTCGCCGAGAAGCTGGTCGGGTGGGGGCTGGTCGAGGGCCCGGTGGAGCGCGTCCTGGAGCTGGGCCTGCAGCGCCGCTGGACCCTGCACGGCACGGGCCACATGCTCGGCATGGACGTCCACGACTGCGCGGCCGCCCGCACGGAGACGTACGTGGACGGCACGCTGGAGCCCGGCATGGTGCTCACGGTCGAGCCGGGCCTGTACTTCCAGGCGGACGACCTGACCGTCCCGGAGGAGTACCGCGGCATCGGCGTCCGCATCGAGGACGACATCCTCGTCACGGAGGACGGCAACCGGAACCTCTCGGCCGCCCTGCCGCGGCGCTCCGACGAGGTCGAGCTGTGGATGGCGTCCCTGAGGTCGTCCACGAAGGACTGACACGCGGGTGCGCGGCCGGGTGCCGACTTCGGCACCCGGCCGGCGCAGCCCGGTCCTCCGGCGCAGCCCGGTCCTCCGGCGCATGCCCGGCCCTCCGGCGCAGCCCGGCCCTCCGGCGCATGCCCGCCCCTCCGGCGCAGCCCGGCCCTCCGGCGCAGCCCGGCCCTCCGGCGCATGCCCCGTCCGCCGGCGCATGGCCCCGGGCACGCGGCCCGTCCGCCGGCTCGCGGCCGGCCACTCGCCGTTCGGCTACACCGCCACCGGGGGTGCGTCCTTCCGCCACTTCAGGATCTTGTCGAAGCTCACCACCGCACCGCCCCGCCCCGGCTTGTTGCCGATGTGGACATGGTCGGCGAGTTCCTGGATGAGACACAGGCCACGGCCGTGCTCGGCGTCGAAGCGGGCCGGGCGCAGCGTGGGACGGGATCTGCCGGACGGGAAACCAGGGCCCGCGTCGGTGACTTCGATGCGGCACTTCTCGCCGTCGAGGTAGGCCGTGACCCGGTACGCCTCGGACGTACCGCCGTGACCGCCGCCTCCGTGCTCGACCGCATTGGCGCACGCCTCGCTGAGCGCGACGGAAAGGTCGTACGAGATGTCCGGGTCGACGCCCGCGGTCTCCATCGTGCCCATCAGGAGCCGTCGGGCGAGCGGCACGCTCGCAGCTTCGCGCCGCAGATGGAGTGACCACCAGATGCTCATGCTCCAGCCTCCTGGCCGCGGCTCGACATACCGTTACGTATAGCCACGCACGGCGAGGGCATGCGCGCGATCCACGAGATCCCGCCCATCCGGCGGATGTGCCACGGCCGTGAGGGGTGTAATGCGGAGGCCGCTCGCACTCGAACGTGATCTTCCGGTCCGCCTCTCCGATTACCGCATGTATGTCGCCTTGCGGACCTGCCGTACACGGCTCGCGGGGCCAGTGCGATGATGAGGCCGCCATGAGTGCCCCCCTCCCGCGCACGGCGCGCACCGGATACGATCTCCGGTTCCTGCGGGCCGCGGTGTTCGCCGCGGTCTGCGTCGCGCTGGCCGCGGCGGGGCACGGGCTCGCCTCCTGCGCCACGGTTCCGCCGTGGACGCTGGGCGCCGGTTTCCTCGCCGTGTTCGCCGTCGCCGCCGGGGCGGCCGGGCGGGAGCGCACCCTGCCGGGCATCGTCGCGTTCCTCGCGGTCGGCCAGACCGTGCTGCACACGCTGTTCGAGCTCGGGCAGCACCCGGGTGCCGTGCCGACGAGCGGGCACCCGATGCCGGCGGCCGACGCCGCACTCGTGGAACGGGCCGCGCGCCTCCTGTGCGGCACCGGCGCGGCGGTGCTCTCCCCCGCGCGGGCCCAGAAGATCCTCGCCGACGCGCGCCTCGACACGGGCATGGACGCATCCTCCGTGCACCACCCCGCGGACGCCCTGGCGACGATGGCCGGTCCCGGGTCGGTACTGCCGTCCGTGCCCATGCTGCTCGGTCACGTCCTCGCGGCCGTGGCCGCGGGCTGGGTGCTGCGTCGCGGTGACATCGCGCTCCTGCGGCTTCTGCGGCTGTCGGCGCAGGAGCTCGCGGAGGGGGCGCTCGTACGGTCCCTGCGCGCGGCGTCCTCGCTCGCGCGCGCCCTGCTGGCCGGGCTCCCCGGCGCGTCCGGGACCGGGCCGCGCGCCCCCCGCATCGCCTTCCTCGTACCGCCGAGGCCGCCCGCGTCCGCGCTCCAGCATTCGGTGATCCGGCGCGGGCCGCCCTGCCCGCCCCTCCACGTGCTCGCTGCCTGACGCGACGCTCCACTCCACTCGTCCGTGCGGAGGGGATGCCGTCGTGCGGCACGCGCGCGTGCCCGCGAGGTGCCACGGCCGTGGTCGCCCCTGCGCACGCGCCCCTCTTCCTCGACCGACTCTCTCCCGGAGTGGAGTGCTCTCATGAAGGCCATCCCGGCTTTCCCCAAGGCGCCGTCCCGCATCGCGCGCCTCGCCGTCGCCGGTGCCGCCGCGGCGTCGGCCGTCCTCGTCCTGTCCGCACCCGCGTCCGCGCACATCGACGTGCAACCGGACGGCGAAGCCGCCAAGGGCGGGTATGCGACGGTCGGCTTCAAGGTCCCCAACGAGCGCGACAACGCCTCGACCGTCCGGCTGGACGTCAGCTTCCCGGCCGACCACCCGCTCGCCTCGGTGATGCCTCAGCCCGTCGAGGGCTGGAGCGTGCGGCTCACCAGGTCGAAGCTGGACAAGCCGGTCACGCTGCACGGCCTGACGATCGACGAGGCCGTCACCAAGGTCACCTGGACCGCGACCGGCAAGGGCATCGAGCCCGGCTACTTCCAGAAGTTCCCGCTCTCGATCGGACCGCTCCCGGAGGACACCGGCCGACTCGTCTTCAAGGCGGTGCAGACCTACTCGAACAAGGAGGTCGTCCGCTGGATCGAGCCGCAGCAGGAGGGCGGGGAAGAGCCCGAGAACCCCGCCCCGGTGCTGGAGCTGACCGCCGCGGCCTCCGGCCACGGCGGCGCCACGGCCGAGGACGCCTCCGCCACGTCGGCCGCCGGGGACACCCGGTCCGCGGCCTCCGGCGGCGGTGACACCACCGCCCGCGTCCTGGGCATGGTGGGCATCGCCGTGGGCGCGGCGGGCGTGGCGTACGCCGTTCTGGCCGGCCGCCGACGTACCACCGACTCCTGAGACCCCCTACCTTCGGGACCCCTTCCATGCGCAAGAAGAATCTCGCCGCCGCCGGCCTCCTCGCCGCCGTCGCGCTCACCCTCTCCGCCTGCGGATCCGGAGACGGCGGCGACAAGCCCGTCGTCCAGGTCTCCGCGGAGAAGGGCGCGGACAAGGCCGCGACCGTGCTCGACCAGCCGTTCGAGAAGCCGGACCTCGTCCTCACCGACACCCACGGCACGAAGTACGACCTCCGCGCGGAGACCAAGGGCAGGCCGACGCTCGTCTACTTCGGCTACACCCACTGCCCGGACGTCTGCCCGCTGACGATGAACAACATCGCCGTCGCCAAGAAGCAGCTGGCGGCGAACAAGCAGCTGAGCCAGGCACAGAAGGACTCGCTGCGGATCGTGTTCGTCACCACCGACCCGGACCGCGACACCCCGTCCGCGCTCGGCACGTGGCTGAAGGGCATCGACCCCCAGGCCGTGGGCCTGACCGGTGACTTCGCCACCATCCAGGCCGGCGCCCGTTCCCTCGGCATCAGCGTCGAGCCGCCGACCAAGGACAAGGACGGCACGGTCGTGTCCACCCACGGCACCCAGGTCATCGCGTTCTCGCCGAAGACCGACGCGGGCTATGTGCTGTACAGCCAGGACGCCACCGTCGACGACTACACCAGGGACCTTCCCAAGATCATCAAGGGGGAGAACCCGTGACCCGCCGTCTCTGCCTGCCCGCCGTGATGATGACGGCCGGACTGATACTCACGGGCTGCGGCGGCTCGGACGCCTCCGGCTTCTCCTCCTCGGCCAGGCCCGAGTTGAAGGTCACCGGCGCCTACATGCCCCAGCCCGTCACCGGCGACATGGCGGCCGGCTACTTCACCGTCACCAACTCGGGCGGTGCCGACACCCTCACGTCGGTCACCAGCGACCTGACCGACGACATCACGCTGCACTCCTCCGAGGGCGGCACGATGCGGGAGGAGAAGTCGTTCGCCGTGCCCGCGGACGGCAGCCTCGTCCTCGACAGCGGCGGCAACCACCTGATGTTCGCAAACCTCGGCCACCGGCCGAGGCAGGGCGAGAAGGTGTCGGTGCAGCTGCACTTCGCCGAGTCCGGAACGGTGACGGTCGACATGCCGGTGAAACCGGCGACGTACCACCCGATGACCGGGCACTGAGGGAGGCATCACCGTGACACAGGCCATCGCTCCCGGCGGGCGCGTCCCGGAGCACGTCCGGGGGAGGGCCCGTACGGCAGCCGGGCCCACGGCCCGGATCCGGGCGGTCCGCGGGCTGCTGGCGCTGCTGCTCGCCGTCGTGGGCGCGCTGTTCGGCGGGGCCGCGCCCGCCTCCGCGCACGCCGCGCTGATCGGCAGCGACCCCGCGCAGGGAACGGTGGTCGACAAGGCACCCGCCCAGGTCACGCTCACCTTCTCCGAGACGGTGGCGCTCTCCGACGACTCGCTGCGCGTCCTCGACCCCAGGGGGCAGCGCGTCGACACCGGCAGGGCGTTCAACCAGAGCGGCGCGATGTACGGCGTGAAGGTGCACGCGGGGCTGCCCCGCGGCACCTACACCGTGACCTACCAGGTGGTGTCCGCGGACAGCCACCCGGTCTCCGGCGCCTTCACCTTCTCCGTCGGCGCCCCGTCCGCGACCACGGTCACCGTCTCCGGCCCCACCGCGGGCGGCGGGGTGGTCGGCTGGCTCTACGGGTTCGGGCGGTACGTCTCCTACGCGGGATTCATCGTCCTGGCCGGCGGCGCGGCCTTCGTGCTCGCCTGCTGGCAGCGGGGCGCCGGGGTGCGGGCGGTGCAGCGGCTCGTGGTCTCCGGGTGGCTGGCGCTCACTTCGGCGACGCTCGCGCTGCTGCTCCTGCGCGGCTCGTACACCACCTCGGGGAAGATCGCCGATGTCTTCGACCTGTCCCTGATGGGGCAGGTGCTGCAGACCAAGTCGGGCGCGGCGCTCGTCTCCCGGCTGCTGCTCCTGGCCGCGGGGGCGCTGTTCGTCGCGGTGCTCTTCGGGGCGTACGTGAAACGGGACGCGGACGCCCAGGAGGCGACCGGCGGCGGCCGCGGCAGGGCCGGCGGGTCCGGCGCCGCGAAGGGCACGCCCCGTGGCGGTGCGCTCGAGGAGGACGCCGCCGACCTCGCCGCCGAGAGGCGGGACCTCACCTTCGGGCTGGCCATCGGCGGAACCGTCGTGGCGGCGGGGCTCGCGGCGACCTGGGCGATGGCCGAGCACGCCTCGACCGGCATCCAGGCCGGCCTCGCGATGCCGGTCGACGTCCTCCACCTGCTCGCGGTCGCCGCCTGGCTGGGCGGCCTCGCGGCCCTGCTCGTCTCGCTGTACCGGGCCCCGTCGATCGAGAGGGCGGCCGTACGGCGCTTCTCCCGCGTGGCGTTCGCAAGCGTCGTGACCCTGGTCTCGACCGGCGTCTACCAGGCATGGCGGCAGCTCGGCTCGTGGTCGGCGCTGACCGGGACGACGTACGGACAGCTGTTGATCGCGAAGGTCGGCCTGGTCGCCGTGCTCGTCGGCCTCGCCTGGGTCTCCCGGCGCTGGACGGTACGACTGACGGAGGCGTCGGCGTCCGCGGTGGCGGCGTGGCGTACGGCGGAACGGCAGCGCGCGGCGGAGAAGAAGCGGTCGGCGGTGGCCGCCAAGTCCCCGGCCGGGAGCGGTGTGTCCGCGAAGAGCGGGGGGCCCGGGGCCTCCGGCAGGGACCGCGGCTCCGGGAGCGGGGCCCCCGGCACGTCCGGGCGCTCCGCACGCGCCGCCCAGCTGGCCCGTCAGCAGGCCGCGGTGGCCGAGGCGCGGGCCCGGCGGATCCGGGACGCCGACCCCGTCCGTTCCGGGCTGCGCCGCTCCGTGCTCGCCGAGGCGGGCGTCGCGATCGTGCTGCTCGCCGTCACCGCCGCGCTCACCAGCACCGAGCCGGGGCGCACGGAGGAGGCGGCCCGGGCGGCCACCGCCGCCACGTCGCAGCCCTCATCCGGCTCCCTGACGCTGAAGTTCCCCTTCGACACGGGCGGCCAGGACGGCAGGGGCACCGTGGCGCTCACCCTGGACCCGGCCCGCGCCGGCGGGAACCTGATGCACCTCTACGTGGTGCGGCCGAACGGCAGGGCCTTCGACGTCCCCGAGGTGAAGGTCGCCTTCACGCTCGAGGCGAAGGGCATCGGCCCGCTGCCCGTGGTGCCCGACCGCGTCGCCACCGGCCACTGGTCGGCGAGCGGCGTACAGATCCCCATGGCGGGCGACTGGAAGATCGCGGTGACCGTGCGGACGTCCGACATCGACCAAGTGACCGTCAACAAGAACGCGCAGATCGGCTGAACCTCACCATGGCTGACCAGTCCACGCCCCCCGTGTCCTCCCGGGACGACCGTCCCCGGACCCACCAGGGCCGTCCCATCGAGGAGCGCTCCCCCGAGGAGGGCGCTCGCGGGAACGGCGCCCCCGAAGAGACGGGCGCCGGCACCTCCTCCCCCTCGGGGGCGATCTCACGGCGGCGGCTCCTCGGGACCGCCGGCGCCACCGGGCTCGTGCTGGGTACCGCGGGCGCGGTCGCGGGACACGCCGCGGCGCCCTCCGAGAAGACCGTCCCGCTGACGTCGCTCGGCGCGGAACGGGTGGCGTTCCGCGGGACGCACCAGCCGGGCATCACCGATGCCCTCCAGGCCCGCGGCCATCTCGTCGCCTTCGACCTCGCGGCGGGCGCGGGCCGCAAGGAGGCCGCCGCGCTGCTGCGCCGCTGGTCGGCCACGGCCGAGCGGCTGATGGCGGGCGAGACCGCCGCGCACGACGACACCGGCATCGCCCGTGACGCCGGCCCGTCGTCCCTGACGATCACCTTCGGCTTCGGGAACAGCTTCTTCTCCCGCACCGGGCTGGAGAAGCAGCGCCCGTCCGCCCTGGACCCGCTGCCCGACTTCTCCTCCGACCGCCTCGACCCCCGCCGCAGCAACGGCGACCTGTGGGTGCAGATCGGCGCCGACGACGCGCTCGTCGCCTTCCACGCCCTGCGCGCCGTCCAGAAGGACGCCGGCGGCGCGGCACGGCTGCGCTGGCAGATGAACGGCTTCAACCGCTCCCCCGGCGCGACCGCGCACCCCATGACGGCCCGCAACCTGATGGGCCAGATCGACGGCACGCGCAATCCGAAGCCGGCCGACCCCGACTTCGACCGGCGCATCTTCGTCCCCGCCTCCGGCGGCCCGGCCTGGATGGCGAACGGCTCGTACGCCGTGGTGCGCCGCATCCGCATGCTCCTCGACGACTGGGACAAGCTCCCGCTCCGTGCCCAGGAGGAGGTCATCGGGCGCCGCAAGTCCGACGGGGCACCGCTCGGCGGCGGCGCCGAGACGACCGCGATGGACCTGGAGAGGACCGGCGCCGACGGCAAGCCGGTCGTGCCCCTCACCGCGCACGCCCGCATCAGCCGGCCCGACCAGAACGGGGGCGCGGCCATGCTCCGCCGCCCGTTCTCCTTCCACGACGGCTTCGACGCGGACGGGACCCCTGACGCGGGCCTGCTGTTCGTCTGCTGGCAGGCGGACCCGCTGCGCGGCTTCGTCCCCGTGCAGCGCAAGCTCGACCGGGGGGACGCGCTGTCGCGGTTCATCCGCCACGAGGCGAGCGGTCTGTTCGCGGCTCCGGGCGGCGCGGCGAAGGGGGAGTACGTGGGGCAGCGACTGCTGGAGGGGTGAGCGGCGGACGGGGCCGGACCGGCAGGGCGGACGGACGGACCGGGCGGACGGACGGGCGGACCGGGCGGGCGGGCTGGCGGACCGGGCGGGCGGGCTGGCGGATCGGGCGGCCGGGCTGGCGGGCTGGCGGATCGGGCGGCCCGGAGGGGCCGCGGCCGTCCAGGGGCCGGGGCGGGACGCGTGCCCGGGCGGGCCGCGGCCGTCCACGGGCGTGAGCCGAGGTCCGCCGCGCCTATTAGGGTGAAGTCATGCCAGCCAGTTATGCGTATCTCGGTCCCGAGGGCACCTTCACCGAGGTCGCCCTCCGCACGCTGCCGGAGGCCGCCACCCGGGAGCTCGTCCCGATGGTGTCGGTTCCGGCCGCGCTCGACGCCGTTCGCAGCGGCGAGGCCGAGGCCGCGTTCGTACCGATCGAGAACTCGGTGGAGGGCGGCATCACGACGACCCTCGACGAGCTCGTCGCGGGCGAGCCGCTGATGATCTACCGCGAGGTGCTTCTCTCGATCACCTTCGCGCTGCTGGTCCGGCCCGGCACGAAGCTCTCGGAGGTCAAGACGGTCACCGCGCACCCCGCCGCGCAGCCGCAGGTGCGCAACTGGCTGAAGGACAACCTTCCGGACGCGGTCTGGGAGTCGGCCGCGTCCAACGCGGACGGCGCGCGGCTGGTGCAGGAGGGCCGTTACGACGCGGCGTTCGCGGGCGAGTTCGCCGCCGCGCGCTACGGTCTTGAGGCGCTGGAGACCGGGATCCACGACGCGGAGAACGCGCAGACGCGGTTCGTACTGGTCGGCAGGCCCGCCCGGCCGGCCGCTCCGACCGGCGCGGACAAGACCTCCGTCGTCCTGTGGCAGCGCGACGACCACCCCGGTGCGCTGCGCGACCTGCTGGGCGAGTTCGCGGTGCGGGGGATCAACCTGATGCTGCTGCAGTCGCGCCCGACCGGGGCGGGCATCGGGAACTACTGCTTCTGCATCGACGCCGAGGGGCACATCTCCGACCGCCGGGTCGCCGAGGCGCTGATGGGGCTCAAGCGGATCTGTCTGCAGGTGCGCTTCCTCGGCTCGTACCCGCGTGCGGACATCCGGCCGGGTGACGCGCGGGCCCTGCGGCCCGGTACGTCGGACGACGAGTTCGTGTCGGCCGCGGACTGGGTGGCGCGCTGCCAGGACGGCCGGTTCTAGACTGCCGGCGTCAGGGCGTCGGTCCTACCTGCAGATTTTCGCTGTCCACAGAAGTTATCCACAGGTGGGCTTCTCGATCTGGGGACAAGTCGACAACACGGCACGGTGCGGTCGACAAATCCCCCTAAGAGTCCTCCACCCGTCCACCGCCCCGTCCGCCACAGTTGTCCACTCGTTTCTTTCGACCAACACTTCAGGGCGACCCTTTTCCACCCGAAAGTGCATGTAGTAGGGGTTTGGAGCGGGAATTCCGCGCCTCTCGTGCGGCATTCGGATTGATCAACTCGGAAGTCCACAGATCTTCCGCACAGCCTGTGGATAACCTTGGGTCGACTGTGGATGCCTGTGGACAAGCGCAGACCAAATCCCGTTCCGCACTGGGAAGTCGGGTCAACGAGGCACACGCCCATCGCCCCCTTACGGGGTGCATCGCCCCTTTTCCTTGACACACAGAGTAATTGCCGCATAGCCGGACATGCCTCACTGATCGAAATACGGAGTCGTGGGCCGGAACCCCGCACCGGTAGCCTTGAGGGGTGATTGACCTTCGCCTGCTCCGTGAGGACCCCGACCGTGTTCGTGCCTCCCAGCGCGCCCGTGGTGAGGACGTCGCGCTCGTCGACGCCCTCCTCTCCGCCGACGAGCGGCGCAGGTCGTCCGGCGTCCGCTTCGACGAACTCCGCTCCGAGCAGAAGGCGCTCGGCAAGCTGATCCCCAAGGCCGCCGGCGAGGAGAAGACCGGGCTGCTGGAGAAGGCCGGCCGGCTCGCCGCCGACGTCAAGGCGGCCGACGCCGAGCAGCACGAGGCCGAGGAGGAGACCAAGCGGCTCCTGCTCCAACTGGGCAACGTGGTCCACCCGGACGTCCCGGTCGGCGGCGAGGAGGACTTCGCCGTCCTGGAGACCCACGGCACGATCCGTGACTTCGGCGCCGAGGGCTTCGAGCCGAAGGACCACCTGGAGCTCGGCGAGGCGCTCGGCGCGATCGACGTCGAGCGCGGTGCGAAGGTCTCCGGCTCGCGCTTCTACTACCTGACGGGCGTCGGCGCCCTGCTGGAGCTGGCACTCGTCAACGCGGCGATGGCGCAGGCCGTGGAGGCCGGGCTCACCCCGATGCTGACGCCGGCTCTGGTCCGCCCGCGCGCCATGGAGGGCACGGGCTTCCTCGGCCAGGCCGCCGAGAACGTCTACCACCTGGAGAAGGACGACTTCTACCTGGTCGGCACCTCCGAGGTCCCGCTCGCCGCGTACCACATGGACGAGATCATCGACGCGGAGCGGCTGCCGCTGCGCTACGCCGGCTTCTCGCCGTGCTTCCGCCGCGAGGCCGGGACGTACGGCAAGGACACGCGGGGCATCTTCCGCGTACACCAGTTCGACAAGGTCGAGATGTTCTCGTTCGTGTCCCCCGAGGACGCCGAGAACGAGCACCGGCGGCTCCTGGACTGGGAGAAGCAGTGGCTGACCTCGCTGGAGCTGCCGTTCCAGGTCATCGACGTGGCGACGGGCGACCTGGGCGCGTCGGCGTCGCGGAAGTTCGACTGCGAGGCGTGGATCCCCACCCAGGGCAAGTACCGTGAGCTGACCTCGGCGTCCAACTGCGACGGCTTCCAGGCCCGCCGGCTGTCGGTCCGCATGCGGAACGGCAAGAAGGTGCAGCCGCTGGCGACGCTGAACGGCACGCTCTGCGCGGTACCGCGCACCATCGTGGCCATCCTGGAGAACCACCAGCTGGCGGACGGCTCCGTGCGGGTGCCCGAGGTCCTGCGCCCGTACCTGGGCGGCCGGGAGCTGCTGGAGCCCGTGGCCGAGTGAGCACGGCCGAACCCTCCGGTTCTCCCTACAAGCTGATAGCCACCGATCTCGACGGGACGCTCCTGCGCTCCGACGGGACGGTGTCGCAGCGCACGCGTGGGGCGCTCGCCGCGGCCGCCGCGGCGGGCGTCGCGCACATCGTGGTCACCGGACGTGCGGTGGCCTGGACCCGCCCGGTCCTCGACGACCTCGGCTACCGGGGCCTCGCCGTGTGCGGCCAGGGAGCCCAGGTGTACGACGCGGGGGAGCACCGGCTGCTGACGTCGCTGACGCTGGACCGGCAGATCGCCGCGCTCGCCCTGGCGAAGATCGAGGCCGAGGTGGGCCCGCTGCTGCTGGCGGCGAGCCGGGACGGGCTGGACGGGGAGGTCCTGGCCGGCCCCGGCTACCGGGTCGGCGGACCGCTTCCGTACGAACCGATCCAGGACGCCGCGGAGCTGTGGTCCGCCCCGCTGAACAAGGTCTACCTCCAGCACCCGACGCTGGGCGACGACGAACTGGCCGAGGCGGCGCAGCAGGCGGCCGGCGGCCTGGTCGGGGTGACGATGGCGGGCGAGGGCATCGTGGAGCTCCTCCCCCTCGGCCTGACCAAGGCGACGGGTCTGTCGCTGGCGGCCCGCCGCCTGGGGGTGAAGGCCGCGGACACGATCGCCTTCGGGGACATGCCCAACGACATCCCGATGCTCGCGTGGGCCGCGTACGGCGTGGCCATGGCCAACGCGCACGAGGACCTGGGTGCGGTCGCGGACGAGGTGACCCTCTCCAACGACGAGGACGGCATCGCCGTCGTCCTGGAGAGGCTGCTGGGCTGAGCGGTTCGGCGCCGGACGTGGGGCGTCCGGCGCCGGCCATCGGACGCCGGGTGTCGGGTATCGGCTGCCGGGTGTCGGGTATCGGCTGCCGGGTGTCGGGTATCGGCTGCCGGGTGTCGGGTATCGGCTGCCGGGTGTCGGGTATCGGCTGCCGGGTGTCCGGCGGCAGCCGTCAGGCGGCGGGTGTCGGGTCTGGTGTCGGAACACTCAGTCGTGCGGAGGATGCGCGAATCGAACGCGCGCGGGCTTTCCAGGCCCGACCACGGCTTAGCAGACCGGTGCCTTACCACTCGGCCAATCCTCCGGGTGGGCGGCCCGCGCGAAGGGAATCGCGCGCTCGAAGCGGCCGCCCCGGGCAGCTCCCGGGCGGGGCGGGCTCCACGGAGGGGAAACTACTCCGGGACCTGCCGCGGGCTGCCCTGTCGGGAGTGCGACGTACTGTCACTGGACATCGCCGGACTCCGCTCCCCGTGTGTGGCGCCGGGCTTGGTCCGGCGTCGTGGACACCACCACTCTGCCGGTCCGCCGAGGCGGGCGCCACCGATTAAAAAGCGCCCGGCCGACGGGCACGGGACCGCTACCTGCGGCGCCACCTGCGGCGGCGCGCCTTGCTGAAGAACCAGCCGGCGGGCGGCTCGTCGGACCGCCACGGCTGGGGGTCGGGCGCCCGGTCGCGCCAGCGCGCCGCCAGCATCCGGGCGCGCGCGGAGGGCTCCGCGGCCGATGCGGACCGTATGAAGTCCTCGTCGAACACGAGGCCGTCCCAGACCTCCCCCTCCTCGTCCGGCTCCCCGCCCCGCGGTGTCTGCGCTGCCATCCCCGTTCCATTCCGCCGCGCATCCCTTGTGCCCACTGTGCCCGGGCGCGGATGAAGCCGCTGTCAAGAAAGCCGTCGTAAGGGGCGCGTCGAACGCGTCCGTGTCCGTGCGCGCGTCGTCCCTGTCCCCCCGCGCGCCGCCGGTCGCCCTGCCTGCGCGGGCGCGACCCCTTTTCCGGCCGCGCCCGCGCACTTGTCCCGCCGGTGCCCAGGGCGTCCCTAGGGGACGGTCCGGGAGACGGTCACTCCTCGCCCGCCAGGGTCAGCGTCCGCAGCTTCTGCCCCGCGTACCAGGTGGCACCCACGGTCACCGCGATCAGCAGCGCCGTCGCCGTGGGCAGCTTCACGTCGGAGGTGACCAGAGAGCTGTCGGACACCTTGTGGGCCACGGCGAGCGCCCACTGCTGGACGCTGAGGGTGCGCGCCCCGGAGACCAGCGAGCCGAACAGCGCCTCCCAGACGAGCGCGTAGACCAGGCCGAAGACCACGGCGTGCCTGCTCACCGTGCCGAGCAGCAGGAACAGCGCGGCGTACGCGATGGAGGCGACCAGGGCCGCCACCGTGTAGGCGACGGCGATCTGCTGGCCGTTGCCGTTGAGGATCAGGCCCGCGACGAGCGTCGGCAGCGCCGAGAACGCCATGGTCACCGCGATGGCGACGATCAGCTTCGTGAAGATGATCGTGGGCCGCTTCACGGGCTTGGCCAGCAGATAGATCACGGAGCCGTCGTCGATCTCGGGCCCGATCGCGCCGGTGCCGGCGATCACGCCGATGATGGGCACCATCGTGGCGAGCGCGAATCCGCCGAGGACGTCATGGGCGACCTGGTCGTCGGCGCCGGTCAGCGAGCGGACGACCGCGGAGATCACGATCAGCAGGACGGGCAGCGCGCCGAGGATGAGGGCACGGCGGCGGCCGAGCAGGCCCCGGTAGGTGAGCCGGGCGACTGTGGGGTCATACATCATGGGCCTCCTACGCCGCGACCAGATACGAGAAGACGGACTCGAGCGACTCGTCGGACGGCGACACCGTGAGCAGCCGGACGCCGTGCTCGCGCGCCACCTTCGGCAGCAGGGCGGTGAAGCGGCCGAAGTCGACCGCCTGGATGCGCAGGGCGCCCTCGGCGAGGTCCACTTCGATGCCGGACGTCGACGGGTCGGCGATCAGCGCGGCCGCGAGGACACGGTCGTCGCTGGAGCGCACCAGGTAGCGGTGCGGCCGGTCGGTCATCAGGCGGCGGATCTTCCGGAAGTCGCCGCTCGCCGCGTGCCGTCCCGCGACGATCACCTCGATGTGCGCCGCCAGCTGCTCGACCTCTTCGAGAATGTGGGACGAGAACAGCACGGTGCGGCCCTCCGCGCCCATGCGTCGCAGCAGGTCCATGAGCTGCATGCGCTGGCGCGGGTCCATGCCGTTGAACGGCTCGTCGAGCAGCAGCAGGGACGGGTCGTGCACCAGGGCGGACGCCATCTTCACGCGCTGGCGCATGCCCTTGGAGTACGTGGCGATCCTGCGGTCCTGGGCGTACTCCATCTCGACGGTGGCAAGGGCGTGTTGGGCGGCCTTCGCGCCCAGCCCGTGCAGCTCCGCGTTGGCGACGACGAATTCGCGCCCCGTCAGGAAGTCGTACATCGCCTCACGCTCGGGGACGATGCCGATCTGCCGGTAGATCTGCTCGTTGCGCCACACCGGTTGGCCGTCGAGGGTGACGGAGCCGGTGGACGGGGCGAGGAAGCCGCCCATCATGTTGATGAGGGTGGACTTTCCGGCGCCGTTCGGGCCCAGCAGACCGGTGACGCCGGGGCCGATGGTCATCGTGACGTCGTTGACCGCCACCACGTTGCCGAACCAGCGCGAGACATGGTCGATGGATAGCGTGCTCACAGTCCGGCCTTTCGGTAGCGGCGGATCAGCAGGCCGTAGCAGCCCGCGATGAGCCCCAGGACGACGAGGAGGAAGACGACTCCCTGGGCGGCCGAAGGTCCTTCCCCTCCGGGGAAGGAGGAGGTCGCGTCGAGGAAGGCGGTCTGCACGCCGTCGATGAGCGTGACGGGCGAGAACAGGCCCGTCCAGATGGTGGCGGCGGAATCGCCGGAGTGCACGTAGGCGATGGCCTGGATGGTGGAGACGGCGCCGTAGGAGATGGTGAGGACGGCGATGACGGCCGCGATGCCGAAGCCGCGGCGGGGCGTGGCCGCGGCGATGACCAGGCTGATCCCGGAGAACAGCAGGGAGAGCAACGCCACGGAGACCAGCGCCTCGGCGAATCCCTTCGTCTGGTGGGAGAAGTCGAGCTTGGCGAGCAGCGCGCCCACGTAGAGGACGAGCAGCGGCGCGCCCGTCAGCATGAACATCGCCGAGGCCAGGGCCGCGTACTTGGCGCGCACGTAGTCGGCGGTCTCGATGGGGCGCGAGAAGTACAGCGGCACCGTCTTGAACCGCAGATCGCGGGAGACCGACTGGGGCGCCTGGGAGGCGACGTAGAGTCCGATGACGGCCTGCATGATGATCGCGTAGCGGGTGTACTCGACCGGCAGGTCCTTCGCCTTGGTGGCGACCGCGACCGCGACCATGATGAGCGCCGGCGCGCACATCACCACGAACAGCAGCATCGGCAGCACCTTGGACTTCGCCGAGCGGCCGAGTCCGTAGGCGCCGCGCAGGGACTGCGAGTACAGGGAACGGCGGGCGTAGGCCCGGCCCAGGCGCGGGCCGTCGTACGAGCGGTAGCCGATGTCGTGGATCCGGGTCTGCTCGGCCGCACGGGCCGTGGGCTGCTCAACCGCCATGGCCGACCGCCTCCTTCCGCTGCTCGTCACTGTCCTTGAAGACCTCCGCGATGTGGTGCCGGCGCTGTTCCATGCGGACCAGGCCGAGACCCAGGTCGGCGACGACGTCCCGGACGAGGTCGTACGTCTGCTCGCCCTCCGCCGTCAGCAGCAGGATGTGCCCGGCGCCGGGCAGCCCGCTGCCGTCGTGCGTGGTCACCCCGCGCGCGTTCAGGGCCTCGCGCACCGCGCGGGTGCCGTCCGGGTGCTCGTCGGTGTCGGTGACCTCGATCGCGAGGGTCGCGGTGGTCTGGGTGAAGTCCCTGGTGGAGCTGGAGCGCAGGAGCTTGCCGCCGTCGATGATGACGACGTGGTCGCAGGTGCGCTCCAGCTCTCCCAGCAGATGGGAGGTGACCAGGACCGAGATGCCGAAGTCGGTGTGGATGCGGCGGATCAGGCCGAGCATCTCGTCGCGGCCGACCGGGTCGAGGCCGTTGGTCGGCTCGTCGAGGAACACCAGCTGCGGGTCGTGGACCAGCGCCTGCGCGAGCTTCACCCGCTGTTTCATGCCGGTCGAGTAGCCGCCGATGGGGCGGTAGCGCTCCTCGTACAGGCCGACGTGGCGCAGGGTGTCCGCGGTGCGCTCGCGTGCGGCCACCGCGGGCAGGCCGGACATGCGGGCCATGTGCACGACGAACTCGGTGGCGGACACGTCGGGCGGCAGGCAGTCGTGCTCCGGCATGTACCCGACGCGCTCGCGGATGGCGCCGCCCTCGGTGGCGACATCGAGTCCGAGCACCTCGGCACGGCCCTCGCTGGCGGGGGACAGACCCAGCAGGATCTTGATCAGTGTGGATTTTCCGGCTCCGTTGGCGCCGACGAGCCCCGTCACACCGGGTCCGACGTCCACGGAGAGCCGGTCAAGAGCGGTCACCCTCGGGAACCGCTTGCTCAGGCTTTCGGTCGCGATCACAGTCACGTCGACGACGGTAGTGACGCGGCCCACCGCCGTCGTCAGACCGCAGAGCTGTCTGCGCCTCAGACTCCAGTCGTACAGGCCCGTAGGGGTCCCCCTGAAGTCGAACAACCAGGTGACCTCGCGGGCCGGGTCGTCCCGCGACGCCACAGTTGTCCACAGCCCACCCAGCACCTATTGACGAATTCTCTAACAACTGTCACATTCGCCCGTGTCACGTTACGGGCACGTAGCGCAGTCGGTGGCGCTGGACGGAGGACGGGTGACTCTCGTGGGGGCGCGCGAGCGCCGGGTACGGACGGGCGGGATCGAGCTGTGCGTCGCCGAGCTGGGGGACCCGGCGCAGCCGACGGTCGTCCTGGTCCACGGCTACCCGGACAGCAAGGAGGTCTGGTCGGAGGTGGCGCACCGGCTCGGCGACCGCTTCCACGTCGTGCTGTACGACGTGCGCGGCCACGGCCGGTCGACGGCGCCGAAGCCGCTGCGCGGCGGATTCACGCTGGAGAAGCTGACGGACGACTTCCTCGCCGTGGTGGACGCGGTCAGCCCCGGCCGGCCGGTGCACCTCGTCGGGCACGACTGGGGATCGGTGCAGTCCTGGGAGTTCGTCACCGTCCGGCGCACCGAGGGCCGGATCGCGTCCTTCACGTCGCTGTCGGGACCGTCCCTGGACCACTTCGGGCACTGGATCGCACAGCGGGTGCACCGGCCGACCCCGCGCCGGGTGGGCCAGTTGCTGGGCCAGGGCGCCAAGTCCTGGTACGTGTACCTGCTGCACACCCCCGTCCTGCCGGAACTGGCCTGGCGCGGGCCGCTCGGCAGACGCTGGCCCGGGATCCTGCGGCGCCTCGAGAAGGTGCCCGGCGGCGACTATCCGACCCGCTCGCTGCCCCGGGACGCGGCCCACGGCGCCTGGCTGTACCGCGACAACGTGCGCTCCCGGCTGCGCCGCCCGCGCACCGACGCCTACGCCCACGCGCCCGTGCAGCTCATCACGCCCCTGGGGGACGCGTTCCTGTCGGAGCGGCTCTCCGACGGACTGGAGCGGTGGGTCCCCCGGCTGACCCGCCGCACCCTGCCGGCCAAGCACTGGGTCCCCCGCACCCGCCCCGATCAGCTGGCCGCCTGGATCACCGAGTTCGTGACCGGCGTGGAGGGCGGCCGGCCCACGCCGGCGGCGTCCGGGCGGTACGCCGACCGCTTCGGCGGGCAGCTCGTCCTGGTGACGGGTGCGGCCAGCGGCATCGGGCGGGCCACGGCGTACGCCTTCGCCGAGGCCGGCGCGCGCGTGGTGGCCGTCGACCGGGACGGGCACGGCGCGGCCCGCACGGCCGAGCGGGCCCGGCTGATCGGAGCCCCCGAGGCGTGGGCCGAGACGGTCGACGTCTCCGACGAACAGGCCATGGAGAGGCTCGCCAAGAAGGTCGCCGCCGCGTACGGGGTGGTGGACGTGCTGGTCAACAACGCCGGAATCGGCCTGTCCGGCTCCTTCTTCGACACCACCACCGAGGACTGGCGGAGGGTCCTCGACGTCAACCTGTGGGGCGTCCTCCACGGCTGCCGGCTCTTCGGGAAGCAGATGGCCGAGCGCGGACAGGGCGGCCACATCGTCAACACGGCGTCGGCGGCCGCGTACCAGCCCTCGAAGGCGCTGCCCGCCTACAGCACCTCCAAGGCCGCGGTCCTCATGCTCAGCGAGTGCCTGCGCGCGGAGTTGGCCGGGCAGGGCATCGGGGTGTCGGCGATCTGCCCCGGGTTCGTCCGCACGAACATCACATCGACCGCCCGTTTCACGGGCGTCGACGCAGAAGAGGAGAGGCGGCGGCAGCGGCGGGCGGCCCGGTGGTACGGCCTGCGCGGGTATCCGCCGGAGAAGGTCGCCGATGCGATCCTGCGGGCCGTCGTGCGCGACCAGGCCGTCGTGCCGGTGACCCCGGAGGCGCGCGGTATGCGAATGATGTCCCGTTTCGCTCCGCGGGTGGCGCGCGCGATCGCGCGGTGGGAACCGCGCTTGTGAGCAAGCCCGTTGCGGAGCGCCGGACCGCCGCACCCGAAAGGCCGCTCGGGCCGGGCCCGGCCTCGCCCGCCCTTCACCCGATCGTGAACGCGACCGGTTCTCACGGGCGCAGTCGGCCAAAGCTCCCCCAGCACAAGGCGAGTTGTCCACAGAATGCTCAACTGGCCTGTGGATAACCGCACTTGCTTGTGGATCAAACATCCGGAGCAAAATCATGTGCGTGATCCACGTCTCTCCTGCACGCTGGAGGGATGACGGAAAGGCACGACGAGAGACGCACCGTGAAGGTGTCGAAATACCTCTCGAAACACCTGCGGCATCAGCCGGACCGGATCGGGCTCACGCTCGACGAGGGCGGCTGGGTCGAGATCGACACGCTGCTCGCCGCGGCGGCCGAGCACGGCTTCCGCATCACGCGCGGCGAACTGGACCACGTGGTCGCCGCGAACGACAAGAAGCGGTTCGCGATCGAGGGCACCCGTATCCGCGCCAGCCAGGGCCACAGCATCGACGTCGACCTGGGGCTGCCCCCGGCGACCCCGCCCTCACATCTCTACCACGGCACCGTGGCGCGGTCCCTGGACGCGATCCGCGCCGAGGGCCTCAGGCCGATGAACCGCCACGACGTGCACCTCTCCCCGGACCGCGAGACCGCCACCCGCGTGGGCGCCCGCCGGGGCCGCCCGGTGGTCCTCACCGTGGACGCCGGTGCCATGCACCGCGACGGCCACGTCTTCCACGTCAGCGCGAACGGGGTATGGCTCACCAGGGCCGTGCCGCCGCAGTACCTGCGCCTTCCGGGCCCGCGCTGACCTCCCACCCGTGATCCCCCGCGCCCGCGCCGGCCGGCGCCGGAGATGACCGGCCTCCGCCTGCGCTTACGCTCGGAGCATGCATCTGCGTCTGAGCACCGTGATCCTGCCGTACCGCCGCTGGAGCGAGGGCGGCCGCGCGGCCTGGCAGCGCGCGGAAGAGCTCGGCTTCCACACTGCGTACACCTACGACCACCTGTCCTGGCGGAGCTTCCGCGACGGCCCGTGGTTCGGTGCCGTACCGACGCTGACGGCCGCGGCCGGCGTCACCGACCGGCTTCGCCTCGGCACCCTGGTGACCTCGCCGAACTTCCGGCACCCGGTCACCCTCGCCAAGGAACTGATCTCGCTCGACGACATCTCCGGCGGCCGCGTCACCCTGGGCATAGGCGCGGGCGGCACCGGCTTCGACGCCACCGTGCTCGGCCGGGAACCGTGGAGCCCGCGCGAGCGCGCCGACCGCTTCGGCGAGTTCGTCCCGCTGCTCGACCGGCTGCTCACCGAGGACTCCGTCTCGTTCACGGGCGACCACTACTCCGCGCACGAGGCACGCAACATCCCGGGCTGCGTCCAGCGTCCCAGGCTGCCGTTCGCGGTGGCCGCGACCGGGCCGCGCGGTATGCGCCTCGCCGCGCGCCACGGGCAGGCATGGGTGACGACCGGCGATCCGAAGCTGTACGAGAACGGCACTCCCGAGCAGTCGGTACGGGCCCTGCGCGGGCAGACCGAGAAGCTGGCCGACACGTGCGCCGCCCTCGGCCGCGACATGACCGGCCTCGACAAGATCCTGCTGACCGGCTTCACCCCGGACCGCGGCCGACCGCTGGAATCCCTCGACGCGTTCGTCGACTTCGCGGGCCGCCATGCGGAGCTGGGCTTCACCGACATCGTGCTCCACTGGCCGATTCCCGACTCCGACTTCGCCGCCGACCAGAAGGTCTTCGAGCGGATCGCCATGGAAGCCACCGCCCAACTGGCTTGATCATGACGGACCGTGACGGTTCTGGTGAGCAGCGTCACCACTCACTTGTGCAGAGCGTCGCACGCCCGTGCGGGCATATGCGCGAGAATGGGCCGGTGACCTCAGCGACCCGACAGCCCGAGACCCCGACCTCCACCCTTCCGCCGCGGCTGATCGCGACCGACCTCGACGGCACCCTCCTGCGTGACGACAAGTCGGTCTCCGAGAGGACGGTCGCCGCCCTGGCCGCGGCCGAGGACGCCGGCATCGAGGTGTTCTTCGTCACGGGCCGCCCGGCCCGCTGGATGGACGTCGTCAGCGAGCACGTGCACGGCCACGGGCTCGCGATCTGCGGCAACGGCGCGGCCGTGGTCGACCTGCACGGCGGCCCCGGCGCCCACCGCTTCGTCAACGTCCGCGAACTGGCCCGGGACAACGCCGTCGACGCCGTGCAACTGCTGCGGGACGCCGCACCCGGGACGGTGTACGCCGTCGAGCAGACCTACGGCTTCTACCAGGAACCGTCGTACCCGAAGCTGCACATGGAAATCCCGGACCTGCTCGCGCCCGCCGAGGAACTGCTGGCGGCGGACGCGCCCGGCGCCCACGAGCCGGTCCTCAAGATCCTCGCCTACCATCCGCAGCTGGAGCCGGACGCGTTCCTCACCCTGGCCCGGGTCGCCGTGGGCGACCGCGCCAGCATCACCCGCTCCAGCCCCAGCGCGCTGCTGGAGATCAGCGGCCCGGGTGTCTCCAAGGCGAGCACGCTCGCGCTCTGCTGCGCCGAGCGCGGCATCTCCCACGAGGAGGTCATCGCCTTCGGCGACATGCCGAACGATGTGGAGATGCTCACCTGGGCGGGCCGGTCGTACGCGATGGGCAACGCGCACCCGGACGCGATCGCCGCGGCGTCCGCGGTGACGGTCGCCAACAACGACGACGGAGTGGCTCTGGTGATCGAGCGGATCCTCGCGCAACGGCTGTAGGCGGCGTTACCTGGTCGGACCACCCGGTCGCACCGCGCGATCACGGCGCCCGGTCGCGGCGCCCGGTCGCGTCCGCAGATCGAGGCGCCCGGCCGACTCCGCAGGCCGCGGCGCCCGGCCGACTCCGCAGATCGAGGCGCCCGGCCGAGTCCGCGGGCCGCGTTCATGGAGCGTGTTCAGGGGCGCGTTGACGGGGCGCGTTCACGGGGCGTGAGGCCCCGTCGCGGTCGCGGGCCGCGTCTCCAGGTCGCCCGGCCAGTGCCCAACAGGCAACGTGCGCCCCGTCGCGACGCCCTTGACGGGCGAACGCGGCCTGCCGGGGCACTAGGGCGTGTTGCGAAAGTCCCGTCTGCCCCGCGACGCCTGGCACGGCGCCTCGCCGCGTTGTCGGGATCGCCCGCGTACGCCCAGTACGCGGACGACCCTCCGCCTTGCGATGCACCGCACCAGACGCCGCGGGCCCCGCCCTTCGGGCGGACGACGCCACTTTCGCAACACGCCCTAGTCGCCGGCGAAGACCGGCCGGGCCGGGCCGATGGGGCGCGTGCGTTCGCCCAGGAGGTCCCCGCGGGCCTCCCGCTCCACCATCTCCCGCAACGGCCCCTCCACGGCCACCAGTTCCGCATACGCGCCCCGCTGGACCACCCGTCCGTCCACCAGCACGATCACTTCGTCGACCGCCTCCAGGCCCGCCAGCCGATGGGTGATCAGGAGCGTCGTCCGGCCCTCCGTGGCCGCGAGCAGATCCGCGGTGAGCGCGTCCGCCGTCGGCAGGTCGAGGTGTTCCGCGGGCTCGTCGAGGACGAGGACCGGGAAGTCGGCGAGCAGGGCCCGGGCCAGCGCGAGTCGCTGGCGCTGGCCGCCGGACAGCAGGGTGCCGTGCTCGCCGACCAGCGTGTCGAGACCGGCGGGCAGCCCGTCGGCCCAGTCGAGCAGCCGCGCCCGCGCGAGCGCGTCGCGCAGGTCCTCCTCGCTCGCGTCCTTCCGCGCGAGCAGCAGGTTCTCGCGCACCGAACTGTCGAAGAGATGTGCGTCCTGGGCGCACAGCCCGACCAGACGCCGCACGTCGTCGCCGTCGAGGGCGTACGCGTCCGTGCCGCCCAGCGTGTACGTGCCCGCACCCGCGTCGAGGAACCGCAGCAGCACCTGGGCGAGGGTCGTCTTTCCGGACCCGGAGGGACCGACGACGGCGATCCTGCGCCCCTCGTCGAGAGTGAGACCGAGGCCGGTGAAGGCGTCCCCGTGCTGCCCTGGGTGGCGGGCGGCGAGCCCCTCCACGACGAGCGGGAACGGCGACGCGGGCGCCGGCCGCGGCCGTTCCGGCTCCCGCACGGGCTCGGGAGCGTCCAGCACCTCGTAGACCCGCTCGGCGCTCCGGCGAACCCGCTGCCGGTGCTGCACGGCGAGCGGCAGTCCCAGCACCGCCTCGAACGCGGCCAGCGGGGTGAGCACCACGACGGCCATGGCCACGCCGCCGAGCCGCCCTTCGGCGACGGCCTGCGCGCCCACCAGGGCGGCGGCCGTCACGGTCAGCCCGGACACCAGCGCGGTGAGCCCGTCGCCGAGTGCGGTGGCGGCGGCGGCGCGGGCGGCGATGCGGGTGAGCGCGCCGTCGGCCCGGCGCGCCTCGGCGGTCCGCGCGGGCAGCGCACCGGCTACCGTCAACTCGGCCGTGCCGGTGAGCAGATCGGTCACCCGGGTGGCCAGCACGCCCCGGGCCGGCGCCAGCCTCCGCTCCGCGCGGCGTGCCACAGCCCCGGACACCAGGGGTACGCCGGCTCCGGCCGCCAGCAGCCCGACGGCGAGCACGACGCCGGCCTCCGGCAGCAGCCAGGCGGTGAAGCCCGCGGCCGCCACCGACACGGCGAGTGCCGCACCGGCGGGCAGCAGCCAGCGCAGCCAGTAGTCCTGCAAGGCGTCCACGTCGGCGACCAGCCGTGACAGCAGGTCTCCGCGCCGGGCCGAGCGCAGCCCGGCCGGGGCCAGCCGCTCCAGACGGCGGTAGACGGCGACCCGGGTGTCGGCGAGCATCCGCAGCACGGCGTCGTGCGACACGAGCCGCTCCGCGTACCGGAACACGGCCCGCCCGATCCCGAACGCCCGCGTGGCCGTCACCGCGACCATCAGATACAGCACGGGAGGCTGCTGGGACGCCCGTGAGATCAGCCACCCGGAGGTGGCCATCAGCCCGACGGCGCTGCCGAGCGCGAGACTGCCGAGCAGCAGCGCGAGCGCGAGCCGCCCACGGCGGGGGCCGGCCATGGCACGGACCCGGGCGAGCACATCTCCCCGCCGCTCCGCGCGCGAGGTGGACGGCGGGGCGTCGAAGGCGGGCACGTCCTCGGGGGCGGGCACCGCGTCCCGCGTGCCGGGCCGGGACGCGGCCACCGCCGCGGCCGGTGGGAGAACGCTCGCCGTGGCGTGCTCCCGCACGTCCAGCCGCACGATCCGGTCCGCCACCCCCAGCAGCGCGGGCCGGTGCACCACCAGCAGCACCGTCCGGCCGACGGCCAGCCGGCGCACCGCCGCCACGACCTCCGCCTCGGTCGCCCCGTCCAGGGACGCCGTGGGCTCGTCGAGCAGCAGTACCGGCCGGTCGGCGAGGAATGCCCGCGCCAGGGCAAGCCGTTGCCTCTGACCGGCGGAGAGCCCCGCCCCGTCCTCGCCGAGCACGGTGCCGTCCCCGTCGGGCAGCGCGTCCACGAACTCCAGCGCACCCGCATCGGCCAGCGCGCGCCGCACCGCCGTGTCCTCCGCGTCCGGCCGGGCCAGCCGTACGTTCTCCGCGATGGTGCCCGCGTACAGATGCGGGCGCTGCGGCACCCAGGCGATCCGCGAGCGCCACTCCTGCAGATCGGCCGAGCCGAGATCGACTCCCCCGACCCGCACCCGCCCCTCGGTGGGCCGCACGAAGCCGAGCAGAACGTTCAGCAGGGTGGACTTGCCCGCGCCGCTGGGTCCGACGAGGGCGACCGTCTCGCCCGGTTCCACCGCCAGGGACACCTGGGACACCGCGTCGGACGACCGCCCGGGGTACCGGACCGTCACTCCCTCGAAGGTGATCTCCCCTTCGGGAACGCGTTGTGTGCCGGAGGCCGGCACCGGCGTCTCCAGCACCGCGAAGATCTCCTCGGCCGCGGAGAGCCCTTCCGCCGCCGCGTGGTACTGCGCGCCCACCTGCCGCAACGGCAGATACGCCTCCGGCGCCAGGACGAGGATGACCAGTCCGGTGTACAGGTCCATGTCCCCGTGGACGAGCCGCATCCCGATGGTCACCGCGACCAGCGCGACCGAGATCGTGGCCAGCAGTTCCAGCGCGAACGACGACAGGAAGGCGATCCGCAGCGTCCGCATGGTGGCCCGGCGGTACTCGCCGGTGATCCGCTTGATCGACTCGGCCTGCGCCTTGGCCCGGCCGAACACCTTGAGCGTGGGAAGCCCGGCGACGACATCGAGGAAATGTCCGGACAGCCGGGACAGCAGCCGCCACTGACGGTCCATCCGGGACTGCGTCGCCCAGCCGATGAGCATCATGAAGAGCGGGATCAGTGGCAGCGTGCCGACGATGACGGCTGCGGACACCCAGTCCTCGGTGACGATCCGCGCCAGCACGGCCAGCGGCACGACGACCGCCAGGCCCAGCTGGGGCAGATAGCGGGAGAAGTAGTCGTCGAGGGCGTCGACTCCCCGCGTGGCCAGCGCGACCAGCGATCCGGTCCGCTGGCCGCTCAGCCACCCGGGTCCAAGAGCCGCCGCCCGCTCCAGCAGCCGCCTCCGCAGCTCGGACTTCACCGCCGCGCTCGCCCGGTGGGCGGCGAGTTCGGTGAGCCATGAGACCAGCGCTCGACCGGCCGCCACGACCACCAGCAGCACCAGGGGAGTGCGCAGGCCGGCGACCGAGTGGTGATGCTGGAAGGCGCCGACCACCACCTCGGCGATCAGCATCGCCTGGGCGATGACCAGAACAGCCCCGACGCCACCCAGGCCGATGACCGCCGCGAGGAAGGAACGGGTGGCGCGGGCGTGACGGAGCAGCCGCGGATCGATCGGTTTCACCTGAGACACCCTCTTCCCCTGGGGCAGGTTTCACGTGAAACATGCCCTTCGATCCCAGGTGGGTGTGTTTCACGTGAAACACACCCACCGGCCGAAATCAGTGCGCCGCTTCCGCGGCGATGTGCTGCGTACCGATGCGCTTACGGAACACCCAGTACGTCCAGCCCTGGTAGAGCAAGACGATCGGCGTCGCGATCCCGGCGCACCACGTCATGATCTTCAGGGTGTAGGGACTCGAGGAGGCGTTGGTCACCGTCAGGCTCCAGTCGGCATTGAGCGTGGACGGCATGACGTTCGGGAAGAGCGTCAGGAAGAGCATCGCGACCGCCGCCACGATGGTGACGCCGGAGAGCGCGAACGACCAGCCTTCGCGCCCCGCCTGGTTCGCCGCCAGCGCCGCGACCAGCGCGACCACCGCCACGATCATGGCGACGAGGCTCCGCCCGTCACCCTGGTCGATCTGGGCCCAGGTGAGGAAGAGCAGCGCCAGCACCGCGGTCGCCAGCCCCACCTTCAGGGCCAGTTTCCGTGCCCGCTCCCGGATGTCCCCGACCGTCTTCAGCGCCGTGAACACCGCCCCGTGGAAGGTGAACAGGCTGAGCGTCACCAGGCCGCCGAGCAGCGCGAACGGGTTCAGCAGGTCCCAGAACGTGCCCACGTACTCCAGGTGCCGGTCGATCTTGACACCCCGCACGATGTTGCCGAAGGCCACGCCCCACAGGAACGCCGGGACCAGCGAGGTCCAGAAGAGCGCCGTCTCCCAGTTGCGCTGCCAGTACTCCTCGGACCGCTTGGCCCGGTACTCGAAGGCGACGCCGCGCACGATCAGGCTGATCAGGATGATCAGCAGCGGCAGATAGAAACCGGAGAAGAGGGTCGCGTACCACTCGGGGAACGCGGCGAAGGTCGCACCGCCCGCGGTGAGCAGCCACACCTCGTTGCCGTCCCAGACGGGGCCGATCGTGTTGATCAGCACGCGCTTCTCGGGGCGGCTCCGGGCCAGCAGCTTGGTGAGGATGCCGACCCCGAAGTCGAAGCCCTCCAGGAAGAAGTACCCGATCCAGAGGACCGCGATCAGGACGAACCAGACGTCGTGAAGATGCATGATGTCAGCGCTCCCTCGGCCTAGTAGGAGAAGGCCATCGGCTTGTCGGCGTCCTGGGAGTCGCCGCCGATCGTGGTGGGCGGGTTGAGGTCCGCCTCGGTCAGCTCGGGCGGTCCGGCCTTGACGTACTTCACGAGCAGCTTGACCTCGATGACGGCCAGGATCGCGTAGAGCAGCGTGAACACGGTCATCGAGGTGATGACCTCGCCCTGGGAGACGCCGGGCGAGACCGCGGCACTGGTGCGCAGCACCCCGTAGACGACCCACGGCTGACGGCCCATCTCGGTGAAGATCCAGCCCCAGGAGTTGGCGATGAGCGGGAAAGCCAGGGTCAGGATCGCGATGCGCCAGTACCACACGGTGAGCGTCGGACCCAGTGCCTTCTTCCTGAAGAGGACCAGGTGCGGCACCTCGTCCTCACCGACCCGCAGGTACTGCGGCAACATGAACTTCTTGCGGGTGAGCCAGAGTCCGACCAGGCCGATGGCGAAGGACGCCATGCCGAAGCCGATCATCCAGCGGAAGGACCAGAAGGTGACGGGGATGATGGGGCGGTAGTCGCCGGTGCCGTACTTCTGCTGCTCGGCCTGGTTGGTGTCGTTGATGCCGGGGACGTAGGAGCTCATGTCGTCGTTGGCGAGGAACGACAGGAGGCCGGGCACGGACAACTCGACGCTGTTGTGGCCCTCGCTGACGTCTCCGTAGGCGAAGATCGAGAACGGCGCGGAGTCCTGGCCGTCCCAGAGTGCCTCGGCGGCGGCCATCTTCATCGGCTGCTGCTTGAACATGACCTTGCCGAGGAAGTCGCCGCTGACGGCGGTGAGCAGGCCGGCGACGACGACGGTCACGAGGCCCAGCCGCAGCGAGGTCTTCATCACCGCCACGTGCTTCTTGCGCAGCAGGAGGTAGGCGGCGATGCCGACCATGAACGCGCCGCCCGTGAGGAAGGCCGCCGACAGGGTGTGGAAGACCTGGGTGAGCACGGTGTTCTGGGTCAGCACGTGCCAGAAGTCGGTGAGCTCCGCGCGCCCCTTCGCCTCGTTGAAGCGGTAGCCGACGGGGTGCTGCATCCAGGAGTTGGCGGCGAGGATGAAGTACGCCGACAGGACCGTGCCGATGGCGACCATCCATATGCAGGCCAGGTGGAGCTTCTTGGGCAACTTGTCCCAGCCGAAGATCCACAGCCCGATGAAGGTGGATTCGAAGAAGAACGCGATGAGCGCTTCGAACGCCAGCGGCGCACCGAAGATGTCGCCGACGAAGCGCGAGTAGTCGGACCAGTTCATGCCGAACTGGAACTCCTGGACGATGCCGGTGACGACACCCATCGCCATGTTGATCAGGAAGAGCTTGCCCCAGAACTTCGTCGCCCTGAGGTATGTGTCCTTCTCCGTTCGCACCCAGGCGGTCTGGAGGCCTGCCGTCAGTGCGGCAAGCGAGATCGTCAGCGGGACGAACAGAAAGTGGTAGACGGTGGTGATGCCGAACTGCCACCGAGCCAACGTCTCCGGCGCCAAAGCCAGGTCCACGTCGCCCCCTCCTTTCCTTACGTCGCCGAAGTCACGCGGGGCAGCCTGCCCTTCTTGTTGCACCTGTCACGGGAGCAACACTGCCCGCTTGTGAACGCGTTCACATTCACAAGCATTATTACTCATGAGTTAAGTCGCTGAAAGGGCGGGGGGTCCCCAAACCCCGGGCCAACAGGCACCGGCTCGTGGACCAAGGGCATGTACCGCCCCGCGAGGGCATGACGACGGTGCGGGCCGCCCCCATGGCGACCCGCACACGCTCACCACCGCGATGCGCGATGGTCTCCGTATGAACCGACGGAGGCTAGAGCTCCCTGTGGAACGCCTCCGCCACCTTCACGAAGATGTCGTTGGCCTCGGTCTCACCGATCGTCACGCGCACCCCTTCGCCCGGGAAGGGCCGCACCACCACACCGGCCTGCTCGCAGGCGGCGGCGAAGTCCACCGTGCGCTCCCCCAGCCGCAGCCAGACGAAGTTCGCCTGGCTGTCGGGCACGTGCCAGCCCTGGGCGCGCAACGCGTCCAGCACGCGTGCGCGCTCGCACACCAGCGAGCCGACTCGGCCGATCAGCTCGTCCTCCGCGCGCAGGGAGGCGACCGCCGCCTCCTGCGCCAACTGGCTCACGCCGAACGGAACCGCCGTCTTGCGCAGGGCCGCGGCCACCGGCTCGTGGGCGATCGCAAAGCCGACGCGCAGCCCGGCGAGGCCGTACGCCTTGGAGAAGGTGCGCAGCACGCAGACGTTCGGCCGCTCGCGGTACAGCTCCGCGCCGTCCGGTACCTCGATGTCGCGGTTGAACTCCCGGTACGCCTCGTCGAGCACCACCAGCACATCCCCCGGCACCCGGTCGAGGAAGCGCTCCAGCTCGGCCCGGCGCACCACGGTGCCGGTCGGGTTGTTGGGGTTGCAGACGAAGATCAGCCTGGTCCGGTCGGTGATCGCGTCCGCCATCGCGTCCAGGTCGTGCACGTCTTCGGGGGTCAGCGGCACCTGCACCGACGTCGCGCCGCTGATCTGCGTGATGATCGGGTACGCCTCGAAGGACCGCCAGGCGTAGATCACCTCGTCGCCGGGGCCGCTCGTGGCCTGCAGCAGCTGCTGGGCGACCCCGACCGAACCGGTGCCCGTCGCGAGGTGGGACTGGGGCACCCCGAAGCGCTCCGACAGCTCGCGCATCAGGCCCGAGCACGCCATGTCGGGATAGCGGTTGAAGGACGCGGCCGCCGCGGTCACGCTCTCCATCACGCCCGGCAGCGGCGGGTAGGGATTCTCGTTCGAGGACAGTTTGTAGGCCACCGGGCCGCCGGCCGCGGCAGGCTTGCCGGGCTTGTAGGTGGGGATACCCTCCAGCTCGGCACGCAGCCTCGGGCTCGTCTCGCTCACCGCAGTCCTCCTCGCGCAACCACCGGCTCATGACGGCCACCGGCTTCCAATGCTTCTCACTTTATGAGGATTCGGCGTCGCTGCGAATGGGCTGTGGACAACCTTCGTGGACATCACGGAAGGAACCGGGACGATCATGGAACGAAGCCCGGCACATCACCGTACGAAGGCGCATGAATCGAGGGGCGCGTCGCCCGTCACCACGCGCGCCGGTGGCTCGCGCCGTGGCGCGCATCCCTCGTGAAGGTGAGTTGAGACCTCTTCGCAATATGGCGACCTTGGCAGGCTTCTGCGGGTCGACAAGTCACGTACTGTTGTCGCATGGCCCAAGTCCCTTGCAATGCAAGGCATTTGGGGATCATTGACCATGCAGAAACGTGCCTCTCAATGGGTGCATATGCGTCCGCACTACCCCACCGCATGAGCCCTACTATCGGCTCGCCATGACAGCAGCAGGGAAGCACCAGGTGAGCCGCGCGGAAACCTCCCGCCGAGGCAGCCGGCCGGGCCGGGCGGGCATCAGAGACGTGGCGGCCGCCGCCGGGGTCTCCATCACGACCGTCTCCGACGCCCTCAACGGCAAGGGGCGGCTGCCGGACGCCACCCGACGCCATGTCCGTGAGGTCGCCGAACGGCTGGGCTACCGGCCCTCGGCCGCCGCCCGCACCCTCCGTACGGGCAAGTCGGGGCTGATCGGCCTGACCGTGACCACATACGGGGATGAACCTTTCACCTTCACCGAGTTCGCGTACTTCGCGGAGATGGCGAGAGCCGCCACCTCGGCCGCGCTCGCCCGGGGCTACGCCCTGGTCATCCTCCCGGCGACCTCGCGCCACGACGTGTGGTCGAACGTCGCCCTGGACGGCACGGTCGTCATCGATCCGTCCGACCAGGACCCCGTGGTCAGCGAGCTGGTCCGGCAGGGATTACCGGTCGTCTCGGACGGCCGTCCGGCCGGCTCCCTCCCGGTCACCGCGTGGGTAGACAACGACCACGAGGCCGCGGTCCTGGGCATCCTCGACCACCTGGCCGAGGCGGGCGCCCGTCGGATCGGACTGCTGACCGGCACCACGACCGACACCTACACGCACCTGTCCACGACCGCCTACCTGAACTGGTGCGAGCGCGTCGGGCAGGACCCCGTCTACGAGGCGTACCCGGCCCACGACCCCTGCGCGGGAGCCGTCGCCGCCGACCGGCTGCTGGCCCGCCCCGACCGCCCCGACGCCGTCTACGGACTCTTCGACCCCAACGGCACCGACCTGCTGGCCGCCGCCCGCCGCTACGGACTGCGGGTCCCCGACGATCTGCTGCTCGTCTGCTGCAGCGAGTCCACCGTGTACGCCAACACCGAGCCGCCGGTCACGACCCTCTCCCTGAAGCCGCGCCGGATCGGCACCGCGGTGGTCCAGCTCCTCATCGACGCCATCGAGGGAGTGGAGTCGGACCAGCCGGTCGAGCAGGTGATACCGACGGAACTGATCGTGCGTACATCGTCCGAGCGGCGGCGCCCGCCCCGTACCACGGTCAGCCCTCCCCGGTCGCCCGACGGGAGGTAGCCCGCCGACGGTCCGTGGGTGACGAACCGGTTGCCCGCGGCCGACCGCGGAAGGCCTTGCGTCCCGGCGGCACGAGCCCCGCCCAATTAGGGCGAAAGCCTCGGTGATCTGGGGTCTCCCTCGATTCACCACCCCTGGGTCATCACATGGCGCGATCCGCATTCCTATGATGGGCGCACGACACCGCGGGCCGCTGCGACCAGGCAGTCCGATGCGGTGCAGATGCGGCGCGATGGTGGAGGGGTCGATGACTCAGGGGGCCGGTCAGGGACCCGAGGTGGAGCGGACGGCTACGTTGCGCGACTTCCGGGTGCCCGCTTACGTCCATGAGACCGGCCCCTATGCGCAGAGCGTCCCCCCGAGCGAGGCCCCCGGCCCGGGCGCGGCGGAGACGTATCCCCAGGAGTTCCCCGACGCCTATACCCCCACGGAGCGGGACCTGCCGGTCATCAACCGCGGTGACACGCTCCAGGTGGCCGTCGACCCCGCGGCGGCGCCCGCCCCGCAGCCCGCCGACGGTCCCGGCCCGCTGTTCGTCGTCGGGGACGTCCACGGCTACCTCGAGCAGCTGGTGGCGGCGCTCCAGGAGAAGGGGCTCATCGACACCGCGGGCCACTGGTCGGCGGGCACGGCGCGGCTGTGGTTCCTGGGCGACTTCACCGACCGCGGGCCCGACGGCATCGGCGTCATCGACCTGGTGATGCGGCTGTCGGCGGAGGCGGCCGCGGCCGGCGGCTACTGCAAGGCGCTCATGGGCAACCACGAGCTGCTGCTGCTCGGCGCGAAGCGGTTCGGCGACACGCCCGTCAACTCCGGCGCGGGCACCGCCACCTTCCAGGCGGCGTGGCTGCTCAACGGCGGCCAGAAGACCGACATGGACCGCCTCCAGGACCACCACCTGCAGTGGATGGCCCGCCTGGACGCCGTCGAGGAGGTCGACGGGCATCTGCTGGTCCACTCGGACACCACCGCCTACCTCGACTACGGCGACTCCATCGAGGCGGTCAACGACACCGTCCGGGAGACACTCACGCGCAACGACGCGGACGAGGTGTGGGACCTCTTCCGGAAGTTCACGAAGCGGTTCGCCTTCCGCGACGAGGGCGGGGCCAACGCCGTACGGTCCCTCCTGGACACCTACGGCGGCCGGCGTGTCGTCCACGGGCACAGTCCCATTCCGTACCTCCTGGGCGAGGTCGGCTCCGAGGACGGCGAGGACGGCGCGGGTCCGGTGGTCGAGGGACCGCACGTGTACGCGGACGGGCTGGCGATCGCGATGGACGGCGGCGTCACCATGGCCGGAAAACTGCTGGTCCAGCAACTTCCCCTCGGCGTCTGAGCGTTCGCCGGACAGCAGTCCCCCCGGCGAAGGACCGGTGAAGGACCGGCGAGGAACCGGCGAGGGACGGCGCAGGACCGGGGCCAATTTCTGGAAACCCCCTGTCACCGTGCGCCGTCACCGCTCTACCATCGGCTTATCCGTAGCAGGCTCCCCTCCGTTTCTGCCCGACGGCTCGTCAGCATGCCGAGCCCCAAGCCCTACGGAGCATCGGGGGATGCACATGAACAGCGTTCCGCAGCACCTGATGAGCGAGGACCGCCAGGAATACGAGCGGATCCTCGATGAGGCGCTGCGCTCCGCACCACACCGCCCGGACCTGACCGCCGTGGGACAGCGGCTCAACCCCGAACAGCTGCGCACCATGGCGCTGAACGCCACCGCCCTCATCACCGCGGCGGCGGCCACCGAGTACCACCACTACGTGAAGGTGCGCGAGGAACTGCGCCGGCCGGCGCCGTCCGCCCCGCCCGTCCACGAAGGAACGCCCGCCGCCACGGGGCCGGACCCGGACGGGCTGGGGCTCGCCACCGCCGTGGGAGAGGCCGCCGCGAGCGCCGGGGCCGGTGCCGTCGTCGCGGTGCTCGCCCCCTTCCTCGCCGGTGCCGCCGCGGCGATCTTCCTGCTCGTGGGCTACGTCCTCAGGATGGTCAACCCGCACCAGGCGTTCGCCCGGACCCTCCTGACCACCGGGTGGGTCTTCGGCGCGGTGACCGCGGCGGCGATACTGGTCGCCGCGATCGGCCTCCTGCTCACCGCACTGCGCAACGGTTCCTCCGCACACGAGGAGAGTTCCAGGGGCGAGCTGACGGCGGAGGTGGCCCGGGCCAGGGAAGCGTGGCGCGAGGCCCTGCTGGAGCACGGCATCCTGCCGTTCCTGCGCGACGCGCTCGCCGATCCGGGCGCGGCCGCGCTGAGCCGGAAGACACCGGAACCGACACCCAGCCGTATCCCGCACCTCGGCTACGACCGCCCGGGCTTCAGCAGCCCCGACAGCGGCCCCGCCGCGGGACCGCGACCCAGCTTCTCCAGCCCGGACTTCACCAGCCCGGACTTCGGGGGGCCGGAACACCAGCCGGAGTGACGGGCAGCGGCCGCCGGGCGACGGGGCCGGATGACGGGGCTCGGGCGACGGGGCCCGGGCGACGGGGCTCGGGCGACGGGCCTCGGATGCGGGTCGTCGGTGGTGCGTCACACGGCAGGTGCGCCGGGCGCCGGGGTCGTCCGACGCGAGGTCGTCGCACACCAGGCCGTCCGACGGGGGACGGCACTGGTGCCTGCGGCGTGCGCGGGTACGGACGCTCGTGACGGTGTGCCGGTACGGGCACCGGTACCGCGCATGGGATACGGGCGCGAGCACCGCACGGGTACAGGCACGGGCACCGTACGCGCACCCCTACGGCAACCGCCGGGCAGGGGCGCCCGGGGCGGGACCTGCCGGCCGCTCCCTCGCACTCACCTCGGCACGGCGCCGGGCGACATGACGGGGAGGACGCCCTGCGGCGACGCCTCCGCCGGCAGTTCCGCCCAGATCGTCTTTCCCTGCGGGTGATAACGCGTGCCCCACTGTGTGGCGAGGGTCGCGATGATGAAGAGCCCTCGTCCCGTCTCGTCGACGGTCCGCGCGTGCTGCACACGGGGAGCGCTGGTCGCCGCGTCGCTGACTTCGCAGGTCAGCATGCGGTCACAGATCAGCCGCAGCCGCAGGGGAGGCGCCCCGTAGCGGACCGCGTTGCCGACCAGTTCGCTGACGATGAGCTCGGTGGTGAACGCGGTCTCCTCATCCGTGCCCCAGCTCTCCAGCCGGCGCCGCACCTCCGCGCGGGCGATCGGGGCGGCCTCGGGGTCCATGGGCAGCGGGACGGTCAGGACCCGGTCCTCAGGCAGCGCCTTCGTGCGGGTGAGCAGCATGACCGTCTCGTGCGCCGGGTCACGGTCCCTCATGGCGTACACGATGGTGTCGCACAGCTCCGCGACGGACTGACCGCGGCCGCGATCCAGAAGGGGGCGCAGCGGGCCCGACGGAACGGACAGGGTGGCCGAGCTCCCGTCCGGGAAGACGGCGACGGGTTCCGCGAGCCCGGCGCGGGCGATCGTACACGTCAGTTCGACCGGGTCGTAGACGGCGATCAGGCAGTCGGCGCTGAGGGGTTCGCGGTGCAGGGGGTCCCCGGGGGGAAGCGCGGCACGCTCGGCGGCGAGCAGGACGGCGGTGTCGTTCAGGCGGGCCAGCAGTTCGTCCGGCTGCAGGTCCAGGGCGGCGAGTGAGTGGATGACCGTCCGCAGCTGGCCCATCGTGGTGGCCGCCGCCATGCCTCGTCCGGCGACGTCGCCCACGATCAGCGCGGTCCGCGCGCCGGGCAGCGCGATCACGTCGAACCAGGCTCCTCCGCCCTCGAGGCCCGGAAGGTGGAGCGGGGAGACGTCCACGGTGGTCCGGACTCCGGCCCGCTGGGGCAGGAGCCGGCGCTGGACCGTCGCGGCGATCGTCCGCTCGCGGGTGTACCTGCGGGCGTTGTCGATGCACAGCGCCGCGTGCGCGCACACGTCGGACGCCAGCGCGACCTCCTCGTCGCCGAAGGGGTCCTCCGACTCATGGCGGTAGAAGCTCACCACGCCCAGCGCTGCACCGCGCAGGGACAGGGGGACCGCGATCAGGGAGTGGGCGCCGGAGCGCCGGATGGCCTCGGCCCGCGCCGGGTCCGCAGCCAGCCACAGGCTGTCCTCCTCCACGGAGACCAGACGCGGCCTGAGGTCGGACAGCACCCGTGAGAACGGGGTGCCGTGGGGCAGCCGGCGCACGTCACCGACGGGGTGGGCCGACATGCGGCCCCGGAACGCCGCGCGGCGCAGCAGGACGTCCCGGTGCACGGGGGCCGGCGGCGGTTCCTCTCCGCGGACCACGTCCTCGATCACCTCGACCACGGCGATCCCGGAGAAGGCCGGGACGACCGCATCGACGAGTTCCTCGCAGACGGCGATGACGTCCAGCCGCTGTCCCACCTGGGTGCGGACCACGTCCAGAACCGCCAGGCGCCGCCGTGCGCTCTCCCGCTCCGTGACGTCGACCGCCGACGCCACCAGCCCCAGTACGTCTCCGCGGGCGTTCTCCAGGCGGATCAAGGACACGGAGTAGGCGCGCCGTCTGGGCCGGCCCTGGCCGTGGACGCCCCGGACGAGCCGGTTCACCACCGCCTCCCCGGTCTCCAGGACCTCGCGTGCCCGCGCCTCCTCCTCGGCGTTCTCCAGGCCGTACACGTCGGTGAAATGCCTGCCGATCAGGTGGCCGACCGGTCTGTCGTGCAGGGCGCGCGTCGCGGTGTTCATGCGGACCACGCGCAGTTGGTCGTCGAGGACGTGCAGGCCCACCGGGGACTGCGTGAACATCGCCCTCAGGATCGCCACGTCCTGACCCGTCGCGGTGTCCGCCGCGGCGAACACCTCCCACCCCACCGAGGCATCCTGCAGTACGGGCTTGACCAGCACGGGGGAGAGGTCCGAGAACCTTTCCCTGCGCCATGCGTCACCGGCCGCGACCTCGTGCATGAGCGCCGCCACGGGACGGCCCACGGCCTCCTCCGCGGACCAGCCGTACCGTTCCTCGGCCGGACGCCGCCACTCGAGCACCCGCCCGCTCTCGTCGACAAGCATGAGCACGTCACCGCCAGCCATCGCGCAGCACCTCCCGCGCATCTTTGCCCTGCCCAGGAGGACGGCAGGCTCACTCGCCCAAGAGCTACGCCGATCAGCGGAGCACGCTCGGCGAAAGCGACGATGCCCGGGAGGGATCCGTCGCTCGGGGCTCCGGGGTTCGGGGTCCGGGGCTCTCACGCCCGGAACCCCGTCCCCCGTCACCCGTCCCCCGTTTCGTCCTTGCTCCGTCCCCCGTCAGCCGTCCCCCGTCAGCCGTCAGCCGGTCCCCGTGCTCCCGGGCGTCCCGGCGCCGGCCGTGGTCACTCGGCCAGGGGCAGGTACAGCCGGTTCCCGCTCGCCGCGAACTCCTTGGACTTCTGCAGCATCCCCTCGGCGATGTCGTCGGCTGTGGCGTCCTCGGCCCGCTCACCCCCGAACCGCTCCGTGATGCTGTGGCTGATCTTCATCGAGCAGAACTTCGGTCCGCACATCGAGCAGAAGTGGGCTGTCTTGGCCGGCTCCGCCGGGAGCGTCTCGTCGTGGAAGTCCCGGGCCGTGTCCGGGTCGAGCGCCAGGTTGAACTGGTCCTCCCAGCGGAACTCGAAGCGCGCGTCGGACAGCGCGTCGTCCCACTCCTGCGCCCCGGGATGCCCCTTGGCGAGGTCGGCGGCGTGGGCCGCGATCTTGTAGGTGATGACGCCGGTCTTGACGTCGTCTCGGTTGGGCAGGCCCAGGTGCTCCTTGGGCGTGACGTAGCAGAGCATGGCCGTGCCCCACCAGGCGATCATCGCGGCACCGATGCCGGAGGTGATGTGGTCGTACGCCGGTGCGACGTCCGTCGTCAGCGGGCCGAGCGTATAGAACGGAGCACCCTCGCAGATCTCCTGCTGAAGGTCGATGTTCTCCTTGATCTTGTGCATCGGGACGTGCCCCGGGCCCTCGATCATGGTCTGCACGTGGAAACGCCGGGCGATGCGGTTGAGTTCCCCGAGAGTCCGCAGTTCCGCGAACTGCGCCTCGTCGTTGGCGTCCGCGATCGAGCCCGGCCGCAGGCCGTCGCCCAGCGAGTACGTGACGTCGTAGGCCGCGAGGATCTCGCACAGTTCCTCGAAGTTCTCGTACAGGAAGGACTCCTTGTGGTGCGCGAGGCACCACGCCGCCATGATCGAGCCGCCCCGCGACACGATGCCGGTCTTCCGGTTCGCGGTCAGCGGCACGTACGCCAGGCGGACGCCCGCGTGGACCGTCATGTAGTCCACGCCCTGCTCTGCCTGCTCGATGACCGTGTCCTTGTAGATCTCCCAGCTCAGCTCCTCGGCCTTCCCGTCGACCTTCTCGAGGGCCTGGTAGAGCGGCACCGTGCCGATCGGCACGGGGGAGTTGCGCAGCACCCACTCGCGGGTGGTGTGGATGTTGCGGCCGGTGGACAGGTCCATGACCGTGTCGGCACCCCAGCGGGTCGCCCAGGTCATCTTCTCGACCTCCTCCTCGATGGAGGACGTCACCGCCGAGTTGCCGATGTTGGCGTTGACCTTCACCAGGAACCGCTTGCCGATGATCATCGGCTCGCTCTCCGGGTGGTTGACGTTGGCGGGGAGCACCGCACGGCCTGCCGCGAGCTCCTCGCGGACGACATCTGGGGAGACGTTCTCCCGGAGCGCCACGAACTCCATCTCGGGGGTGATCTCCCCTCGGCGTGCGTACGCGAGTTGTGTCACCGCCTGCACGTCACGGCCGCGGCGCGGCTGGCGCGGCCGGCCCGGGAACACCGCGTCGAGGTTGCGCAGCCCACCGCGGGGCGCGGTGTGCCTGATTCCGTCGTCCTCGGGGCGGACGGGACGGCCCGTGTACTCCTCGGTGTCGCCGCGGGCGACGATCCAGTTCTCCCGCAACGGCGCCAGGCCCCTGCGGACGTCGGTCTCGACGAGTGGATCGGTGTACGGGCCCGAGGTGTCGTACAGGGTGACCGACCGCCCGTTGGTGAGATGCACCTGGCGAACCGGCACTCGGAGGTCGGGGCGCGAACCCTCGACATATCCCTTGTGCCAGCCGATGGACTTCCCGGCCTCCTGGGACGAGTCGTCCTGAACGGAGGCAGGCGTGCGTGCGTCCTTGATGGTCATGAGACCTACTCCCTACGCCGGCATTACCCGGTAACAGGTTCAGCGGTCGACGCAGCGGTGTCCGCTCGCCATGTTCCACGTGAAACATCGCGTCTGCGGAGGTCAGCGCCCTCTCAGCCCGGTGCTCCGAGCTCCCGCGTGTGCAAAGGTCCTCTCACGCTAGCGTCTCTTCGGGCAAGCTGAACAGTGGGCCTCGCGCACTCTTGCGATGATTCGGTCCGTGACCACGACACAGCACCCGCCTCCGCCCCTGCCCTCCGAGCCGCCCCACGGCCATGGCGCCGGCGACGGCCACGGCCATGCGCACAGCCACGGCCATGGCCCCGCGGCCCCCGTGTCGCGGCACCTGCGCCGCGTCATCGCCGCGATCCTGATCCCGTTCACGGTGGCGGTCGTGGTCGGTCTGGCGGTGCTGTGGCCCGACGGCGTCCCCGCGCACAAGCGCACCGGCGTCGGCTTCGACCGGCAGTCCCAGCAGGCCACGGTCGCCAAGCTGGTGGCGGTGGACTGCAAGTCCGTGAACGCCTCGGGGGACACGCCGACCGGTGACACCTCCACCGCTGAGGGGTCCTCCGCCCTCCAGGAGTCGGCCGGCGCCTGTCACAAGGCGACGGTGCGCGTCGACACCGGCAAGGACAAGGGCCGCACATTCACGGAGATCGTCCAGCCGGACCAGTCACGGCAGTTGCACCAGGGCGAGAAGGTCGTGGTCGCGTACGAGCCTTCCGCGCCCAAGGACCTCCAGTACTCGGTGACCGACGTGAACCGCTCCTTCCCCATGGCGCTGCTCGCCGGCATCTTCGCCGTCGCCGTGGTGATCGTGGGCCGGATGCGCGGCGTGATGGCGCTCGTCGCGCTGGCCGTCAGCTTCCTGGTGCTGAGCCTGTTCATCCTGCCGGCGATCCTGCAGGGCTCGAATCCACTGGTCGTGGCCGTGGTCGGGTCGAGCGCCATCATGCTGATCGCCCTCTACATGTGTCATGGCCTGTCGGCCCGCACCTCGGTGGCGGTGCTCGGCACGCTCGTCTCGCTGTCGCTGATCGGTGTGTTGGGCTCGTGGTTCATCGGCTGGGCGGCGCTGACCGGCAACACGGACGACAACACCGGTCTGATCCACGGCCTGTACCCGTCCATCGACATGAGCGGTCTGCTGCTCGCCGGCGTCATCATCGGCTCCCTCGGTGTCCTCGACGACGTGACGGTGACGCAGACCTCCGCGGTCTGGGAGCTGCACGAGGCCAATCCGTCGATGGGCTGGCGCGGCTTGTACCGCGCGGGAATCCGCATCGGCCGCGACCACATCGCCTCGGTCGTCAACACGCTCGTCCTGGCCTACGCGGGGGCCGCCCTGCCCCTGCTGCTGCTCTTCTCGATCGCGCAGAGCAGCGTCGTCACGGTCGCCGACAGCGAGCTGGTCGCCGAGGAGATCGTACGGACGCTCGTCGGCTCGATCGGTCTGGTCGCCTCGGTGCCGGTGACCACGGCGCTGGCCGCCCTCGTGGTCTCGGCGGACCGCTCGACCGCCGCCGCCCCGGCCGCCCGGACTGCGGCGCCCGCTCGTGGGGGAAGAGGTCGCCGCCGCAGGCACTGAGTCGACTCGCGCGGGAGCGCCGTGCAGAAGCGTTACGGCACCCCGCTGGGGATCTGCCGTACCGCTGCGAGGAACCGTTACGGCGCCGCATGCGGCGTCAGCCCGCGCTCTGTTCCTCCGCCAGGATCCGGTCCAGCGCCTCCTCCAGATGAGCGTCGAAGTCCTCGAGGGAACCCTCCTGCCCGAGGGGCACCAGCTTGTCCGTGCGGTCGAGGAACGCCACGAGGGGAACCGCCCCGGAACGGAACAGCGCCTGGTCCGCGCCCACCTGGAGCCGGATCAGCACATCGCCGAAGGTGTCCTGCTCGGCGGGAGCGATGTGCACATCCCCCTCCCCGCACGGCCGGCCCACCCCGTCCACCAGCAGCTCACGCCCGAAGGCCCACGTCACGGGGGCGTCACCGGGCAGATGGAACGTCAGCCGCACGGCATAGGGATCACACGTGTCGTAATGCAGCTCCACCGGAATGCGGAACGAGAGCTCCTCCGACACGAGAAAGCTCATCATGACCTCTGCCTGCACCGACTCGCGCATCGCCTACCCCGTCAGTAGCCCTCGACTGGCCAGGAATGATCACCGGCCACCTGATGCAAGTTTGCTGAAAGTACACGGTAGATCACAAGGAGTGAGTTTTCAGATGCTGATAGAGAGGGCGCGTGTCCCCAGCAGCCTGCCGGCCTCCGCCTGCAACCGGCGTGCCGCGGGCAGCAACCGGTCCGCCTGGTGGGACGGAAGGGAGATGGCCACCGCGGCGGCCGTCGCCCCCGCGGTGAGGGGAATCGCGGCACAGACCGTCCCGAGCGCGTACTCCTGGCGCTCGACGACGGGGTCCATCCGCCCCAGGCCCTCCAGTCGCCGCAGCAGCGTCTGCTCGTCGCGCACGGTGTACGGGGTGATCTGCTGCACGGGGTGACGGTCGAGGTGGTCCCGGCGGGCCTCGGCGCCGAGTTGGGAGAGCAGGCACTGGCCGATCGCGTGGGCGTGCGCGGTCCGGCGGAAGTCGGCCCACTCCGCGACCGCCGGACAGGCAGGGGAGTCGGCGACGCCGAGGACCTCGACCTCGCCCTCGCGGTAGACGGCGTAGTACACGGGGACGCCGATGGAATCACGCCATTGTGCGAGCGCTTCACCCACCGTGCTGCGACGTTTCTGCTGAGCCGCGGCGCCGCTCAGCCGCTCGGCGGCCTCACCCAGGAAGAACACGCCCTTCTCCCGGCGCAGATAGCCCTCGTGGGTCAGGGTCCGCAGCAGGTGGTACGCCGTGGGGAGGGGCAGGCCGACCTCGCGCGCCAGCTGCTTGGCGGGGGCCCCGTACTCGCGGGCGGCGACGGCCTCCAACAGCCGCATCGCCCGCTGCACGGATCCGATGAGGGTGGTGGAGTGCGGTTGCACGGGCGGGCGGTGCGCCTCCGCCGGTGAGGTGCGCCGCTGTGCGGGCGGGGTGGGCGGGGCTGGTGAGTTCACGGGTGCGGTGCCAACCGTGGACAAGGTCACTCCCGGAGCGCGAGGGGGACCTCCCGTGCGGGGACGCGGGAGGGGATGCGCCGCGCGCGGGGCCTGCCGCGCGTCGAGCTCCGGACTTTAACGGTCGGCCGCCGCCCGCAGACCGCGTCACCGGCAAAACTTCCCCCGCCCGAGGGAACCTCAGATTCCTGTTACCGCACGCCCGTTACCGCACGCCCGGCGACCCGGCGGGCCGGGGACCCGGGGCGGCTCACCAGTCCCCGCGTGAGGTCGAGCTCGACATGAACTTCCGCACGATGTAGATCAGACCGCCGACCAGCGCGACGAAGAGCAGCACCTTGAAGAGCAGCCCGATGACGAAGCCGATGACGCTCGCTATCACGCCGCCGAAGACGACCAGGGCGATGACCGGCACCGCGACCCACTTCACCCACCACGGCAAACCCGCGAAGATCTCTCGCATCGCCTCGTCCTTGTCTCTCCACCCGTTGCCCCCCGACTCCTTCGGGGGCCCTGCTGTCCGGGTCCTGCGGTGTCCTGCCTTCGATGCTAGGCCCGCCGGGGGTGGGAACGGGCGACTCGCGCCCCTTGTCCTCCCCTGATCCTCCCCCTAGGGAACCCCGGGACGGGGCTCAGCTCTCGGGCGGAGAGAACACCACCAGAACCCTCAGGTCCTCGGTGATGTGGTGGAACTTGTGGGCGACCCCGGCGGGCACGTAGACGACGCTGCCACGGGCGACCTGGGTGGTCTCCATGCCGACGGTGAGGGAGGCGCGCCCGCTGACCACGAAGTACACCTCGTCCTGCTGGTGCGGGTTCTGCGGGTCGTGGTCACCCGCGCCCAGCGCGTACAGGCCGACCGACATGTTCCGCTCCCTGAGGAACTGGAGGTAGGCACCTTCGTTGGCCGCGCGCTCCGCCTCCAGTTCGTCCAGCCGGAATGCCTTCATCGTTCTTGTCCGCCCTCGCTCGGTACTCACCTCTGGCCCCGTCTGCCACGATCTGACACATGAAGAATTTCGTAGTCAAGACGATCGCCAACGCGGGGGCCCTGGCCGTCGCCGTCTGGATCCTCGACAAGATCACCCTGACCGGTTCGAGCACCGGCAAGAAGGTCGGCACCCTGCTCGTCGTCGCCCTGCTCTTCGGCCTGGTGAACTTCCTGGTCAAGCCCATCATGAAGGTGCTGACCTTTCCCCTGTTCATCCTGACGCTCGGCCTCATAACCCTGGTCGTCAACGCCCTGATGCTGCTGCTCACCTCGTGGCTGGCGGGCAAGCTGGACCTGAGCTTCCATGTCGAGGGCTTCTGGACCGCCGTGCTCGGCGGCCTGATCATCTCGGTCGTCTCCTGGGCACTGCACGTCGTCCTGCCCGACGAAGACTGAGTGAGCCGCATGCCCTATCGCGTCTGCTTCGTGTGCACCGGCAACATCTGCCGCTCCCCGATGGCCGAGTACGTCTTCCGTGCGCGCGTCGAGGAGGCCGGTCTCGCCGGCCTCGTCGAGGTCGACAGCGCGGGCACGGACGGCTGGCACGAGGGAGAGGGCGCCGATCCGCGCACCGTCGCCGTGCTGGAGGAGAGCGGCTATGACAGTGATCACACGGCACGCCGCTTCCAGCCGTCCTGGTTCTCCCGCCTCGACCTGGTGATCGCCCTCGACGCCGGGCACCTCAAGGCCCTGCGCCGCCTCGCGCCCACCCCTGGGGACGCGGCGAAGATCCACCTGCTGCGCTCCTACGCCCGTCCGTCACCCGAGAGCGCCGCGCAGGCTGCTTTCGCACCCGCAGGCGACGACCTCGACGTTCCCGATCCGTACTACGGGGGGATGGACGGTTTCGAGGAGTGTCTTGAGATGGTGGAGGAGGCGAGCCTCGGTCTGCTCGCCGCGGTACGGGAGCACATGGAGGGACGGGCGGCATGAATCCGGATGACACCGGCGTGGCCGGCGGGAGCGTCGGCGACGGCACCCGAGCGGTACGGGCCGGGCTGCCCGAACCGGTCAAGTACGAGCCGACCCTGCCGGGTCCCGTGTTCGCCGCGCACTACCACCTGCCCGGTGAGCCGACCGGGCCGTACACCTACGGGCGGGACGAGAACCCCACCTGGTCGCGTCTGGAGCGCGCCATCGGCGAGCTCGAGGCGCCCGGCGAGGACGGGGTCGAGACGCTCGTCTTCGCCTCCGGCATGGCCGCGATCTCGGCCGTCCTCTTCTCCCAGCTGCGCGCGGGCGACGCCCTGGTGATGCCCGACGACGGCTACCAGGCGCTGCCTCTGGCGCGGGAGCAGCTGACCGCGTACGGCGTCGAGGTGCGGACCGCGCCGACCGGCGGCGACGCTCAGCTCGGCGTCCTCGACGGAGCACGGCTGCTGTGGCTCGAAACCCCCTCGAACCCCGGTCTCGACGTCTGCGACCTGCGGCGGCTCGTGGCGGCGGCGCACGCGCAGGGCACGCTCGTCGCCGTCGACAACACCCTGGCGACCCCGCTGGGTCAGCGCCCCCTGGAGCTGGGCGCCGACTTCTCCGTGGCCAGCGGGACCAAGATGCTCACCGGGCACGGCGACCTCCTCCTCGGCTATGTGGCGTCCCGGGACACCGGCCTGATGGCCTCCGTGCGGCGCTGGCGCAAGATCGTCGGCGCGATCCCGGGCCCGATGGAGGCATGGCTGGCACACCGCTCCCTGGCCACGCTCCAGCTGCGCGCCGATCGGCAGACCGCCAACGCCCTCGCGGTCGCCGAGGCACTGCGCGGCCGGCCGGAGGTGACCGGACTGCGTTATCCGGGCCTGCCCGACGACCCCTCGCACAAGATCGCCGCGCAGCAGATGAGGCGCTTCGGGTGCGTGGTGTCGTTCTGCCTTCCTTCACGCGCGCGTGCCGACGGTTTCCTGGACGCGCTGCGCCTCGTCGACAGCGCGACGAGTTTCGGAGGGGTGCGGTCCACGGCCGAGCGGCGCGGACGCTGGGGCGGTGACGCGGTGCCCGAGGGCTTCATCCGCCTCTCCGTGGGCGCCGAGGACCCCGAGGACCTGGTGGCGGACGTGCTGCGCGCGCTCGACGAGTCGGCGCGGTGACCACGTCCCGAGCGGCGGCCGGTGCCCCGGCTGCGCGCACGCGGGCTCCGACGTGCTGTCTCTGCGGCCCCGTCCATGAACAGCGGACGGCGGACGGCGGACGGCGGACGGCGGACGGTCCGAGCCTCCCCCCTCGTGGCTCGGACCGTCCCGGTTCTGCGCGCGAAGAACCGCGCGACCCAGGCTAGTTGACTCTGTGTCAGTGTCCAATCACGCTAGCGACAGAGACCTATCGACTTATTTATAGTTGGCGCGGTCGGGGGTGTGGAGCGGGAAGGGAGCACCATGGATCTGGCCCTGCTGCGCACCTTCGTGACCGTGCACCGGGCCGGCTCCTTCACCCGCGCCGCCGCGCTGCTCGGCCTCTCCCAGCCGGCCGTCACCTCCCAGATCCGCACCCTGGAACGGCAGCTGGGCCGCCCCCTCTTCCTGCGCCGGGCGCGCGGGGTGACCCCGACGACCATCGGCGACGAACTCGCGCACAAGGCGGCACCCCACCTGGACGCCCTCGTGGAGATCGCCGAGGCAGGTCTCGACGACCACGCGCCCGTACGCACGCTCCATCTCGCCGGGCCACCGGAGTTCACCGCCGAACGTGCCCTGCCCGCGCTGGCACAGCTGACCGGCGACAACGGCCCGGGGCTCGCCCTGCGCGCCTCCTTCGGCAACGCCGACGAGACGCTGGAAGGGCTCGCCGCCGGACACCATGATCTGGCCATCACCACGACCCGGCCACGCGGCGCCCTGCTCACGGCGATCCCGCTCTGCGACGAGGAGCACGTGCTGGTCTCGGCCCCGACCCTGGCCTCCCTCATCGGCCCCGGGAAGCTGCGCCGCAAGGGTGCGCCCGCCCTGGAGGACTTCCCCATGGTGGAGGTGCACGAGTCGCTGCCGTTCGTCTCCCGGTACTGGGCCTCCGTCTTCGACTCCCGCCCGGCCGCCTCCGGCACCGTCATCGTCCCCGATCTGCGGGCCGTCCTCGCGTGCGTCGCCACCGGCGCCGGTCTCGCCGTGCTCCCGCGCTACCTCTGCGCCATGGCCCTGGAACGGGGCGACGTGGTGGCACTCCACGAACCGGCGGTACCCCCGCTGCGGACGTACTTCCTCGTGGTCCGCACCGGGACGTTGGCCATGCCGCACATCGCCCGGGCGCACGAGTGGCTGCTGCGGGCGGCAGCGGACTGGAACTGACCGGCCACGGTGGGCGAGGTCAAAGGGGACGGCGGCCGGCGGCGGAGCGGCGCCGGACGGGCTGCTGACCAGGGCGTACCTCGGCCGCGAGCCCTCCACCGCCCACGTCACCCTGTGTTCACGCGGGGTTCGACGCCATGTGGGGTGCGGGATGTTTCACATGGAACGGGCTGGGCCACATTTCACCCATGACCGTTCGTCCCGTGGTCAAGCGCACCGCCCGTGCCATCCTGCTCGATGGTGAAGACCTCATCCTGATCAAGCGGACCAAGCCCGGCGTCGATCCCTACTGGGTCACCCCGGGTGGCGGGGTGGAGCCGTCGGACCCGACGGTCGTCGACGCGCTCCACCGGGAAGTGCACGAGGAACTCGGTGCCAAGATCACCGACGTGGTGCCCTGTTTCGTGGACACGGTCGAGCACATCGGCGAGGACGGCGGCGCGACCGGTGTGAAGGTCCAGCACTTCTTCGTCTGCCGCCTGGAGTCCATGGACGAGAGCCTTCGGCACGGCCCCGAGGTGGAGGAGCCCAGCGGCGAGTACGAGATCGTGCGCGTCCCCTTCACACGTGTGGGCATCGCGTCGGTCCATCTCGTTCCGCTGTCGTTGCGGCACTACCTCGACGGCAACATCGAGGGTGTACGAGCGATGCACGCGCCGGACCTGGGCTGACGTTCCTACGGGCCCTACCGCACCAGCGCATAGGCCTCCCACAGGTCCCGCCCGACGTAGGAGTGGGTGGCGCGACCCGTCAGATGCCGGTCCGCGTTGACCGCCACGGACACGGGCACCGCTTCGAACAGATCCCGGTCCGACATCGAGTCTCCGTAGGCGACACAGTCGGCCCGCCGCACCCCGAACTCCGCGCAGAGCCGGTCCGCGACGTGCACCTTGGCGGCGGCGCTGAGGAGCCCCGCCGGATCCACCGGTTCCCGGAACGGCAGCGGGGGGAACCGCGAACCGAACGCCGCATGCGCGCCCCACCCCGTCAGCCGCTCGACGAAGAACGAGGGTGAGAGCGAGATGACCGCACAGTAGTCGCCGTCCTCGCGGATCTGTGCCCACACCTCCTCGATGCGGGCCAGCCAGGGAGCCGCCGCGAAGGCCGCCGCCACATGAGCCTCCGTGAGCGCCGACCACAGGGCGTGCACCTGCGTCGCGTACTCGGGAGGACCGATGCTCCCGCTCGCGATCGCCCGGTCCAGCGCCACCGTCTCGGTCTCCAGGCCGAGTTGCCGCGATATCTCGACGGGTGCGGAGGTCCCGTGCAGCAACGTCCCGTCCAGATCGAAGAGATGAAGTCTCGCCATGTCCGAGGAGGCTAGTGCTGTGGCCGTGTTCCCCGCCCGAAGGGCCTTCCCCGGCGTCCGGTCATGACGGGGGTCTGCGCCGTTTCACGTGAAACGTCTGTCGTGCGCCGCATCTGCCTGCCGCCATGGCCAAAAGCGTGTCCGCTCGACCACAAACCGGTGGACGCCGGACGTGCGGGTCGGACAGCCTGACCTGCGTGCCAATGCCTCCTCTCGCCGCCCTGCCCATTCGCCGGCTGACGCCCCGGGATCTCACCGCCTGCGCCGACCTGTCCGAGGACCGGGGCTGGCCCCGGGAGGAACACAAGTGGGGCCTGCTCCTCGCCGCAGGAACGGGGTACGGCATCGACGACCCCGAGGGCGGTCTCGTCACCGCCTGCGTCGTGACCGGGTACGGCTCCCGGCACACTCCGGATCTGTGCGGCATCGGCATGGTCCTCGTCGCCGAGCGGCATGCCCGCCGGGGCGTCGGCCGTCGGCTGATGCGGCACGTCATGGCGGAGTGCGGCACCTCTCCGCTCACCCTCTACGCGACCCCCAACGGGCGCCCCCTCTACGAGGAACTCGGCTTCAAGGCCACCGGCAGTTCCGAGATGGTGCTCGGACACTTCACGGCCGACGGACCGACGTCGGCCGTCGCCACGCGGCCCGCCACCGCGGAGGACCTCACCACCCTGGTCCGGTTGGACGGAGAGGTCTTCGGCGTCGACCGCACGCACCTGATCACCCGACTGCCCGCCTTCGCCGACCTGGTGCGGGTCGCCGAGGACAACGGGCGGATCACCGGGTACGCGGCCGCGTGGCCCAACATGGACACACATGTCGTGGGCCCGCTCATCGCTCGGGATCTCGGGACGGCGAAGGCCCTCGTCTCCTCCCTGGCCGCCGCCACGGACCGCCCGCTGCGCACCGATGTCGACGTGCGGCACGCGGACCTGCTGGCATGGCTCAAGGAGCGTGGTCTCGCCTCCGTCGGCTTCAACGCGGTCATGACGCACGGCGTCCCGGACCTTCCCGGCGACTGGCGACGGCGCTTCGCTCCCTTGACGGTGGCGGCAGGCTGAGGACGCGACGACGCACACGTGTGTGCCCCCGGTTCCGCGGGGGCACACGGTCCGGTCGGAGAGCCGACTCCGCTCAGTGGTGGACGGTGCTCCGCCGCTCGCCGGACACGGCACTCGTGGCGCCGACGGCGACCGTGCCGGAGACGGGACCGCGGCGCTCCAGGGCGGCGGAGAGGAACGCGAGCAGCAGGGCAGAGGCGGCCAGGAGGGCGCCGACCCAGTTGGGGGCGGTGTAGCCGAGGCCGGCCGCGATGACGATGCCACCGAGCCAGGCCGACAGGGCGTTGCCCAGGTTGAAGGCGCCGATGTTCGCGGCCGAGGCGAGGGTCGGGGCGCCGTGCGCGTGGTCCAGCACCCGCTTCTGCAGCGGAGGCACCGTCGCGAACCCGAGAGCACCGATCAGCGCGATGGTGAGCGCGGCGAGCACCTTGTGGTGCGCGGTCACGGTGAACAGCGCGAGCACGAGGGCCAGGCCACCGAGCGAGGCATACAGCATCGGCATCAGGGCACGGTCCGCGTACCGGCCGCCGATGAGGTTGCCGCCGACCATGCCGAGACCGAAGAGGACGAGCAGCCAGGTGACCGAGCCGTCGGCGAAGCCTGCGACATGGGTCATCATCGGTGCGATGTAGGTGATGGCCGCGAACACTCCGCCAAAACCGAGAACGGTCATCGCCATCGCGAGCAGCACCTGGACGTTCTTGAGGGCGGCCAGTTCGTGGCCCAGGTGAACACCTTCCGGCCGGGGCATCTCGGGCACCAGTCGCGCCACGCCGAACAGCCCGAACACGCCGAGCGCGGCGACGAGGGCGAAGGTGACGCGCCACCCGGCGGACTGTCCGACGAGCGTGCCGAGCGGGACGCCGACGACATTGGCGACGGTCAGGCCGCTGAACATCATCGAGATGGCTCCGGCCTTCTTCTCCGGGGCGACCAGCTCGGCGGCCACCACGGCGCCGATACCGAAGAACGCGCCGTGAGCGAGTGAGGCCACCACGCGGCCCACCAGCATCAGCGCGAAGGCCGGGGCGACCGCGGAGAGGAGGTTGCCGAGGACGAACAGACCCATCAGGACCATCAGCATCCGTTTGCGGGAGACCTTGGTGCCGAGCGCGGTCATGACCGGCGCACCGACCACCACGCCCAGGGCGTATCCGGTCACGAGCAGGCCGGCGGTGGGGATGGAGACCCCGAAGTCGCTCGCGACCTGGGGCAGCACACCCATGATCACGAACTCGGTGGTTCCGATTCCGAAGGCCCCGATCGCGAGGGCCAGAAGCGCGAGAGGCATGGGGGTACACCTTCCCAAACGATTGCATGAGCGTCTTACGCTCTCGCACAATAATTGCAGACGCGCTATATATGCAACCGCTGACTATTGCAGAAGTGCTCTACCCTGGAGCTGAGCCGCTCCGGGACGGAGGACAACGCCATGACAGCGACGGATCCCTCGCTCACCGCCCTCGCCCAGGGTTGGTGCGCCCTCTCCCTGCTGCACGGGAGGATCGAGGGCCACATCGAGCGCGCCCTCCAGACGGGACACGGCCTGAGCGTGCGGGAGTACTCGCTGCTCGACGTGCTCAGCCGACAGCACGACGGCGACGGAGGACATCTCCAGATGAAGCAGGTCGCCGACGCCGTGGTACTCAGCCAGAGCGCCACCACCCGGCTGGTCACCCGGCTCGAGGACCGCGGTCTTCTCGCGCGCTACCTCTGCCCCACCGACCGCCGCGGCATCTACACCAACGTCACCGAGGCCGGCCTCAAGCTCCTGGAAGAGGCCCGACCCACCAACGATGCCGCCCTGCGGGAAGCGCTCGACGAGGCGGCGAAAAACCCCGAACTGGCACCGCTGGTCCGCGTCGTCGAATCCTTGAGCGTATCCGCCTGAGGCCCGCTCGCACCCTGCCCACGCGGCTGCCGCACCCATCCGCTTAGGGTGCCGTCATGGGAGATCTCGACATTCGCCCCGCTGTCGCGGCCGACGTCCCGGCCATTGTCGCCCTGCTCGCCGACGATCCCCTCGGTGCCCAGCGCGAGTCACCCGACGATCTGACGCCGTACCTGAGCGCCCTGGAGCGGCTGCGCGATGACCCGAACCAGCACCTCGTGGTCGCCGTGCGCGACGACCGTGTCGTCGGCACCCTCCAGCTCACGATCATCCCTGGGCTGTCCCGCAAAGGCGCGACCCGCTCGCTCATCGAAGCCGTACGCATCCACGCCGACGAGCGCGGCGGCGGCCTCGGGGCACGGCTCATCGAGTGGGCGATCGACGCGTCCCGGCGCCACGGCTGCCGGTTGGTCCAGCTGACCTCCGACACCACGCGCACCGACGCCCACCGCTTCTACGAGCGCTTGGGCTTCGAGGCGTCTCATGTCGGATTCAAACTGCCACTCTGAGACTCCGGACGAAGGGGCGTGTTTCACGTGAAACACGCCCCCGCGACCCGTCCTCTACTGGATCCCGCTCCACCCTTCGGGATCCACGCCACCGGGCACGGGAGCCCCCTCGTCGTACGGCTGTCGCGTGAACACGAAGGACCCCAGGTCCAGATGGCTCACGGACCCGTCCGGCCGTCGTACGGCCTTCAACAGCTCTCCCGCGTAGTAGCCGTCGAGCCCCGTCCAGGTGCCATCGCCGTTGGACCGCAGGCGTGAGCGACGGCCCACGCCGGACAGCGGAGCCAGCGAGACATCACCGTCGCCCGTCAGCCGCAGGACAAAACCCTCCGTACCCCAGTACCACTGCCCCGTCAGTTCCAGGACGGACGGGTCCACACCGGGAAGCGGCCGCCACGGCTCGGGAATCCGGGGCTCGGCCTCGGCCACGATGCCGACGAGGTCGGCCGCGACAGTGAAGGTCGACGGCCCCGAGGTGCAGTTGGCCAGTACCACAGCCGCAGCATCGTCCTCCACGCTCAGGGCGAGACCCGCCAGAAAGCCCGGCAGAGAGCCGGAGTGCCCGACGAGAAGGCGCCTGTCACGACGCTGGAGCTGCAACCCGAGACCGTAGGCGGAACCGTCCCTCACATCCTCCGCCTCGGCGGGCGCCGCGGGCGTCCGCATCTCCTGGACGGACTCCGCGCTCAGCACCTGGTCGTCGCCCCGGGCCAGGAAGACGGCGAAGCGCGCCAAGTCGCCCGTCGTCGACCACAGTTGACCGGCGGGCGCCATACGGCCCAGATCCTCCGCAGGCTCCGGGAGTATCACGTCCGCCCATGGATGCACCGCCCAGCCACCCGCGTGCGGCGCCTGCGGTCGACAGCTCGTCCGGTGCAGACCCAGGGGCTCCAGGACCTCATGCCGCAGCACGTCCTCCCACCGGGCAGCGCGCACCTCCTCGACCAGCGCGCCCAGAAGCGTGTAGCCCGGGTTGGAGTAGTGGAACCTGCGACCGACCGGGTGCCGCAGCGGCTGCTCGCCCAGCACATCCGCGAGCCGGGGGCGCAGCGAGCCGGGCGTACGCTCCCACCAGGGCGCGGGCGACTCGGCTGCGAGACCACCGGTGTGCGCGAGCAGTTCGGCGATGGTGGCCTCCCCCACGCCGGTGCCGGGCAGGTGCTTCTCCAGCGGGTCACCGAGATCCAGCGCACCCTCGTCACGCAGCCGCAGCACCAGGACCGCGGTGAAGGTCTTGGTGATGGACCCGATGCGGTACTGGACGTTCTCGTCCGGGGCATGGCCTTCCACAGAGGTGCGCGCACCGTGCCACACCGTCCGCCCGTCCCGTACGACGGCAGCCGCCAGCGACGGCGCCCGCCCCTCCGTCTGAGCGACGGCGATGCGGTGCAGCAGCGCCCTGCGGGTGGCGGGGAGAAGCTCTTCCTGAGATGTCGTCATGCCCCCAGTCCACCCGGCCCGGCCTCCCACGTCGAGCGCTTTGATTCCGGGTCGCCCGCCTCGGACGGCTGTGGGGCCCGCGTCGCGTGACATGGTGATCTCAGATGATGCGGGCCCCGATGCCGTCGAGCAGACAATCGAGGCCGATCTGGAAGGTGCGGTCGGCATCCAGATGGGCGGCATCACGCACCACCGTGGCCAGCGCGGGGAATCGGCCGGTGGCGAAGGTCCGCTCCAGATAGGGCCCCAGTGATGCCTGCCAGCCCTTCTCGTCCATCCCGGTGGCCCGCTCGGCACGCCGCTCGGCGATCTCCCGACGCACCGCGCCGATCACGTACGCGTTGACTGCCGCGACCAGCGGCATGATGGCGTCCACGTCGACGCCGCGCAGTGCGGCCACCACGGTCTCCCCGCTGGCCAGCGCGTGCGGCCCGAGCTGGGGTCGGCCACCCAGGAGATCGGCCAGCCATTCGTGCTCGTGAGCGGCGTGCCGAGTGGCTTCGGCGAGCGACCGGAGCACCTCCCGCCAGCCGTCTCCGACCGGCCGGATCTCGGCGTGGACGGCGTCGACCATCAGGTCGAGCAACTCCTCCTTGCCGGCGATGTAGCCGTACAGCCGCATCGGACGGACGTCCAACGCGGTGGCGACCTTGCGCAGCGACACCGCGTCCAGGCCGTCCGCGTCCGCCAGTTGGATCGCCGCTCGCACGATCCGCTCCCGGCTCAACGGGGCCGGCACGGGTCGATCCGGTGGCTCCGGCCTCTCCCACACCAACATGGCGCTCACAATACATCGCACGGATCGATACACTGTATTGATCAATACGGTGTATCGAAGGAGGCAACCATGACCATCGCCATCGTCGGAGCCGGCCTCGGCGGCCTGGCCCTCGCCCGTGTGCTGCACGTGAACGGCATCGACGCCGTGGTGCATGAACGTGAATCGTCACGCGCGGCGCGCGGTCAGGGCGGCATGCTCGACATCCACTCCGGCCAGCGGGCACTGCGCGAGGCCGGTCTGATCGACCAGTTCTCCGCGATCGCCCGCGGTGAAGGCCAGGACATGCGTCTTCTCGAGCCGGACGGCACTCTGCTGCTCCAGGAGGACACGCCCGACGACGCCCCGCTCGATCGACCCGAGGTCGACCGCGCCGATCTGCGCAACCTGCTGCTGGATTCCCTCCCCGAAGACGTGGTCCGCTGGGGACACACGTTCACGTCCGCCGACAACGGCCTGCTGCACTTCGCCGACGGCAGCAGTGCGACGTACGACCTGCTGGTCGGCGCGGACGGCGCGCAGTCCCGGGTCCGCGCACTGCTCACCGACGCCCGCCCGGTGCACATCGGTCAGAACGTCGTCGAGATCGGCATTCCCGACATCGACCGCACGCACCCCGACCTCTCGGCGATGGTCGGGCGCGGCAACTACTGGGTGCTCGGCGACGGAATATCCCTGGCGGCGCAGCGCAACGGCGACGGCCGCGTCCGCATCGGCCTCAGCTTCTACCACACCGCCGAGGACTGGTTCACCACCAGCGGGATCCCCTTCGACGACCCGGCCGCCGCCCGGGCGCGGCTGATCGACCTGCTCCCCGGCTGGGACCCACGGTTCACCGCACTGATCGCGGCCTGCGACGACACGGTCGTGCCGCGGTCGATCACCAGTCTTCCGGTCGGCCTGACCTGGCCGTCGACGCCAGGCGTCACGCTGCTCGGCGATGCCGCGCACCTGATGCCGCCGGTGGGAGAGGGCGCCAACATGGCGCTGCTCGACGGCGCCCTGCTCGGCCTCGCGCTGGCCGCGCAGCCGGACGACTTTCCCGCCGCCGTCAGGGAGTACGAACGCGAGATGTTCGAACGCACCAGCGCTGCCGCCCGGATGTCCGCGGACATCCAGGAATTGCTGATGTCGCCGGATGCCGCCCGGAGCATGCTCGCGTTCTTCCGACCCGACGGAGTCTGAGACTCGAGCGCCGACCGTCGGCCGGCTGCCAGTGGTGCTTCGCACGACCAGCGGGCGTCTTCGGGAGACTGTGGATTCCAGCGTGCCGGGAGGTCATCTGGGGACCGGCCCGTTCCGGGGTGCCCGATCACGCAGGGCAAGCAGGGTCCAGCCCCGGCCAACTGGATCGATCGGCCTGGTCGCGGCGGTGAAGAGCTCTGCGGCCCGGCGGTAGGAAAGCCGCCCTCGGCCGGTCACCGGACAGCGGTCGACTGCCGGCGTACAGGCGGGGGCCCGCCGGTCGGTGACGAACACGGGCCCCGCAGTGCGCCCGGTCAGCAGCATGGGCAGCAGGCGTGCTGTGCCCCGCCCCCAGCTCAGGGGGGTTACCGCGGGCGCCCTGGTGCGTCGACCGGGTAGGTCGAGGTGGTCGATGTTGAGGGCGAGCACCTGTTCGACGGGGGCTCTCGACTCGTGCAGGAGGTGCCACAGGGTCAACTCCCTGAGCGGAGCCCGCAAGGCGAGGGCGGCGCGGGCCCGATCCGGGTCGGCTGCGGTGACCCTCGCAGCCGCGGAAGCCCCAGAGGAGTCCGGCACCGGTCCTGGACACGGCGCCGGCGGCGCCAGCCCCGCGGCCGGGTCTGCGGTTATCCAGCCCTCTGCCAGCCACCATGCCGTAGCGGCTCGAAGGCAGGCCAGTTCGCGGGCCAGCGTGCGCGGCTCGGCAGCGGCGGCACGGTCGGACAGTGCCCCTTGCAGCCGCTGAGGGGCCCTCGGGTCGTCGAGCAGGGCAAGAGGGACCACAGGCGGGCGGGCCCCCCGACGCTCGCGACCGGTCGGAGCCCGGCGGTCGACCAATGGCCAGGACCACCCGGCCAGCGAGATGCGGTAGACGCGGCGGGAAGCGCTGCCGAGATCGGCCGCAGAGAGATAGCGGTCAACGGCGACGCTGTACTCCACCGGCGCCGGGCGAGGTGTTCCCACACCGTCGTTGTGGTGCTGACTCATGCTGGCCATCCGCAGTAAATGAACTCCATGAAGCCTGCCCTATTCTGCTGCCACCGATCCTACCACCAGGCATGTTGCAGTAAATACGGGCCATTTACTGCGCCAATTCATCCGGAAGTAAATGACTCGCGAAATACCGGAAATTATTTCCCGGAATCGCTTGCAGGTAATAGGTTGACAGAGGAAAAGTGCGGAGCCATGACGCTTCGCACTCGTCCGCCCGCTGCCTCCGGGCCCCGGGCCACCACCCACCGCCTGCGGACGCTGCGGTACTCCCGGTTCCGCCGCTTCCTCATCGGCCAGAGCACATCGCTGCTCGGCACCGGGATGAACACGATCGGTACGACTTTCGCCGTGCTGCAGATGCCCGGTGGCGGGGCCGGCACCGTCGGCGTGGTGATGGCGGCGCGGATCCTCGCGGTGCTGGCCGTGCTGCTGCTCGGCGGAGTGTTCACCGATCGGCTCGGAGCCCGTGCAGTCATGCTGACCGCGGACCTGCTCCGGTTCACCGCCCAGGGCGCACTGGCCGTACTGCTGCTCACCCATGGCGCGAGGGTCTGGGAAGCGGTGGTGCTGGCGGTGGTCCTCGGAGTCGGTGAGGGAGGATTCAGCCCGGGCCTGACGGCTCTGGTGCCCGGCCTCGTTCCTGCAGACGACCTTGCGGACGCCAACTCGCTGCTGCAGATCGCCCAGGCGGTGGCCTCGGTCGCAGGTCCAGGCCTGGCCGGTCTGCTCATCACCGTTTCCGATGCGGGCACCGTGGTCGCTGTCGACGCGGTCACCTACGGTGTGAGCATCCTGGCCTTGGCCGGGCTGCCCCTCTCACAGTCGGCCACGCCCCGCCAGGGGTTGGTCGCCGACCTGGGGCGCGGCTGGAGGGAGTTCACCTCCCGCACATGGCTGTGGGTCACGACCCTCCACATCGGCCTCTTCAACTGCGTCCTCTGGGCACCGTTCCTGGTGCTGGGACCGGCTCTTGCCCAGCAGCGGCTCGGCGGTGCCAGTGCCTGGGGGCTGGTGCTGGCCCTCTACGGAATCGGCTCGATCGGCAGCGGCCTGGCCCTGCTCGGCAGGAACCCCAACCGGGCACTCGTCTGGTCCGTGGCCGCGTCCCTGGGCTGGGCCCTCCCGGCAGCAGCGTTGGCGGCGCGGCTGCCGCTGGGCTGGGTGGCCGCAGCCGCACTCCTTGCAGGGGCCGGGGCAGCGGTGTGCAACACCCTGGTGACGACCGTCGTCCAGCGCGAGATGCCCGCCGAGGTCCGCGGACGTGTCAGTGCGTTCGACAGCCTGGGCGCCTTCGCCCTGGGACCGCTCGGACTGGCGCTGGCCGGGCCGGTGTCGGACGTCGTAGGGGCAGACCGGCTCCTCGGGCTCGGCGTGGTGTGGCAACTGACCGCGGTCGGGGTGATACTCGCGCTCCCGTCCGTTCGACGGCACGGCACAAGGTGACGGGTGAGGCTGTCTTCGACCGGGGCAGGCGGATGCGGCCGCGAATCGGCTCAGGCGTTCTCCGGCCCTGACCGCTGAGTGCCGGCCCAGGGTCCGGCGACGGTGGACGTACTGCCGGATCGGCCAGCGCCGTGAGCGGGATGCCGTGCGCGGGCCGGACCGCACCGCGTGGCCGGTCCCGCCCCGCCGGCCACGGCCGGAACGACTGGACGTGTCCACTCGTTCGAAGACGTTCCGTCGCTGCGAGCCCCGGCCCCACGTGCTTGCCTCAGGTTTGCGCCATGTCCACGAAACGGGAGTAGTGGCCCTGGAAGGCGACGGTGATCGTCGCCGTAGGGCCGTTGCGGTGCTTGCCGACGATGATGTCCGCCTCGCCCGCCCGCGGCGACTCCTTCTCGTACGCGTCCTCGCGGTGCAGCAGGATCACCATGTCGGCGTCCTGCTCGATCGAGCCGGACTCACGCAGGTCGGACACCATGGGCTTCTTGTCCGTACGCTGTTCCGGGCCTCGGTTGAGCTGCGAGAGCGCGATCACCGGCAGCTCCAGCTCCTTGGCCAGCAGCTTCAGGTTCCGGGACATCTCGGAGACCTCCTGCTGCCGGCTCTCCGACCGCTTGGACCCGGACTGCATCAGCTGCAGGTAGTCGATCACGACCAGCTTCAGGTCGTTGCGCTGTTTGAGGCGGCGGCACTTGGCGCGGATCTCCATCATCGACAGGTTCGGCGAGTCGTCGATGTAGAGCGGGGCGGCCGAGACGTCCGGCATACGGCGCGCGAGCCTGGTCCAGTCCTCGTCCGTCATCGTGCCGGACCGCATGTGGTGCAGGGCCACGCGTGCCTCGGCGGACAGCAGACGCATCGCGATCTCGTTGCGCCCCATCTCCAGCGAGAAGATGACGCTCGGCAGGTTGTGCTTGATGGACGCCGCGCGGGCGAAGTCCAGGGCCAGCGTCGACTTACCCATGGCGGGGCGGGCGGCGATGATGATCATCTGGCCGGGGTGCAGGCCGTTGGTGAGCTGGTCGAGATCGGTGAAGCCGGTCGGGACTCCCGTCATCTCCCCGGACCGTGAGCCGATCGCCTCAATCTCGTCGAGCGCGCCTTCCATGATCTCGCTGAGGGGCAGATAGTCCTCGGCCGTGCGCTGCTCGGTGACCGCGAAGATCTCCGCCTGTGCGCTGTTGACGATCTCGTCGATGTCGCCGTCTGCCGCGTACCCCATCTGCGTGATGCGCGTGCCCGCCTCGACCAGGCGGCGCAGGACCGCGCGCTCGTGCACGATCTGCGCGTAGTACTCGGCGTTCGCCGCGGTCGGGACCGTCTGGACCAGCGTGTGCAGATAGGGGGCGCCGCCCACCTTGGTGATCTCGCCGCGCTTGGTCAGCTCGGCGGCGACCGTGATCGGGTCGGCCGGCTCGCCCTTCGCGTACAGGTCGAGGACGGCCTGGTAGATCGTCTCGTGCGCGGGCCGGTAGAAGTCGTGGCCTTTGAGGACCTCGACGACATCGGCGATCGCGTCCTTCGACAGCAGCATGCCACCGAGGACGGACTGCTCGGCATCGAGGTCCTGAGGCGGCACACGCTCGAACGAGGCCCCTCCACCGTCCCACGCACCGCTGTCGCGGCCCCGGTCGTGCTGCTCGTCGCGGCCCCGGCCGTCCTCCCGGCGGCGGGAGGCGGGCACACGATCGCTGGGTCCACTGTCGGCCCACGGATCGTCCAAGGGCTCGGAAAGGCTCACCGGGCCGCCTCCTCCCGTCCGCCACGCGGACCTCGCCGTGCACCTCTGTTCTAGGACACGACACTGACAAAGCGAGAAGCCCAGCTCCGGTTCAGACGCGTCGGATGTACGCGTTCCCGAGGACGGACGGGAAGCGGGCGCCGGACCACGGTAGGCCCGTCGGCACCGTCAGCCAATCTGGTTATCCACAGGGCATGTGGATGACAGGCCCCATCCTGTGGAGAACCCCTCAAAACCTGTGCACGACACGGTGGACAGCGCTGTGAACAAGCCCGCGAATCCTCCCCTCGAACCCTCTTGACCTGCTACTTTCCCGTCCACCGGCTGTGCAGAAGAAAAACTTCCCCGGTCGGCTCAAGATCCTCACGAACGGTACACAGCACCGCGGCACCCGAGATTTACTGTAAGGGTCAGACCCCGATTGCGTCGCTTACCTGTGGACGATTAGATTGGTGGCCATGACACAGGCTTCCGCGCCACCCCGCGCCGGCCGACGCCGGTCCGACCGGGAGATCGTCGCCCTGGCCGTTCCGGCCTTCGGCGCACTTGTCGCAGAGCCCCTCTTCGTGATGGCCGACAGTGCGATCGTCGGCCATCTCGGCACCGCACAGCTGGCCGGCCTCGGCGTCGCCTCGGCCCTCCTCACCACGGCCGTGAGCGTCTTCGTCTTCCTGGCCTACGCCACCACGGCCGCGGTCGCCCGCCGCGTCGGCGCGGGCGATCTGCGGGCCGCCATCCGCCAGGGCGTGGACGGCATCTGGCTGGCGCTCCTGCTCGGCGTGACCGTCGTCGCCGTCGTCCTGCCGTCGGCCCCCGGCATCGTGGACCTCTTCGGCGCCTCACCGACGGCCGCCCCGCATGCGACGGCCTATCTGCGGATCTCGGCGCTCGGCATCCCGGCGATGCTCGTCGTCCTGGCCGCGACGGGAATCCTGCGGGGCCTGCAGAACACAAGAACACCGCTGTACGTCGCCGGCGCGGGCTTCGTCGCGAACGCCGCCCTCAACGCCGGCCTCGTCTACGGTGCCGGTCTGGGCATCGCCGGCTCCGCCTGGGGAACCGTCATCGCCCAGTGCGGCATGGCCGCCGTGTATCTCTCGGTGGTCACCCGAGGCGCTCGTCGGCACGGCGCCTCGCTACGGCCCGACATGACCGGGATTCGTGCCTGTGCCCAGGCCGGAGTTCCCCTGCTGGTCCGCACACTCTCCCTACGGGCGATCCTGGTGATCGCCACCGCCGTGGCCGCCCGGCTCGGTGACGTGGACATCGCCGCACACCAGATCGTCCTGTCCCTGTGGAACCTGCTCGCCTTCGCCCTGGACGCCATCGCCATCGCCGGGCAGGCCATCATCGGACGCCATCTCGGCGCGAACGACGCCGAGGGTGCCCGTGCCGCATGCCGTCGCATGGTGCAGTGGGGCGTCGTCACGGGGGTCTCGCTCGGACTGCTGGTCCTCGCCGCCCGCCCGCTCATCCTGCCGCTGTTCACCAGCGATCCGGCCGTGCACGACGCGGCCCTGCCCGTTCTGGTGCTCGTGGTCGCCACACAGCCCGTGTGCGGGGTCGTCTTCGTCCTGGACGGGGTGCTGATGGGGGCGGGCGACGGACCCTATCTCGCCTGGGCGATGCTGCTCACGCTGGCCGTCTTCGCTCCCGTGGCGTTGCTCGTTCCGGCCCTCGGCGGCGGGCTGGTGGCCCTGTGGGCGGCGATGACCCTGATGATGACGGTGCGGATGCTCACGCTGTGGCTGCGCTCCCGCTCGGGGCAATGGATCGTCACCGGCGCGACGCGCTGACCGAAGGCTGCCGTTTCACGATGTTTCACGTGAAACGCCACCAACACGTGGGGCCGCACCCCGAAGGGTGCGGCCCCACAGTCGCTTCAGCGAGTACTGCGCTTACGCCGCGACGACCTCGATGCTGACCTTGGCGGCCACCTCGGGGTGCAGACGCACGGACGTCTCGTGAGAGCCCAGCGTCTTGATCGGCACGCCCAGCTCGATACGGCGCTTGTCTACCTCGGGGCCACCGGACGCCTTGATCGCCGAGGCGATGTCGGCCGGGGTGACGGAACCGAAGAGACGGCCGGAGTCGCCGGAGCGGACCGCCAGGCGGACCTTCACACCCTCGAGCCGGGCCTTGACCTGGTTGGCCTGCTCGATGGTCTGGATCTCGTGGATCTTGCGAGCACGACGGATCTGCTCGACGTCCTTCTCGCCACCCTTGGTCCAGCGGATCGCGAACTTCCGCGGGATGAGGTAGTTGCGGGCGTAGCCGTCCTTGACCTCGACGACATCGCCCGCGGCACCGAGGCCGGAGACCTCGTGGGTGAGGATGATCTTCATGAGTCGGTCACCCTTCCCTTAGCGCGCGGTGGAGGTGTAGGGCAGCAGCGCCATCTCACGGCTGTTCTTGACGGCCGTGGCGACGTCACGCTGGTGCTGCGTGCAGTTGCCGGTCACGCGGCGGGCACGGATCTTGCCGCGGTCGGAAATGAACTTCCGCAGCATGTTCGTGTCCTTGTAGTCCACGTATGTGACCTTGTCCTTGCAGAAAGCGCAGACCTTCTTCTTCGGCTTGCGCACAGGCGGCTTCGCCATGGTGTTTCTCCTGTGTGATCAAGAAGTTGGGGTATGCCCCGCCCTCGACCCGGCCCGGTCCCGAGGACCCGACCCGAAGGTCTAGAAGGGGGGCTCGTCCGAGTAGCCGCCACCGCCGGAGCCGCCGCCCCAGCCGCCGCCACCACCAGCGCCACCAGCGCCGCCCTGGCCACCGGCCGGAGCGCTGGTCGCCCACGGGTCGTCGGCCGGAGCGCCGCCCTGCTGACCGCCGCCGGGGCCGCCGCCCCAACCGCCGCCACCCTGGCCGCCACCCTGGCCGCCACCGCCGCCGTAACCACCCTGGCCGCCGCGACCGCTGGTCTTGGTGACCTTGGCCGTGGCATTGCGCAGGCTCGCTCCGACCTCGTCGACATCGAGCTCGTAGACCGTGCGCTTGACGCCCTCACGGTCCTCGTAGGACCGCTGCTTCAGCCGGCCCTGCACGATGACGCGCATGCCTCGCTGGAGCGACTCGGCGACGTTCTCCGCCGCCTGGCGCCAGACCGAGCAGGTCAGGAACAGGCTCTCGCCGTCCTTCCACTCGTTCGTCTGGCGGTCGAAGGTGCGGGGGGTGGACGCGACGCGGAACTTCGCGACCGCCGCACCGGACGGGGTGAAGCGCAGCTCGGGGTCGTCGACAAGATTGCCGACAACCGTGATGACGGTCTCGCCTGCCATGGGGGAACCTCTCGGCGGGTTTGCTGCTGGCTGCTTGTACTGCTACTCGAATCCCGGGACCGGCTGAGCGCGGACGCTCAGTGGGTCTCGGGGCGGAGGACCTTGGTCCGGAGGACCGACTCGTTCAGGTTCATCTGGCGGTCGAGCTCCTTGACGACCGCAGGCTCGGCCTGCAGGTCGACGACCGAGTAGATCCCCTCGGGCTTCTTCTTGATCTCGTACGCGAGACGACGACGACCCCAGGTGTCGACCTTCTCGACCTTTCCGCCACCGTCGCGGACGACGGAAAGGAAGTTCTCGATCAGCGGGGAGACAGCGCGCTCCTCGACATCGGGGTCGAGGATGACCATCACCTCGTAGTGACGCATGTGGAACCCACCTCCTCTGGACTCAGCGGCCACGGTCGTTCCGTGGCAGGAGGGTTGTGATGCGTACGCAACGGTATCGGCCGCCACTGACAATCGGGGGCCGCTCGGCGGTTTCCCCGGCTCGGCCTGGACAGACACCGGTGCAGACGGTACAGAGTACCCGCACACGACTTCCGGTTGAAATCCGGGCCCGAGAGCCGTCAATCTGTACACATCGGGTGTGTATGGCGCTACGAAGCGCCGACTTCCGCAGGAGGTGCCCCATGGCACAGGTATTGCGACCCAGCACCACCGGTTCCCTCTTCGCCACCGACGGCAAGCCGCATCCCGTCCAGGACACCATGCTCGGGGTGACCCTGGTCCTCGGGATCACGGCCCTGGTCACGGCGATGTTCCCCAACCTGCATCTCGTCAGCTCCTGGACCGGCCTGGTGGGGATCATCACGGGCGCGTACGGACAGTTCATCTCCGTGACGACCCGCGAGCGCTTCGGCCTGGTCCTGGGTCTCGGTGCCGCCGCCATCGGCTTCTTCCTCGGCATGGCGCACGGCGGCCTGTTCGGCGGGGTCGTCGGAGGCTGACGCCGGAGCCGCCGGACGGTCACGGACCGCCCGGCGGTTCGCCGCACAAAGGTTCCACACGGCCAGACGGGGCGCTCGCAGGGCGCAGTAGGCTTCGGCGCGAGAGCCGGAGCCCCTGTACCCATGGGGACACACCAGCCCGAGGAGCGCCCCGAATGAGCCTGACCCTGAGGACGATCAGCCGCGAGCAGCATCTGGCGTACATCCAGAGCCTGCCGTCGGCGAGCCACATGCAGGTTCCGGCCTGGGCGGACGTCAAGGCGGAGTGGCGCTCGGAGAACCTCGGCTGGTTCGACAAGAGCGGCGAGCTGGTCGGTGTCGGACTGGTGCTGTACCGCCAGCTGCCCAAGATCAAGCGCTATCTCGCGTACCTGCCCGAGGGCCCGGTCATCAACTGGTTCGCGCCGAATCTGGACGAGTGGATCCGGCCGATGCTCGCACACCTCAGGCAGCAGGGTGCCTTCTCGGTGAAAATGGGCCCGCCGGTGATCATCCGGCGCTGGGAGGCCAACTCCATCAAGCAGGGCATCCAGAACCCCGACGTGAAACGCCTGCGCGACATCGAGGCGGACTTCATAGAGCCGCGTGCCTTCGAGGTGGCCGACAAGCTGCGCCGCATGGGCTGGCAGCAGGGGGAGGACGGCGGCGCCGGCTTCGGCGACGTGCAACCCCGGTACGTGTACCAGGTCCCCCTCGCCAACCGATCCCTGGAAGAGGTCCACAAGAACTTCAACCAGTTGTGGCGCCGCAACATCAAGAAGGCCGAGAAGGCGGGCGTCGAGGTCGTCCAGGGCGGCTACCAGGACCTCGCGGAATGGCAGCGGCTGTACGAGATCACCGCTGTGCGCGACCACTTCCGGCCCCGCCCGCTGTCGTACTTCCAGCGCATGTGGACGGCCCTCAACACCGAGGACCCCAACCGCATGCGGCTCTACTTCGCCCGCCACAACGGGGTCAACCTGTCGGCGGCGACCATGCTGATCGTCGGCGGGCACGTCTGGTACTCCTACGGCGCCTCCGACAACGTCGGACGCGAGGTCCGGCCGTCGAACGCGATGCAGTGGCGGATGCTGCGCGACGCCTACGCGCTCGGCGCCACCGTCTACGACCTGCGCGGCATCTCCGACTCGCTGGACGAGACCGACCACCTCTTCGGCCTGATCCAGTTCAAGGTGGGCACGGGCGGGCAGGCCGCCGAGTACCTCGGCGAGTGGGACTTCCCGCTCAACAAGCTCCTCCACAAGGCGCTCGACATCTACATGTCGCGCCGCTGACCTGCCGGAGCCCTGCCGGGGCGCTCGACTGCCGGGCATCGGGCCCCGCCGGCCGGGCGAATCCGTCACAATTCCCTTTCAGACCCTGACACACCGCAGCCACAAGAAAGGTTCCGGGACCGGCCATGGCGCTCACGCTCTATGTCGACACCGCGCGCTGGCGGGCACACCACAAGCACGTGCAGGAGCAGTTCCCGGGGCTCGTCCCCGTCTGCAAGGGCAACGGCTACGGCTTCGGCCACGAGCGGCTGGCGGAAGAGGCCACGCGTCTGGGCGCGGACATCCTCGCCGTGGGCACGACGTACGAGGCCGCCCGGATCAAGGACTGGTTCGGCGGCGACCTGCTGGTGCTGACCCCGTTCCGGCGGGGCGAGGAGCCGGTGCCGCTGCCCGACCGCGTCATCCGCTCGGTGTCGTCCGTGGACGGCGTGTACGGGCTCGTGGGAGCCCGTGTGGTCATCGAGGTGATGTCCTCGATGAAGCGGCACGGGGTGAGCGAGCAGGAACTGCCGCAATTGCACGCCGCCATAGAGAACGTCCGCCTGGAGGGCTTCGCCATCCATCTTCCCCTGGACCGCACGGACGGCTCCGATGCCGTCGAGGAGGTCATCGGCTGGATGGACCGGCTGCGCGCGGCCCGGCTGCCGCTGCACACGATGTTCGTCAGCCATCTCAAGGCCGAGGAACTGGCGCGACTGCAGCAGCAGTTCCCGCAGACCCGCTTCCGGGCCCGGATCGGCACACGGCTGTGGTTGGGGGACCACGAGGCGACCGAGTACCGCGGGGCCGTCCTGGACGTCACGCGCGTGTCCAAGGGTGACCGGTTCGGCTACCGGCAGCAGAAGGCGGCCTCCGACGGCTTCCTGGTCGTCGTGGCGGGCGGAACGTCGCACGGGGTGGGCCTGGAGGCCCCCAAGGCCCTGCACGGCGTCATGCCCCGCGCCAAGGGCGTGGCCAGGGCCGGGCTCGCGACGGTGAACCGGAACCTGTCCCCGTTCGTGTGGGCGGGCAAGCAGCGCTGGTTCGCCGAGCCCCCGCACATGCAGGTCTCGATCCTGTTCGTTCCGGCGGACGCCACGGAGCCGAAGGTCGGCGACGAGCTGGTGGCCCATCTGCGGCACACCACCACCCAGTTCGACCGGCTCGTCGACCGCTGAGCCCGCGCGGGACAGCACGAAGGCCGTCCACGGAGACCGTGTACGGCCTTTCGCACGGCGTCCCAGCACCCTGTTCGCTCAGGGCGAACCGTGTCCCGTGGGCTCCGTGCCCCGGCTGCCCCAGTCGACCTGCGGCCCGTCGAAGTGTGCGGCGTGACGCGGCGGATGAGCTGCGGCTCCCAGTACGAAGACGTCGGGGGCGCCGTCCAGCACGCCGCCCGCCGGGTCGTCGTCCCCGGCCCGGCGCACCATGTCCCGTTCCGGCATGAAGATGTCGCGCACGACGACGGCACACAGGTAGAGCGTCCCCAGCAGATGCACGAGGATCGCCAGTTGGTACCCGTCCGTCGGCAGACCCTTGTGGGCGTCTCCGCTGGTCGTGTACGCGAGGTACGTCCAGATCCCGAGGAAGTACGCCACCTCGCACGCCTGCCAGATCAGGAAGTCCCGCCAGCGCGGCCGTGCCAGCGCGGCGAGGGGGACCAGCCACAGCACGTACTGCGGCGAGTAGACCTTGTTGGTGAGGATGAACGCGGCGACGATCAGGAACGCGAGCTGAGCGAAGCGGGGGCGGCGCGGCGCCGTGAGCGTCATCGCGACGATGCCCACGGCGACGAAGAGCATCATGATCATCGCCCAGGCGTTGGCCGTGTCGAAGGTGATCTGCACGTCGAACCAGCGTGAGACGAACAGGAACACCGACCCGAAGTCGACCCCGCGCTCCCGGCTGAAGCTGTAGAACTTCGCCCACCCCTCGGGGGCGAGGAACATCACGGGCAGATTGACCGCGAGCCACGCGCCTGCGGCCCCCAGTAGCGCGGCCAGGAACTCACGCCACTTGCCCGCCCGCCAGCACAGCACGAAGAGCGGCCCCAGTACCAGGAACGGATAGAACTTGGCGGCCGTGGCGAGCCCGACCAGCAGGCCGAAGGCGAGGGCATGACCGCGCGACCACATCAGCATCGCGGCGGCGAGCAGGGCCACGGCGAGCAGGTCCCAGTTGATGGTGGCCGTCAGCGCGAAGGCAGGCGCAAGGGCGACCAGGAGGCCGTCCCAGGGGCGCCGGCGGTGAATGCGGGCGGCGCACACGGCGATGACCGCGGCGCACACCATGAGCATCCCCGCGTTGACCATCCAGTAGGTCTGCTCACGGGACTGGAGCTCCCCGCCGCCCGGTGTCAGCCATGACGCGACCTCCATGAACACACCGGTGAGAACCGGGTACTCGAGGTAGTCCATGTCGCCCGGGAGCCTGTCGAAGTACGGCACGAGACCGTCGGCGAAGCCGCGCCCCTGGTAGAGGTGCGGGATGTCCGAGTAGCAGGCATGTGTGTACTGCGAACTGGCGCCGAAGAACCAGCCGCTGTCGTAACAGGGCAGCTTCTGGACCATGCCGAGGGCGAACATCCCGATGGCGACGAGCGCCACGACTCGCACGGGTGTCCACCAGGACGTCCCGAGCAGCGCGCGTCGCCCGATGGGGCCCCCGATCAGCTCACTGCCGGCCGCGGCGACCTCGTCCTCCCTGGTCGGCCGCACCGTGTCCGGCTCGTGCACACTCGCTCGCGTCGTCTCCGCACTGGGCATGAGGGCCATCCTGCCGCATCCGGCTGAGGGAACGCCGAGGGCCGCCACACCTGACCGGTGTGACGGCCCTTCGTCGGCCGATGTTTCACGTGAAACAGAGCGTTTTACGTGAAACACAGTCCGTGACGACTACCCGTACGGGCCTCCGAAGATGCCACCGTTGCCGTTCCCCCGGGAGCTTCCGCTGCTGAGGGTGGGCGACGGTGAGGAGGTCGTTCCGCCCGTGCTGCCGCCGGTGGTACCGCCGTTGCTGGTGCCGCCGTTGGTGTTGCAGTTCCAGCCGAAGTTGCCGCAGGTGAAGCTCGGCGTCGGCGGGGGCGGGACGGTCAGCGACGGCGTGGGCGTCGGCGTCGGGGTCGGGCTGTTCGTCACCGTCTCGGTGGGCGTGGGCACCGCGCTCGGGCTCGGGGCGTCGTTGATGACCTCGCCGATGGGTTCGGGCGTGGGGAAGGACTCCGCAGGCTGGTTCTTGAGCGCCTGCGCCATGTAGTCGTGCCAGATCTCGGCGGGGAACGAAGCACCGTGGATCTTCTTCTGGCCGCCGGTTCCGTACATCTCCAGGAACTGGCGCGACTTGTTCTTCTCGTTGTCGTCCATGCGGTACATGCCGATCGCCGTCGACAGCTGCGGGGTGTACCCGACGAACCAGGCCGACTTGTTGCCGTCGGTCGTACCGGTCTTGCCCGCCACATCGCGGCCGGGCAGCTGCGCCGCGGTACCGGTGCCCTTCTCGACCACGGTCTTGAGGACGTCGGTCACATTGTCGGCCACCGGCCGGGTGAACGCCTCAGTGGGCTGCGCGGTGTACTCGAAGGCCGTCCCCTCAATGCCGGTGACCTTTTGCACGGAGTACGGCTCGTTGTGCTTGCCCCTGGCGGCGAAGGTGGCGTAGGCGCCGGCCATGCGGATCGCGCTCGGAGAGGAGGTGCCGATGGAGAACGACGGGAAGCGGGCGCTGGCGAGGCTGGACTTGAGGATGCCCGCGTCCAGGGCAGCCTGCTTGACCTTGTCCAGGCCGACATCCATGCCGAGCTGGACGTAGGCCGAGTTGACCGACAGACGCATCGCCTCGCGGAGGTCGATCTTGTAGTCCGGCGGGCTCCCCACCGACTCATTGCCGTCGTTCGTCTGCAGCCACTCCTCACCCTTCTCGTTCTTCCAGACGCTCTTGTCGTACTCCATGATCTTGAGCTTGTTCTTGCCGCTGTACATGCTCTTGACCGAGGCCTGCTTGCGCTCGTCCTGCGCCTGGGAGGGCAGCCCCTCGGGGTTGCGGACGCCGTACTGCATGGCCGCCGCCAGCACGAACGGCTTGAACGTCGATCCCACCTGGGCGCCGGTGGAGTCGGCGTTGTCGGTGAAGTGCTTGGTCGCGTCCTCACCGCCGTAGATGGCCTTGATGGCACCCGTCGCGGGGTCCACGGAGGCGCCGCCGAACTGCACGAAGGTGTCCGTCTTGGGACGTTCCTTGGGCTTGATGTTCGCCTTCTGCACCTTCTGCACCGCGGCCTGGAGCTGGTTGACCTTCTTCTTGTCGAAGGTCGTGTAGATCGAAAGGCCGCCCTGCTGCAACCTGCTCGCGGTGATGTGGGTCTGCTCACTGTGGGTGACCAGATAGCTGTTGGCGAGGTCGACGAGATAGCCGATCTGCCCGCTGAGCCGGGTGTTGGACCGCGGGTTCTGGACGGGGGGGAGCTTGGTGTAACGGGCCCGCTCCGTCGCGTCCAGATGGCCGTACTGGACCATCTTGTCGAGGGTGTCCTGCATCTGCAGCTCGGCCCGCTTGCGGTTCTTGTCAGGGGTGGCTGCGATCGGGTCGATCGACGTCGCACCCGCCGGGTCGTAGTACGTGGCGCCCTTGAGCATCGCCGCCAGGAAGGCACACTCGCCCGGGTTCAGGTCCTTGGCCTCCTTGTTGAAGTACGCGCGGGCGGCGGCCTGGATGCCGTAGGCCCCGCGACCGTAGTACGCGGAGTTCAGGTAGCCGGCCAGAATCTCGTCCTTCTTGACGGTGGCCCCCACCTTGATGGAGATGAAGATCTCCTTGAACTTCCGCGAGATCGTCTGGGACTGGTCGTCCAGCCTGGCGTTCTTCACGTACTGCTGGGTGATGGTGGAGCCACCCTGGGTCTGGCCGCCCGTGGCCATGTTGAAGACGGCGCGGGCGATGCCCTTCGGGTCGATGCCGCTGTCCGTGTAGAACGTCTTGTTCTCCTGGGAGATGACGGCGAACCGCATCGCCTTCGGGATCTCCGAGAAGCTGATGATCTGGCGGTTCGTCTCACCGCCCGTGGCGACCATCTGGGTGTTGTCGGCCCAGTAGTAGACGTTGTTCTGCGCGGTCGCGGTATCCGCCACCTTCGGGACGCTCACCATGGCGTACCCGATGCCCGCGACCGCCACCAGACTTCCTATGAAGCCGATGAACAGCCCCGACGCCAGCTTCCACGACGGCAACCAGCGCGCGGCTCCGTACTTGCCCGCGCGCGGGTAGTCGATGAAACGCTTCCTGGACGGGTCGGGGCCGCGTCCCCTGCCGCGGCCGGGCCCGTTCGGGCCGCCGGGACCGCCGCGGCGGCCTCCGCCGCCGCCGGCGCCGCGTCCCGCGCCGTCGGCCGCTCTGCGTCGGCCGCCCGTGCTCTTCTGTGCGGCCCGCCGGGCCTCGGCACGGCTCCCGTACGGGCGCTCCTCACCTCCGGCCCCATAAGAGTCGGAGGAAGACCCGGTGGCGCCTCGCGGTGCCGCTCGGCGGCCGGAGGGCGCCGACTGGCCGCGTCGGGCCGCGGCGCGTCCGCCTCCCTGCGGCTGCGGCGGTTTGCGACGGTGCTCGCTCATCGAACGATTACTCCTCGGGCAGGCGCACCCTTGCGCGCCTGGAAACGGCGGCTGGTTTCCGGTCCCCCCGAAGTACGGATGCGGTCGTCGACGCATTCACCCGTACTGCACCGAGGACGAGGACGTCCCCAGTCGTCACTCGGTTCCCGGTGATGTGCATGGCGCACAGACTACGCACCGTCAAAACCCGCCGAGTCCCGAAGTTCCCCCCAAACCAGGCAACTCGCTGCCACGAATCGGTGATGTGACCCCGTTCACCGTGCCCCCTCTTGTCCCACCAGAAGCAGCGTTCTATCGTGCTGATGTATCGAGTCGATACATCAGCACGACATAAAGACCATGCGGACGGCACAGCGGCAGGAAGGGAGGCGCTCATGAGCCGGCGTTCCGGGATCCTCGAGTTCGCCGTCCTCGGCCTGCTCCGCGAGTCCCCGATGCACGGCTACGAGCTGCGCAAACGACTCAATACGTCACTGGGTGTATTCCGCGCGTTCAGCTACGGGACGCTCTACCCGTGCCTGAAGACGCTGGTCGCCAACGGCTGGTTGACCGAAGAGTCGGGCAGCGCCGCCGACGACGTCCTCGCCGCTGCACTCGCGGGGCGCCGCGCCAAGATCGTCTACCGGTTGACGGCGGACGGTAAGGAACACTTCGAGGAACTGCTCTCCCAGACCGGTCCCGACGCGTACGAGGACGAGCACTTCGCCGCGCGTTTCGCCTTCTTCGGGCAGACGTCCCGCGACGTACGCATGCGCGTCCTCGAGGGCCGCCGGAGCCGGCTGGAGGAGCGTCTGGAGAAGATGAGTGCCTCCCTGGCCCGTACCCGGGAGCGCCTCGACGACTACACCCTCGAGCTCCAGCGCCACGGGATGGAGTCCGTGGAGCGCGAAGTGCGCTGGCTGAACGAGCTCATCGAGAGCGAGCGGGCCGGACGGGACCTCAGAGGCCCCGACGGCTCGGCTCGCAACAGCACATCGGGAGAGACGGGCGGCCTGCCCCGGCACCGGGACAGCACCCGGCCGGATCCGTCCGACGACACCACCACGTGAGGCCCAGTCGGGGCTTCACCTCGTACACACAGGGAGCAACCGGAATGGGTTCGGTTCGCGTAGCCATCGTCGGCGTGGGCAACTGCGCGGCATCGCTGGTGCAGGGAGTCGAGTACTACAAGGATGCCGACCCGGCGGCCAAGGTCCCGGGTCTGATGCACGTCCAGTTCGGCGACTACCACGTCCGTGACGTCGAGTTCGTCGCCGCGTTCGACGTGGACGCCAAGAAGGTCGGGCTCGACCTGGCGGACGCCATCGGCGCCTCCGAGAACAACACCATCAAGATCTGCGACGTCCCGTCCACCGGCGTGACGGTGCAGCGCGGCCACACCCTCGACGGTCTCGGCAAGTACTACCGCGCCACCATCGAGGAGTCCGCCGAGGCCCCGGTCGACGTCGTCCAGGTACTCAAGGACAAGCAGGTCGACGTCCTCGTCTGCTATCTGCCCGTCGGCTCCGAGGCGGCGGCGAAGTACTACGCCCAGTGCGCCATCGACGCCAAGGTCGCCTTCGTCAACGCCCTTCCGGTCTTCATCGCCGGCACCAAGGAGTGGGCCGACAAGTTCACCGAGGCGGGCGTGCCGATCGTCGGCGACGACATCAAGTCGCAGGTGGGCGCCACCATCACGCACCGAGTCATGGCCAAGCTGTTCGAGGACCGGGGTGTCGTCCTGGACCGCACGATGCAGCTGAACGTCGGCGGCAACATGGACTTCAAGAACATGCTCGAGCGCGAGCGCCTGGAGTCCAAGAAGATCTCCAAGACGCAGGCCGTCACCTCCCAGATCCCCGACCGGGACCTCGGCGAGAAGAACGTCCACATCGGCCCGTCCGACTACGTGGCCTGGCTCGACGACCGCAAGTGGGCTTATGTCCGCCTCGAGGGCCGCGCCTTCGGCGACGTCCCGCTGAACCTGGAGTACAAGCTGGAGGTCTGGGACTCCCCGAACTCCGCGGGTGTCATCATCGACGCCCTGCGTGCCGCGAAGATCGCCAAGGACCGCGGCATCGGCGGCCCCGTGCTGTCCGCGTCGTCGTACTTCATGAAGTCCCCGCCGGTCCAGTACTTCGACGACGAGGCCCGCGAGAACGTCGAGAAGTTCATCAGGGGCGAGGTCGAGCGCTAACAGGGCCGGGCGCACACGCGCCGAGGCCGCTCCACCGGGCTTCGCAGGGTTCCCGGGCGTACCGCCCGGGAACCCTGCGCGTGTGCGGGCCGTCCACCCCCGGATCCCTGTGCCTATGTGAGGCTGTGGCCCATGTCCGTCGTGCGCGACCTGCGCGTCCTGCTGCGTTTCCGGGACTTCAGACGCCTGCTGGCCATACGGCTGCTGTCGCAGGGGGCGGACGGCGTGTACCAGGTCGCGCTCGCCACGTACGTCGTCTTCTCCCCGGAGAAGCAGACCTCACCCGTCGCAATCGCCTCCGCGATGGCCGTGCTGCTCCTTCCGTACTCTCTCGTCGGCCCGTTCGCGGGCGTCCTGCTGGACCGCTGGCGCCGCCGCCAGGTATTCCTCCACGGCAACCTCCTGCGCGCCCTCCTGGCCTGCCTGACGGCCGTCCTGATGCTGAGCCGTGTCCCGGACTGGCTCTTCTACGTCTCCGCGCTGTGCGTCACCGGCGTCAACCGCTTCGTCCTCGCAGGCCTGTCCGCGGCGTTGCCCAGGGTCGTCGACGCCGAACGTCTGGTGATGGCCAACTCCCTCTCCCCGACCGCCGGCACGCTCGCGGCGACCGCGGGCGGCGGACTCGCCTTCGCCGTCCGCCTGGCGGCCTCGGACTCGGACGCCCCGGTGGTGCTGCTGGCCGCCGCCCTGTATCTCTGCTCGGCCCTCGTCTCGCTGACCCTGGCACCCCAACTGCTGGGCCCCGACCCGGAGTCGGTGCCGCCCCGGCTGGGCACCGCCCTCGTCGCGACCGCGCGTGAACTGGTGGCGGGGCTGCGGCATCTCCTGACGCCGCCGCGCCGGGAGGCCGCCTGGGCGCTGACCGCGATGACCTGGATGCGGTTCTGCTACGGGGCGCTGCTGGTACTGGTGCTGATGCTCTGCAGGTACGCCCTGTCCTCGGACGCGGAGAGCGGGCTCGCCCTGCTGGGGCTGGCGTTGGGAGTGTCGGGCGCCGGGTTCTTCGCCGCTGCCGTGGTGACGCCGTGGGCGGCGGGACGGCTCGGTCCGGGCCGCTGGATCGCCGTGTGCGCCGCGGCCGCCGCGCTTCTGGAGCCGGCGTTGGGCCTCCCGTTCGCAACCGCACCCATGCTCGTCGCCGCGTTCGTTCTGGGGCTCGTCACCCAGGGTGCGAAGATCTCCACGGACACGATCGTCCAGTCCAGGGTCGACGACGGCTTCCGCGGGCGGGTGTTCTCCGTCTACGACGTGCTCTTCAACGTCGCTTTCGTCGGTGCCGCCGGGATGTCCGCCCTGATGCTGCCCCCTGACGGCCGCTCAGCCGTCCTGGTTGTCACGGTCGCCGTTATCTACGCAGCGGTAGCTGCATCTATGTCCCGCTTTGAACGCCAGTAAGTGTCACATCAGTGCTACGGAGCCTCACTCGACTTCAGTGTTGTCAGTGGGGACCGGTAGCTTACGGGCGTCTTATCTTGCGCCATGCGCATCCACGTTCGAGGGGGGACCCCCAAAGTGACTACTCCGCCGCCCCAGGGCCAGAATCCGTACGCCCAGCAGCCCGCTCCGCCCATGGGGCAGCAGCCCGGCCAGCCGGGAGTTCCGCCGCAAGGGGCCCCTTACGCGCCGTTCCCGAACCAGGGCGCTCCCACACCTATACCGCCGCAGGGCGGTCGGGGGGGACGCGCGGGCAAAAAGGTGGTGCGCGTCGTCGGCATCATCGTCGTCGCCGTCATCATCGGTGTCATCAAGTTCGGTATCGGCTGGTGGGCGAGCGAGACCGACGCGGAGACGACGTCGGTGGGCGCCTGCATGCACAACGACGGTACGGACTCCAACGCTGACCTGAGCGAGGTCGACTGCTCGTCCAGCAGCGCCCAGTTCAAGGTCGTCGAGAAGTTCTCCGACACCAGCGACGACAGCAAGTGCGAGGCGGTCAAGGAGGCGACGGCCTCCTACGTCCAGTACGGCGGCGGCCACGATGTCGTGCTGTGCCTGAAGGAGAACAAGTAACACGTTCGGCATACGCGCAGGGGCGGTGTTTCACGTGAAACACCGCCCCTGCGCGCGTCGTCCCCGGTCATGTTTCACGTGAAACATGACCGGGTCCGTCACCTCAGCTCTGCTCGGTCCACCATTCCTTGAGTGCCGCCACCGCGGCATCGTGCTCCATCGGCCCGTTCTCCAGACGAAGCTCCAGCAGGAACTTGTACGCCCGGCCGATGACCGGACCCGGGCCGACACCCAGGGTCTCCATGATCTGATTGCCGTCCAGGTCGGGCCGGATCGCGTCCAGCTCCTCCTGCTCCTGGAGTTGGGCGATGCGTCGCTCCAGGCCGTCGTACGCACGTGAGAGCGCCGTCGCCTTGCGCTTGTTGCGGGTGGTGCAGTCGGAACGGGTCAGCTTGTGGAGACGGTCCAGCAGCGGGCCCGCGTCACGCACATACCGCCGTACCGCCGAGTCCGTCCATTCACCGGTGCCGTAGCCGTGGAAACGCAGATGGAGTTCGACCAGGCGCGAGACGTCCTTCACCAGGTCGTTGGGGTACTTCAGGGCCGTCATCCGCTTCTTGGTCATCTTGGCGCCGACCATCTCGTGATGGTGGAAGGAGACCCGGCCGTCCTGCTCGAAGCGGCGCGTCCTCGGCTTGCCGATGTCGTGCAGCAGCGCGGCGAGCCGCAGGGTCAGATCGGGTCCGTGCTCCTCCAGCGCCATCGCCTGCTCCAGGACGATCAGCGTGTGGTCGTAGACATCCTTGTGCCGGTGGTGCTCATCGCGCTCCAGCCGCAGCGCGGGAAGCTCCGGCAGGACGTGGTCGGCGAGTCCGGTCTCGACCAGCAGCGTCAGCCCGTCGCGCGGGTGCGCAGACAGAACCAGCTTGTTCAGCTCGTCCCGTACACGCTCGGCCGACACGATCTCGATGCGGCCGGCCATCTCCTTCATGGCCGCCACGACCTCGGGCGCGACCTCGAAGTCCAGCTGGGCCGCGAAGCGTGCGGCCCGCATCATCCGCAGCGGGTCGTCGGAGAAGGAGTCCTCGGGGGTACCCGGGGTACGCAGCGTGCGGGCGGCGAGGTCGACGAGCCCGCCATGGGGATCGACGAACTCCTTCTCGGGCAGCGCGACGGCCATCGCGTTGACCGTGAAGTCACGCCGGACCAGGTCCTCCTCGATGGAGTCCCCGTACGACACCTCGGGCTTGCGCGAGGTGCGGTCGTACGCCTCGGACCGGTAGGTCGTGATCTCGATCTGAAAGCGTTGAACAACGTCCCCGACGCGGGCTTGCTTCTGGGCACCGACGGTCCCGAAGGCGATCCCGACCTCCCATGTCGCATCCGCCCACGGCCGCACGATCTTCAGCACGTCCTCGGGGCGGGCGTCGGTGGTGAAGTCGAGGTCGTTGCCGAGCCGGCCGAGCAGGGCGTCCCGCACCGAGCCACCGACCAGGGCGAGCGAGAACCCCGCCTGCTGGAAACGGCGGGCAAGGTCGTCGACGACAGGGGACAACCGCAGCAGTTCACTCACCGCGCGGCGCTGCACCTGGCTCAGGGCACGGGGGTTGTCTTCGTTGGCGTTCGGCACAACAGAAAAGAGTACGTGCCCCCTGCCACGGCGAGCGCCTTCATTAAACCTGCACGAGCACTCCGTGAACACGCACAGGCACTCCGTGCACACGCCCTCTCCGGTATGCGTACATAAGGGACGCGCCGGAGCTCCGTTTCGATCTTGTGGTGCCACTGCGGCACTTCCCCTCCGCGCACATCGTTACCATGCGTGGACGCACATTCCGACGACCACTGACGACGACGAGGGACGGGCGAGCGCGTGGCCGAGGCGGCAGAATTCCAGGGGATGAGTTCCTCACCTGCCCGCCGGTGGCTCCGGCGCACCGGGGCACTGCTTGCCGGCGCGCCCCTGCTGGCCGGTCTGCTGCAGCTGCCCACCGTCCCCTCGGCTCAGGCCGCCACGCAGCGGGCCGCGGCGGAGGCAAGCGGCTCCCACACGGTCACCGTGTCCCTCGACGCGCTCAGCCCCAGCGCACCGGCCGACGACGACACCCTCACGGTCTCCGGCACGGTCACCAACCGCGGCAAGCAGGCCGTCACGGACGCCCACGTGGGCGTCCGCGTCGGCCCGTCCCTGAGCAGCCGCTCGGCCATCGACAGCGCCGCCCGGCGCAGCGGCTACCTGCCGGGTGTCGACGGCTCGGAGATCGGCGGGAAGTACGTCGCCAAGTTCGCCGAGCTCGCCCCGGGCATCTCCCAGGACTTCAGCATCTCCGTGCCGGTCAAGAAGCTCGACCTCGGCGCCGACGGGATCTACCAGCTCGGCGTCTCGCTCTCCGGCCAGACCGCCGCGGAGCCCTACGAGCAGGTGCTCGGCATCCAGCGGACGTTCCTGCCCTGGCAGCCTGACGGTACCGACACCAGGACCCGGACGACCTGTCTGTGGCCGTTGATCTCGACGGACCACATGACCGCGGAGACCCTTCCCGACCAGGAGCAGACGCCCGTCTTCCGCAACGACGACCTGGCCAAGGAGATCTCGCCGGGCGGACGTCTCTCCCAGCTGCTGTCGCTGGGCAGGAACCTCGACGTCACGTGGGTGGTCGACCCGGACCTGCTCGCCTCCGTGGACGCCATGACCGGGAGCTACAGCATCAAGGGCCCCGGCGACAGCGTCACGGCGGGCAAGAACCAGGCGGTCGCCAAGCAGTGGCTCGCCGACCTCGAGAAGGCGGTCCAGAACAGGGAGGTCGTCGCCCTCCCCTTCGCCGACCCCGACCTGGCCTCGCTGGCCCACAACGGCAAGAGCGTCACCGGCTCCCTGAGCCATCTCAAGGACGCCACGGACGTGGCCGCGAGCACCGTGCAGACCATCCTGCACGTGAAGCCCGAGACGGACTTCGCCTGGCCCGTTCAGGGCGCGGTCGACCCCTCGATCGTCAAGGTCGCGACCTCCGCCGGAGCGGACAAGGTGATCGCCCGCAGCGACAGCCTGAGGGAGAGCCGGGCCCTGCCCTACACGCCCACCGCGGCACGCCCCATCGGCGGCGGCACCACGGCGGTGGTCGCGGACGACGGGCTGTCGACCGCGTTCGAGGGCGACATGACGGCGGCCGCCGGCTCCACGCTCGCCGTGCAGGAGTTCCTGGCCCAGAGCCTGATGATCAATATGGAGGAACCGCAGAGGGAACGGAGCATCGTGGTCGCGCCCCAGCGGATGCCGTCCGCGAGCCAGGCCCATGCCATGGCGCAGGCGCTGGCGGCCCTCCAGAGCGGTACCTGGTCGGAGTCCGCCGAGCTGTCCGAGGCCGCCAAGGCCAAGCCGGATCCGAGCGCCAGGACGGAGGTGCCGTCCTCCTCCCGCTACCCGTCCTCGCTGCGCCGGGCGGAACTGCCGCGGTCGGTCTTCCAGCAGATCAAGAACACACAGGACAAGCTCGACAGCTTCAAGGTGATCCTCACCGGACCCGCACGGGTCGTCACCCCCTTCGGGCGGGCCATAGACCGCACCATGTCCGCCTCCTGGCGCGGTCACACCACCCAGGCGTCGGTCTTCGGCCAGGACGTGGAGTCGTACCTCGACGGGCTGACCGGCCAGGTACGGCTGATCGAGAAGTCCGAGACCAAGCTCTCGGGCCGCAGCGCCACGATCCCCGTCACCGTGCAGAACAACCTCATGCAAGGGGTCGACCACCTGGTCCTGCGGCTCACCTCCCAGCAGCCGACCCGACTGAAGATCGGCAACGGCCCCTACGGGGAGCAGGGCATCACCGTCTCGGGCGGGCACAGCCAGTCGGTGAAGTTCACCACCACGGCCAACGCCAATGGCCGGGCCTCCGTGATCGCCCAGCTGTTCACGGAGGACGGCCAGGCGTACGGGCCCGCCGTCACCTTCGACGTGAACGTCACCGAGATCACGCCCACGGTGATGCTGGTCATCGCCGGCGGTGTGCTGCTGCTGGTGCTCGCCGGGTTCCGCATGTACACCCAGCGCAAGCGCCTGGCCGCACGGCAGGCCGCGGAGGAGCCGACCGACCCGGAGGGCCCCGACCCGGAGGGCCCGGACGCCGCGCGGGAGGGGGCGCTGAACACGGCCGCGGGCGGGACCGTAGACACTGGGGGCACCGAAAACTCCGTCCGTGCAACCGAAAGCTCGGCGACGGCATCCGAACAGGAGTCGGACGCGGAGTCCGGGGCAGGCGACCCGGAGCAGCCGAGTGACCCGGCACCGGACACCGCACCGGAAAGCGCAGACCCGTCCGGCACGGGTGAGAAAGTGGAGCGTTGAGCGATGTCGTGGCCGGTGGGCCGGGGACGATGAGGTGGGGTAACCATGAACGCGCCGTACGACGGTGACCGCGGCCAGGGCGCCGCGGGCAGCTCGGGCTACCCCGAGGGCCCGCCGCAGGAGCCCGGCCCGGTGCCGCCGCAGCCCCCGGCGGACGCGTACCTCCAGGACGCCTATGACCAGGATCCCTACCGGGCGCAGGACCTGTCCGCCCAGGACCCGGTGACGGAGGCGCTCTACGACCGTGCCGCGCACCCCCCGCCGCCCCCGGGCAGCTACCAGCCGCAGCAGCCGCTGTACGCGCAGCCTCCGACACCGCAGTACACCCCGGACCCCCGCGTATGGGCCCGGCCGCCGGCGCCCGAGCCGGAGGGGCCGACTCAGCACCTGCCGTACGGCGACGACCCCCGGACGACGCAGTTCCTCGGGGTCGACGACCTGGTCAGCCAGGCCGGCGAGCAGCGCCAGCCGGACGCCTTCGCCCATCTCTTCCAGGACCAGCAGCAGGGCGGCGGACCGTCGTACATGGAACGCCCCTCCGTGCCCGGCCCGGCGCCCGCGCCGTCCCCTGCTCAGGGCCCGGCCGGGCAGTATCCCGGCCCCGGCCCTGCCCGCCCTCCCGCGCCCGGGCCGGCCGGAGCGTACGCTCCGGTTCCCCCGCTGGGTGCCGGGGCCGCCCCGGCACCGGCCGCCGCCCCCCTGCCCGCGTCCGCCGCGAAGAAGGGTGGGCGGGCCTCCGGCCTGCTGAAGTCCAGCGCGGTGATGGCGGCCGGCACGATGGTCTCCCGCCTCACCGGCTTCGTCCGCTCCGCGCTGATCGTCTCGGCGCTGGGCGTCGGCCTGCTCGGCGACACCTTCCAGGTCGCCTACCAGCTGCCGACCATGATCTACATCCTCACCGTCGGCGGCGGCCTGAACTCCGTCTTCGTGCCACAGCTCGTACGGGCCATGAAGGAGGACGAGGACGGCGGCGAGGCGTACGCGAACCGGCTGCTGACCCTGGTCATGGTGGCCCTCGGCGCGTTGACGGTGCTCGCCGTCGTCGCGGCGCCGCTGCTGATCCGCATGCTGTCCGACTCGGTCGCCGGCGACCCGGCGGCCAACGAGGTCGGCGTCACCTTCGTCCGCTACTTCCTGCCCTCGATCTTCTTCATGGGCATCCACGTGGTGATGGGGCAGGTCCTCAACGCCCGGGGGAAATTCGGCGCGATGATGTGGACTCCCGTCCTGAACAACATCGTGATCATCGTGACGCTCGGCGCATTCATCTGGGTGTACGGCAGCGCGGCGAACTCCGGTATGAAGGTCACGAACATCCCGCCCGAGGGCCAGCGGCTGCTCGGCGTGGGCGTTCTGCTCGGCCTCGTCGTCCAGGCCCTCGCCATGATCCCGTACCTGCGGGAGACCGGGTTCCGGCTGCGGCTGCGGTTCGACTGGAGGGGCCACGGCCTGGGGAAGGCCGCCACGCTCGCCAAGTGGACCGTCCTGTTCGTCCTCGCCAACCAGGCGGGCGCACTCGTCGTCTCCCAGTTGTCCACCGCGGCGGGCAAGCACTCCCGCGTCAACGGCACCGGCTTGGCCGCCTACGCCAACGCACAGCTGATCTGGGGCCTGCCGCAGGCGATCATCACGGTGTCCCTGATGGCCGCCCTGCTGCCCCGTATCTCACGCTCGGCCGCCGAGGGCGACTCCGGTGCCGTCCGCGACGACATCTCCCAGGGGCTGCGTACGACGGCCGTGGCGATCGTGCCGATCGCCTTCGGGTTCATCGCGCTCGGCATCCCGATGTGCACCCTGATCTTCGGCTCCTCCGGCACCGGCGCCGCCACCAACATGGGCTACATGCTGATGGCCTTCGGCCTCGGGCTCATCCCGTACTCCGTGCAGTACGTCGTGCTCCGCGCCTTCTACGCGTACGAGGACACCCGCACTCCCTTCTACAACACGGTCATCGTGGCCGTCGTGAACGCGGGCGCCTCCACCGCCTGCTACTTCCTGCTCCCGGCGCGCTGGGCCGTGATCGGTATGGCGGGGTCCTACGGCCTCGCGTACGCGATCGGCGTCGGGGTCGCCTGGGGACGGCTGCGCAAGCGGCTGGGCGGCGATGTGGACGGCGCACGGGTGCTGCGCACCTACGCACGGCTGGGGATCGCCTCGGTTCCGGCCGTTCTGCTGAGCGGAGCGGTCTGCTACGAAATCGGCCGCACGCTGGGCCAGGGTGTCGGCAGCTCACTGCTCGCCCTGCTCGGCGGCGGCGCCCTGCTCTTCGGTGTCTTCTACGTCGCCGCACGGAAGATGCGCATCGAGGAACTCAACTCAATGGTCGGCATGGTCCGCGGGCGCCTGGGGCGCTGAGGCGGGGGTACGCGCACAACCATCGTCCGCCGCTGTGTGTCGTGCATAGCGACGGACTGTGGGCACAATTGGTTTCTGCGTCGGACAGCGCGCAACGGATGGGGAGGCAGGAACGACGGTGGCGGAACGGAGCACGGCTGCCGTCGACGTGGCAGACAACAGCGGCGATGAGCCGCTGACCGCCAAGGCGGACCAGTCCACGTCCGACGGGGTGGCCAAGGACCGGGAGCGGAACACGGACGGCGACGAGGCACGGGGGGCGGGCGGGACGGAGCGTCCCGGGAGCGCCGCACCGCCCGAACTGCACAGCGGCCACAAGCTCGCCAGACGCTACCGCCTCGAGGAGTGCGTCACCCGTTTGGACGGCTTCAGCAGTTGGCGTGCTGTGGACGAGAAACTCCGCCGCGCCGTCGGCGTCCACATCCTGCCCGCGGACCACGTCCGCGCCCGTTCCGTGCTGGCCGCGGCTCGCTCCGCCGCGCTGCTCGGCGACCCCCGCTTCGTGCAGGTCCTGGACGCCGTCGAGGAGAACGACCTCGTCTATGTCGTGCACGAGTGGCTGCCCGATGCCACCGAGCTGACCGCGCTGCTCGCCGCCGGGCCGTTGGAGGCCCATGACGCCTACCAGATGGTCACTCAGGTCTCCCAGGCGATGGCGGCCGCCCACCGTGAGGGCCTCTCCCATCTGCGCCTGAACCCGAGCACGGTGCTGCGCACCTCCTCCGGCCAGTGGCGCCTCCGCGGCCTCGCCGTGAACGCCGCACTGCGCGGCATCGGCTCCGACACCCCGCAACGAGCGGACACGGAGGCCATCGGCGCGCTCCTGTACGCGGCGCTCACCCAGCGCTGGCCGTACGAGGACGACGCCTACGGCCTGTCCGGGCTGCCCAAGGGCGTCGGGCTGATCGCCCCCGACCAGGTGCGCGCCGGCGTCCACCGCGGTCTGTCCGAGCTGGCGATGCGCGCGCTGGCCAACGACGGTGCCACCGCGTCCCGGCACGAGGCGCCCTGCACCACGCCCGAGGAGCTGGTGAAGGCGATCGGCGAGATGCCCCGCATCCGACCGCCGGAGCCCTCCTTCACGGCGCCGCCGGAATACCAGCGGACGACGTACCAGCAGGGTACGTACGGCCGCCCCGCGCCCCACCCGGGCATCACCCAGCCCGTGTCGGCCCCGCCGCCCCCGCTGCAGAGCCGCACGGGCAAGGCCCTGAAGTGGGCCGTCTCGGCCCTGCTCATCGCCGCTTTGGGCCTCGGGAGCTGGCAGCTCGCGGAAGCGCTCATGGACAACAAGTCCGACAACACGAACCGGACGCAGACGACTGACGGCAACGGCAAGAACGGCGTGACGAAGCCCGCGCAGCCGATCCCGGTCCAGAACGCCAGGGAGTTCGTCGCCGAGGGCAGTCCCCAACACCCGAACGACGTCGACAAGACGTACGACCACAACAGCTCCACGTACTGGCGCACCGCCAGTTTCCTCGACGGTCCCGCGCTCGCGCCCTACAAGCCGGGGGTGGGCATCGTGTACGACCTCGGCTCGGCCCGGCAGCTCTCCACGGCGACCATAGGGCTCTACTACAGCGGCGATCACACGACGGTCGAGCTGTACGCGGCGGACTCCCTGTCACCGTCGTCACTGGACTCGATGCGGAAGATCGGCGACGGGACCACGAGCGGAACGAGTGCCACGGTGAAGCTCACCAAGCCGGTGAAGACCCGGTACGTCCTCGTGTGGCTGACCGCCCTGCCGCACGCTGATGGCGACAGCTACAGCGGCTCCGGCTACAAGCAGGCCATCACCGACGTGAAGTTCACGGGCTGAGCACGGGCTGGGGGAGGGGCCCGATGGCCGATGGAGCCGGGTACGGCGAAGCAAGCGATCAGGACCTCCTCACCCGCCATGTGGAGGGCGACGCCGACGCCTTCGGGGAGCTCGTGCGACGACACCGCGACCGCCTCTGGGCCGTGGCCCTGCGGACGTTGGGAGACCGGGAGGAGGCTGCCGACGCCGTCCAGGACGCCTTCGTCTCCGCCTACCGGGCCGCCCACACCTTTCGCGGCCGGTCCGCCGTCACCACCTGGCTGCACCGGATCACGGTGAACGCCTGCTTGGACCGTGCCCGCAAGGCGGCGTACCGGAAGACCTCACCCGTCGACGACACGGAACGGCTGGAGCAGCTCCTGGAGCCACACGAATCGGCGGCCGCGCCGGCCGAGCGCAACGATCTGCACCGCGAGTTGCTGGAAGCCCTGGGCACGCTGCCTGCCGATCAGCGGGCCGCCCTGGTCCTGGTGGACATGCAGGGCTACCCGGTGGCGGAGGCCGCTCGGATCCTCGATGTGCCGACCGGGACGGTGAAGAGCCGCTGCGCCCGCGGCAGAGCCAGACTGCTGCCGCTGCTCACCCATCTGAGGACGGAAGGCGGTGGCAAGGACGGCACGACGTCGGGCCGCGGGCGGAACCAGGCGCAGGGAGCATCCGTCCCACCCGCAGCGGCACCACATGATGCAGAACCTGACGATTCAGCTGCTGTGAAGGGCGGAGGTGGGCGAGCGTGACATCCACGACCGACACGGCCGGGCACCCGGACGTCGAGGAGCTCTCCGACCTCAGCGAAGGCGTTCTTCCTCACTCCCGCACCGTGGACGTACGGCGACATCTGGACGACTGCGTCCTCTGCGCCGACGTGTACGAGTCCCTGGAGGAGATCCGCGGGCTTCTGGGCGCCCTGCCGGGGCCCTCACGGATGCCGGGCAACGTGGCAAGCCGGATCGATGCAGCACTCGCCGCGGAGGCCCTGCTGGACGCGACGGCTCCCGATCCCGGGGGCCATCCCTCCCCTGAGTCCGCCGTCACGCATGTTTCACGTGAAACATCGCTCCCGTCGCCGACCGGCCGCCCTTCGGGGCAGGCCCGTGGCGGCACCGGGCCGGGTCGAGCAAAGCGTAAGCGCCGTGGTGTCCGGCGGAACGTGGCCCTGGGGATCGTCTTCACGGCCGCCGCCCTGGGCCTGGGCACCCTCCTGGTACAGACGCTGGGCGACAACGGAAGCCCGACCTCGCAGTCGGCGGCACAGCAGAAGACCGACGCGGCGCCCACCTACTCCGAGGGCACCCTCCAGAGCCAGGTGGCCAGCCTGCTGGCTGCGGAGACGGGCCGGGGGCACGCCCGCAACGCCAAACCCTGGGGCGTCACGTCCGAGACCGGCACGACGGGCTCCACGGGCTCCGCGGGCATGGAAGCGAACAAGACGCTGGAGGGCACCACCGTCAGTGTGCCCAGCTGTATAGAGCAGGCGATCAGCAACGCGACCGTGCTGGCCGCGGACGAGGGCCTCTACCGGGGGACCGCCGTCTATCTCGTGGTGACGCCCGATGCCTCGGACCCCACGAAGGTCACGGCCCATATCGTCGACGCGGCGTGCGCGAAGAGTGTCTCCGCCTCCCCCGGCAAGGTCCTGCTGACCCGCTCCTACGCTCGTTCCTGAGGCACCCGCAGCGGACGGTTCCCGCCCGCGTGGCCCTTGGCATCTGTGTGCGGTGCCGTGTCTCCGTGTGCCCGGACACACTGGGAATGCGGGCCCCTTAGGATCCGTTGGGTGGGTGAGAGTAATGGGAGAGGCTCCCACCGGCAGTAGCAGCAGCAGTCTCCAGAGACGAGGAATGAAGCCGTGAGCGACGTCCGTAACGTGATCATCATCGGCTCCGGGCCCGCCGGCTACACGGCGGCGCTCTACACCGCGCGCGCGTCGCTGAAGCCGCTCGTTTTCGAGGGCGCCGTCACTGCGGGCGGTGCGCTGATGAACACCACCGAGGTGGAGAACTTCCCGGGCTTCCAGGACGGCATCATGGGCCCCGAGCTCATGGACAACATGCGCGCGCAGGCCGAGCGGTTCGGCGCGGAGCTGGTTCCGGACGACGTCGTCGCCGTCGACCTCACGGGTGAGATCAAGACCGTCACGGACACCGCCGGCACGGTCCACAAGGCGAAGGCCGTCATCGTCACCACCGGATCCCAGCACCGCAAGCTGGCTCTGCCGAACGAGGACGCCCTGTCCGGACGCGGAGTCTCGTGGTGCGCGACCTGTGACGGCTTCTTCTTCAAGGACCAGGACATCGCCGTGGTCGGTGGCGGCGACACCGCGATGGAGGAGGCCACCTTCCTCTCGCGCTTCGCCAAGTCCGTCACCGTGGTCCACCGCCGTGACACCCTGCGCGCGTCCAAGGCCATGCAGGATCGTGCCTTCGCCGACCCGAAGATCCGGTTCGTCTGGGACAGCGAGGTCGCCGAGATCAAGGGCGATCCCAAGCTGGAGGGTCTGACGCTGCGCAACCTGAAGACCGGCGAGCTCAGCGAGCTCCCGGTGACGGGTCTGTTCATCGCGATCGGACACGACCCGCGCACCGAGCTCTTCAAGGGCCAGCTCGACCTCGACGAGGAGGGCTACCTGAAGGTCGACGCGCCCTCCACCCGGACCAACCTCGCCGGTGTCTTCGGTGCCGGCGACGTCGTCGACCACACCTACCGCCAGGCGATCACCGCGGCCGGCACCGGCTGCTCCGCCGCTCTCGACGCCGAACGCTTCCTGGCCGCCCTCGCGGACAGCGAGCAGCAGGCCGAGCCCGAGAAGACCACCGTCTGACCCCCGTACGCACAGCCGCATCACCGAGTTAAGGAGCCCGCCGTGGCCGGCACCCTGAAGAACGTGACCGACGACTCCTTCGAGCAGGACGTCCTCAAGAGCGACAAGCCTGTCCTGGTGGACTTCTGGGCCGCCTGGTGCGGTCCCTGCCGCCAGATCGCCCCGTCGCTCGAGGCCATCGCCGCCGAGTACGGCGACAAGATCGAGGTCGTCAAGCTCAACATCGACGAGAACCCCGGCACGGCCGCCAAGTACGGCGTCATGTCGATCCCGACCCTGAACGTCTACCAGGGCGGCGAAGTCGCGAAGACGATCGTCGGTGCCAAGCCGAAGGCCGCGATCGTCCGCGACCTCGAGGACTTCATCACCGAGTAGTGCGGGCGCCGCTGAACCGACGCGGCGATGTTTCACGTGAAACCCGAATGGGCCGACCCGTCAGGGTCGGCCCATTCGCGTGACCGGAGCCGATGAGAACGAAGCGGCCAGGCTCACAGCGGCCGAAGCGCCGGTTCCTTCTGCACGGCTCCCAGAAGGCGGTCCAGAGCCAGTTCGACGTCTTCCTTCCAGGAGAGTGTCGAACGCAACTCCAGCCTCAGCCGGGGGTAGGTGGGGTGCGGTCGTACGGTCTTGAAGCCGACGGCCAGCAGATGCTCCGCGGGCAGGAGGCAGGCCGGCTCCTGCCAGCGGGCATCACCGAAAGCCTCGATCGCCTTGAAGCTGCGGCGAAGAAGATCCTTGGCGACCGTCTGGACCATCACACGGCCGAGCCCCTGACCCTGATAGCCCGGCATGATGAAGGCCGTGATCAGCTGCACGGCATCCGGTGACAGCGGGCTCGTGGGAAAAGCCGAGGAGCGCGGCACATAGGCGGGTGGGGCGTAGAGCACGAAGCCCACCGGCACCTCGTCGACGTAGACCACTCGGCCGCAGGATCCCCAGTCCAGCAGGACGGCGGAGATCCATGCCTCCTTCTCCAGCACGGCCGTGCCGGCCTTTACCGCGGCCTCACCGCTGACGGGGTCCAGTTCCCAGAAGACACACCCGCGGCAGCGTTTCGGAAGGTCGGGAAGGTTGTCCAGCGTGAGCGGTACGAGCCGACGCCCCATGAAAGGAGTTCCTCGCTTCCTTCGCCCGCGGCGCCGCGGGCGGCTGTCAGAGCGCTCCGCTCCCTGAGCAGGCTGCCGACGAACCCGCCGACCGCCCCCAGACCCAGGCCCGCGGTCATCAGTCCGGTGCGGCTCATGGTCCGCAAGGCCCACCGCCTCCCCGCTGAAGGTGCCGCCAGGTGGATGCGCCATACCCGTTCGCATCGTATCCATGATGCGATTCCATCGATACCGCCTGAAAGCAAAGAGCAGGCCGTGTTCCGGTACACACCGGACACAGCCCGCTCCTGGGGCCGGACGATCGCGGACGTCGGCCCATGGGTCGAATCAGTCCTCCGACTCCTCGTGGTCGGGGTCCAGGAGGCTGGTCTGGAGGACCGGTCCCTCGCCGGGGGCGAGCGTGCCGAGGATCCGTTCAAGATCTTCCATCGAGGCGAACTCGACGGTGATCTTTCCCTTCTTCTGCCCGAGGTCGACCTTCACCCGGGTCTCGAAGCGGTCCGAAAGCCGGGTCGCCAGTTCACTGAGCGCGGGCGACACCCGCGTACCGGCGCGAGGCCCCTTGGACCGCGGAGCACTCTGCGGCCGTGACCCCATCAGAGTCACGATCTCCTCGACGGCTCGCACGGACAGCCCCTCGGCCACGATGCGGTGAGCCAGCCGGTCCTGCTCCTCCGAGTCCTCGACGGACAGCAGAGCTCGGGCGTGGCCCGCGGAGAGCACTCCGGCGGCCACCCGACGCTGCACCGCAGGCGACAGTTTCAGCAAACGCAGCGTGTTGGAGACCTGTGGGCGGGACCGGCCGATGCGGTCGGCCAGCTGGTCGTGGGTGCAGTTGAAGTCCTTGAGGAGCTGGTCGTAGGCGGCGGCCTCTTCCAGCGGGTTCAGCTGGGCCCGGTGCAGGTTCTCCAGGAGGGCGTCCAGGAGCAGCTTCTCGTCGTCCGTGGCCCGCACGATCGCAGGGATGGCTTCCAGGCCGGCCTCACGGCAGGCCCGCCAACGCCGCTCACCCATGATCAGCTCGTAGCGCGCCGGGCCCACCTGCCGTACCACGATGGGCTGGAGGAGCCCCACCTCCTTGATGGAGGTGATCAACTCCGCGAGGGCGTCCTCATCGAACACCTCACGGGGCTGCCGTGGATTGGGAGTGATGGAGTCGAGGGGCAACTCGGCGAAGTGGGCACCGAACGGGGAAGCCGAGGTCTCCGTGGGGTCGCTCGCTGCCGGCTCCTCCGTTTCACGTGAAACGGGTGGAAGCGTGGCCACCTTCGCGGCCGCCACTCCCCGGTCCGCCGTCAGTACGGGCACCGTCGCCGGTGACACAGGCGTACCGCCACCCACCACCGTCGGGCCGGGTGCTTTCTCCCCCGTCGGAGCAGCAGGGATCAGTGCCCCGAGACCGCGGCCCAACCCCCTCCGTCGCTCGCTCACTGGATCCCCTCCACCATGCTCTGTTCCGTCTGGGCGCCGATATGGGCATGCTGCACGTCGTACCGTACGTCCACGCCCTTCAGCGCAATTTCTCGTGCCGCCTCAAGATAGGAGAGAGCGCCGCTCGACCCCGGATCGTACGTCAGCACGGTCTGTCCATAACTCGGCGCCTCGGAGATGCGGACCGAGCGGGGAATGCTGGTCCTCAGCACCTCGTCGCCGAAGTGGTTGCGCACCTCTTCCGCGACCTGGGACGCCAGGCGCGTCCGGCCGTCGTACATGGTGAGCAGGATGGTCGACACATGCAGGGTGGGGTTGAGATGTCCCCGCACCAGGTCGACATTGCGCAGCAGCTGACCCAGGCCCTCCAGTGCGTAGTACTCGCACTGGATCGGGATGAGGACCTCCTGCCCGGCGACCAGCGCATTGACCGTCAGCAGACCGAGCGAGGGCGGGCAGTCGATGAGGATGTAGTCCAGCGGCTGCTCATAGGCCTGGATCGCCCTCTGCAGTCGGCTCTCGCGCGCCACCAGAGACACCAGCTCGATCTCCGCACCGGCGAGATCGATCGTGGCCGGGGCGCAGAAGAGACCCTCCACGTCCGGGACCGGCTGGACGACCTCCGCGAGGGGCTTGCTCTCCACCAATACGTCGTAGATGGAGGGAACTTCAGCGTGGTGGTCGATCCCCAGCGCTGTGGAGGCATTGCCCTGAGGGTCGAGGTCGACCACGAGGACGCGTGCACCGTGCAGGGCAAGGGACGCTGCGAGATTGACCGTTGTCGTGGTCTTACCCACCCCGCCCTTCTGGTTGGCAACCACCATGACCCGGGTCTGCTCGGGTCGTGGCAGGCCCTCGCCGGCGCGCCCCAGTGCCTCCACCGCAAGTTGGGCAGCACGACCGATGGGAGTGTCGTCCATCGGGGGCGGTGTTTCACGTGAAACATCCTCCCCCATCGACTCGGTACGGGGACCGGGGACCGGATCGGTCATCGGTCCCGCGATGTTGGCGTCGGACCGCAAGGATTCACTCTCCTCGACTTCAGGCTCGCAATGAACAGAGCCTCCCATGTCTTCGGGGTCGTGAACCAGTGAGGTCTGGCCTTCTGTGGAGAAATCCACCTCTGTGGACAACTCCGTACCCTCCACGGGGGACAGGGCGCTTCGCGTAGACGGGTCTCCGAGGGATCCGAGGGGCTTGCGGTCGCGGGGTTCGGCCGCAGCTCGGCCGCGACTGATGATGCCGTGCAACAGTGAGCGACGTTTCACGTGAAACACGATGCACAGCAGCCGCGGCCGAGCCTCCGCGACACTCCGAGATGCGTAGGTTTGGCAGCTTGTGTGGAGTACGACTGGCCGTCAGGACGAACCGGTCGACCATGGGACCGGTGGCGTCGACGGGGCGCTCTCACCGACGTCGACGCACTCGTCCCGTCCGGGCCGCCTTCGCCCGCTTGGCCGCGAAACGTACACCGCCCGGGCTCTCCCCGACCTCCACGCGCACCACGGTCGACGGCGGATCCACGATCCCCTCACCGACGTGCAGAATGGACGTCTGCACGGCACCGAGCTTGCTGAGGGCACTGGACGCGCTCTTCAGCTCCTCCTCCGCGGTGTCCCCCTTGAGCGCCAACATCTCCCCGTACGGGCGGAGCAGTGGAATCCCCCAGGCCGCCAGACGGTCCAGCGGGGCCACAGCGCGTGCGGTCACGACGTGGACCGGTGGAATCCTGCCCATGACCTCCTCGGCGCGGCCACGGACGACGGTGACATGATCAAGACCCAGCAGCTCGACGACCTCGGTGAGGAAATTGGTGCGCCGCAGCAGCGGCTCGAGCAGCGTGATCTTCAGGTCGTCACGGACCAGGGCGAGCGGGATGCCGGGCAGTCCGGCACCGGAGCCGACGTCGCACACCGTCACTCCCTCGGGCACGACCTCCGAGAGCACCGCACAGTTCAGCAGATGCCGCTCCCACAGCCGGGGCACTTCCCGCGGGCCGATCAGGCCGCGCTGCACACCCGCCTCAGCGAGCAGTTCCGCGTAGCGGACCGCGTCCGCGAACCGCTCGCCGAAGACATCGCGGGCCTGCTCGGGCGCGGGGGGAAGCTCTGCTGCCTCCGTCACGGGGACCGTCCTTCCGTACGGCAGGGAGCACTCGGCGCACCCTTGCCAGGACTATCAGGGAACCATCGGCTGCCGGAACCGCAGCCGTGAGGGACTACCAGGCTGACAAAGTTCGGCCCCGCCTGCGCAACAGACGGGGCCGGAAGAACGTGCGGACCGAATCAGGCGGGCAGCACGACGACGAAGCGCTGCGGCTCCTCGCCCTCCGACTCGCTGCGCAGTCCCGCGGCCTTGACCGCGTCGTGCACCACCTTGCGCTCGAACGGCGTCATCGGCTTGAGCTTGACGGGCTCGCCGCTGCTCTTGACCTCGGCCGCCGCCTTGGCACCCAGCTCCGAGAGCTCGGCACGCTTCTTGGCGCGGTAGCCCCCGATGTCCAGCATCAGCCGGCTGCGGTCGCCGGTCTCCCGGTGCACGGCCAGACGCGTCAGCTCCTGGAGCGCCTCCAGCACCTCGCCGTCACGGCCGACCAGCTTCTGCAGGTCGCGGCCGCCCGTGTCGCTGATGATCGACACGGAGGCGCGGTCGGCCTCGACATCCATGTCGATGTCGCCGTCCAGGTCGGCGATGTCCAGCAGACCTTCGAGGTAGTCCGCCGCGATCTCGCCCTCCTGCTCCAGGCGGGTCAGGGTGTCTGCGCCCTCGGCAGCGGCGGACGTGGTGCCTTCCGTCACGGGATGGACTCCTTCTTACTTCTTGGACGGGGACTTGGGCCGCTGCGGACCCTTGCGCTGGCCGGACTGGGCCCTGCTGCGGGTACCGGAGCCACCAGGCTGGGCGCCCGACTTCTTGGCGGTACCGGCGGGCTTGGTGTCCTGTGCCTCGGCGTCCTGGGGTTCGGTGTCCTGCGGCTCGTCGGACTTGCTCAGCGACGGAGACGAAGAGGACTTCGCTTCGGGACCATCCGCCGGCTTGGTACTGCCGGTCTGGCGCTGCGCCTTGCTCTGCCGCTTGGGCTGCTGCCGCCTGGGGGCGCCCGTGATCGGCGCTCCGTCCTCGACAGTGGCGACGGCCGCGGCCTCGCTCTTCACCACGGTGCCGTCGGGCTGGGCCGCGAGGCCCTCCTTGTTCAGACCGTTGATGAACTTGCGCTCGAACTCGTTGCGGTCGCGGCCCTTGACGACGATCGCCTTGACGATGGCCCGCTCACGCCGGTTGCGGGTCTCACCGTGGTGCGTGACGTGCTTGTGCAGGCGCTCCAGGTAGGCGGCCTGAGCCTTGGAACCCGGGGTCGGGTTGTTGTGGATCACGTACATCTGCTGGCCCATGGTCCACACGTTGGTGGTCAGCCAGTAGACGAGGACACCGACCGGGAAGTTGATGCCGAAGACGGCGAACATGATGGGGAAGACGTACATCAGCATCTTCTGCTGCTGCATGAACGGCGTCTTCACCGTCGTGTCGACGTTCTTCGTCATCAGCTGGCGCTGCGTGTAGAACTGCGACAGCGACATCAGAACGATCATGAGCGCGGTGACCACGCGAACGTCCGTGAGAGAGGCGCCCAGCGCCTCCACCTTCGACGCGCTGTCCATGAACTTCGAGGCCAGCGGGGCGCCGAAGATATGGGCCTTCTGGGCGCTGGCGAGCAGCTTGTCGTCGATGACGCCGATGGTCTTGCCCGACGCGATGCCGTTGAGCACGTGGTACAGGGCGAAGAAGAACGGGGACTGCGCCAGGATGGGAAGGCACGAGGAGAGCGGGTTGGTGCCCGTCTCCTTGTACAGCTTCATCATCTCTTCGGACTGACGCTGCTTGTCGGTCTTGTAGCGCTCCTGGATCTTCTTCATCTCGGGCTGGAGCGTCTGCATGGCCCGGGTCGCCTTGATCTGCTTCACGAAGAGCGGGATCAGGCAGATCCGGATCAAAATCACCAGGGACACGATGGACAGGCCCCAGGCCCAGCCCGTGTCGGCGCCGAAGATCCCGCCGTACACCGTGTGAAACTGGACGATGACCCAGGAGACGGGTGTCGTGATGAAGCTGAAGAGGCTGGCAATCGTGTCCACTAATCATGCTCCTTGGGCATGGGACGAGGTCTCTGCGGCCCGGCTCGACGGGAGGTCCCCCTCGATGGCCGGTTCGGCGGCGGAGTGCCCGCCCTTGCGTGCACGCCAGGCGTTGCGCAGTATCTCGTGCCACCGCGGACGCTTGCGCGGCGGGACATGGTCCACACCGCCGAGCGACCACGGATTGCACCGCAGGATGCGCCACGCGGTGAGTGCCGTCCCCTTGACCGCACCGTGTCGGTCTATGGCCGTGTAGCCGTAGTGAGAACACGAGGGGTAGTACTTGCAGACCGGTCCGAGCAGTGGACTGATCGTCCACTGGTACAGCTTGATCAGAACCAGCAGCGGGTACTTCATCGCGCGCCCCCTCCTCCCAGCAGCCGTTGAAGGGCGGCATCCAGGTCTCGGGCCAGCTGTGCATGGTCGGCGTCACCCGCACCGGGCAGCGCTCGTACGACTACCAGGCTACCGGGGGGCAGGTCGGGCACTCGGTCACGCATCAGATGGCGAAGCCGGCGCTTCACCTTGTTGCGTATGACCGCTCCGCCCACCGCCTTGCTCACGACGAAACCCGCACGCGTCGGGGGAGCGCTCTCCCCAGGCGCGTGCGGGTCCGTGGCACCGCTACGAAGGTGGACGACGAGAAGCGGGCGTCCGGCCCGACGTCCTCGGCGTACCGCGGTCGCGAAGTCCTCGCGCCGCCTCAGCCGATGCTCGGTAGGCAGCACGTCATGACCTGTATGCGATCAGGCGGACAGACGGGCGCGACCCTTGCTGCGGCGGGACGCCAGGATGGCGCGGCCGGCACGGGTGCGCATACGCAGCCGGAAGCCGTGGGTCTTGGCGCGACGACGGTTGTTCGGCTGGAAGGTGCGCTTGCTCACTCGGGGGCTCCAGTAATGACTCGGTGGGTGGCGGGGTGTCGCCTGGCTGTCACCGTGCGCCCACGAGTAGCTCGCATTACGCCCGAGTGCACCGCTTCCCGATCACCGAAATGTGCCCTGGTCGGGGCACTGGTGCGTGATCTGTGCCCATCGGAGGCAGGCGGCAGCAGCCATCGACAACTCGACCTGGTTACGGTACGCGGGGCTGCGGCATCCGGTCAAACCAGCGACCCGGGAGAGACACTTGTCCACAGGCTGGGGACAACAACTTGAACCGTACCCGTCGCGCTGACTACCGTGGCTGGACTCCGATTCGTTCCCTTGTCCCCGCACCGGCTGATTCGTTCCGGCCGACCCGTCCGACCGACACCCCGACCCGTCCCGCGACCACACGTTCGTGGGACCCGTGAGAGAGCGTGCCCTGTGGCTGACGTACCTGCCGATCTTGCCGCAGTGTGGCCACGAGTACTCGAGCAGCTTCTCGGTGAAGGGCGCGGACCTGGCGTCGAGGCGAAGGACGAGCACTGGATCAGGCGCTGCCAGCCGCTGGCCCTGGTCGCCGACACCGCCCTGCTCGCTGTACCGAACGAATTCGCGAAGGGCGTCCTCGAGGGCAGGCTCGCGCCGGTCGTCAGCGACACGCTGAGCCGCGAGTGCGGTCGCCCCATCCGCATCGCGATCACCGTCGACGACTCCGTCGGCGAGTCCCCGGCCCCGGCCGCCCCCGCCCAGTCGCGCTACGAGGAGCCCGAGCTCCCCTCCCCGCAGGGTCACGACACCTACGACGGCCGCAACGGCCGCGGCGGCCACGGCGGTTACGACGGATACGGCCGCCACCGCCGCGACGACCACCGAGCGGGCCGCCCCGACCCGCTCCCCACGGCCCCCGGAGACCAGCTCCCCGCCCCCCGCACCGAGCAGGTCCCGCCGGCCCGCGCCGACCAACTCCCGCCCGCCCGGCCCGCGTACCCGGGCGAGTTCCAGCGCCCCGGGCCCGGCGCCTGGCCGCGCCCCTCCCAGGACGAGTACGGCTGGCAGCAGCAGCGGCTCGGCTTCCCCGAACGCGACCCGTACGCGACGCCGGCGCCGGACTACCGCACGCAGTCCCCGGCGCGTCCGCCGTACGACCAGCGCACCGAGTACGACAGCGGGCGCTCCGGCTTCGACCAGCAGCACCCCGACCGCCGCGACCTCCCCGAGCCACCCGGCGGCGGCCGGCGGCCGGAAGGCGCCGGGACCGGCCGGCCCACCGGCGCTCCCGGGCCGCTGGCCGCACAGCCCGCGCCGGCGACGGGCCCGGGTGAACCCACCGCGCGCCTCAATCCGAAGTACCTCTTCGACACGTTCGTCATCGGCGCCTCCAACCGCTTCGCGCACGCCGCGGCGGTCGCCGTCGCCGAGGCACCGGCGAAGGCGTACAACCCCCTCTTCATCTACGGCGAGTCGGGGCTCGGCAAGACGCACCTGCTGCACGCGATCGGACACTACGCGCGCAGCCTCTACCCGGGCACCCGCGTGCGGTACGTGAGCTCGGAGGAGTTCACCAACGAGTTCATCAACTCCATCCGCGACGGCAAGGCGGACGCGTTCCGCAAGCGCTACCGCGACATGGACATCCTGCTCGTCGACGACATCCAGTTCCTGGCGCAGAAGGAGTCGACGCAGGAGGAGTTCTTCCACACCTTCAACACGCTCCACAACGCCAACAAGCAGATCGTGCTGTCCTCGGACCGGCCGCCCAAGCAGCTGATCACCCTGGAGGACCGGCTGCGCAACCGCTTCGAATGGGGTCTGATCACCGACGTCCAGCCGCCCGAGCTGGAGACGCGCATCGCGATCCTGCGCAAGAAGGCCGTCCAGGAGCAGCTGAACGCGCCGCCTGAGGTGCTCGAGTTCATCGCCTCCCGGATCTCCCGCAACATCCGGGAACTGGAGGGCGCGCTGATCCGGGTGACGGCGTTCGCGTCGCTCAACCGCCAGCCCGTGGACCTCGGTCTGACCGAGATCGTCCTCAAGGACCTGATCCCCGGCGGTGAGGACACGGCACCCGAGATCACGGCGACCGCCATCATGGCGGCCACCGCCGACTACTTCGGGCTGACCGTCGAGGACCTGTGCGGGACCTCACGCGGGCGTGCCCTGGTGACCGCCCGCCAGATCGCGATGTACCTGTGCCGTGAGCTGACGGACCTGTCGCTGCCGAAGATCGGCGCGCAGTTCGGCGGCCGCGACCACACGACCGTGATGCACGCCGACCGCAAGATCCGCGCGCTGATGGCGGAGCGGCGCTCGATCTACAACCAGGTGACGGAGCTGACGAACCGCATCAAGAACGGCTGACGTCCGCGCGGACCACGCCGCACCGGGCGCCGAGGGCGCCCCGGGACGACCTCCCGGGGCGCCCTCACCCGTTCCACCGCCCCCGCCCCGACTCGCGCGACGACCGTCCCCTGTTCGAATGCCCGCCGGGTTACGGCCTCCCTCCACAGATTCGGGGACTTTCTTCCGTCCACACCCTGGGGACCGCGGAGTTGTCCAGACCGCGTCCACAGACCGCGTGGCAGAAGATCGATCACAGCAGCTCAGCCGCCTGTGGATCCGTGGACGAACGATCTCCACAGACTGTGGACGAGAAGAAGATCCACAGCCCTGTGCACGGAGTTGTCCACCGGCGACCCACAGGTTGGAGCCGGTTGTCCCCAGCAATCCCCGGCTTCTCCACATCCCTGTCCACTGTTCGGCAACGTGACGTGCCTCCTCACCGTGTCGAGTGAAAGGCGTCACATCGAGGTGCCGGATTGCCCTGTGGGAAAGGTGGGTAAAGCTGGGGACGGCACTGGGGAGAAGTGCCTCGACGCTGTGCACGGGATGTGCAGAACTTTCCGTTCTCCACAGAGACGCCGGGTTGTCCACCGCCGCCGCCCACAGGGCCCGTGGACAAAATCCCGGCCGTGACCTGGGCTTATGCGGTTATCCACGGTTTCCACAGCCCCTACTACTACTCCCAACTAGAGAGACCGGGGAATTCGCTTCGAAGCGGGCCCTGTGCACAACTCGCCCTCCGGTGCCCGGCCGCCCCTCGTCACGACTTGACCTCGACGGGCACCTGCTGTCGGTGCCGTGCGTCAGACTGGTCCCCGGTGTCCTTCCCGCCCCAGTGGCCCGGGACACCGCTCAGACGACGAAGGCGAAGCAGGGCGAGAACGCCGGCAACAGCAGGAGGCGGCTTACCGTGAAGATCCGGGTGGAACGCGACGTACTCGCGGAGGCAGTGGCCTGGGCGGCGCGCAGCCTCCCGGCCCGTCCGCCGGCGCCTGTGCTCGCCGGCCTGCTCCTGAAGGCCGAGGACGGGCAGCTGAGCCTGTCCAGCTTCGACTACGAGGTCTCCGCGCGCGTGTCGGTGGAGGCGGAGGTCGAGGAGGAGGGCACGGTCCTCGTCTCCGGCCGCCTCCTCGCCGACATCTGCCGTGCCCTCCCCAACCGCCCGGTGGAGATTTCCACAGACGGTGTACGGGCGACGGTGGTCTGCGGCTCCTCGCGGTTCACCCTCCACACCCTTCCCGTGGAGGAGTACCCCTCGCTGCCCCCGATGCCGAACGCGACGGGCACCGTCCCCGGCGAGGTCTTCGCCGCGGCCGCCGCCCAGGTCGCCATCGCCGCCGGGCGCGACGACACACTGCCCGTCCTCACCGGTGTGCGCATCGAGATCGAGGGCGACACGGTGACGCTGGCCTCCACCGACCGCTACCGCTTCGCGGTCCGCGAGTTCCTGTGGAAGCCGGAGAACCCGGAGGCGTCCGCGGTCGCCCTGGTGCCCGCCAAGACCCTCCTGGACACCGCCAAGGCGCTGACCAGCGGCGACAGTGTGATCCTCGCGCTCTCAGGATCCGGTGCGGGCGAGGGCCTGATCGGTTTCGAGGGCGCCGGGCGGCGGACGACGACCCGCCTCCTGGAGGGCGACCTCCCCAAGTACCGCACGCTCTTCCCGACGGAGTTCAACTCGGTGGCCACCATCGAGACCGCCCCCTTCGTCGAGGCCGTCAAGCGCGTCGCCCTGGTCGCCGAGCGCAACACCCCGGTGCGCCTCAGCTTCGAGCAGGGTGTGCTGATCCTGGAGGCCGGCTCCAGCGACGATGCACAGGCTGTGGAACGGGTCGACGCCCAGCTGGAGGGCGACGACATCTCGATCGCCTTCAACCCGACCTTCCTGCTGGACGGCCTGAGCGCGATCGACTCCCCGGTGGCCCAGCTGTCCTTCACGACGTCCACGAAGCCCGCGCTGCTGGGCGGTAAGCCGGCGGTGGACGCCGAGGCGGACGAGGCCTACAAGTACCTGATCATGCCGGTGCGGCTGAGCGGCTGAGCGGCTGTCCACAGCGCTTGCCGAGCCTGTTGACACGGGTCCGCCGATCACCCGGCCCGTCAGGTGAAGCCACAGGTCGGGGCCACACGCTTGAGCGTGTATGCCCACAGATGTGCGTGAGCGTCCGGGTTTAGGCTCGGACGCGGGCAGGAAGACGCCCCCACGCCACGTCGCAACCTAAGGAACACTGATGGAGCTCGGTCTCGTCGGCCTCGGCAAGATGGGCGGCAACATGCGCGAGCGGATACGCCGCGCGGGCCACACCGTCGTCGGATACGACCGCAACCCGGACCTCGCCGATGTCCACAGCCTCGAAGAGATGGTGGACAAGCTCGCGGGCCCGCGCGTGGTGTGGGTGATGGTGCCGGCCGGTGCCCCGACCCAGGCCACCATCGACGAGCTGGCCGAGCTCCTGGAGCCCGGTGACGTGGTCGTGGACGGCGGGAACTCCCGTTGGACGGACGACGAGCGGCACGCGGGGCAGCTGGCGGCCAAGGGCATCGGCTTCGTCGACTGCGGTGTCTCCGGCGGCGTCTGGGGCCTGCAGAACGGCTATGCGCTGATGTACGGCGGGGACGCCGAGCACATCGCCAAGGTGCAGCCGTTCTTCGACGCGCTCAAGCCCGAGGGCCCCTACGGCTCGGTGCACGCGGGCAGGGTGGGGGCGGGCCACTTCTCGAAGATGGTCCACAACGGCATCGAGTACGCGATGATGCAGGCGTACGCCGAGGGCTGGGAGCTGCTGGAGAGGGTCGACTCCGTGGACAACGTCCGCGAGGTCTTCCGCTCCTGGCAGGAGGGCACGGTCATCCGCTCCTGGCTGCTCGACCTCGCGGTCGACGCCCTCGACGAGGACGCGCACCTGGACGGGCTGCGCGGCTACGCCGAGGACTCCGGCGAGGGACGCTGGACGGTGGAGGCCGCCATCGACCACGCGGTGCCGCTGCCCGCGATCACCGCGTCGCTGTTCGCGCGGTTCGCGTCACGGCAGGACGACTCGCCGCAGATGAAGATGATCGCGGCGCTGCGCAACCAGTTCGGCGGCCACGCCGTCGAGACGAAGTGATCCACAGGGCCGCCCGGCGGTCCACAACCCTGGGGGAGGTCGGTGAACGACCATGCACGTCACGCACCTGTCGCTGGCCGACTTCCGCTCGTACGCCCGGGTCGAGGTCCCGCTCGACCAGGGTGTCACCACCTTCGTCGGCCCCAACGGCCAGGGCAAGACGAACCTCGTCGAGGCGGTCGGCTACCTGGCCACGCTGGGCAGCCACCGTGTCTCCTCCGACGCCCCGCTCGTCCGCGTGGGTGCCGACCGCGCGATCATCCGGGCGGCGGTCCGCCAGGGCGAGCGCCGACAGCTGATCGAGCTGGAGCTGAACCCCGGCAAGGCCAACCGCGCCCGCATCAACAGGTCCTCGCAGGTCAGACCGCGCGACGTGCTCGGCATCGTACGGTCGGTGCTCTTCGCACCCGAGGACCTCGCGCTGGTCAAGGGCGACCCCGGCGAGCGGCGCCGCTTCCTCGACGAACTGATCACCGCCCGCTCCCCGCGGATGGCCGGCGTGCGCTCCGACTACGACCGGGTGCTCAAGCAGCGCAACACGCTCCTCAAGTCGGCCGCGCTGGCCCGCCGCCACGGCGGCCGGTCCATGGATCTGTCCACCCTCGACGTGTGGGACCAGCACCTCGCACGTGCGGGCGCCGAGCTGCTCGCCCAGCGCCTCGACCTGATCGCCGCGATCCAGCCCCTCGCCGACAAGGCGTACGAGCAGCTGGCGCCCGGCGGTGGTCCTGTCGTCCTGGAGTACCGGCCGTCCGCGCCCGGTGAGGCGCACACCCGCGAGGCGCTGCACGAGCAGCTGACGGCCGCGCTCGCCGAGGCCCGCAAGCAGGAGATCGAGCGCGGTGTCACCCTGGTGGGACCCCATCGGGACGATCTGCTGCTCAGGCTCGGCCAGCTGCCCGCCAAGGGATACGCGTCCCACGGGGAGTCCTGGTCCTGCGCGCTGGCGCTGCGCCTGGCGTCGTACGACCTCCTCCGCGCGGAGGGCAACGAACCGGTGCTCGTCCTGGACGACGTCTTCGCCGAACTGGACGCCCGCCGTCGTGAACGCCTGGCGGAACTGGTCGCGCCCGGGGAGCAGGTCCTGGTGACCGCCGCGGTCGACGACGACGTACCGGACGCCCTGACGGGGACCCGGTACACCGTGTCCGACGGCACCGTGGAGCGCGTATGAGCACCGACGAGCCCGCACCCGGCAAGACACCCGGCCCCACGGGTGTGGACCTCGCACGTGTGGCGCTGAGGGCCGCGAAGGAGCAGGCACGCGCGCGTGGGGACGCGGCGCAGCAGAAGAAGCAGGCGCGGCGCGGCGGCCTGCGTTCCGGCGCGCGCGCCGACCGGCGCGACCCCATGGCGCTCGGCGCGGCCATCAACCGGCTGATCACGGAGCGCGGCTGGGAGACGCCGGCCGCGGTGGGCGGCGTGATGGGCCGCTGGCCGCAGATCGTCGGCGAGGACCTCGCCAGGCACTGCGTCCCGCAGCGGTACGACGAGGACGAACGCGTGCTGACCGTGCAGTGCGACTCCACGGCCTGGGCGACGCAGCTGCGGCTGCTCGCCCCGCAGCTGGTGGCGCGCCTCAACGAGGACCTGGGGCACGGGACGGTCCGTCTGATCAAGGTGCACGGCCCCGGCGGTCCCGCCCGGCGCTTCGGGCCCCTGCGCGCCCCGGGGAGCACCGGACCCGGTGACACCTACGGGTGATGTACCTCACCTCGGTGTCGCCCGGAACGGTCACCGGCGGGCCTTCCGTCACGCCCGGCGCGGGGGGCGGACACCGATGTGACTCCGCAGTAGCCAAGGGTTGACAGCCAGAAGCGCTGAGTGCCGCTCAGAGCCTCTTGGAGCCCCGCTCCGCATATGGGGAGTCGGGAGAGACCGGTTGAGGGCGGCACATGCGGACTCAGGTACCGGCAAACCCCCATCACTGTCGGCGCTACCGGTAGACTGGAAGACAATCCCGCCCCGATCGTGGGGACCGTCCGGGTAAAGCTGAGCAACGCTGATCAAGGCTTACCAACGCAACATGCCGCAGCCGCTCCGGCAACCGCCGACGAGCCTGGCTTGTGCTGTGCCAGAAAGGGCGCTTCGTGGCCGATTCCGGCAACCCCAACGAGAACATCCCGTCCACCGACGCCGGCGTGCACGCCGCGGTCACCTCGTCGACCGGCGAGGTGACCGCTTCGTACGACGCCAGCGCGATCACCGTCCTCGAGGGTCTGGACGCGGTCCGCAAGCGACCCGGTATGTACATCGGCTCGACCGGTGAGCGCGGCCTGCACCACCTCGTGTACGAGGTCGTCGACAACTCCGTCGACGAGGCGCTGGCCGGGCACGCGGACACCATCGACGTCACGATCCTGGCCGACGGCGGGGTACGGGTCGTCGACAACGGCCGTGGCATCCCGGTCGGCATCGTCCCCTCCGAGGGCAAGCCGGCCATCGAGGTCGTGCTGACGGTCCTGCACGCGGGCGGCAAGTTCGGCGGCGGCGGCTACGCGGTCTCCGGCGGTCTGCACGGCGTGGGCGTCTCGGTCGTGAACGCCCTCTCCAGCAGGGTCTCGGTCGAGGTCAGGACCGATGGCCACCGCTGGACTCAGGACTACAAGATGGGCGTCCCGACGGCCCCGCTGGACCAGCACGAGGCCACGGAGGAGACCGGCACCTCCGTCACCTTCTGGGCCGATCCGGACATCTTCGAGACCACCGAGTACTCCTTCGAGACGCTCTCGCGGCGCTTCCAGGAGATGGCGTTCCTCAACAAGGGTTTGACGATCAAACTCACTGACGAGCGTGAGTCGGCGAAGGCCGTGACCGGCGCGGACGAGGCGGGCGCCGACGCGAAGGACGAGGTCAAGACCGTCACGTACCACTACGAGGGCGGCATCGTCGACTTCGTGAAGTACCTCAACTCCCGCAAGGGGGACGTGGTCCACGCCACCGTCATCGACCTGGAGGCGGAGGACAAGGACAAGAGCCTGTCCCTCGAGGTCGCGATGCAGTGGAACAGCGGCTACAGCGAGGGCGTGTACTCCTTCGCCAACATCATCCACACGCACGAGGGCGGTACGCACGAGGAGGGCTTCCGCGCGGCCCTCACGAGCCTGATCAACAAGTACGCGCGCGACAAGAAGCTGCTGCGCGAGAAGGACGACAACCTCACCGGTGACGACATCCGTGAGGGGCTGACGGCGATCATCTCGGTCAAGCTGAGCGAGCCGCAGTTCGAAGGTCAGACGAAGACCAAGCTGGGCAACACGGAGGCGAAGACCTTCGTGCAGCGGGCGGTCTACGAGCACCTCAACGACTGGCTGGACCGCAACCCGGTGGAAGCCGCGGACATCATCCGCAAGGGCATCCAGGCGGCCACCGCACGGGTGGCGGCCCGCAAGGCGCGCGACCTGACCCGGCGCAAGGGCCTCCTGGAGTCGGCGTCCCTGCCGGGCAAGCTGTCGGACTGCCAGTCGAACGACCCGACCAAGTGCGAGATCTTCATCGTCGAGGGTGACTCCGCCGGCGGCTCGGCCAAGTCCGGCCGCAACCCGCAGTACCAGGCGATCCTCCCGATCCGCGGCAAGATCCTCAATGTCGAGAAGGCCAGGATCGACAAGATCCTGCAGAACCAGGAGATCCAGGCGCTGATCTCCGCCTTCGGCACGGGTGTGCACGAGGACTTCGACATCGAGAAGCTCCGCTACCACAAGATCATCCTGATGGCGGACGCCGACGTCGACGGCCAGCACATCAGCACACTGCTGCTGACCTTCCTCTTCCGCTTCATGCGGCCGCTGGTCGAGTCCGGGCACGTGTACCTGTCCCGCCCCCCGCTGTACAAGATCAAGTGGGGTCGGGACGACGTCGAGTACGCCTACTCGGACCGCGAGCGCGACGCGCTGATCGAGATGGGCCGTCAGCGCGGCAAGCGGGTCCGCGAGGACTCGATCCAGCGCTTCAAGGGCCTCGGCGAGATGAACGCCGAGGAGCTGCGCGTGACCACGATGGACCAGGAGCACCGGGTTCTCGGCCAGGTCACCCTGGACGACGCCGCCCAGGCCGACGACCTGTTCTCGGTCCTCATGGGCGAGGACGTCGAGGCCCGCCGCCAGTTCATCCAGCGCAACGCCAAGGACGTCCGCTTCCTCGACATCTGAGTCGGTCTCAGCTGACCGCACCAGGAAGGATCCCCACCAGCAATGGCCGACGAGAACACCCCAGTCACCCCTGAAGAGGGCGGCGAACTCGCGATGCGTGTCGAGCCCGTCGGGCTCGAGACGGAGATGCAGCGCTCGTACCTCGACTACGCGATGTCCGTCATCGTCTCGCGTGCGCTGCCCGACGTGCGGGACGGGCTCAAGCCCGTGCACCGCCGCGTCCTGTACGCGATGTACGACGGCGGCTACCGACCCGAGCGCGGCTTCTACAAGTGCGCCCGCGTCGTCGGCGACGTCATGGGCAACTACCACCCGCACGGCGACTCCTCGATCTACGACGCGCTGGTCCGCCTGGCCCAGCCGTGGTCGATGCGGATGCCGCTGGTGGACTCCAACGGCAACTTCGGCTCCCCGGGCAACGACCCCGCCGCCGCCATGCGCTACACCGAGTGCAAGATGGCGCCGCTGTCCATGGAGATGGTCCGCGACATCGACGAGGACACCGTCGACTTCACGGACAACTACGACGGCCGCTCCCAGGAGCCGACGGTCCTGCCCTCCCGCTTCCCGAACCTGCTGATCAACGGCTCCGCCGGTATCGCGGTCGGCATGGCGACCAACATCCCGCCGCACAACCTGCGCGAGGTGGCGGCCGGCGCCCAGTGGTACCTGGAGAACCCGGACGCTTCGCACGAGGAGCTGCTCGACGCCCTCATCGAGCGGATCAAGGGCCCGGACTTCCCGACGGGCGCCCTGGTGGTGGGCCGCAAGGGCATCGAGGAGGCCTACCGCACCGGGCGCGGCTCGATCACCATGCGTGCGGTCGTCGAGGTCGAGGAGATCCAGAACCGCCAGTGCCTGGTGGTCACCGAGCTGCCCTACCAGGTCAACCCGGACAATCTGGCACAGAAGATTGCGGACCTGGTCAAGGACGGCAAGATCGGCGGCATCGCCGACGTCCGCGACGAGACGTCCTCGCGCACCGGCCAGCGGCTGGTCATCGTGCTCAAGCGGGACGCGGTCGCCAAGGTCGTCCTGAACAACCTCTACAAGCACACCGACCTGCAGACGAACTTCGGCGCCAACATGCTGGCGCTCGTGGACGGGGTGCCGCGCACCCTGTCGCTGGACGCGTTCATCCGCCACTGGGTGACGCACCAGATCGAGGTCGTCGTCCGCCGTACGCGCTTCAGGCTGCGCAAGGCCGAGGAGCGCGCGCACATCCTGCGCGGTCTGCTGAAGGCCCTGGACGCCATCGACGAGGTCATCGCGCTGATCCGGCGCAGCGACACGGTCGAGATCGCCCGCGAGGGCCTGATGGGCCTGCTGGAGATCGACGAGATCCAGGCCAACGCCATCCTCGAGATGCAGCTGCGGCGCCTCGCCGCCCTGGAGCGGCAGAAGATCGTCCAGGAGCACGACGAGCTCCAGGCGAAGATCCGCGAGTACAACGAGATCCTCGCTTCGCCGGTCCGCCAGCGCGGCATCATCAGCGAGGAACTCACCGCGATCGTCGAGAAGTTCGGCGACGACCGCCGCTCCAAGCTGGTGCCCTTCGACGGTGACATGTCCATCGAGGACCTGATCGCCGAAGAGGACATCGTCGTCACCATCACGCGCGGCGGCTACGTCAAGCGCACCAAGACGGACGACTACCGTTCGCAGAAGCGCGGCGGCAAGGGCGTGCGCGGCACGAAGCTCAAGGAAGACGACATCGTCGACCACTTCTTCGTGTCCACGACGCACCACTGGCTGCTGTTCTTCACCAACAAGGGCCGCGTCTACCGAGCGAAGGCCTACGAGCTGCCCGATGCCGGCCGGGACGCGCGCGGCCAGCACGTCGCGAACCTGCTCGCCTTCCAGCCGGACGAGACGATCGCCGAGATCCTGGCGATCCGCGACTACGAGGCCGCGCCGTACCTGGTGCTCGCCACCAAGGGCGGTCTGGTCAAGAAGACGCCTCTGAAGGATTACGATTCGCCGCGCTCCGGGGGCGTCATCGCGATCAACCTGCGCGAGACGGAGGACGGATCGGACGATGAACTGATCGGGGCCGAACTTGTTTCGCCCACGGACGATCTGCTCCTGATCAGCAGGAAGGCGCAGTCGATCCGGTTCACCGCGACCGACGAGTCCCTGCGCCCGATGGGCCGTGCCACCTCGGGCGTCAAGGGGATGAGTTTCCGCGAGGGCGACGAGCTTCTCTCGATGAATGTTGTTCGACCCGGTACGTTCGTGTTCACTGCCACCGACGGCGGGTACGCGAAGCGGACCGCCGTCGACGAGTACCGCGTCCAGGGTCGCGGCGGCCTCGGCATCAAGGCCGCCAAGATCGTCGAGGACCGCGGCTCGCTCGTCGGCGCGCTGGTGGTCGAGGAGACCGACGAGATCCTCGCCATCACGCTGTCCGGCGGTGTGATTCGTACGCGAGTCAACGAGGTCAGGGAGACGGGCCGTGACACCATGGGCGTCCAACTGATCAACCTGGGCAAGCGCGATGCCGTCGTCGGTATCGCACGTAACGCCGAGGCGGGACGCGAGGCGGAGGAAGTCGACGGCGTGGAGGCCGTGGACGAGACCGCCGAGAGCGTCGCGACCACCGGCACGGACGAGGGCGAAGCGCCCTCGGCCGAGTAGCGCGAGGAGTGAGTCAGCGTGAGCGGAGCCACGGGCGCCGGTTCGACCGGTACGGAAACGGACGGCGGCCGTGGCTCCGGCACGGACCAGACCCGCTCCCATGAGTCTCATGGATCCCAGGGGGGAACTGTGACGGACACCCGAGGCCCGCAGACCCAGCAGTACGCGGCTGGAGCGGGCCCGGCCGCTCCGGGCGCCGCGCAGGCCGCCCCTGGCGTACCGCCGGCCCCGGGCGCGGTGCCGGCGGAGTCTCCCCTGCCGGGGGAGCGGCATCCGCAGCAGCCCGCGACGCCCTACCACCCGCCGCAGGCGTACCCGGCGCAGGCACCGGCGGCCGGTGTGCGCCGTCCCCGGACCGGCGCGCGCACCACCCCCCGGACCCGCAAGGCGCGCCTCAGGGTGGCGAAGGCGGACCCGTGGTCGGTGATGAAGGTCAGCTTCCTGCTCTCCATCGCGCTGGGCATCTGCACGGTCGTGGCGTCGGCGGTGCTGTGGATGGTCATGGACGCCATGGGCGTCTTCTCGACGGTCGGCGGCACGATCTCGGAGGCCACCGGCTCCAACGAGTCGAACGGCTTCGACCTGCAGACCTTCCTGTCGCTGCCGCACGTGCTGATGTTCTCGACGATCATCGCGGTGATCGACGTCGTCCTGGCCACCGCCCTGGCGACGCTGGGCTCGTTCATCTACAACCTCTCCGCGGGCTTCGTCGGCGGCATCGAGCTGACACTGGCGGAGGACGAGTAGCCTCCGCGGTCTCCGTCCGCGAACAACGCGCCCCCGACGGACCCCTGGTTATCGATTTTGGGACTGCCCACGTCGTGCGCTAATCTTCAGGGGTCAGCGCGCGGGACGACATACCGCAGAGCGCGGCGGGGCTATAGCTCAGTTGGTTAGAGCGCATCCCTGATAAGGATGAGGCCACAGGTTCAAATCCTGTTAGCCCCACAGCGAGAAGACCCCCGGTCCGTCAGGACCGAGGGTCTTTTTGACGCCGGGTGTCGGCGAGAAGGCACCTGGCCTCCGGCCGGGAACCGCGGAGGGCGTCGTACGCAAGATCGCCCGAGGTGGTGTCGTGGCGCCGGGGTCACAGCCGCAGGCGCACCGTCGGCTCGATCGAGGTGGCGGGTTCGTGCAGGCTCCTCAGGGCGTGGCGGGCGAGCGGGGTCGACGCGACCGCGGTCGTACGCGCGCGGTGGCGGCAGGTCGGGGAGGCTCCGTGGGCCTCGGCGTGGATGCGTTGCTTCATCGTGGGGGGCAGGGACCGGTCGCGTGCCCAGCTGTCGGGAGCGGGCCCGGGAAGCGTCATCTGCGGGGCGCTGCCGCCCTCCGGCTGCGTCGGGGCCACGGCCGCCTCGGCGGTCGTGGTGGCGAAGCCGAGCGCGGCGCACAGCGCCAGGAAGGCCGTGACGATGGCGGTCCAGAGTTTCATGACCTTGTTCCCGGCCATGACCCCTCACTTTCGGGTTGGTCGATTTGCGTACTTTCCTCATGATGTGTAAGGGGGCTGGGAAGTGGTGGACCGACGCCCTCGGCGCGTCGATCTTCGGATGAACACCACCCGGACGGACGCAAGGGGCCGCACCGTACGGGGCGGGGTGAGGAGGCCGGTGACCGTCACGTTCCGTGAGGTCCGATCACCCGTGGAACGGGGTGCTGCCGTCCCGCCGTACGGGGGTGTGACGGGCGGCAGTTGAGGACCGGCGGAGGGCCGACGCAGGTCACCGATCGATATCGGTCGGTGTGTATAGTCGGGCGCCAGAGGTCCCCTACGTCAAGGAAAGACGAGGTCGCGCGGTGAAGAAGCTTCTCCTGGTCGCACTGGCCGCCATCGGCGGGCTCCTCGTGTACCGCCAGATCCAGGCGGATCGCGCCGAGCAGGATCTGTGGACGGAGGCGACCGACTCCGTGCCCACGGGTTCCTGAACCCGACGGACGACAGATTCAGAGCAGGCCCCGGCCGTCGATGCGGTCGGGGCCTTGTGTTGCCCCGGAGGCGGGGCGGGTGTAAGGAGCGTCGGCAAGGGAGTGTGCTCCTCACCGATGTCCTGGGGAGACCGTTTCGGCCGCTCGTGAGCAATGCGCGGGTGCCGTGGTGGCGTGCCGTGCAGGATGGGCGACGGTCCGGGCCGCGTACGACAGGGGTGGCGGGTGATGAGACGGCGCACGGAGGCGGTTCGCGGGATGCTCGGGTGCGGTCGGACGCCGGCGCGCGCGGCGGTCGCCCTGTGCACGGCGGCGCTCGGCATGAGCGTGGCGCTGCCCGCGCGGGCCGCCGCGGGGGCCGCCGCGCCGGTCCCGTACGCGTTCGATCCCGGTGCCCGGACGGTCCAGGGCGCCACCGGCACCGCGGGCGCCGTACGCCTGGACCCCGGACGCACCTACAGGAGCAGCCTGCCCGCCGGAGGGAAGCGCTACTACCGCCTCGACCTCGACGCCACCGCCACCGCCTACGTCTCCGCGACGGCCGTCCCCCAGGAGGGCGCGGCGGTCTCCTCCTCCGACGGCCTCAAGGTGTCCGTCCAGGACGCCGACGGCACCCTGTGCTCCTCCGGGACCACCCATGTCGGCCCCACCCAGAGCCCGCACCCCATCGCCGCGTCGGCGGCCCGGGAGACCGGCCCCGGCACCTATGTGTGCGGGCGGGCGGGGGTGTACTACGCGGTCGTCGAACAACGCGACCTGTCCACCCCCGCGTCCGGCGACTGGGACCTGGAACTGGACTACGTGTCCGAGCCCGCACTGAACCGGCCGGGCTCGACGGCCCCGCCGAGCGCCTGGAACTCGGCGGCACCGCAGCCCCTCGCGGGTGAAGCGAAACGGCGGGCGGGCGGGGCCGGCTTCGCCATGGCGGGTGCCGTCGGGCAGGGCGTCTGGCAGGGCGCGATACGACCGGGGCAGACCGTGTTCTACAAGGTGCCCGTCGACTGGGGCCAACAGCTGTCCGCCACCGCCGAGCTGGGTGGCTCCACCGGCGGCGACGGCTATGTGGGCACCGCCCTGGCGATGGCGCTGTACAACCCCGTCCGCGCGCACGTCGCCGACGCCGACGCCGGCTACAGCGGCGCCCGTGCGTCGGCCGCGCTCGATCCGCTGCCGCCCGTCGACCACGCCAACCGCCACGCCGTGGGCAGCCGGGCGAGCGGGATGCGGTTCGCGGGGTGGTACTACCTGGCGGTGCACCTCGGGGCACCGGTCGCGGACCGGTTCGGGCAGGGGCCGTTCGGGCTGACGCTGCGCGTGCGGGTGGGCGGGACGCCGGCGTCCGCTCCGGCCTACGCGGGGCGGCCGGCACCGCGGGACGTGTTCGAGGTGACGGCGGCGGACCGGCAGGAGGCGGCGGCCGGGACGGAGGAGGAAGGCGGCGGGGGAGACCGCCCCACCGGCACCGGCACCGGAGGTGACGTGCCGCGGGCCGACGGCGACGGCGGCGGTGGTGGTACCGGTGGCGGCGGGAGCGAAGGCGGGGGCCGGGACGGCCGCGCGATGAAGCTGGTCGCCGTGAGCGGCATCGGCACCGGGAGCCTCCTGGTCCTCGGACTCGCGGTGTGGACGCTGGCCGCCCGGCGGCGGGCGGGGGGCGGTCGGCCCGGGTGATCCGGGCGGGCGGCGTGGGCCGGGAGTGCGGCGTGGGCCGGGAGTGCGGCCGTTGCCGGAAGGGGCGAGCGGGCCGAGGGGCCGCTCAGAGCCGTGTGAGGGCCCAGAATCCCACCGCGAAGCAGAGAAGCGCGACCAGCAGGACCGGCACGGCGACCTTCGCCGGAGGTCCCGGGCGCCGGGCGGCGGGTCGCCTGCGGTGCCGTGTGATCCGCTGTGGCTGCGTGGGGGTGTACGGGGACGGGACGGCGTACGCGGCGTGGACGGGCTGCGGCAGCGCCGCGCCGAGGACCGCGGGTGGCCCGGAGGGGGACCAGGCCGCCCGCGGCGGTTCGTGACGCGGAGCGGGGGAGGGAACCGTGGGCGCCGCCTGTGCCGTGGGGACGGGGGCCGGGACTGCGGCGGAGGGGGTGGGCGGCTGCCCGGGCGGGACCGGCACGCCACCCAGCTCCTCACGCGGCAGCGGCGGCGGCAGATGGAAGCTCCCCGTGTCCGACATGGTCGACCGCTGCCGGGGCGGTGCCGGATCGGCGGCGGGCCTGGGCGGTACGGCGGAAGGCGTGGAGTCCGGCCGCCCCGCGCCGGACGCGGTGCCGGGCGGTACCGCGGGCGTGCCGCCGGTGCCGGGCGGTACCGCGGATGTGCCGCCGGTGCCGGGCGGTACCGCAGGCGTGCCGCCGGTGCCGGTGCCAGGGCTGTCGCCGGTGCCGCCGGTGGCCGGGGCGGTCGTGGGCCGCGGCGGTATCGGCCCGGTCGTGGGCGGTGCCGGTGTGCCGCCCGTCCCGGAGCCGTCGGTGTGCGGCGGCCGCGGAGCGGAACGCGCGCCGGTGGACGCCGTCGGCTGCCGGCCGGATGCGCCGCCCGGCGCGCGGGGCGGGACCGCAACCGATCCGTTCGTCACCCCCGATGCCGCACGCAGCGGTCCCTCGGGGCCGAATCCGGCCGGGAGCGGCCCGAGTTGGTCGAAGATCTCCACCTGCTCGTCGTCGGTGCCGGTCTCGGGCAGCAGCTCCGCGGCCGCGGCGAGGGCCTTGCGCGCGCCCGTGGCGGTGCGGAACCGCGCGGCCGGGTCCGGCTGCAGCAGCGTCGCCACGACCTCCCACAGGGGCCCGGGAAGCCCGCGGGGCGGTCCCGGCGTCCCGCTCGCCGTGAAGTGGGCGACGAGCGCCTTGGCGTCCGGCTTGGCGCCCTGCAGGAGGTAGAGCGCGACCAGGCCCACGGCGAACAGGTCCGCCGTGAAGTCCGGTTCCGCGCCCATCAGTTGCTCGGGGGCGAGATAACCGGGCGTCCCCACCACATAGTCGGTCTCGGTCAGCCGCGGCTCGCCCAGGCGCATGGCGACGCCGAAGTCCGACAGGCGCAGCCGGGGGCGGCCGGTGCCGGTGGCCTCGAGGAGCACGTTGGCGGGCTTGATGTCGCGGTGCACGACGCCCTCCGCGTGCACGGCGGCGAGCCCGGACAGCAGCTGGTCCAGCAGGACGCAGACGAAGGGCGGCGGCAGGGGACCGTAGTCCCCGACGAGATGCACCAGTGAGCCACCGCCGACCAGGTCCATGGTGAACAGGACCTTGTCGTCGTCCGCGGCCCAGCTGGCGGGCGCGAGCACATGAGGGTGGTCGATCCGCAGCGCCTGCTCGCGGACGAACCGCAGCAGCGAGTGGGCGTCGCTCTGCAGCAGGACCTTGGCGGCCACATAGCGCCGCCGCCGGTGGTCCCAGGCGCGCCAGACCGCGCCGACTCCCCCACGCCCGATCGGATCGACCAGTTCGTACCGCCCGGCGAAGACCTCACCCATGGTCGTGCGTCGCTCCCCCTTCCGGCCTCCGGACAGCGCCGGGGACCCCCGCGCACCCCCCGGCGCGAGAGTCCCCGACGGCCGGGGCGTCGGCTCAGCTCTGGTGGGACTGGTAGTGGGCGACGGCGTCGGAGGTACGGCCGGCGCCGTACACCCGGAGGAACTCTGCCAGCTCGGGGTGGGTCGGGGCGAGGGTGTCCGCCGCCTCGATGATGTCGCCAGCCGCGGCCACCGAACGCAGCAGGGACTGGATCTCGCGCACCACCCGTCTGACCGTCGGCGCGCCCGAACTGGTCGTCGACTGCGTGGTGTTGCTCAGCACGGAGCCCCCCTGCGACTTCCTGATCTCGTCCATCCGGTCGGTGGCCTCCGCGGCGCTCACGCTGCCGTCGGCGACCTGCCCCGCCAGATCCTGCAGCAGCTGCACCCGCTGGACCACCGCGGGGTTGCCGATCTTGGCACGCTGACCGCTCATCAGCTGCGACAGCATGGGAGCCGACAGTCCCAGCACCCCCGCCAGACGAGCCTGGTTGAGACCCAGATCGTCGATGAGCCTACGGAAGAGCGCCCCCAACGGCTCCCCGTACCAGTTCCGCTGCAGCTCCCGCGCTCTTGCGGTGGCTTCCTGCTGTGCGGCGTCCATTGCGTCTCCCCATCGCTTCCCCAAGTACCGCGGTTCGCTGTAGCGAACCACGACGAGCATCTTACGGAGAGTGGTTGTCCACGGGGACCCCCAACTTTTTGCGAGATACCGGGGGTGACCCGCTACGCTTGTGCGCAGCGCCCGCCGGTCCGTGTTCCACCGGCCGGTCGCGTCTCTCTCGGGGCCTTAGCTCAGTTGGTAGAGCGCTGTCTTTGCATGGCAGATGTCAGGGGTTCGACTCCCCTAGGCTCCACATCCCGGACCGGTCAGGTGCCCCTCGCGGCGGCTGACCGGTTCTTTGTCGTGCGGTGACCCGAGTCACACAAAAGATTTGCAGGCATTGCATTCCTTTGCGCAAACGTCAGTCGGGGGCCGGGTCTCCGCGGGTCGTCGCCGGGCGGCCGGTGGGGCGGCCGGGCGGTCTGGGGTGATGTGAGTGAGCTTGGGTGCACGCGTGCGGCCGTGGATGCGTAGCCGACCGGACGCATTCCGTGCCCAAAGTCTCCACGGAACGTGCACACGTGGGGCGTTGCAAACGTCATCGGGAAGGGGCGACGTGAACGCTTCGGCGCCTCCCGGGCGGCTCCGCGTACGGCAAGCGCCGTGGGGCGGGAGACCTTCGGGTCTCCCGCCCCACGGCGCCCCGGGAGCGGCCCGGCGAAACAGGTGCGGGTCCGGTCGGGTTCAGCGGCGGTCGTCGGGCTCGGTGGAGTCGTCCTCGGTCCGCTTCGCCTGCACCTCGGGGTCGAGATCGCTCGGTCCGCTGCCGTCCACCGACGTGAGGCGGTCGCCCTGCGGGATCTCCGTGGCGTCGGGCGGCTCCACCAGCCAGTCGGGGTTGGCCTGCTTGTCCCACCACTTCCAGGCGGCGAAGGCGCCGGCGCTGAGCGCGCCCATCACGGCCAGCCCCTTGGCGCCGCGCCGACACCGGGCCCGGCGCTCCTGCCGGCGCACGATCCTCCGGATCTGCTGCGGCGAGACCTGGCCGCGCAGCGCGGCAAGCGCCGCGGCACCGCGGGCCACCGCCTCCTCGCGGACCGGTCCGGCCGCGGCGACCGCCTGCTCGATCCTCGGACGGGAGTAGTCGGCCGCCTGGCGGGCAGCCTTGCGGGTGTAGACGGCGGCTTCGTGGGCGGCCTGGTCGACCCTGGGCGGCACATGACCACGGGCCTGTTCCAGGCGCGGCGCGAGATGGACGCCGTACTGGACGCGGGCCTGTCCGGCGGCCTGGGTCACCTTCGGCGCGAGACGGACGCGTGCCTCGTGCGCATAGTGCGCTGCCTTGTCCTTGGCCGTGTCGGCGTAGGGCGCCACCACTTCCGCGGCGTGCAGCACGCTGTCCTTCGCCGAGCCCGTCGCGGCGCGCACGCTGTCGATGCGGGTCACGGGTTCCTCCTCCTCGGTGGCGTACGTAATTCGACTTTCCAGCCTTTTACGGATCATGCCTCCCCGACACCTCCCGGGCATGCGAGGGAGGGCATCCGGGTCATGCGGTCGAAAAGGGGCACTCCGGGCCCGTACGCCCACGGCGGCCGCCCGGCCCGCCGGCCCGCGCCACCGGTCCACCGAGGGAACAGCGCGTGCATGTCGGGCCAGAGGTGGCGGCCGGACGACCCGCAGGGCGTACCGTGCGAGGATCGGGGAGTCACAGAGGACAACGGAAGGCAGATCGTGGCTGAGCAGCTTTACGCCACCCTGAAGACCAACCACGGCGACATCCAGGTCCGGCTGCTGCCGAACCATGCGCCCAAGACGGTCCGTAACTTCGTCGAGCTCGCCCAGGGCGAGCGCGAGTGGACGCACCCGGCGACCGGTGAGAAGTCCACCAAGAAGCTCTACGACGGCACGGTCTTCCACCGGGTGATCAGCGGTTTCATGATCCAGGGCGGTGACCCGCTGGGCAACGGCACCGGTGGCCCGGGGTACCAGTTCGAGGACGAGTTCCACCCGGACCTCGCCTTCGACAAGCCGTACCTGCTGGCCATGGCCAACGCCGGCCCGGGCACCAACGGCTCGCAGTTCTTCATCACGGTCGCGCCCACGGCCTGGCTGAACCGCAAGCACACCATCTTCGGCGAGGTCACCGACGCGGCCAGCCAGAAGGTCGTGGACTCCATCGCGACCACCCAGGCCAACCCGCGCACGGACCGCCCGGTCAACGACGTCGTCATCGAGTCGGTCGTCGTCGAGACCCGTCAGGGCTGAGCCCGAGGGCACACCGCACGAGGGAACAAAAGCGCCCCGCCCGTCCGTCCAAGGAAGGGCGGGGCACCCCGTCGTACGGAAAGGTGAGGGACCCGATGGACCAGGCGCCAGGCAGCCCGCAGGGCCCGCAGAACCGAGAATCGCCCGCAGCCCGGGAGCTGCCGGTGTGCTACCGGCACCCGGACCGGGAGAGCGGCATCCGCTGCACCCGCTGCGAGCGCCCCATCTGCCCGGAGTGCATGGTCAGCGCCTCGGTGGGCTTCCAGTGCCCGGAGTGCGTCCGCGGAGGTTCCGGTACCGGACACGCCCCGGGTGCCTCCCGTCCCCGTACGCTCGCGGGCGGCACCGTCACCGACGACCCGCGCCTGATCACCAAGGTGCTGATCGGGCTCGACCTGGCCCTCTTCCTGGTCCAGATGTCGGTCGGCGACCGGTTCACCGACCGGTTCGACCTGCTCGGCCAGGCGTACGTCCCGCTGCTCGGCTCGGTCGAGGGCGTCGCGCAGGGCCAGTGGTACCGGATGCTGACGGCGATGTTCCTGCACGGCAGCTACATCCACATCCTGTTCAACATGCTCAGTCTGTGGTGGATCGGCGGCCCGCTGGAGGCCGCCCTCGGCCGTGCCCGCTATCTCGCGCTCTACTTCGCCTCCGGGCTGGCGGGCAGCGCGCTCACCTATCTGATCGCCGCGCCCAACCAGCCCTCGCTCGGCGCGTCCGGCGCGATCTTCGGACTCTTCGGCGCCACCGCCGTGCTCCTGCGGCGCCTCAACTACGACATGCGCCCCGTCGTCGCGCTGCTGGCGATCAACCTGATCTTCACCTTCAACCCGGCGTTCAACATCGCCTGGCAGGCCCACATCGGCGGTCTCGTCGCCGGCGTCGTGGTCGGGTACGCCATGGTCCACGCGCCGAGGAAGCGGCGGGCCCTCGTGCAGTACGGGACGTGCGCCCTGGTGCTGGCCGCGGTGGTGTTGATGACGCTGCTGAGAACCGCCCAGCTCACCTGAGCGGCGGGCGGGCACAGGCCGTAGCCCGAGGTTGTACCCAGCGTTGTCCACAGACAGTGCCGGATCTTGTGCATGGCGTGGGGAACATGTGTGCCCCCTATCACTGACCGGAGTTTCCCCAGGTCAGGCAGGGGGCGAACAGGTTTGCGAAGCTAGATGATTCCGTCATACCGGCGTCAACGCTCGATGGGTTATCCACAGATCGTCGTTCTTTTTCCACTGGTCGTCAGCCCTGTGCACAAAGCTGTGGATAACTAGGTGCGGGGGCGCGGGTGGGGCCGGGTGGGGCCGGGTGGGCGGCGCGGCCGCTACTTCCACTGAGTGGACACGCCGAACCCCGCCGCGATGAATCCGAAGCCCACCACGATGTTCCAGTTGCGCAGGGCGTGGATCGGCAGTGAGCCGTCGGTCACGTAGAAGACGACGATCCAGGCGAGACCGATGACGAACATGGCCAGCATCACCGGAGCCACCCAGCCGCGGCTCTCCAGCTTGAGGTTCGTCGCCTGCTTGGACGGCGGCGGCGTGTAGTCGGCCTTCTTGCGGATACGTGACTTCGGCACGAGGGTCTCTCCTGTCGATGCGCTGCGTGGCCGCGCAGGGATCTGGGGGCGGGCTCCGGGCGAGCGTACAAGGGGGACACTGAGTGCTCCCCCGGGCGTCCGTTAGCGTAGTGCTTCCGCGGCGCCGAAGGAGATAAGGGTACGTTGAGCAATACGGTCGGCTCCCCTCAGGAGGGCTCCCGTCCCCCGGAGACGGGGTCCACGACCTCCCGCCCGCGCGGTGTGCGGCCCGTGCGGATCCTCACCGTCGGCGTCTTCGCGCTCGCCGGGCTCCTCTTCATCACCAGCTTCAACACCGCCAAGGGCACCAACATCCGCACGGACTCCTCGCTGCTGAAGCTCTCGGACCTCATCCACGACCGCAGCCACAAGAACGCCCGGCTCGACGAGTCCAACGCCGCGCTGCGCGACGATGTGGAGGCTCTCGCCAAGCGCACCGCAGGCGGCAGCAGCGAGGCCGACCAGGCGCGGCTCACGGCGCTGGAGAACAACGCCGGTACCCGGACCCTCACCGGCAAGGCCGTCACGGTCACCCTCAACGACGCCCCGCCCGACGCCACCGCCAAGCTCCCCGGCTACCCGGAGCCGCAGCCCGACTACCTGGTCATCCACCAGCAGGACCTGCAGGCCGTGGTGAACGCCCTGTGGCAGGGGGGCGCCCGGGGCATCAAGGTGATGGACCAGCGGCTGATCTCCACCAGCGCCGTGCGCTGCGTCGGCAACACCCTGATCCTCCAGGGCCGTGTCTACTCGCCCCCGTACAAGATCACTGCGATAGGTGACCCGGACGCGCTCCGGAAGGCGCTCGCCGACTCGCCCGCGATCCAGAACTACATGGTGTACGTCAACGTCTACGGCCTCGGCTGGAAAGTCACGGAGAACGGGACGGTGACTCTTCCCGGCTACTCGGGCACAGTGGATCTGCACTACGCGAAGCCCGTGGAGTAGGGCCCGGGAACGGCTGCCGCTGGGGGAACCTGTGTCGGTTCGTGCGATCGTCAGGACCGTCAGCGAACTGTGCATCACCGTGGGCGCCCTCATCGTCCTGTTCGTCGTCTACGTGCTCTTCTGGACGGGCGTGAAGGCGGACAACGCCATGAACGACCAGATCGACCGGCTGCAGCGGCAGTGGGCGGCGGGGACGGTGCGCCAGGCCGCCGCTCCCGGGAGTTCGGCGAGGCCGAAGCGGCCGGCGCCGTACGTGCCGGGCAGGCCCTTCGCCGTGATGTACATCCCGCGGCTCGGTTTCACGTGGAACAAGCCCGTGCTCGAGGACACCGCCGTGGGCACCCTCAAGAAGGGCCTGGGCCACTACTCGGGCACCGCGCAACTGGGCCAGGCGGGGAACTTCGCGGTCGCCGGGCACCGGCGCACGTACGGCGATCCCTTCAAGGACTTCCCCAGGCTGCGTCGCGGCGACGCGGTCGTCCTCACCGACGGAACCACCTGGTTCACGTATCGGATCGACAAAGGGCCCTACAAAACCGTTCCGGCGGACGTTGAGGTGATCGACCCTGTGCCACGTAAGTCCGGGTATGCGCGCCCGGGCCGCTATCTGACGCTGACGACGTGCGATCCCGAGTGGGGGCACAGTCACCGGCTGATCGTCTGGGCGCATCTCGATTCCACACAGCCTGTGGAGGCAGGGAAACCGGTGGCCCTCCGCCGTTAGTCTGGTGACGCACGGCGTGGGTCCGGTGCCGTGGTGAGACGGAAGGGACGGCATGTACGGCTGGATCTGGCGGCATCTGCCGGGAAACGTATGGGTGAAGGCGCTGATCTCCGTCGTGCTGGCGCTCGCCGTGGTCTATGTCCTGTTCCAGTACGTCTTCCCGTGGGCCGAACCGCTGCTGCCCTTCAACGATGTGACGGTGGACAACCAGTGAGCACGCGCATTCTCGTCGTCGACAACTACGACAGCTTCGTCTTCAACCTGGTCCAGTACCTGTACCAGCTGGGCGCCGAGTGCGAGGTGCTGCGCAACGACGAGGTGTCGCCGGAGCACGCCCACCGGGGCACCGGCGGCTTCGACGGTGTGCTGCTGTCCCCCGGACCCGGCACCCCCGAGGAGGCCGGCGTCTGCATCGACATGGTGCGCCACTGCGCCGCGACCGGCGTGCCCGTCTTCGGGGTCTGCCTGGGCATGCAGTCGATCCAGGTGGCCTACGGCGGTGTCGTCGACCGCGCGCCGGAGCTGCTGCACGGCAAGACCTCGCTGGTCGAGCACGAGGGCAGGGGCGTCTTCGCGGACCTGCCCTCCCCGTTCACCGCGACCCGCTACCACTCGCTCGCCGCCGAGCCGGACACGGTGCCCGCCGAGCTGGAGGTCACGGCCTGGACGCGAGACGGGATCGTCATGGGGCTCAGGCACCGTGAGCTCCCGGTCGAGGGCGTGCAGTTCCACCCCGAGTCGGTGCTCACGGAGCACGGCCACCGGATGCTGGCCAACTGGCTGGCGGAGTGCGGTGACCAGGAGGCCGTGGCGAGGTCGGCGGGGCTCGCCCCGGTGGTGGGCAGGGCCACGGCGTGACCGCGCTGCGTCCCGAGCGCGAGAGCGGTGCCGCCTACGGCGACGCCGCGGAACACGGGTCCGCGTACGGGCAGCAGCCCTACGAGGGATCCGGCGCGTGGCAGGGACAGGGGTGGTCCGGCCACCCCGCGTACGCGGCGGGCACCCCCGGGGAGTACGGGCGACAGGCGCCACAGCCGGCGTACGACGCCACGACGGTGCTCCCCCCGTACCAGGAAGCCGCGACCGCCCCCTCGTACGGCGGACCCGCGGCCGCCGTCCCGTACGGCGTGGCGGCCCCCGCCGACGGCCCCGCCCCGGTGGTCCCGGCGGCCCCCGCGGACAGTGAGACCGTCGCGCTGCGTGCCGCGGACATCGCGGAGGCCCGGCAGGCCGCGGACCGCGCGCGGGAGTCCACGCCGGCGCCCGGCGGCCGTGCCGCGCGGCGCAAGGCGGCCAAGCGGCACGGGGGGCACGGGGGGCACGGGAGGCACGGCGGGGGGCCGCGGACGCCCGAGAGCCCCGCCAGGGCGGCCGGAGGGGCGTCCCTGTCCCGGGTGGAGGCCCGGCGGGCCGCGCGGGCCCAGAAACCCGGTCCGGCGGTCGTCGCGAGCCGTCTGGTCGGCGAGCTGTTCATCACGACCGGTGTGCTGATGCTGCTGTTCGTGACGTACCAGCTGTGGTGGTCGAACGTGCGGGCCCACCAGGAGGCGGGCAGCGCCGCCCGGCACCTCCAGCAGGACTGGGCGAGCGGCAAACGGGAACCGGGGGTGTTCGCACCCGGCCAGGGCTTCGCCATACTCCACATCCCGAGGCTCGACGTCGTCGCCCCGATCGCCGAGGGCACCAGCAAGACGAAGGTGCTCGACAGGGGGATGGTCGGGCACTACGGCGAGGGCGGCCTGAAGACGGCGATGCCGGACGCGAAGACGGGCAACTTCGGGCTCGCGGGGCACCGGAACACGCACGGGGAGCCGTTCCGCTACATCAACCGTCTCCAGAAGGGGGACGCGATCGTGGTGGAGACCCAGGACGCGTACTACGTCTACAGAATGGCGTCCATCCTTCCGGTGACGTCGCCGTCGAACACGAGTGTCCTCGACCCCGTCCCGAAGGGCTCCGGCTTCACCACACCGGGCCGCTACATCACCCTCACCACCTGCACGCCGGAGTTCACCAGCAAGTATCGGCTCATCGTCTGGGGCAAGATGGTCGAGGAACGGCCGCGCAGCAAGGGAAAGCCGGACGCGCTCATCTCATAGGGCACGCGGAGTCGTGAGGCACGTGGAACGGACGGGGCAGACGCAGTGGGAGTGACGACCGACCAGGACGAGCAGACCGCCGCGCCGTCGCCGGGCTCCGACTCCCGGTCCGGGCTGCGGCGCCGCGGGCGCGGCCGGATCGCGCTGGCCGTCAGCGTCTTCGGGGAACTTCTCATCACGGCTGGCCTGGTGCTCGGCCTGTTCGTCGTCTACTCGCTGTGGTGGACGAACGTCCTCGCGGACCGCAAGGCGCACCAGGAGGGCGACCGGGTGCGCGACCACTGGGCGGCCGGCTCGGACAGCGGACCGGGCGCGCTGGACACCAGGGACGGCATCGGCTTCCTGCACGTGCCCGCGATGGACAACGGCGAGGTCCTGGTCGAGAAGGGCACGTCGACGGAGGTCCTCAACGACGGCGTGGCCGGCTACTACACGGACCCCGTCAAGGCGGCCCTGCCGACGACGGGCAAGGCCGGAAACTTCGCGCTGGCCGCGCACCGCGACGGGCACGGGGCGAAGTTCCACAACATCGACAAGCTGAAGAAGGGCGACGCGGTCGTCTTCGAGACGAAGGACGACTGGTACGTCTACAAGGTCTTCGCGATCCTCCCGAAGACGTCGAAGTACAACGTGAAGGTCCTCGCAGCGGTCCCGAAGGAGGCCGGTGTGAAGAAGCCGGGCCACTACATCACCCTGACGACCTGCACCCCCGTCTACACCTCGGAGTACCGCTACGTCGTGTGGGGCGAGCTCGTACGGGTCGACAGCGTGGACAGCGAGCGCACTCCCCCGGAGGAACTGCGCTGAGGACGGGGAACCACCCGAGACGACGGAAGAAGCCCACCCCGAGACGACGGAAGAGGCCCACCCCGATCCCGGGGTGGGCCTCTTCCGTTCGCCGTCGACGCCGGCGGGTCAGTTCCTCGTGCCGGTCACTCCGCCGAAGAAGTTCGTCCCGCCGTTCCCGCCGCCACCGCCTCCGCTGGTGATCAGGTTCACCGCGCTGCCCTGGTCGACCGTGGTGCCCGGGGGCGGGTCCGACCCTATGACGAAGGAGTTGTCGTCCTGGGAGCCGGCGATGTTGCCGACCTGCAGTCCCTGCTGCTGCAGCAGCTTCTTGGCGTCCTTCAGCCGCTGGCCCTGGATGTTCGGGACCTGGACCTGGGTGGGCTGGGCCTGCTTGCCGATCTGGATGGTGACCGTGGAGCCCTTCTTGACCGTGCTGTTGGCCGACGGCGAGGTCTGCACGACCTTGCCGAACTGGTTCGGGTCACCGGTGTCCACCTCGGTGCAGGTGCCGGTCAGGCCGTTCGCCTGCATCTGCTGCTTGGCGGCGTCACAGGTCTGGCCCGTGACGTCCGGGACCGTGGCCGTCTCGGCCGCCTTGGCGACCTCGAGCGTCACGGCCGATCCCTTTTCCAGCTCGGTGCCGGGATCCGGGTCCTGGCTGAGGACCGTGCCCGGGGTCTGGGACGACTCCGTCTGCTTGGTCTCGACCTTGAAGCCCTTGTCCTCGAGCTGCTGCGTGGCCGTGTCTATGTCCTTGTTGATCACGTTGGGCACCGCGACCTTCGGCGCGCCCGTCGACACCACCAGGTTGACCGTGCTGCCCTTCTTGACCTCCTTGTTGGCCGCCGGGTCCTGGGCGCAGACGTTGCCCTTCTTCTGGTTGTCGCAGGGCTTGCCGGAGAAGGACAGCTCCAGTTCGGCATTGCTCGCCAGCTGCTGTGCGTCGCTCTTCGTCTGGCCGACGAAGTTGGGCACGGCGACCGTGTCGTTGCCGACCCCGCCACCGCCGCTGAACATCCACTTGCCGATGAGGATCGCGCCGACCAGTACCAGCGCACCGGCGACGACCAGCAGGATCGTCGAGGTGTTCGACTTCTTCTGGCGGCGGCGGTCGGGGCGTTCGTCGTAGCCGTAGCCGCCGCCGTCGTCGGGGTTCATCGGCGGCAGCATGGTGGTGGCGCCCATGCCGGCGGGGCCGCCGCCCGAGCGCAGGGCCGTCGTCGGCTGGTCGTCGGGGTAGGCGCCGTAGCCGACCGAGCCCATGGCCGCCGTGGCCGCGACGGGCTGGCCGTCGAGGCACGCCTCGATGTCGGCGCGCATCTCGTCGGCGCTCTGGTAGCGGTAGTCCGGGTCCTTGACCAGCGCCCTCAGCACGATCGCGTCCATCTCGGGCGTGATCTCGGGGTCGAAGACGCTCGGCGGCTGGGGCTCCTCACGCACGTGCTGGTAGGCGACGGCCACGGGGGAGTCCCCGACGAACGGGGGCCGGACCGTCAGCAGCTCGTAGAGCAGGCAACCCGTCGAATACAGGTCCGACCGGGCGTCGACCTGCTCGCCCTTCGCCTGCTCCGGCGAGAGGTACTGGGCCGTGCCGATGACCGCCGCCGTCTGCGTCATGGTCATGCCGGAGTCGCCCATGGCGCGGGCGATGCCGAAGTCCATCACCTTGACCTGGCCGTTGCGCGTCAGCATGACGTTCGCGGGCTTGATGTCGCGGTGGACGATGCCGTTGCGGTGGGCGTACTCGAGGCCCTGGAGGATGCCGATGGTCATCTCCATGGCCCGTTCGGGCAGCAGCTTGCGACCGCTGTGAAGAAGCTCACGGAGCGTGGAGCCGTCGACGTACTCCATCACGATGTACGGGATGGAGACCCCGTCGATGTAGTCCTCGCCGGTGTCGTACACCGCGACGATCGTGGGGTGGTTCAGCGAGGCGGCCGACTGGGCCTCCCGGCGGAACCGGGCCTGGAAGGTGGGGTCGCGTGCGAGGTCCGCGCGCAGCGTCTTCACCGCCACGGTGCGGCCGAGCCGGGTGTCATGTGCCAGATAGACCTCGGCCATGCCACCACGGCCGAGCACCTGGCCCAGCTCGTACCGGCCGCCGAGGCGACGCGGCTCTTCCATAGCTTCCTACCAGCCCTCTCCGTCGGTCCCGACCACACCCGCGTATGGTCCGGCGGTGTGCTGTCCGGGCATACGGTACCCGGCTCGCCTTGTGTGACCTGGCCACATCCGCCACCCGATACAGGACCGGTATCACAACGTGCACTGATGTGAAGGGGACGTGACAGGGGTCACTTCTTGCTCTTGATGACCGCCTCCATGACGTTCTTCGCGATGGGGGCGGCGAGACCGCCACCCGAGATGTCGTCGCGGTTGGCGCTCTCGTCCTCGACCACCACGGCCACGGCGACCGGCGAGCTGCCGTCGGCGAGCTTGGCGTACGAGATGAACCAGGCGTACGGCTTCTCGCTGTTGTTCAGGCCGTGCTGGGCGGTACCGGTCTTGCCACCCACCGTTGCACCGTCGATCTGCGCCCGGGTACCCGTTCCCTGCTTGACGACCGTCTCCATCATCGACTGCAGGATCTGGGCGTTCTGCTCCGACAGCGGCCGGCTCAGCTCCTCCGGCTGGGTCTGCGCGACCACGTCCAGGTTGGGCGCCTGCAGCTTGTCCACCATGTACGGCTTCATCAGCTTGCCGTCGTTGGCGACCGCCGAGGCGACCATGGCCATCTGCAGGGGCGTCGCCGCGGTCTCGTACTGCCCGATCGAGCTGAGCGCGGTCGACGGCCGGTTCATCTCCTCGGGGAAGTTGGAGGCGACGGCGCGCACGGGCGTGAACTGCTCGGAGTTGAAGCCGAACTTCTTCGCCTCCTCCAGCATCTTGTCCTTGCCGAGGTCGGCGCCCATCTTGCCGAAGACGGAGTTGCAGGACACCCGCAGCGCCTCACGCATGTTCACGTTCTTGCAGTTGATGCTGCCCTCGTTCTTCAACGGGGTCGTGCTGTCCGGGAGGATGTACGGCACCGGCGAGTTGGTGGGCTGGTCGGCGCTCGTGTACAGCCCGTTCTCCAGGGCCGCCGCCGCGGTGACCACCTTGAAGGTGGAGCCCGGCGGGTAGGTCTCGCGCAGCGCCCGGTTCAGCATCGGGTCGCTCGGGTTGTTCTTCTTCTGCAGGCTCGTCCACGCCTTGGAGTCGACCGACGTGGAGTTGCCCGCGAACGACGACGGGTCGTACGAGGGGTAGGAGGCCAGCGCCAGGATCGCCCCGGTCTGCGGGTCGAGCGCCACCGCGGCGCCCTTGCCGCCGACCCCCTTGAGACCGTCGTAGGCGGCCTTCTGCGCGGCCGCGTTGAGCGTGGTGACGACGTTGCCGCCCTGCTTCGGCTTGCCGGTCAGCATGTCGAGGGTGTTGCGGAAGAACAGCCGGTCGTCGGTGCCGGTGAGGATGCCGTCCTCGAGGGACTCCAGCTGGGTCGCGCCGAACGCCTGCGAGGCGAAGCCGGTGACCGGCGCCCACATCGGGCCGTCCTTGTAGGTCCGCTTGTACGCGAAGTCGTTGAGGCTGTCGGTGGCCGTCTTCTTGGACCCGGTGATCGGGTCGCCGCCGACGATGATGTTGCCGCGCGGCGTGGAGTACCGCGCGATCAGCACACGGCGGTTGTTCGGGTCGGTGCGCAGGCTGTCGGCCTTGACGTACTGGAGCCAGTTGTCGCGGATGAGCAGCGCGAGGACAAGGAGCCCGCAGAAGATCGCGATCCGGCGCAGGGGCTTGTTCACGGGCGGACCACCTGGGTCATCTCGGCGTCGGGGTTCGGGGCGGGTGACGGGGCAGGGCGGCGCGCGGTGTCGCTGACGCGGATCAGGACGCCGATCAGGGCCCAGTTGGCGATGACCGACGAGCCACCGGATGCCAGGAAGGGCATCGTCATACCGGTCAGCGGGATGAGTCCCATGACGCCGCCGGCCACCACGAAGACCTGGAGCGCGAAGGCGCCGGACAGGCCGACGGCGAGCAGCTTGCCGAACGGGTCGCGGGCGGCGAGCGCGGTGCGCACGCCGCGCTCCACGACCAGGGCGTAGATCAGCAGGATCGCCATGATGCCGGCCAGGCCCAGCTCCTCGCCGAAGGTGGCGAGGATGAAGTCGGAGTTGGCGGCGAACCGGATGAGGTCGGAGTGGCCCTGGCCCAGGCCGGTGCCGAGAGTGCCGCCGGAGCCGAACGCCCACAGCGCCTGCATCGCCTGCTCGGAGTGGACGATGCCGTCGCTGGTCCCGGCCCGGCTGAGCTGGTATTCGCGCATCGGGTCGAGCCATGCCTGTACGCGCGTCTGGATGTGCGGCTCGAAGGAGGCCACGCCGACGGCGCCCGCCGCGGACATCAGCAGACCGAAGACGATCCAGCTGGTGCGCTCGGTGGCCACGTACAGCATGATCACGAACATGCCGAAGAACAGCAGGGAGGTACCGAGGTCGGTCTCGAAGACCAGGATGAGGATCGAGATCGCCCAGACGACGAGGATCGGGCCGAGGTCGCGGCCGCGCGGCAGGTACAGCCCCATGAAGCGGCGGCTGGCGAGCGCCAGCGCGTCCCGCTTCACCATCAGATAGCCGGCGAAGAAGATCGCCAGCACGATCTTCGCGAACTCGCCGGGCTGGATGGAGAATCCGGCGACCGAGATCCAGATCTTCGCGCCGTAGATGTTGGCGCCCAGGCCGGGGACCAGCGGCAGCAGCAGGAGGAGCAGCGCGCCGACCATGGAGATGTACGTGTAACGCTGCAGGGTCCGGTGGTCCTTGAGGAAGATCAGCGCCACGACGAACAGGGCGATGCCCAGCGCGGTGTACATCAGCTGGCGGGGTGCGGCTCCGCCGGCCTGGTTGATGGACTGCAGCAGCTTCGACTGGTCGAGCCGCCAGATGATGACGAGTCCCAGGCCGTTCAGCAGGGTGGCCAGCGGCAGCAGCAGGGGATCGGCGTACGGGGCGAACTTCCGTACGACGAGATGGCCCACGCCGGCCAGCAGGCCGAGCCCGACGCCGTAGCCGAGCAGGCCGGGCGGCACCGTCTTGTTGATGGCGAGACCCACGTTGGCGTAGGCGAACACCGGGATGACGACGGCGAACACCAGCAACGCCAGTTCGGTGTTGCGGCGGCTCGGTGCGCCGATCGAGCCGATCGTCGAGGTGTGATGTGTCGTCGCGTTCGTACTGCTGCTCATGGTGTGACAGGGCCCCTCACGGCTTGCTTACTGCTTACCGCACAGTGAGACGACCTTCTGCTCTTCCTCCGAGAGGGTGGGGCCGGGCGTGGGCGTGGGTGCGGTCTGTGTCGTGCTCGGTGACGCCGACGAACTCGGCTTCGGCGTCGATGTGGCCTTGGACGTGGTGGAGGCCGACGTGGTTCCCGTGGTGCCTCCGGCCTGCCCCTCGCCGGTCTTGGCGTTGTTGTTCTCGCTCTCGGCGGCGCGGCGCTGGGAGTCCTTCTTGCACGCGGACGCCTGCACGGCCAGCTCGGAGACCTTCGACTCGGCCGCCCGGAGACCGCCCTCGGTGATGGTCGCCCTGACCTGCTGCTGCTGGTATGGCGGCAGGTACTTGAGTTCGATCTCGGGGTGGTCCTTCTCCACCTTCGACAGCGACACCCAGGCCAGGTCCTGGCTGATGCCGCGGTACAGCGCCACGTGTTCGCCGTTCGCGCCGACGTAGTACTGGGTCTGCGTCCACCGGTAGGCGCCGTAGCACCCCCCGCCGACGACGGCGAGCGCCAGGACGGTGTAGAGGGACCGCTTGAACCACCTGCGGCCCTTCTTCGGCTTGACGAAGTCCTCGTCGCTGTAGGAGCCGAAGCTGCCCTCCGGGGCGTAGCCGGTGGTGTCGCCGCTGCCGGGCGGGCCGAACTCGCCCCCGCCGCCCTGTCCGTGGCCCTGGCGGCCGAGGCCGGCCGCGCGGCCCGCGGGCGTCTGCATGATGCCGTTGTCGTGCAGGTGGTGCTGGTTCTCGGCGACCGCGCCCACCACGACCGGGGTGTCGGACAGCTGCCCGGCGAGGGTGTCCCCGGTGTCCAGGTCGAGGACGTCGGCCACGATGACCGTGATGTTGTCCGGGCCGCCGCCGCGCAGCGCGAGCTGGATCAGCTCCTGCACGGTCTCCTGCGGGCCCTGGTAGCTGGCGAGCGTCTCCTCCATCGTCTGGTGGGAGACGACCCCGGACAGTCCGTCGGAGCAGATCAGGTACCGGTCGCCGGCGCGCACCTCCCGGATGGACAGGTCGGGCTCGACGTGGTCGCCGCTGCCGAGCGCGCGCATCAGGAGGGAGCGCTGCGGGTGGGTGGTGGCCTCCTCCTCGGTGATGCGGCCCTCGTCGACGAGCCGCTGCACCCAGGTGTGGTCCTGCGTGATCTGCGTCAGGACGCCGTCGTGCAGCAGGTACGCGCGCGAGTCGCCGACGTGCACGAGGCCGAGCCGCTGACCGGTCCACAGCAGGGCGGTCAGGGTGGTCCCCATGCCCTCGAGCTGGGGGTCCTCCTCGACCATGGAGCGCAGCTGGTCGTTGGCGCGCTGCACGGCGGTACCGAGCGAGGTGAGGATGTCGGAGCCGGGGACGTCGTCGTCGAGCGCGACGATGGTGGAGATCACCTCGGAGGAGGCGACCTCGCCGGCGGCCTGGCCGCCCATGCCGTCGGCGATCGCGAGCAGACGCGGCCCGGCGTAACCGGAGTCCTCGTTGCCCTCACGGATCATGCCTTTGTGCGATCCGGCGGCGAAGCGCAGTGACAGACTCATGCGCACCTCGCCCGTCGGCTCCGGGTACATCCGCACGGTGCCCACCCTCCGGTCGGGAGCGCGCCGGGGCCCTTCGTGTGGGCCGCCGCTGCGTGCTCGCTCCGCTCGCTCATTGTCGTACTACTTCCGCAGCTCGATGACGGTCTTGCCGATGCGGATCGGCGCGCCCAGCGGAATCGGCGTGGGGGTCGTCAACCGCGTCCGGTCGAGGTACGTGCCGTTGGTGGACCCGAGGTCTTCGACGATCCACTGGCCGTCCCGGTCGGGGTAGATCCTGGCGTGCCGGCTGGAGGCGTAGTCGTCGTCCAGCACGATCGTGCTGTCGTGGGCGCGGCCGAGCGTGATGGTCTGGCCCTGCAGTGCGACCGTGGTGCCCGTCAGGGAGCCTTCCGAGACGACCAGCTTGGTGGGGGCGCCGCGGCGCTGGCGGCCGCCGGCCGCCGGCTGCTGGCGCTGCTGCGGGGGCGTCGCCTGCCGGGCGGCCTGCTGCGGCCGTCCGCCGTCCCGGCGCGAGCCGCGCTGTGTGACGCGCGTGCCGAACAGGTCGCTGCGGATGACCTGCACGGCCACGATCACGAACAGCCACAGTACGGCCAGGAAACCCAGCCGCATGACCGTGAGGGTCAGCTCTGACATTGCCCCCGCTTCACCCTTCGGCTTGCCGGTAAATGATGGTGGTGCTGCCCACGACGATCCGCGAGCCGTCGCGGAGCGTAGCGCGGGTGGTGTGCTGTCCGTCCACCACGATGCCGTTGGTGGACCCGAGATCCTGGATGGTCGAGGGCGTTCCGGTCCGGATCTCACAGTGCCGGCGGGAGACGCCGGGGTCGTCGATCCGCACGTCGGCGTCGGTGCTTCGGCCCAGCACCAGCGTCGGGCGGGAGATCTGATGGCGGGTACCGTTGATCTCGATCCAGTAGCGTGTGCGCCCGCCGCCCATCGGGGCGGCCCCGGGCCGCTGCGCGGCGGGCTGCGGGTAGCCGTAGCCGCCGGGTCGCGTGCCGGGCGGCGGCGCGGACGGCATGGGAGGAGCCCCCCCGGGTCCGGCGGGCGGGTAGCCGTAGCCGCCGGGGCCCTGGCGCCCGGCCGGGGCGGGCGTGGGAGCCTGCTGGTCGGTGGAGGAGGCGAGCGTACGGCTGCGCACCCGGTACAGGCCGGTGTCGAGGTCGTTCGCCTTCTCCAGGTGGACCTTGATGGGGCCCATGAAGGTGTAGCGCTGCTGCTTGGCGTAGTCGCGCACCATGCCGGCGAGCTCGTCGCCGAGCTGGCCGGAGTAGGGACTGAGACGCTCGTAGTCCGGTGCGCTCAGCTCCACGATGAAGTCGTTGGGGACGACCGTCCGGTCGCGGTTCCAGATGGTCGCGTTGTTGTCGCACTCCCGCTGGAGCGCACCGGCGATCTCCACGGGCTGGACCTCGGATTTGAACACTTTGGCGAAGGTGCCGTTGACCAGACCTTCGAGACGCTGCTCGAAACGCTTCAGGACTCCCATGAGGCACCTCCTCCGTCGTTGCCGTCCTGCGTACTGCTTACCTGGTACTGCTTACTGATCGTATCCACGCGCCGGAAAATCGGCTGGTTCCCCCTGTCGGCCCCGTCGACGGGTGTCGACGCCTCCGGAGTTCCCTCCGGAGGACCCCTTCGAACTCCTCCCGGACACGGTCCCCGGTCGTTCTCCTGGCATGGATCGTAGAGGTGGCCGAAGACCAGTGTCCCGCACCTGACTGTGCACCTTGCCCGCCTCCTGGGGAGACGGGCCTCACCGGTACGAGGTTGATACGTGAACCGGCACAGGTCGAGACGTTCCGGAGCGGGCCGGCGGGGCCGGGACGGGGCCGCTGCCGGGGCGGGCCGGAAGGCCGGTCGGACGGTGGTCCGCGGGGGCGGGCCGGCGGGTGGGAAAGGGATGTGAACCCACCCTGCCCCGCGTGCTAATGTTCTGGATGTCGGAAGGCGCCGACGCCGCAAGCGGAGACGCCGGAAGACACACCCAATGCGCGGGTGGCGGAATAGGCAGACGCGCTGGATTCAGGTTCCAGTGCCCGCAAGGGCGTGGGGGTTCAACTCCCCCCTCGCGCACCAGGGAGCACCGACGAAAGTGCTCCTGACGTACCGACGGAACGGGCGGCATCGTGATCACGATGCCGCCCGTTCCGCTTTGTGTGGGAAGAAACACGTGGACCGCCGACGGCTCGAGGCCGTCGGCGGTCCCGTTTTCGGGTGTGGATCTTCGTTGGTCGGGTGGGCTACGGGGGGCTTGTGGTGAAGGTCTCAGGGGTCAGGGCTGGGTGACCTAGCCCTTGGGAGTCCAGGTGCCCAGGGCCTCGGTCTTGCGACGGCGGGTGGGCCGGCGGCGCGGTCCGTCGTCGTGGAGGGCGATCGAATTGGCCCGGGCCCTGAGCTTGCGGCGGTTGGCATGGGCCAGCTGGAAGGCCAGCAGGAGGGTCTGGGCGGCGATGCCTCGGATCCGGCGGGTGTCGGCGTCTTCGAGGCGCTCGTAGAGGGGATCCTTGGCGTAGCCGTTGATGCCTTCGACGCTGTCGCGCAGCCGGAAGTACACGCGCTGCCAGGCTGCGGAGCCGTACTGGAGGGGCTGCCCGAGGTCGGCGCCGGCTTCCGGCGGGACAGTGACGGTCCTCTGGCTGCAGCACGGGGTGAGCCCGCGGGGCTGGGGGCGGGGTCGACGAGGGGCAGCTGGATGCCGCGGCCGAGGGTGTGGGCCTTGAGAGGGCACCGGGTCCGGTTGGCCTCGGCGGGGCACATTACGCGGCGGTGGCCTTCGGCGCCGGGCCGCTGCTTGGGCATGAAGAGGCAGGCGGCTCGGGCGCGGATGAAGCCGGCCTGGACGCCGAGCTGGTCCTTCGCGTAGTCGTAGACGGGCTCGTAGCCCATGGCGCGGACGGGGAGCTGGAAGTTCTCCGGCTTCTGGTCGTTGTGGGCGCGGTCGCCTGCCAGGGAGCCGGGCGGGAGGCTGTCGTCGATCTGCTGGAGGGCCTCGACGGAGACGTGGCCGGGGCGGTGGCTGGGCTTGTCGACGGAGAAGGCGATGACCAAGGCCGGTACGACGTCGGGGTCGGCGGAGCCGTCGGGCAGGGGGACGCCGTTGCGGCTGGGGTCGCGGGCGACCGGCTGAGCCGGCTCGCCGACGCCGAGCCCGCCCAGCCGGAGGCGTCGTAGCCGACTCGTCGACGCCATCGAAGCCCGCATGCACCTGCCCACCCTGATGGCCGCTGCAGGCCTGACCACCCTGCGCTCCATCGACCGGGTCCTGCCCCACGTCCGCAACCTCTCCCCCGGCCAGGCCGCCGCCGCGCTCAATGAGTTCTGACCATGACCAGCCGCCTCGCACGCCACACCCGTATCGCCCGCCTGCGCTCCCAGCGCGCTCTCGTGCCCGACCTCGAAGCTGCCGAGATCCGCGACGAAGTGGCCGGCTCCAGGCTGATCGAGGAGATCGAGCCGCTCGTCACACGCCGCACCGGCTGCCCCTTGGGGTGAGCAGATGTTCGGCCTTGGCGGGGCGCCCGCAGGCGTCGGCGTGCGCCGCGGCGTGGGCGAGAGCGCCGAGCCAGTCACGGGCCTGCTTCGGTGTGGCGGGCCGCCTGGCGCGACATGGACAGTCGTGCTCGGCGCCGTCGGGTCGGCCGCATCGCCGGTGCCGTCGCAGTGATCGCGGTGGTCGTCACGGTGATCCGGCCCGGGGCAGCAGGCGGACCGAGGGAAGAAGGCAACACGACCACGTCACAGTCCGGGGAAGCCACCGACGAGGCACCAGGGATGCCTGTCGCTCCGTCCACCTCGGTGCCGCGGAGCCGCTCGTGACCTGGCTCGGCGGCGAGGGCTGTGACTGCCTTTGGCCGCGATCGCCGCGGCTTCCGCCTCACCCTCCAGCCGGACCCCTCGCGGGGCCTTTCCAGCCCCCTTCGGGGTGCTACGTGTCTGGGGGCACTGTCATGAGTCCTGTCGTCGTCGCCGTGGTCGGGGTCGTCGCCGTGGCGTCGGGCACCTGGCTGAAGTCGTTAGCCAGCAGTTGCCGGTATCCCTCGACGACGACCACCCCGGCGTTGGACAGGTCACCGAACGGGTGCCGTCGGGCGATCGGCTCTCGTAGTGGACGACGTACACCGGTCGGCCGTGGGGAGCGTCCAGCGCGTAGGTCGCGGCGATGATGTCGAGATGTCGGGGCGGCTCCCCGTACGGACTTGGGTCCCACCGGAGCCTCACCTCTACCTTGCCCAGCCCCTCGCCGACACCGCTCACCGTGCTGCTCCCGTCAGGTCACCGCGAGACCTCCTCGCACACTCAAGTATGTGCCGTTCGTCACTACTTGATGCCTCCTCAGCAGGCCCTGGGCCCTTCGACGGAGTCAGGCCGCCAAGCCGCGACCGTCGCCCAGGCTGAGTCCAAGAAGCCAGGAGGCGACGGCGAGCCGGCCAGGAGGATCAGGACGGGACCGAAGGAAGGCGGCGGTAGCGGTGTTGCTGAGTCGGTGCGCCGACATCCGCCACCTCGACAGCGCGCCGGAGACGATCCCCGCCCCACCGCTCGTCGAGGCGCTCGCCACCGCGCCGGCGGGCGAACTCGACGTCCCCTACGCACTCTTCGGGCACAGCATTGGCGCTCTTCTGGCGTTCGAACACTGCGCCGCGAGCAGGGAATGCCCGCCGAGTCCGAAGAAGTTGGTGTCCGGCGCGATGTCCGGTACGCCGATCGTCCGCCCCGACACCGAAGCGGTCGTTGACGTCCACGAGATCGCCCGGAGTGGCGGGACCGTCCGTCCGCAGGCCGTCGGCCGCGGTACTCCTCCAGAGGGAGCTCGTCGACCCGGAACACGGCCGGCACGGCGGGCGCGGGGTCCCGCGCGAGCTCGGCCCGCGGTTCCACGACCGTGGGTTCGACCTGAGCTGGCAGCAGGCGTTCGAGACCGAGGACCGTACCAGGGTCGAGCGTCTCGACGACAGCGGCGAGGGGCGAACGGGACGGCTCGAAGTCGGCCCCGCCCACGAGGTGGACCTCGCAGGCGAGCACGGTGCCCGCGGGTGCCTGGCCGACCGCCGTGACGGCGCGCCCCAGTGCCTGAAGCACACGGGCCTGCGGTGCACTCGCGTCGAGCAGTACCAGAACGGTGGACGGCACCGTCGGCGGTGCCGTCCACACGACACTGCTCGGCACCGGCGGCGAGGCCGGCGCCGGGGGCTATCTGCGCGACGAGGCCAAGACGAAGGCCAGTTTCATCGTCCACCCGGAGACCGGCCTGCGCCTCTACCGCACCGGAGACCTCGGACGCGGACCGCGCTGCTGGACACGGTCCGCGCCGCGCTGCCGGCCGCCGCGCGGCGGCCGGCAGCGGTCGTGGAACGCCCGATCGCCCCGATCAACCGACCCGGTCGAAAGGACCAGTGATGAACACGACAGAGGCCCCCGGCCTGATGCTTCCCCGGTGCTGTGCCCACCTGATGTCCTGGGACGACGGTCCGCTCACGGCCCGCACCCCTGCCGCCGTCCCCGGGAGCCTGCCGGCAACGGGCCGTGCCCCGGAGTCCGCGACGGCCGTCGGGACCGACGCGGAAGGGCTCTGCGCGAGCCGGGCGGTCGGTAGGTGAGCGACAGCGACCTCCAGATCGCCGGCGACATCCTCGAAGTCCCGCACCTGCTGCAGCCGCCGCGCGAGCACCCGGTCACCGTCGCGGAGTTCGCCGGTCTGGCCCGCTCCGTCGCCGCCGACCGCTCCCAGTGGGAGCACCTCGTGCGGTACGACGCCACGACGCGCTGGTACCACCGCCTGCGCACGGGGCACGGCTACCAGGTGTGGCTGCTGTCCTGGGTGCCGGGGCAGGGCAGCGGGCTGCACGGTCACGGCCGCTCCTCCGGGGTGCTGACCGTGCTGCAAGGCACCCTGACCGAGCGGACGCCGAACGGACGGCGCGTGCTCGGCGCGGGCGCGCAGCGGGTGTTCGCGCCGGGGTACGTGCACCAGGTCGTCAACGACGCGCTGGAGCCGGCGGTGAGCCTGCACGTCTACTACCCGGGCCTGACCGAGATGCCGACCCACACCACCCCGCAGTGCGAGGCGCACGCGCGTTCGGGTCCGGTGACCGCCTGACCCGGGGCGTACCCGCCGCCACGGGGTGACCCGGCCGAACGCGCGGGAGCAAGGACCCTCCGGGGTGCGCGACGTGTGCCGCGCACCCCGTGGGGAGGCCCGGGAAGTGGTCCTGGAGCCGGGCGGTTCCGCCACCGCCGGGGAGTTGTCCACAGGGGCTGACGCCGCTCCCGTCGCCGGATGTACGGTCATGCGCAGTTGATGTTCGTACGGCTGCGTGGACAGCGGGGGAGGCGGTCGGCATGACCGACGCGGGTGCAGGGGCCGGGGCGGCGACGCCGCGGCAGGCGGCCAGGATCTCGGAGGTGCGGGGCTTCGCGCGACGGGCCGCGCACGGCTCGCCCAAGGAGGAGGGCAAGGCGCTGCGCGCCGGGGTGCGGCGCCGGGCGCACGCCGAGGTCGTCGTGGACGCCGGCCGCCCGGACGCGGTCACCGCGGTCGAGGAGTCCAACAGCGGCCGGATCCCCGAGCTCACGCCGATACGCGTCGGCAGGATGGCGGCCACCCCCTTCGCGTTCCTGCGCGGATCGGCGGGGCTCATGGCCTACGACCTCGCGCGCACCCCGGTGACGGGGATAGGCGCCCAGCTCTGCGGTGACGCCCACGCCGCGAACTTCGGCCTGTACGGCGACGCGCGCGGCGGCCTGATCATCGACCTGAACGACTTCGACGAGACGGTGCACGGCCCCTGGGAGTGGGACCTGAAACGCCTCGCCGCGTCCCTGGTGCTCGCCGGCCGCGAGGCCGGGGCCGACGAGGACACGTGCCGGGCCGCGGCGCGGGACGGCGTGGGCGCGTACCGGCGCACCATGCGCCTGCTGGCGAGGCTCCCGGCACTGGAGGCGTGGAACGCGATCGCGGACGAGGAACTCGTCTCCCACGCGGACGCCCACGATCTGCTCGGCACGCTGGAGCGGGTCTCCGAGAAGGCGCGGGCCAACACGAGCGGACGGTTCGCGGCGAAGTCGACGGAACCGTCCGGGGACGGCGGGCGCCGCTTCGTGGACGCGCCGCCCGTGCTGCGCCGCATACCGGACGCGGAGGCGGCTGCGGTCGCGGCGTCGCTGGAGGAGTATCTGACGACGCTGTCGGAGGACCGCCTTCCGCTGCTGGCCCGGTACGCCGTGCACGACGTGGCGTTCCGCGTGGTCGGCACGGGCAGCGTGGGCACCCGCTCGTACGTGGTGCTGCTCATCGACCACCGCGGCGAGCCGCTGATCCTCCAGGTCAAGGAGGCCCGTCCCTCCGCGCTGCTCCCCCATCTGGCCACGCTCGGTCACCCGGCGCCGAAGGTGGGGCACGAGGGCCGCCGGGTCGTCCTGGGCCAGAAGCGCATGCAGGTGGTCAGTGACATCCTGCTCGGCTGGACGTCGGTCGAGGGGCACCCCTACCAGGTGCGGCAGTTCCGCAACCGCAAGGGCAGCGTCGACCCCGCGGCCCTGGCCGCCGACCAGATCGACGACTACGCCCGCATGACCGGGGCGCTGCTGGCCCGCGCCCACGCCCACAGCGCCGACCCGCGCCTGATCTCCGGTTACTGCGGCAAGAACGAGGAGCTGGACGAGGCGATCGCCACGTTCGCCGTGACCTACGCGGACCGCACGGAGGCGGACCACGCGGAGCTGGTGGCCGCGGTGCGCGGTGGCCGGATCGCGGCGGAGACGGGGGTCTGAGAGGGAAGGGGGCAGGGGAGGGCAGCAGGGGGGCGGCCCCCGGGCCGCCGGCTGCGGCACAGGAGGGACGGGGCCGGCCCCGCCGCGTGTCTTACGCTGGTCCGGTGACGACGCCCGAAGCCGAGCAGAGCGAGTCCGTGTCCGCCGCCGGGGAGCCGGCCGCAGAGGGCACCGGAGCCCATGTACCCGCGGGCAGCGGGGCCGGTACGGCCGGTGACGCCGGGGCCGGAGAAGCCGCCGGTACCGGCGTGGAAGGCGCCGCGGCCGGGGGGCGGCCCGAGGAGCGGCTGGAGCGGGCCGTGCGGGCCGCCGAGCAGGCGTTGATCGAGTACGAGATAGCCGTGGACACCTTCCGCATCGAGATCGAGAACTTCTCACGGCTGCACCACCAGAAGCTGGGACCGATGTACACCCGCCTCGACGAGCTGGAGGCGGACATCGCGGAGGTGCGGGCCGCCCTCTCCGGCGATCCCGAGGACATGCGCCGCGCCCATGAGGCACGCGCCCGGGTCATGCCGATGCCGGGCGTCGAGGAGCTGTTCCACGGCTGGATGGACTCCGACGGACTGTTCCCGGAGGCCCAGGCCATGCTGACGGACCAGCCCGTACGGACCCCGCCGCGCGTCCGCCCCAGCGAGGGGGCCCGGAAGCTGTATCGCGAGCTCGCCCGCAAGGCCCATCCGGACCTCGCCCAGGACGAGGGCGAACGCAAGCGGCGCGAGGAGTTCATCACCCGGGTCAACGCCGCGTACGCCCGCGGCGACGAGGCCCTGCTGCGCGAACTCTCCGCCGAATGGGCCGCGGGACCCGTGCCCGCGGAGCGCAGGCCGAGCCCGGCCGAGGAGCTGTACGCCCGCCTCGAATGGCTCGCCCAGCGCAAGGAGATGCTCACCCTCGTGGCCCGGGAGCTGGAGGAGAGCGCGATCGGCTCGATGCTCCGGCTCGCCCCCGACGACCCCGACAGCCTCCTCGACGAGATCGCGGAGCAGCTGCTGGCCCAGGTCGCGGAGAAGCAAGCCGAGCTGCAGGCGTTGCGCGGCTGATCCGGGCGGTGTCGTCCGCGGCGACGTCGGGTAGCGTCGCACCATGCATTTCGGAGCCGGTGTGCCCACGGTCGAGGTCGCGGACCTCGAGGACGACGACTTCCTGCTGGACGTCCGCGAGGACGAGGAGTGGCGGGCGGGCCACGCCGCGGGGGCCCTGCACATCCCCCTCGGGGAGTTCGTGGCGCGGTACGGCGAGTTCACGGAGGCGGCGCCGCAGGACGGCCGGGTCCATGTGATCTGCCGCTCCGGTGGCCGCTCGGCCCAGGTCGCCATGTACCTGGTCCAGCAGGGCGTCGACGCGGTCAATGTCGACGGCGGCATGCAGCTCTGGGCCGCCGCGGGCCGTCCGGTCGTGGACGCCGAGGGCGAGCCCGGCTTCGTCCTGTAGTCCCACGCGGGGACCGGCTGGTCCCACGCCGGGACCGGGCGCGGCCCGGGCCCGGTGGTTCCTTCCCGCTCACCCCAGCGGATGCGCCGCCAGCAGGTCTCCCAGGGCCTCCTCGTGCGCCGGCGCGGGGTCGAGCGACAGTTCCAGGTGCTTGGCCCAGGCGTGGTACCGGTGCAGGGGGTAGTCGGTGTCGGCGCCGAAGCCCCCGTGCAGGTGCTGCGCGGTCTGCACCACCCGCCGTACTCCCTCCGACGCCCAGATCTTCGCCACCGCCACGTCCCCGGCCGCCGGCAGCGCGCCCGCCGCCCCCGAGCTGATCCGCCACGCGGCCTGCCAGAGCGTGGCCTCCATGGCGCGCAGGTCGATGTACCGGTCGGCGGCCTGCACGGCGACCGCCTGGAACGTCGCGATCGGGTACCCGAACTGCTCCCGCTTGCCCGCGTACTCGCTCGTCATCCTCAGCACGCCCTCGCCCAGGCCGAGCGCGAGCGCGCACGTCCCGGTGGCGAGCAGCAGACGCAGCGACTCCCAGGCCCCGTCGGCGTCGAGCACGTACCGGCCCGCGATCCGTGCCGACTCCAGCCGGAGTTCCGCGAGCCGCTCTCCCGTGGTGGAGATCTGCTCGGCCAGGACGACGCCTTCCTGCACCCGTGGCACCAGCGCGAGGACGGCGCGGCCCGAGCCCTCGGCGTGCGCCGGGACGAGGACGACATCGGCGTCGTACGCCCACGGAACCGCCGTCTGCATCCCGTCCAGTACCCAGGCGCCGTCGGCGTCCTGCCGTGCGGCCACCGCGAGTTCGGCGGGGTCGTGCCCGGTCCGGCCGTGCGCGGCGACCGTGAGCACCAGGTCCCCGCTGCCCGCCCGAGCGAGGATCTCCTCCTTCACCTCCGCTGTCCCGTGGGTCTGTACGGTGAGCGCCGCCGCCGTGTTCTCCAGCAACGGCACGCGGGCCAGCACCTTCGCGGACTCCCGCAGCACCAGGCAGAGGGCGATGGCGTCCAGCCCCGCCCCGCCGTGCCCGGGGTCCAGCAGCAGGCTCAGCAGGTCCGCGCCCGCGAGCCGTGCCCACAGCGACCGGTCGAAGTCATCGGCGACGGCGCCCGTGGCCAGCGCGGGGCTGGGCACCCCGTCCGGCGCGACCCCGGCGAACACGGCCCTCGCCGCCTCGGCCGCCGCCTGCTGCTCCTCGCTGAAGGTGAAGTCCACGGCCTGTCCTCCTGGCGGATCCGGTGATCTGACGGAGCGTCAAGATAGAACAGGTTCTACAAGAAGGGAACGCCCCGCCGTCGGCCCTCGGAAGGAAACCGCCGGCCGAGGGCGCCCCCTCACCGGTCGAAGTCCAGCTCCACCGTCTCCGTGACCGGGTGCGACTGGCACGCCAGGACGTAGCCCGCCTCCGTCTCCTCCGGTTCCAGCGCGAAGTTGCGGTCCATCCGCACCTCGCCCGAGACCAGGAAGGCCCGGCAGGTCCCGCACACTCCTCCCTTGCAGGCATAGGGCGCGTCGGCCCGGTTGCGCAGCACCGTCTCCAGCAGGGACTCCCCGTCCTGGACCGGCCAGCTCCCGCCGCGCCCGTCGAGCCGAGCGGTCACCGTGCTGTGCGCCGGTGCCGGTACCGACGGCGCTGCCACGGTCCCGTCGTCCACGTGGAAGATCTCCTCGTGGACGCGTGTGCGCGGCACCCCGAGCCCGCGCAGCGCCCGCTCCGCCGACTGCACCAGTCCGTACGGCCCGCACAGGAACCAGCCCGTGACCTTGTCCACCGGCAGCAGCGCCGGCAGCAGTTGCGCCAGCCGCTCCCGGTCGAGCCGTCCGGAGGGCAGCCCCGCCTGCTGCTCCTCCCGGGAGAGCGCCGTGACCAGCTGGAACCGCTCGGGGAAGCGGTCCTTCAGGTCGGCCACCTCCTCCAGGAACATCGTCGAGGCGGACGTGCGGTCGCTGCGCAGGAGACAGAACCGCGCCGACGGTTCCCGGGCGAGCAGGGTGGCCACGATCGACAGCACCGGTGTGATGCCGCTGCCGCCGACCACCGCCGCGTACAGCCCGGGCGCGGGCTCCAGTGTGAAACGTCCGGCCGGCGTCATCACCTCCAGTTCGTCGCCGACGGCGATCTCCTTGAGCGCGTAGCCGGAGAACGCACCGCCCTCGACCAGCCGCACACCGACGCGCAGTGTGCGCGGGCCCTCCTCGTCCGGTGCCGGCGCGGGGGAGCAGATCGAGTAGGTGCGCCGTACCTCCGTGCCGTCGGCGACGCGGCGCAGGGCGAGGTGCTGACCGGGTACGTAGCGGTACTCCTCGCGCAGTGCGGGCGGCACGGCGAAGGTCAGGGCCACGGAGTCGTCGGTGAGCCGGTCGACCGCGGCCACCGGGAGCGGGTGGAAGCGCGCCATCACAACTCCTTGAAGTGGTCGAACGGTTCGCGGCAGTCCAGGCAGCGGCGCAGCGCCTTGCACGCGGTGGAGGAGAAACGGCTCAGCAGCTCGGTCTCGGAAGACCCGCAGTGCGGGCAGCGCACCGGTGCGGTGGACTCGGGGGCGCCGACGGCCGTCCGGGTCGGGCCCAGCTCCACGGTCACCGGCCCGGATGCCTGCCGGTGCCGCACACGGGGCGGTGCTATCCCGATCTCCTGCAGCTTGCGGCGCCCTTCGTCGGTGATGTCGTCCGTCGACCAGGGCGGGGTGAGCACCTTGCGCACGACGACGTCCCGTACCCCGTGCTCGTGCAGGACCCGCTCTATGTCCGAGGACATGGCCTCGACGGCCGGGCAGCCGGTGTACGTCGGGGTCAGTTCGACCTCCACCGCGTCCGTGCCGCGCGCGTGGACCGCCCGCACCACGCCCAGGTCCTCCAGGGTGAGGGCGGGAATCTCGGGGTCGGGGACGGAGCCGGCGAGCCGGCGCAGCTCCTCCTCCAGAGTCGTGGCCGTCACCATGACGCCCCCGGATGACTGCGGTGCAGATGCTGCATCTCGGCGAGTATCCGTCCGAAGGGCTCGGTGTGCAGGCCCTGCCGCCCGGCGCCCGCCTTCCACGCACCGGACTGCGGCCCCTGGGGGAGCTCCAGGGTGGCCCGGCGCATGACGTCGCCCAGCGAGTCCAGCCAGGCGGCCCGCAGGCCCGCCCAGTCCACGTCGACGCCTTCGACCGGCTCGAACATCTCCCCGGTGAACCGCCACAGCGCCTCGCACGCGCGCTGCATCCGCTCATGGCTGACGTCCGTGCCGTCACCGAGGCGCAGCGTCCACTGCTCGGCGTGGTCCTGGTGGTAGACGACCTCCTTGACCGCCTTCGCCGCGAGGCCCGCGAACTCGCTCTGCCCGGCGGCCAGCTGGGAGTACAGCAGCCGCTGGTAGGTGGAGAAGTACAACTGGCGGGCGATGGTGTGGGCGAAGTCGCCGTTCGGCTGTTCCACCAGCTGGAGGTTGCGGAAGGCGCGCTCCTCGCGGAGGTAGGCCAGCTCGTCCTCGTCGCCGGCCATGGACAGCAGCACCCGGGCCTGGCCCAGCAGGTCCAGGGCGATGTTGGCGAGGGCGACCTCCTCCTCGAGCGCCGGCGCGTGGCCCGCCCACTCCCCCAGGCGGTGCGAGAGCACCAGGGCGTCGTCGCCGAGGGCCAGGGCGGCCGCGGTGTGCACGGTGACGGTCACAGGTGCTTCACTCCCTCCGGGATGTCGTAGAACGTCGGATGCCGGTACGGCTTGTCGGCGGCCGGTTCGAAGAAGGGGTCCTTCTCGTCCGGCGAGGACGCGGTGATCGCGGCGGACGGCACGACCCAGATCGAGACGCCCTCGCCGCGCCGGGTGTACAGGTCACGCGCGTTGCGCAGGGCCAGCTCGGCGTCCGGGGCGTGCAGGCTGCCCGCGTGCGTGTGCGAGAGCCCACGGCGCGAGCGCACGAAGACCTCCCACAGCGGCCACTCTTCGGTCGTCATCCTCACGCCTCTCCGCTCTCGCCGGCCTGCCGCGCCGACGGTCCACCGGCCCGGTGCGCGGGCCCCTCGCCCGCGCCCGTGGTGCCCTTGTGCTTCGCCGCGTGGGCCGCGGCGGCCTCCCGCACCCACGCGCCCTCGTCGTGGGCCTTCCTGCGCTGGGTCATCCGCTGCTCGTTGCAGGGGCCGTTCCCCTTGATGACCTCCCAGAACTCCGTCCAGTCGATCGGGCCGAAGTCGTAGTGCCCCCGCTCCTCGTTCCACTTCAGATCGGGGTCGGGGAGCGTCAGGCCGAGCGACTCCGCCTGGGGGACGCCGGCGTCCACGAAGCGCTGGCGCAGCTCGTCGTTCGAGTGCCGCTTGATCTTCCAGTCCATCGACTGCGCGGAGTGTGCCGACTCGTCGTCGGGCGGGCCGAACATCATCAGGGACGGCCACCACCAGCGGTCGACCGCGTCCTGGGCCATGGCGTGCTGCTCGGGCGTGCCCTTGCTCAGGGCCATCAGCAGCTCGTATCCCTGGCGCTGGTGGAAGGACTCCTCCTTGCAGATGCGCACCATCGCACGGGCGTACGGCCCGTAGGAGCAGCGGCACAGGGGGACCTGGTTGGTGATCGCGGCACCGTCCACCAGCCAGCCGATGGCGCCGACGTCCGCCCAGGTCAGGGTGGGGTAGTTGAAGATCGATGAGTACTTCTGGCGGCCCGCGTGGAGTTTGTCGAGCAACTCGTCGCGGCTGGTGCCGAGCGTTTCCGCCGCGCTGTACAGGTACAGCCCGTGGCCCGCCTCGTCCTGGATCTTGGCCATCAGGATCGCCTTGCGGCGCAGCGAGGGCGCTCGCGTGATCCAGTTGGCCTCCGGCTGCATGCCGATGATCTCGGAGTGGGCGTGCTGGGCGATCTGCCGGACCAGGGTCGTGCGGTAGGCGTCCGGCATCCAGTCGCGCGGCTCGATGCGCTCGTCGGCGGCGATGGCCGCGTCGAAGACGGCCTCGTACGCCGCCGCGTCCGCCTCTGCCGTGCCGTCCGCGCGCCCCGTCCGCTGCGCTGCTGCCGTCGCCATGCGGGCCCCCTGGATCCCTCGCCGTCTCCCGACCGATCGTTCGGTCCGTGTCGATTCAATGGTGAGACGAGGCGCCGTAAGGTGTCAACCGCTGTGGACAACCTCCGAGCCGCTGCCGACCGCCGCCGCGGACCGCCGCCGACCACCGCCCCCGACCGCCGTGCCGACCGGGTTGTACGGGCACCGGGCTGTGCGGGGCGCGTGAGGCTGAGTACCGTTCCGTGCGACCGCGATGTGTGCTGCGAACGGGTGATGCGGTCCGCACGGCCCGGCGCCGGGCGCACCGGGCCGTCGGTCTCGGACCGCCTCGGCTGCGTCGGACGGCGCAGGACGGCGTCGCAAGGCGTCGCACGGCGTCGCAAGGCGTCGCACGGCTGGTCTCGGCCGCGCGCGGCGCAGGCCCGTCGCACCGTGCCGCAGGCCGTCCGCACGGCGACGGGCGGCATGGCACGGCACGGCATGGCACGGCTGGCGCGGTGCCGGGCCGCGTCGGGTGGCATCGGAACACGGAAGGCTCGGGAGACGGGGCGGGATGGACGCGTACGACGAGGGACCGGAGGTCCGGCAGGAGCGGCCGGACGGCTCCGACGGTCCGGTCTCCCCCCTGCCCGAGGGCGCCGCGGGGGACGTCCCCGAGGATCCGGGGCCCGGCGAGTCCACCGGGCCGGGGGACGCGGGCGGCAGGGCCGCGGACGATCCCGCCTCGCCCGGTCCTCCGTCCGCCCCCGGCAGGTCCCCCGAGGGGGCTCCGGAGCCGGCCCCCGCCACCGGCATCGCCGCGCTCTCCCTGCGCTACCAGATCGCCGCCGCGCTGGCGCTCGCGGTCGTCGCGGTCGCCGCGTGCGTCCACCTCGGGATGGTCTTCCTGCACGTCGCGCCCGCGAACACCGTGACCAGGAGACACGGCGAGGCGATCGACGACTGGATCTACCCGGAGTTCGAGCAGAACTGGAAGCTGTTCGCCCCCAACCCGCTGCAGCAGAACATCGACGTCCAGGTGCGCGCCGAGGTGCGCACCGTGGACGGCGGGGAGCGGACGACCGGCTGGTACGACCTGTCCGCACTCGACGGCGCCGCCATCGACGGCCATCTGCTGCCCAGCCACACCCGTCAGAACGAACTGCGCCGCGCCTGGGACTTCTACACCGCCTCGCACGACGGTGAGAACCGGCCCGTGGGACTGCGCGGAGCCCTGTCCGAGGAGTATCTGCGCCGCGTCGTCGCACTGCGCCTCGGCAGTGAGCACCCGGCCGGCCGCGGCGAGACCGTGGACCGCGTGCAGGTCCGCTCCCGTACGACGAACGTGCCGCCTCCCGAGTGGAGCGACGAGAAGGTCTCCGGCGCGCCCGAGTACCGCCAGCTGCCCTGGTGGTCCGTCCCGCGGGGCGAGCGGGCGGGGGCGAGCGACTGATGAACCGGTTCGCCCTGTCGGTCTCCCGGGCCGTCGCCCGCGTCACCGAGGCCCCCCTCGGCCCGTACCAGAGCGCCGTCGTCCGGATCGGCTTCGCCGGTACCTGGCTGCTGTTCCTGCTGCGTGAGTTCCCGCACCGCCGGGAGATGTACGGGCCCGACGGGCCGTGGAGCTGGGATCTGGCCCAGCGGCTCATCGCGGACAATCACGCCTTCACGATCCTGATGTGGTCCGAGAGCCGGGTGTGGTTCGAGACGGTCTACGCCCTGGCCGTGCTCTCCAGCGCGCTGCTGCTCGTCGGCTGGCGCACCCGCACGATGTCCGTGCTGTTCATGGTGGGCGTGCTGTCGCTGCAGAACCGCAGCGTCTTCATGGGCGACGGCGGCGACAACGTCATCCATCTGATGGCCGTCTACCTGGTGTTCACGCGCTGCGGGCGGGTGTGGTCGCTGGACGGGCGGCGGGCCCGGCGCGAGAGCGCGGCGCACGCGCGCGGAGAGCGTCCCGGACCCGACCGGACAGGTCCCACCCTGTGGGGAACGCTCGGTCTCGCGCTGGCCGTGGCGACGGGCGCGGGCCGGCTGGACGGCAGCTGGACGGCCGTGTTCTGGGGGCTGTGGGCGGTGCAGGGCCTGTGGTGGTACGTCGGCCGGCGAGGCCCTCGCACGGAGCCCCGCATCCTGCTGGACGTCGTCGCGAACCTCGTCCACGGCGCCGCCCTGCTCGTGATCATGGCCGAGGCGTGTCTCATCTACTCGACCGCCGGCTGGTACAAGATCCAGGGGTCGCGCTGGCAGGACGGCACGGCCGTCTACTACCCGCTCCACCTCGACTACTTCTCGCCCTGGCCCGCCCTGTCCGGGCTGCTGTCCGCGCACGGCACGATGGTGCTGCTGGTGACGTACGGGACGGTCGCCGCGCAGGTGGCGTTCCCCTTCACCCTGCTGAACCGGCGTGCCAAGAACGTCCTGCTGGCGTTCATGATGACCGAGCACGCGGTGATCGCCGTGGTCCTCGGGCTTCCGTTCTTCTCGCTCGCGATGATCGCCGCCGACTCGGTGTTCCTGCCGACGTCCTTCCTGCTGTGGCTGGGCGGCTGGGTGGCACGCGGGCGCGGACGGCTGCTCGGGCGACGCGGCGCCCGCCCGGCGCTGCCGGGCCCGCGCGGGCCCCAGCCGCCCCCTGAGGACGCCGCCGAGCCCTCGCACGTCCGCTCGACGGCGTGAGCGGTGCCCGGGCTCGGCGAGGAGGCCCGCGCCGGCCGCGCCGGCCCGCGCAGGCCGCCGGGCCCGCCCCGCACATAGGCTGCACCGCATGACGGACGCGCCCCCCAGCACCGCCGACCCGCTGAGCACCTGGCGCAGGCTCGCCGGGAGCTGTGTCCTGCTCGACGGCTTCCACGCACTCAAGCACGCCCTGCGCTTCCACGCCCGCGTGCCGGTCGCCGTCACCACCGACCGGTCGGCCGCGCTCACTCTGGCCGACGACCTCGCCCCCGACGTACGCGAGGTCCTGGACGCCCAGCTGAGGGAGGTCCCCGAGGCCGCGTACCGGTCCCTCGTGCCCCGCCCGCACCCCACCGGCGTCGCCGCCCTCGCGGTGCGCCCCTCTCGCGAGGCCGGCCTGGAGACGCTCCGGCACCTGCCGCGCACGGCTCCCGTGGTCGTCCTCGACCATCCGCGCAACCTCGGCAACGCGGGGGCGGTGATCCGGCTCGCGGCCGGGTTCGGCGCGACCGGAGTGGTCACGACCGGCACCCTCGACCCCTGGCATCCCACGGTCGTCCGCGGCGCCGCCGGGCTCCACTTCGCGACCGTCGTGGAGCGGCTGAGCGTGGACGAGCTGCCTCCGGGTCCGCTCTTCGCGCTGGACCCGGAGGGCGAGGACATCCGCGGGACGAAGCTGCCGGACGACGCCGTGCTCGCGTTCGGCTCCGAGCGCACCGGCCTGTCCGCCGGCCTCCGCGCCCGCACCGACCACCTGGTGTCCCTGCCGATGCGCCCCCAGGTCTCCAGCTACAACCTCGCGACCAGTGTGGCCATGGCGCTGTACCACTGGAGCGCCACCGGGGGCGCACCCGCCTGAGGCGTGCTACGCCTCCCGGCGCACCTCCACCACCCGGAAGCGGTTCGCCACGAACGCCCCGTCGCACAGGGCCGCGTTCGCCGCGGGGTTGCCACCGGAGCCGTGGAAGTCGGAGAAGGCAGCCGTCTGGTTGACGTACACCCCGCCGGTCAGGTTGAGCGAGAGCTGCGCGCACTCCTCCAGGCAGACCTCCTCGACGGCCTGCTCCACCTCCTGCGAGGTGGTGTGGGCGCCGACGGTCATCGCGCCCTTGTCCCTGATGGTCCGACGCAGCAACTCCACCGCGTCCTGGGCGGAGTCCACCGCGACGGCGAAGGAGACCGGGCCGAAGCACTCGCTCATGTAGGCGGCCTCCGCGTCCGGCTTCGCGCCGTCGAGCTTCACGATCACCGGCGTGCGCACGACCGCCCGGGGGAAGTCCGGGTTGGTGACCTCCCGGGAGGCCAGGGCGATCTCGCCGAGACCGGCCGCCGCCTCCAGACGTGCCGTGACGTCCGGGTTCACGATCGCGCCCAGCAGCGCGTTCGCGCGGGCGTCGTCGCCCAGGAGCCCGCTGACCGACCGCGCGAGGTCGGCGACCACCTCGTCGTACGACTTCGGGCCCTGGTCCGTGGTGATGCCGTCCCGCGGGATCAGGAGGTTCTGCGGGGTGGTGCACATCTGGCCGCTGTACAGCGACAGGGAGAACGCCAGGTTCGACAGCATTCCCTTGTAGTCGTCGGTCGAGTCCACGACGACCGTGTTGACGCCGGCCTTCTCCGTGTAGACCTGCGCCTGGCGGGCATGGGTCTCCAGCCAGTCGCCGAACGCGGTCGAGCCCGTGTAGTCGATGATCCGGATCTCGGGGCGCACCGCCAGCGTCTTGGCGATGCCCTCGCCCGGGCGTTCGGCGGCCAGCGCCACCAGGTTCGGGTCGAAGCCCGCCTCGGCGAGCACCTGGCGGGCCGCCTGCACGGTCAGCGCGAGCGGCAGCACCGCGCGCGGATGGGGCTTGACCAGGACCGCGTTGCCGGTGGCGAGGGACGCGAACAGGCCCGGGTAGCCGTTCCACGTCGGGAAGGTGTTGCAGCCGATGACCAGGGCGACGCCCCGCGGGACCGGCTTGAACGTCTTGGTGAGCGCCAGGGGGTCGCGCTTGCCCTGCGGCTTGGTCCACTCCGCGGCGTCGGGCGTGCGGACCTGCTCCACGTACGCGTAGGCCACCGCCTCCAGGCCGCGGTCCTGCGCGTGCGGGCCGCCCGCCTGAAACGCCATCATGAAGGCCTGGCCGCTGGTGTGCATGACGGCGTGCGCGAACTCGTGCGTCCGGTCGCTGATCCGCTTGAGGATCTCCAGGCACACCACCGCGCGCATCTCCGCGCCCGCGTCGCGCCACGCTCCCTGACCCGCGCGCATGGCGGGCAGCAGCACGTCGAGGTCCGCGTGGGGATAGGTGATCCCCAGCTCGATCCCGTAAGGCGACACCTCGCCGCCCGTCCAGTCGTCCGTGCCGGGCTGGCCGAGGTCGAGACGGCTGCCCAGGAGGGCGTCGAAGGCGGCCTTGCCCGCCGCCGCGTCCTGACTGCCGCTCTCCCCGTACGCCTTGGGGTGCTCGGGGTGCGGGGACCAGTACGCCCGCGTGCGGATCGCTTCCAGCGCCTTGTCCAGGGTGGGCCGGTGCTGGGCGATCAGCTGGTGCGCGGTGAGTTCGGCGGCCATGCGGGACCAACTCCTCGTCTCGTGAGCTCTCCCTTGAGCTCGTGACCTGGGCAGGATTGAATCCGGGGGTGCGGCGCCGGAGCGCCTCGTGCGGAGCGGGGCGGGGCGACGGGCAGGCGGTGGGCGGGCGGTGGGTGGGCGGACAGAGTTAGAGTAACCGAACGATCGGTCGGGACAAGGGGGTCCGCCGCATCTGTGGAGAGCGCCGTGCGGGAGGATCGCGAACATGACAGCACTCGACCTCAGCAGCCCCGTGGCCGTCGTGGGCAGCGGCACCATGGGTCAGGGCATCGCCCAGGTCGCGCTGGTCGCGGGCCACCCCGTACGGATGTACGACGCCCTCCCCGGCCGTGCCCAGGAGGCGGCCGACGCGATCGGTGCCCGCCTCGACCGGCTCGTCGAGAAGGACCGGCTCACCGAGGCCGAGCGGGACGCGGCCCGCGCCCGCCTCGTGCCCGCCGGGAGTCCGGCGGAGCTCGCGGACTGCTCCCTCGTCGTCGAGGCCGTCGTGGAGCGCCTGGACGTGAAGCAGCAGCTGCTGCGGGAGCTGGAGGACGTCGTCGGCGACGACTGCCTCCTCGCCACCAACACCTCGTCCCTGTCCGTCACCGCCATCGGCGGCGCCCTGCGCAACGCGGGCCGGTTCGTCGGCCTGCACTTCTTCAACCCCGCCCCGCTGATGCCGCTCGTGGAGGTCGTCTCCGGCTTCGCCACCGACGTCACGTCGGCCACGCGCGCGTACGAGACGGCCCGCGCCTGGGGCAAGACCCCGGTGGCCTGCGCGGACACCCCGGGCTTCATCGTCAACCGGATCGCGCGGCCCTTCTACGCGGAGGCCCTCGCCGTGTACGAGGCACAGGCCGCCGACCCCGCCACCATCGACGCGGTCCTGCGCGAGTCGGGGGGCTTTCGCATGGGGGCGTTCGAGCTGACGGACCTGATCGGTCAGGACGTCAACGAGTCCGTCACCCGCTCGGTGTGGGAGTCCTTCTTCCAGGACGTGCGCTTCACCCCCTCGCTCGCGCAGCGCAGGCTCGTCGAGTCGGGCCGGCTCGGCCGCAAGACCGGACAGGGCTGGTACGGCTACGCGGACGGCGCCGAGCGGTCCGAGCCGCACACCGCGGAGACGGCGCGGCCACCCGCGTACGTGGTCGCCGAGGGCGACCTGGGGCCCGCCGCCGAACTCCTCCAGCTCATCGCCGAGGCAGGCATCGGCGTCCGTGAGGACGACGAGGACGAGGGCACCTGTCTGGTGCTGCCCGGTGGCGGCCGGCTGGTCCTCGCCGACGGCCAGACCTCCGTCGAGTTCCGCGACGTCGTGTACTTCGACCTGGCGCTCGACTACCGCAGGGCGACCCGCGTCGCCCTGTCCGCCTCCCAGGACACCTCGCCGCGGGCCCTCGCCGAGGCCACGGGGCTCTTCCAGGCGCTCGGCAAGAAGGTCAGTGTCATCGGGGACGTGCCCGGCCTGATCGTCGCCCGCACCGTGGCCAGGATCGTCGACCTGGCGCACGACGCCGTCGCCAAGGGCGTGGCCACCGAGGAGGACATCGACACCGCGATGCGCCTGGGGGTCAACTATCCCCTCGGGCCGTTCGAATGGAGCCGCAGGCTCGGCCGCGGCTGGGCCCACGACCTGCTGGACAACCTGCACGCGCGCGACCCCTCCGGGCGCTACGCCCCGTCCCTCGCCCTGTACCGGCGCGCGCACGCCTCCGAGAAGCGGGAGGGCACCTCATGACCACCGCCAGGCGCGACACGTACACGCCGGAGAGCCTGCTCTCCGTGGCCGTGCAGGTGTTCAACGAGCGCGGCTACGACGGCACGTCCATGGAGCACCTCTCCAAGGCGGCCGGCATCTCCAAGTCGTCGATCTACCACCATGTCTCGGGCAAGGAGGAACTGCTGCGCCGCGCCGTCAGCCGGGCGTTGGACGGCCTCTTCGCGATCCTCGACGAGGAGCACGCGTGCGTGGGGCGCGCCAGGGACCGGCTGGAGTACGTCGTACGGCGCATGGTCGAGGTGCTCATGGCCGAGCTGCCGTATGTGACGCTGCTGCTGCGCGTGCGCGGCAACACCGGCACCGAGCGGTGGGCGCTGGAGCGGCGCCGCGAGTTCGACCACCGGGTCGCCGAACTGCTCAAGGCCGCGGCCGCCGACGGTGACGTGCGCGCGGACGTGGAGGTGCGGCTCGCGACGCGGCTGGTCTTCGGAATGATCAACTCCGTCGTGGAGTGGTACCGGCCGGACGGGCGCGGCATGGGGGAGCGCGAAGTGGCCGACGCGGTCGTGCGGTTGACCTTCTCGGGGTTGCGCGGGGACCACTGAGCCGGCCGGCGCCGGGTTTCCGCGCCGCGAGGTACGACCGGCTCTCCCTGTGGGGGTGGTCGTGCGACCGGCACTCCTGGTGCGGGTCTCCCGCGCGGGCCCACCGGTGCTCCCTCCTGCTCGCGGCCCTCAGGGCTTGGCCTCCCGGCCCTGGGCCCCGGTCCCGGCCCCCGGCCCCCGGTCCCGGGTTCTCCGGCGTCAGCCCTCCGGCTCCAGGTCCTCCTCCTCGAACACCAGCAGCGTGCGGGTGCTGAGCACCTCCGGTATCGCCTGGAGCCGGGTGAGGACCAGCTCGCGCAGCGCCCTGTTGTCGGGGGTGTGGACCAGCAGGAGTACGTCGAAGTCGCCGCCCACCAGAGCGATGTGGGAGGCGCCCGGGAGCATGCGCAGCTGCTCGCGGACCGCGCGCCAGGAGTTCTGCACGATTTTCAGGGTGATGTACGCCGAGGTGCCCTGACCGGCGCGTTCGTGGTTCACCCGGGCCCCGAAGCCGCGGATCACACCGTCCTCGATGAGCCGGTTGATCCGCGCGTAGGCGTTGGCGCGTGAGACGTGGACACGCTCGGAGACCGAGCGTATCGAGGCGCGGCCGTCCGCTTGGAGTATCTGGAGGATGTCGCGGTCGATGGCGTCGAGGGCGCGTGGGGGCGGCAGGGCGGGGCCGTGCTCCGTCGGCTCGGCCATTTGTTCAGGTGCCATGCGCCCCCGCCTTCCTACCATGGACGTACTGCGTACATCTCAGGTTGTGGAGAACCGTTTGTCCACAGCCTGGAGCCGCCTGTAGCCAAAATGTGCCGACGACCGAACAATCGGTTGGTGAGGCGCATCAAACCGTGGCGCCTGAAGCCGCTCCCACGAGGAGGTGCCGTCATGACGGTCATGGAGCAGCGGGGCGCCCACCAGCCGACCCCGCCGCCCGCCTGGCAGCCCCGTACCGACCCCGCTCCGCTGCTGCCCGACGCACAGCCGTACCGCGTCCTCGGCACCGAGGCGGCCGCCGAGGCCGACCCCGAGCTGCTGCGCCGGCTGTACACGCAGCTGGTGCGCGGCCGCCGGTACAACGCGCAGGCAACGGCCCTCACCAAGCAGGGCCGCCTGGCCGTCTACCCCTCCAGCACCGGTCAGGAAGCCTGCCAGGTCGCCGCCGCGCTCGTCCTCGAGGAGCGCGACTGGCTCTTCCCCAGCTACCGCGACACGCTCGCGGTCGTCGCCCGCGGCGTCGCCCCCGTCCAGGCCCTGACCCTGCTGCGCGGCGACTGGCACACCGGATACGACCCGCACGCGCACCGCGTGGCGCCGCTGTCCACCCCGCTCGCCACCCAGCTCCCGCACGCGGTGGGTCTTGCGCACGCCGCGCGTCTGAAGGGCGACGACGTGGTCGCGCTCGCGATGGTGGGCGACGGCGGCACCAGCGAGGGCGACTTCCACGAGGCCCTGAACTTCGCCGCCGTCTGGCGGGCGCCGGTCGTCTTCCTCGTCCAGAACAACGGCTTCGCCATCTCCGTGCCGCTCGCCAAGCAGACCGCGGCGCCCACCCTGGCCCACAAGGCCGTCGGCTACGGCATGCCGGGCCGCCTGGTCGACGGCAACGACGCGGCTGCCGTGCACGAGGTCCTCGCCGACGCCGTGCGTCATGCCCGCGCGGGCGACGGTCCCACGCTCGTCGAGGCGGTGACCTACCGTCTCGACGCCCATACCAACGCCGACGACGCGACCCGCTACCGCACCGACGCCGAGGTAGCGGCGTGGCGCGCCCACGACCCGGTGCAACTGCTGGAACGGGAGCTGACGGACCGCGGCCTGCTCGACGAGGACGGGATACGGGCCGCGCGCGAGGACGCCGAGGCGATGGCGGCGGACCTGCGGGCGCGGATGAACCAGGACCCGGCGCTCGACCCCATGGATCTCTTCGCCCACGTGTACGCCCGGCCCACCCCCCAACTCCTCGAACAGGAAGCCCAGCTGCGGGCCGAACTGCAGGCCGGGGCCGCCGGACCGGAAGGAGCCGGACGATGACGACCGTCGCACTCAAGCCGGCCACCATGGCGCAGGCCCTCACGCGTGCCCTGCGCGACGCGATGGCCGCCGACCCGTCCGTGCACGTGATGGGCGAGGACGTCGGCACGCTCGGCGGTGTCTTCCGGGTCACCGACGGGCTCGCCGAGGAGTTCGGCGAGGACCGCTGCACCGACACACCGCTCGCCGAGGCGGGCATCCTCGGCACGGCCGTCGGCATGGCGATGTACGGGCTCAGGCCGGTCGTGGAGATGCAGTTCGACGCGTTCGCCTACCCGGCGTTCGAGCAGCTGGTCAGCCATGTCTCCCGCATGCGCAACCGCACACGCGGCGCGATGCCGCTGCCCCTGACGATCAGGGTCCCCTACGGGGGAGGCATCGGCGGCGTCGAGCACCACAGCGACTCCTCCGAGGCGTACTACATGGCGACTCCGGGCCTCCATGTCGTCACACCCGCCACGGTCGCCGATGCCTACGGACTGCTGCGTGCCTCCATCGCCTCCGACGACCCGGTCGTCTTCCTCGAGCCCAAGCGGCTGTACTGGTCGAAGGACTCCTGGAACCCGGAGGAGCCCGAGGCCGTGGAGCCGATCGGCCGGGCCGTGGTGCGGCGCACGGGCCGCAGCGCCACCCTGATCACGTACGGCCCCTCGGTGCCGGTCTGCCTGGAGGCGGCCGAAGCCGCCCGTACCGAGGGCTGGGACCTGGAGGTCGTCGATCTGCGCACCCTGGTGCCCTTCGACGACGAGACGGTGACGGCCTCCGTGCGCCGCACGGGCCGGGCCGTGGTGGTGCACGAGTCGACCGGCTTCGGGGGCCCGGGCGGGGAGATCGCGGCACGCGTCATGGAGCGCTGCTTCCACTTTCTGGAGGCTCCGGTGCTGCGGGTGGCCGGATTCGACATCCCGTACCCCGCGCCGATGCTCGAACGGCACCATCTGCCGGGCGTCGACCGGATCCTGGACGCCGTGGGGCACCTGCAATGGGAGGCGGAGAGCTGATGGCCCAGGTCCTGGAGTTCCGGCTGCCCGACCTCGGGGAGGGCCTCACCGAGGCGGAGATCGTCCGCTGGCTGGTGCAGGTCGGGGACGTCGTCAGCGTCGATCAGCCGGTCGTCGAGGTGGAGACCGCCAAGGCGATGGTCGAGGTGCCGTGCCCCTACGGCGGCGTGGTCACGGCCCGCTTCGGCGAGGAGGGTACCGAACTGCCCGTGGGGGCACCGCTGTTGACGGTGGCCGTCGGGGCCCCCGCGGAGCCGGCCGAGGAGTCCTCCGGGAACGTCCTGGTCGGGTACGGCACCTCGGCGGCCCCCGCCCGGCGCCGGCGGGTGCGGCCGACCCGTCCCGGCGCACGGCCCGCGGACGTCCCGCCGCGCGAGGCCGAGGCCGAGGCCGGGTCCGGGGCGTCCCCGGTGGACGCCACCGGGGCGACGACGGCCGCTGCCGCGGTCCGCACACGCCACGGGGCCGCCCCCGAGCGCTCCGGCGGCCCGATTCCGGTGATCTCCCCACTGGTCCGCAGGCTCGCCCGCGACCACGGCGTGGACCTCCGGCAGCTGGCGGGTTCCGGGCCCGACGGGCTGATCCTGCGGGCCGATGTGGAGGACGCTCTGCGGGCCACGGCCGCGCGCACGGACACGACCGGGACACCGGCGCCCACGGCGGCAGCGGTGTCCAGCGGCGAGGCGGCGCCCCAGGCGCGCGGGGCGGCCACCAGGGGCACCCGCATACCCCTCAGGGGCGTTCGCGGAGCGGTCGCCGACAAGCTCTCCCGCAGCCGGCGGGAGATCCCGGACGCGACCTGCTGGGTCGACGCCGATGCGACGGAACTCCTGCACGCGCGGGCGGCGATGAACGCGACCGGAGGCCCCAAGATCTCCCTGCTCGCGCTGCTGGCCCGCATCTGCACCGCCGCGCTCGCCCGCTTCCCCGAGCTCAACTCCACCGTGGACGTGGAGGCCAGGGAGATCGTCCGGCTGGACCAGGTGCACCTCGGGTTCGCCGCGCAGACCGACCGGGGGCTGGTCGTGCCCGTGGTACGGGACGCGCAGGCGCGGGACGCCGAGTCGCTGAGCGCGGAGTTCGCGCGGCTGACCGAAGCCGCGCGCGCCGGGACCCTCACCCCCGGGGAGCTCACCGGGGGCACGTTCACGCTCAACAACTACGGGGTGTTCGGCGTCGACGGCTCCACCCCGATCATCAACCACCCCGAGGCGGCCATGCTCGGCGTCGGACGCATCGTCCCCAGGCCCTGGGTGCACGAGGGCGAACTGGCGGTCAGGCAGGTCGCGCAGCTCTCGCTCACCTTCGACCACCGGGTGTGCGACGGCGGCACCGCGGGCGGGTTCCTGCGGTATGTGGCGGACTGCGTGGAACGGCCGGCGGTGCTGCTCCGCACGCTCTGAGCGGGGCCGCGCGGGAGGCCCGGCGAGACGGCGAGGAGACCCGCGCGCCCGGCCGTCGGCGCCCCCCCGGGGGTGGCATCGATCCGGGCGGCGCCCATACTCGGGGGCATGACCGCGTACGAGTCGCCCGGCGACCCCCGCGCCGACCGGTACGACGCCGTCGTGCTCGCCGGCGGTGCCGCCCGGCGGCTCGGCGGGGTCGACAAACCGGGCGTGCGCGTCGGCGGTCGGGCGCTGCTCGACCGGGTGCTGACCGCCTGCGCGGGCGCGGCCGACACGGTCGTCGTGGCCGATCCCCGGCCCACCGCGCGCCCCGTGACCTGGGCCCGCGAGGAGCCGCCCGGCGCGGGACCGGTCGCCGCGCTCGACGCGGGCCTGAGGCGGACCACGGCGGCATACGTCGTCGTGCTCTCCGCCGATCTGCCGTTCCTGCGGGAGGGAACGGTGCGCCGGCTGCTGGGCGGCCTGCGGGCGAGCGGCTCCGACGGTGTGCTGCTCACCGATCCCGAGGGGCGCGACCAGCCCCTCGTCGCCGCCTACCGCGGCGCTGCGCTGCGCCGCGAGCTGGGGCGGCTGTCCACCGAGCACGCCGGGCTCACCGGTCTTCCGCTGCGGCGCCTGGTCGCGGGGCTCGATCTCACCCGTATCTCCGATCCCGTCGCGTCCTTCGACTGCGACACCTGGGACGACATCGCCACCGCCCGATCACGCATCAGGGAGCATGGGCACGTGTTGGATGAATGGATTTCCGCAGTCAAGGACGAGCTGGGCATCGACCTCGACGTCGACACCGGCGTCCTCCTCGACCTCGCTCGTGACGCCGCGCACGGCGTCGCCCGCCCCGCGGCCCCGCTGACGACGTTCCTCGTCGGCTACGCCGCCGCGCAGGCCGAGGGCGGGCCCGAGGCGGTCGCCGAGGCCGCCCGCAAGGCAGCCGCGCTGGCCCTGCGCTGGGCGGACGAGGATACCGCCCGGACCGAGGCCGAGCCGGACGCCGGATGACCGGGCGGCGCGTCCCGGGACGCCTGGACACCGAGCGACGCGACAGGCAGGAGGCGCCGGGCACGACCGATGACGGCGGTCGGCGCGACGGTCCGCGGGAGGCCCGCCCCGCCCACGGTCCCGGGGGCCGGGACGAGGCGGACCGGGACACGGGGGACCGGGACGACGCGGCCCTGGAAGAGGCCCTGGCCCTCGTACGGGACCCGGACCCGCGTGCCGCTGGCTCCCGCTCCGGCTCCCGCTCTCGGCATGGCCTCGGCGCCCAGGACCCCGTCCAGGACCGCCCGGCGGACACCGCTTCTTCCGCCACGGCTTCTTCCACCACCGCTTCCTCCGCCCCACCCGGCTCGGGGCGCCACGCCCGCCACCGGGCGACCCCCTGGCCCGACGCCCGCGCCATCGCCGAACGTGCCGCGCGCTCGGCGCCCCGTCGGGAACCCGCGGCCGTCCCCCTGGACGCCGCCCTCGGCCTGGTGCTCGCCGCGCCCCTCACCGCCCTCACCGATCTCCCCTCCTTCGACACCTCGGCCATGGACGGCTGGGCGGTCGCCGGTCCCGGGCCCTGGGACGTGCGGGAAGAAGGCGTCCTCGCCGGGCAGGCGGAGCCGACGGCGCTCGACGACGGCGTCGCCGTGCGGATCGCCACCGGCGCCCGCATCCCCGCGGACACCACCGCCGTCCTGCGCAGCGAACACGGACGCATCGACGACAAGGGGCGGCTGCATGCCGCCGTCGTGCCCGGGCAGGACATCCGGCCGCGGGGCCAGGAGTGCCACACGGGCGACCAGTTGCTGCCCCCGGGCATTCAGGTCTCCCCGGCGGTGCTCGGGCTCGCCGCGGCCGCGGGGTACGACACCCTGCGCGTGGTGCCCCGTCCTCGTGTCGATGTCCTGGTCCTCGGCGACGAGCTGCTCACCGAGGGACTGCCCAAGGAGGGGCTGATCCGGGACGCCCTCGGCCCGATGCTGCCACCGTGGCTGCGCGCGCTCGGTGCGGAGGTGGTGGCCGTGCGCAGGCTCGGCGACGACGCCGATGCGCTGCTCGACGCGGTCAGGACGTCGGCGGCCGACCTGATCGTCACCACCGGCGGCACGGCCGCGGGTCCCGTGGACCACGTCCACCCCACCCTGCGCCGCGTCGACGCGGAACTCCTGGTCGACGGGGTGAAGGTGCGCCCCGGCCACCCCATGCTCCTCGCCCGCACCCGCGAGGACCAGCACCTCGTCGGCCTGCCCGGCAACCCCCTCGCGGCCGTCTCCGGGCTGCTCACGCTCGCCGAGCCGCTGCTGCGCGTCCTCGCCGGCCGGGCGGCCCCGGAGCCGTATGCGCTGCCGCTGGGGGGCTCCGCCCACGGTCACCCGTACGACACCCGGCTCATCCCCGTCGCCGTGGGGGCCGACAGCGTCGTGCCGCTGCACTACAACGGGCCCGCCATGCTGCGTGGCATCGCCGCCGCCGATGCCCTCGCGGTAGTGCCGCCGGGGGGCGCCCGCCCCGGTCAGGAACTGGAACTCCTGGACCTTCCCTGGGCGTTGGCCGGGTAGCCGGGCACGGTGAGCGAGGACGGGGAGTGTTTCACGTGAAACTTCCGGGCCGGGACGGGATCGCCCGCCGACCGGACGAGCACCTCGTCACCCGCCGGGTGAAGCTTCCACGCAGGATCGTGGAGCGTCCGCTCCGACAGGTCGCCAAACGGCTGACGGTGGCCCTTTTCGTCCTCGTCGCCACCGCCCTGATCGTCTGGGCCGACCGTGAGGGCTACAACGACAGCGCGGGAGACGGTGTCGACCTGCTCGACTCCTTCTACTACGCGACCGTCACCCTCTCGACGACCGGTTACGGCGACATCACCCCGGTCAGCGACTCCGCTCGGCTCACCAACATCTTCCTCGTCACGCCCCTGCGCGTGCTGTTCCTGATCATCCTGGTCGGCACCACTCTCGAGGTCCTCACCGAACGCACCCGGGAGGAGTGGCGGCAGAACCGCTGGAGGGCGGCCTTGAGGGATCACACCGTCGTCATCGGATTCGGGACCAAGGGACGGTCGGCGATCCAGACCGTGTGCGCGACCGGTCTGAAGAAGGAGCAGGTCGTGGTGGTCGATCCCCACCCACCGGCCGTGGACGCGGCGACGGCCGACGGATACGCGGGCGTCGTGGGCGACGCGACCCGCAGCGAGGTGCTGCGGCGCGCCGAGGCGCAGAGGGCACGGCAGATCATCATCGCCACGCAGCGGGACGACACCGCCGTCCTGGCCACACTGACCGCCCGCCGGCTCAACCGTGCGGCGAAGATCGTGGTGGCGGTGCGGGAGGAGGAGAACGCGCCGCTGCTGCGGCAGTCCGGCGCGGACGTCGTGATCACCAGTGCCAGTGCCGCCGGGCGGCTCCTCGGTCTCTCCGTGCTCAGCCCGGCCGCCGGCATGGTGATGGAGGACCTCATCCACCAGGGCAGCGGCCTCGACCTCGTCGAGCGGCCCGTCACCAAGGCCGAGGTGGGGCGCGGGGTGCGGGAGACGGACGACCTCGTGGTGAGTGTGCTGCGCGGGCACCGGGTCCTCGGCTACGACGATCCGGCCGTCGGCACGCTCCAGGTGACGGACCGTCTGATCACGATCGTGCGGGCCTCGCCGGGCACACCGGTGGCGCCGCACACCCGCCCGCTGCCACAGGACTGAGACGGCGACCGAGGCGGAGCCGCCCCCGGCACCGGGCCTGTGCGGTCCGCTCCCGGCCCACCGTGAGGAGTAGCGTCCCCCTCATGTACGCGATCACGATTGCTGAACCCGGCGGGCCCGAGGCGTTGGTGTGGACCGAGGTCCCCGATCCCGTACCCGCCGAGGGCGAGGTGCTGGTCGACGTGGTGGCCAGCGCCGTCAACCGCGCCGACCTCCTCCAGCGGCAGGGCCTCTACAGCCCGCCGCCCGGTGCCTCCCCCTACCCCGGGCTCGAATGTTCCGGTCGGATCGCCGCACTGGGCCCCGGCGTCTCGGGATGGACCGTCGGCGACGAGGTGTGCGCGCTGCTCTCGGGCGGCGGGTATGCCGAGAAGGTCGCCGTCCCGGCCGGGCAGCTGCTGCCCGTGCCCGAGGGCCTCGATGTGCGGCAGGCGGCGGCCCTGCCCGAGGTGACCTGCACGGTCTGGTCGAACGTGTTCATGATCGCCCACCTGCGTCCCGGGGAGACGCTGCTCGTGCACGGCGGATCCAGCGGCATCGGCACGATGGCGATCCAGCTGGCCAAGGCGGTGGGCGCCAAGGTCGCGGTCACGGCCGGCACCAAGGAGAAGCTGGACCACTGCGCCGAGCTGGGTGCCGACGTGCTGATCAACTACCGCGAGCAGGACTTCGTGGAGGAGATCCAGCGGGCCACCGCCGGGGCGGGCGCGGACGTCATCCTCGACAACATGGGCGCGAAGTACCTGGACCGGAATGTGCGGGCGCTCGCGGTGAACGGCCGACTCGCGGTCATCGGCCTGCAGGGCGGGGTGAAGGGCGAGCTGAACATCAACACGCTGCTGCGGAAGCAGGCGGCGATCACGGCGACCTCGCTCCGGGCGCGGCCGCTGGGTGAGAAGGCGTCGATCGTGGCGGCGGTACGGGAGCACGTGTGGCCGTTGATCGGCTCCGGGCATGTCCGCCCGGTCGTCGACCGGGAACTTCCGATGGACGACGCGGCCACGGCCCACCGGGTGCTGGACGAGAGCGGGCACGTCGGGAAGGTGCTGCTGGTGGTGCCCTGAGCGTGCCGCCGTCGTGCGGGCCGTCCGGGCATCGCGCGGACCGTCCCGGCGTGGCCTTCGGCTACTCCCTGCGCAGTCGCAGGGCGAGGAGGGCGATCGCGAGACCGAGGCCGACGAGTATCAGGCCGCTGCCGAGGGGCAGTATCTCCACCACGGGTTCCGAGGCGACGGCCTGCCGGGCCGGTCCCGCGGAGCGCTGCCGGGGGGCCGGGGAGGTCGCCGCGAGGCCGTCCGGCCCGACGGAGGCGTCGCTGTCCGGGTCGGGGGTCCCGGTGCCGTGGTCCGCGGGTCGCGGCGTCCGGTCCGGGACCGCCGGATCCTCGTCCGGATGGGTCGGCTCGTCCTCCACGCTCTCCGTCTCCGGATCCAGGTCGGGCCTGCCGGGCCGTATCCGTCCCTCTCCGGCCCGGCTTCCGGCGCTCGAGGGGCCGGCCGAGGGCCGCTCGGCGGAGGGGTGGGCGGCGGAGCGTTTCCGGGCGGAGCGATGCTCCGAGGAGCCGGAGCGATGAGCCGAGGAGCCGGACGCGGTGTGCTCCAGGTGGGATATGCGCGGGTGCCGGGCGGGCTCCCGGGGCCCGGGGCCGCCGGACGGTGCCGTGACGGGCGCCGTGTGCCGGGAGCCGTGGGACGGGGCCGGGGGTGCCGGGGGACGCATCACGTCGTGCGCGATCCAGGTGGCGTCCGTCCACGCCGCGGCCGCGTGACGGCCGGGACCGGCGGCAGGGCCGGAGGCGGGACCGGAGGCGGGACCGGCCAGGGGAGCAACCGCGCGCGCGGGCCGTGTGCCGCGGGCCGGCTGAGCGGCGTGACGGACCTGAGGGGGCCGGCCGGAGCGAGCGGTCCGGCCGGACGGAGGGGACTGGCCGGACCGGGCGGCGTAAGGGGGCCGAACGGCGTACGAGGCGGGCCGGAGGTCGTGATCGGGCCCGGTCCCGTAGGCGGTGGACATGCCGAACGTGCCGAGGACGGCCGTCGTCGTGAGGACCGGCGGCAGGACGGCCGCACGGAGCGTGCGGACCGCGATCGGTGTGCGGAGCCATGGAGTCAAGCGCGTGACCCCCTCCGGTGCTCGGGGCGGCAAGATCAACGGCACCAGCGTCACACGGACCCCGGCGCCCGGCATCTCGGCCACCCGTCCCGTCCACCCGTCCCGTCCACCCGTCCCGTCCACCCGTCCCGTCCACCCGTCCCGTCCGCCCCGTCCCGTCCGCCCCGTCCCGTCCCGTCCGCCCCGCCCCGCCCGTCCCGCCCCGCCCGTCCCGTCCTGTCCGTCCCGTCCGCCCCGCCCCGTCCGCCCCGCCCGTCCCGCCCCGCCCGTCCGTCCCGTCCGCTCCGTCCGCCCCTTGCCTCCGCCCGCCCCGCCGACCGCGTCGCCACCTCTGCGGCCCGACTGGCACTCCCCCGGTCCACCCGCTACAGATACCGGCATGTCGATACGCCACGGTCTGCTGGCGCTGCTGGAGCGGAGTTCCCGCCACGGCGCCGGGCTGCGCGCCGAGCTGGAGGCGCGTACCGGAGACGTGTGGAGGCTGGACATCGGGCAGGTCTGCACGGCCCTGGCCCGGCTGGAGCGCGACGGGCTGGTCGTCCAGGAGGGCCGGGATCCGAAGGGGCGGGTGGTGTACGCGATCAGCGACGCCGGGCGCGACGAACTGCGCGACTGGTACGCCCGTCCGGTGGAACGCACGAGCCCGCCGCGCGACGCGCTGGTGATCAAACTGGCCATGGCCTTCGGCGCGCCCTCGGTCGACGTGCGGGCCGTGGTCGACGTGCAGCGCCGGCATCTGAGGGAGGCGCTGCGGGAGTACACCCGGCTGCGGTGCGAGGCCCTCGCCGAGCCCCCCGCCCACCAGGACGAGGTCGCCCGGCTGCTGGTCCTGGAACAGCTGGTGCTGCACACGGAGGCCGAGCTCCTCTGGCTCGACCACTGCGTGGTCAGACTGCAGCGCCTCGCCGGGACCGCGGCGGCGCAGCCCCCTCCGGGGTCTGTCTGAGGCCGGCGGACACCCGTCGAGCACTTCCGGTGGGGCATCCGGGTGATGCGGCATCCGGGTGCGAGACAATGACGCCATGGAGATGCCGAGGAACGACAGGTCGTCGGAGAACCCCCAGAAGATCCTGGTCGTGGGCCAGGACGGGATGGCTCTCGGCGGCACCGCAGACGACGACTCCCGCGAGGTCCCGGTCACGGAACAGGTGGAGCAGCCGGCGAAGGTCATGCGCATCGGCAGCATGATCAAGCAGCTGCTGGAGGAGGTGCGTGCCGCTCCGCTCGACGAGGCGAGCCGTCAGCGTCTGAAGGAGATCCACGCCAGCTCGGTGAAGGAGCTGGAGGACGGCCTCGCTCCCGAACTCGTGGAGGAGCTCGAGCGGATCTCCCTGCCCTTCACCGACGAGACGATTCCGAGCGACGCGGAACTGCGTATCGCCCAGGCCCAGCTGGTGGGCTGGCTGGAGGGCCTCTTCCACGGGATCCAGACCACCCTGTTCGCCCAGCAGATGGCGGCGCGGGCCCAGCTGGAGCAGATGCGCCGCGCCCTCCCGCCGGGTGTCGGGGTGCCCGAGGGCGAGGAGGACCGCCGTGCGGGCGGCCGCACGGGCGGCCCGTACCTGTAAGCCGAGGCCGGTCGTGCGCGGGGCCCGGCACCACAATGGTGCCGGGCCCCGCGCAGTGGATCAGGGACGGTTCACGAGGGGTTGCCGGACGACACCTTGAGCTCGATCTCCGGCATGTTCTTCGGGTCGACGTCCGTGCCGGCCGACGGGAACTGGTCCGTGATCATGTCCTGGCCCCAGGTGTTCTCGTCGACGGGCGTGATCTTCATCTGCCATCCCGCGGCCTGGAAGCAGCTCTTCACCGAGCCGAGGTACTTGTAGGTGAAGTCCGGAACCCGGATCTTCTCCGGGTCGTTGTACGACTTCTCCGGCTCCGTGCACTTCGTCGTCTCGATCGTCTTCGTGGTGTCGGGGCCCTTGTGACCCGCGACCACCGAAGGGGAGGTGCTGGAGCTGCTGCCGCCGCCCCCGGAGTCCTTGCCGTTCAGCGAGAGCGCGATGATCACGCCGCCGATCGCGACCAGCGCGACCACGATCGAACCGATGATCACCGCGCGGTTGTTCTTCCTGCCCGGGCCGCCGTGCGTGGACGCAGCGGACTGCGGGGAGATGGTGTACGGCGGCGGGGTCGCCGCGGACTGCTGGGGCGCGTACGCGGCGGTCGGCTGCGGTGTCGCGTAGCCGCCCTGCTGCGGGTAGCCGTACGCGGGCGACTGGGGCGGCGCGGGCGTCGGGCTGCCGTACGGACCGGGCTGGTAGGGCGTCTGCACGGGCCCGGGCGGCACCGGCGCCGACTGGTCGACCGGCGGGAAGACCGCGGAGCTCACCCCGGCGCCGCTCGACGTCTGCACGCCCGGCACGATGCTCGGTGCGGCGGCCGTGAAGGACGCCGCCACGCGCAGGCACTCGTCGCGCATCGCCTCGGCGTTCGGGAAGCGCTCGTTCGGGTTCTTCTTCAGCGCGCGGGCGACGAGCGCGTCCACCGCGGGCGGCAGCGCACGGTTGACGGAGGAGGGGGCGACCGGCTCCTCCTGCACGTGTGCGTATGCGATCGCCAGCGGCGAGTCCGCCTCGAACGGCAGCCGCCCGGTGACGAGTTGGAAGAGCATGATGCCGACCGAGTACAGGTCGGAGCGGGCGTCCACCCCCCGGCCGAGGGCCTGTTCCGGCGACAGGTACTGGGGTGTGCCGACCACCATGCCCGTCTGCGTCATCGAGGTGACGCCGGACTGCATGGCGCGGGCGATGCCGAAGTCCATCACCTTGATGACGTTCCGCTTCGTCACCATCACGTTGCCCGGCTTGATGTCCCGGTGGACCAGGCCCATTTCGTGGCTGATCTCCAGGGCCGCCAGCACGTCCGCGGTGACCTTCAGCGCCTTGTCGGCGGGCATCGCTCCGTACTGCCGGATGTCCGCGTCGAGGACGGAGCCGAGCGGCTTGCCCTCGATGTACTCCATGACGATGTACGGGGTCGTCATCCCGTCGATCTCGTCCTCGCCGGTGTCGAAGACCGAGACGATGTTGGTGTGGGTGAGCTTCGCCACCGACTGCGCCTCGCGGCGGAACCGCTCCCGGAACGCCTGCTCACGCCCGAGTTCGGTGTGGAGTGTCTTGATCGCGACCTGACGGTCGAGCACCGTGTCGTACGCGAGATGCACCGAGGCCATGCCGCCCTCGCCGAGCAAGTCGCGCAACTGGTAGCGGCCGCCGGCGACCGATCGCCCCGCGTACCAGCCCTGTGCGCCGTCCTGGCTCATCTTCTGCGTCCCCCATCGGCACGGCGGCAGCGGCTGACCGTGCTCCCGCGGTCCGTGATCCAAGTCCCGTGGCTTCGGCGATCGACAGCGAGGTTCCGTGATCGACTGGCCTATTCCCGGCCAAGTCTGCCCCAGCACAGTGACACGTCAAGCTCGGTGCCCGTTCCGTGACCGTACGCGAAAGAAGAGTCGCGGAAGCGTTACAGGGCACGTACCGCCGGTGCACAGGATTTGCACGTGGGACCCCGCACCGGGTTTGATGGCCCGTCCATCTCGACCCCATCTCGGAACGGGGCCTCGCGCGAAGCCTGTAGCGTGGACCGTCGGAGACCGTACCAACCACCGCGCGGACCGCGGGCAGAAACGACGGCGAGGACCGATGGCACAGACGCAGCGCGCCCAGGGCCCGTCCGACCCCGAGGCGACTGGCGGCGGGATGTCGGACGCGCCGGAGACATGGGGCAACGGCGGACTGGTCGGGGACGGCCGGTACCGGCTCACCCACAGACTCGGCCGGGGCGGCATGGCAGAGGTGTTCGCGGCCGAGGACGTGCGTCTGGGCCGGACGGTCGCGGTCAAGCTGCTGCGGTCCGACCTCGCCGAGGACCCGGTCTCCAAGGCCCGGTTCACGCGCGAGGCCCAGTCGGTGGCCGGACTCAACCACCATGCGATCGTCGCGGTGTACGACTCGGGCGAGGACCACGTGGGCGGCCAGTCGGTGCCGTACATCGTGATGGAGCTGGTCGAAGGCCGTACGATCCGCGATCTGCTGCTCAACGCCGAGGCGCCCGGACCCGAGCAGGCCCTCATCATCGTCTCGGGCGTCCTGGAGGCGCTGGCCTACTCGCACCAGCACGGCATCGTGCACCGCGACATCAAGCCCGCGAACGTCATCATCACCGACAACGGCGCCGTGAAGGTGATGGACTTCGGCATCGCGCGCGCCCTGCACGGGGCGTCCACCACGATGACGCAGACCGGCATGGTCATGGGCACGCCGCAGTACCTCTCCCCGGAGCAGGCGCTCGGCAAGGCCGTCGACCACCGTTCCGACCTGTATGCGACGGGCTGCCTGCTGTACGAACTGCTGGCGCTGCGGCCCCCGTTCGTCGGCGAGACACCGCTGTCCGTGGTCTACCAGCACGTCCAGGACATCCCGGCGCCGCCGTCCCGGACCTCGGACGGATGTCCGCCGGAGCTGGACGGCCTCGTGATGCGCTCGCTCGCGAAGGAGCCGGACGACCGGTTCCAGACCGCCGAGGAGATGCGCGGGCTGGTCCAGTACGCGCTGCAGATGCTGTACGACCAGGGTGGCCACACCGGCACCTGGAACACCGGTCCCGTGGAGATGCACGAGGGCCGGCACACACCGGCGGCGGGCCTCGCCGGCACCACGGTGCTGCCGCACCCCGGGGACTCCTCGGGCACCACCCAGATCCCGCAGCCGATCCTGCCCACGGGTTACGGCTCCGGGGACGACGGCGGCTTCGAGGGGCACGGCAACCGGGGCAGCGGCCGCGGCAAGCTGTGGATCCTCGCGGTCCTCGCGGTCGTCGCCATCGCCGCGGGCGTCGCACTGGCACTCCAGAACACCGGTGGGAAGGGCGGCGGCGCCGGCACCACCCAGTCGCCCACCCCCACGGAGTCCCAGGAGAACAAGCGGTCCAGCGAGACGCCGACGGACCAGGCCACCGAGTCGTCCCCGAGCGACAGCACGGACACCGGCGGTGGGTCGGAGTACACGCCCTCGTACACGCCGTCCCAGAGCTACAGCGAGCCGCCGACCCAGGAGTCCACGACGCCGGACCAGCCGACCGACCAGCCCACCCAGACGCCCACCGACCAGCCGACGGGCTCGCCCACGGGCGGCGGCACCGACCCGACGTCGGCGCCCGCCACCACGGCCGGCTCGCAGCTTCCCTGACCCCGGGGCTCAACAGGTGAAGGCCTCGCACACCGCGTCGTACTCGCGCGTCCACCACACGGCCAGGGCCGAGGCCGCGGGGAACTGGGAGTCCGTGCGGGTGTCGCCGCGCTCGTAGCGCCAGCGCAGCATCCAGAAGTCGTTGAGCCGCTCCCACCACACCCGGTGGACGGCGGCGGCGAGTTCGCCGGATGTGGCGCCCGCGGCCCGGCGGTACGCGCGCGCGTAGGACCGTACCTTCGCGAGATCGAGCGCGCCGGCGGGGCGTACGAAGAAGATCGCCGCCGCCCGCACCGCCTCCTCCGCGCGGGGCTGCACGCCGAGGCGGTCCCAGTCGACGATCGCGGCGGGCGCGTCTCCCCGATAGAGCAGGTTGAAAGGGTGGAAGTCGCCGTGCACCCACCCCACGGGGCCCCCGCGCGGCGGCCGCCGGTGCGCGTGCCGCCGCAGCAGCGCCCGCCGCTCCAGCAGACGGTGGCGGGCCAGTTCGTCGAAGGCGTCGGCGGGCCGGTGCCGGCGGACCCGGCGCAGCAGGGCGTCGATGAGCGCGAAGGTGTCGGTGGGGTCGGCGCTCTCGGAGCGCGCGCCGGGCGCGGACCGGGTGCGGGAGTACGGCATGACCCGCTCCAGGCCGGCGTGCACCACCCCCAGGAGCGCCCCCAGCCGTCCGCACTGCTCCGTCGTGAGCTGGCCGCCGTGCCGGTGCCGTCCCTCGACCCATGGGTACAGGGCGTACGCGTGGCCGCCGACGACCGCGACGGTGCGGCCGTCCCGGCGGGCCAGCGGCGGCGCCACCGGAACGCCGAGGTCGGCCAGTCGCCGGGTGGCGCGGTGCTGGCGCGCGATCGCCGCGGGGGCGGCGGTCTCCGGGTCGAAGTGGTGCTTGAGGAAGTAGCGGCCGCGCGTCGTGCGGAGCCGGTAGCCGCGGTTGAGCAGCTCCTGCTCGACGGGGTCGCAGGCCAGCGGGGACCCGGCGGTGTACTGGCGGAGGAGGGCGCTCACGGGGGGCGCGTGATACACGGGGGGTGGTACAGAAGAGCGCGGCACGCGGCAGAGGTTAGGGCACGAGCCGGGCCTGTGAGCTGCGGTTTGTGACACACAGTCGCAATCGGTCACATCCTGTTCCCGAACGTGATCGCAGGGCGCGCGGACCGGTCACGGAGCGTGCACTCCGGTCACGCCGCGTGCAGAGCGATCGACCGTGCGTGGCGGTCGGGGGCGCGGTCCGTCGGGGCGGCGGGCCGCCGGCGGTGCGACACCGGATGATGTCTTCCCGTGCTCCAGGTGAGCGGGATAACGTGCCGTTGTTCCGGCCCCCTGCAAGGCTGTGACCAGCACCTGTTCCCGACTTACTCGATTTACTTGGAAATCCAAGCAAAATCCCAGGTCAGGAGGGGTTTCACAGAAATGTGGAGCACTGGGTAACGTGCCTGTTGCAGGGCGCTCGCCGGGGCACCTGTCACGTCTGTCTCGAACGAGCCGCACCCACCCTGTGCGTCCGTGAGCTGCAGGCGAGCCGCTCCCCAAGGCCCGGAACGGGCTGAGGGGACCCCAGGCACCCGGCGAACCCGGGGGCCGGACCGACGGAGGAGCACACGTGACCGTGGAGAGCACTGCCGCGCGCAAGCCGCGACGCAGCGCTGGAAAGGCCGGCACCACCGGCACCAAGCGCACCACTCGCACGACGCCCGGGAAGGGATCGCAGCCGGACCTCGTCCAGTTGCTGACACCCGAGGGCCTGCGGACCGAGAACACCGCGTACGACTCGTACATCGAGGACATCACCCCCGAGCAGCTCCGCGGTCTGTACCGGGACATGGTGCTGACCCGCCGCTTCGACGCCGAGGCCACCGCCCTGCAGCGCCAGGGCGAGCTGGGCCTGTGGGCCTCCCTGCTCGGTCAGGAGGCAGCCCAGATCGGCTCGGGCCGGGCCCTGAACGACGAGGACTACGTCTTCCCGACCTACCGCGAGCACGGCGTCGCCTGGTGCCGCGGGGTCGACCCCACCAATCTGCTCGGCATGTTCCGCGGCGTGAACAACGGCGGCTGGGACCCGAACAGCAACAACTTCCACCTCTACACGATCGTCATCGGCTCGCAGACGCTGCACGCCACCGGTTACGCCATGGGCGTCGCCAAGGACGGTGCCGACTCCGCCGTGATCGCGTACTTCGGCGACGGCGCCTCCAGCCAGGGCGACGTCGCCGAGTCGTTCACCTTTGCCGCGGTCTACAACGCCCCGGTCGTCTTCTTCTGCCAGAACAACCAGTGGGCGATCTCCGAGCCCACCGAGAAGCAGACCCGCGTGCCGCTCTACCAGCGCGCGCAGGGCTTCGGCTTCCCCGGAGTGCGCGTGGACGGCAACGACGTCCTGGCCTGCCTGGCCGTCACCAAGTGGGCGCTGGAGCGGGCGCGCAACGGCGAGGGCCCGACCCTGGTCGAGGCGTTCACGTACCGCATGGGCGCCCACACCACCTCCGACGACCCGACCCGCTACCGCCACGACGACGAGCGGGCCGCCTGGGAGGCGAAGGACCCGATCGCCCGCCTGCGCGCGTACCTCGCGGCGTCGCACCACGCGGACGAGGCATTCTTCGCGGAACTCGAGGCGGAGAGCGAGGCGTTGGGAAGGCGAGTGCGCGAAGCGGTCCGCGCCATGCCGGACCCGGACCACTTCGCGATCTTCGAGAACGTGTACGCGGACGGGCATGCGCTCGTCGACGAGGAGCGGGCCCAGTTCGCCGCCTACCAGGCGTCGTTCGCGACCGAGTCCGACAGCGGCTTCGCCGTGGGAGAAGGGGGACGCTGACATGGCCGAGAAGATGGCGCTCGCCAAGGCGATCAACGAGTCGCTGCGCAAGGCCCTGGAGTCGGACCCCAAGGTCCTGGTGATGGGCGAGGACGTGGGCAAGCTCGGTGGCGTCTTCCGCGTCACCGACGGCCTGCAGAAGGACTTCGGCGAGGAGCGGGTCATCGACACCCCGCTCGCCGAGTCGGGCATCGTCGGCACGGCGATCGGCCTCGCCCTGCGCGGGTACCGCCCGGTCGTCGAGATCCAGTTCGACGGCTTCGTGTTCCCGGCGTACGACCAGATCGTCACGCAGCTGGCGAAGATGCACGCACGCTCCCTGGGCACGGTCAAGCTCCCCGTCGTCGTCCGCATCCCGTACGGCGGCGGCATCGGGGCCGTCGAGCACCACAGCGAGTCGCCCGAGGCGCTGTTCGCGCACGTGGCCGGCCTGAAGGTGGTCTCCCCGTCGAACGCGTCGGACGCCTACTGGATGATGCAGCAGGCGATCCAGAGCGACGACCCGGTGATCTTCTTCGAGCCGAAGCGGCGGTACTGGGACAAGGCCGAGGTCAACCCGGAGGCCATCCCCGGACCCCTGCACAAGGCGCGCGTGGTGCGCGAGGGCACGGACCTGACGCTCGCCGCCTACGGTCCGATGGTGAAGGTGTGCCAGGAGGCCGCGGCCGCCGCCCAGGAGGAGGGCAGGTCCCTGGAGGTGCTGGACCTGCGCTCGGTCTCCCCGCTCGACTTCGACACCCTTCAGGCGTCGGTGGAGAAGACCCGCCGCCTGGTCGTGGTGCACGAGGCGCCGGTGTTCTTCGGCTCGGGCGCGGAGATCGCCGCCCGTATCGCGGAGCGGTGCTTCTACCACCTGGAGGCGCCCGTGCTGCGGGTGGGCGGCTATCACGCCCCGTACCCGCCGGCGCGGCTGGAGGAGGAGTACCTGCCGGGGCTGGACCGGGTGCTCGACGCCGTCGACCGCGCCCTGGCGTACTGAGGAGAGGGTCGTGACGACGATGACTGAGGCGTCCGTGCGTGAGTTCAAGATGCCCGACGTGGGCGAGGGACTGACCGAGGCCGAGATCCTCAAGTGGTACGTGCAGCCCGGTGACTCCGTCACCGACGGGCAGGTCGTCTGCGAGGTGGAGACCGCGAAGGCGGCCGTCGAACTGCCCATCCCCTACGACGGAGTGGTCCGCGAACTGCGCTTCCCCGAGGGCACCACGGTGGACGTGGGCACCCCGATCATCGCGGTGGACGTCACCGGGGGCGCCCCCGCCGGGGAGGCGGCCGCGCCCGCCGGGACGGCTGCGGCCCCGGAGCCCGCGGCCGAGGAGAAGCCCGCGCGGGAGGGCCGCAAACCCGTCCTCGTCGGCTACGGCGTCGCGGAGACCTCGACGAGGCGCCGCCCCCGCAAGACGGCGACGGCGCCCGTGGAGGAGCCCCCGCACGTGCCCGCGCCGGCCGAGGGCGACCTGAACGGCCATGGCGGGCAGACGCGCCCGCTGGCGAAGCCGCCGGTGCGCAAGCTCGCCAAGGACCTGGGCGTCGACCTGGCGACGGTGACGCCGTCGGGTCCGGACGGGATCATCACGCGGGAGGACGTGCACGCGGCGGTGACGGTCCCCTCGGCCCCCGAGGCGCCCGCCGCCGTCGCCGCGCCGGCGCCCGTGGTGACGTACGACAGCGGACGCGAGACCCGTGTCCCCGTCAAGGGCGTCCGCAAGGCCACGGCGCAGGCCGTGGCCGGGTCGGCGTTCACCGCACCGCACGTCACGGAGTTCGTGACGGTCGACGTGACGCGCACGATGAGGCTGGTCGAGGAGCTCAAGCAGGACAAGGACCTGCAGGGTCTGCGCGTCAACCCGCTGCTCCTCATCGCCAAGGCGCTGCTGGTGGCCGTCAAGCGGAACCCGGACGTCAACGCGTCCTGGGACGAGGCCAACCAGGAGATCGTCCGCAAGCACTACGTGAACCTGGGCATCGCGGCGGCGACCCCGCGCGGTCTGATCGTGCCGAACATCAAGGACGCGCACGAGAAGACGCTGCCGCAGCTGGCCGAGGCGCTGGGCGAGTTGGTGGCCACCGCCCGTGAGGGCAGGACGTCACCGGCGGCCATGCAGGGCGGCACGATCACCATCACCAACGTGGGTGTGTTCGGCGTCGACACCGGCACGCCCATCCTCAACCCGGGCGAGTCGGCGATCCTCGCGGTCGGCGCCATCAAGCTCCAGCCGTGGGTGCACAAGGGCAAGGTCAAGCCGCGCCAGGTCACGACCCTGGCGCTCAGCTTCGACCACCGCCTGGTGGACGGCGAGCTGGGCTCGAAGGTCCTGGCGGACGTCGCCGCCGTCCTGGAGCGCCCGAAGCGCCTGATCACCTGGGCGTAGCACTCAGGGGCGCAGGTACGGCGAAGGGGCCGGCCGCCGGACTCGGGGTCCAGCGGCCGGCCCCTTCGTGCTGCCGTGCCGGGATCAGACGGCGAAGCCGTAGTTCAGCAGCTTCTTCGCGTCCGCCGTGCGGTTGGCCACCGACGTGGACGCCAGGACCGTGCCGATGATCGTCTTGCCGTTGCGGGTCGCCGCGAAGACCAGGCAGTACTTCGCCTCCGGGCCGGAACCCGTCTTCACGCCGATGGCGCCGCTGTAGTTGCCGAGCAGCGGGTTGGTGTTGGTCCAGTTGTAGTAGCGGTAGCCGCCGCTCTTGGTGGTCACCTTCTGCTTCGTGGACTGCGTCTTCACGACCGCGCGGAAGGTGGAGTTCTTCATGGCGCTGCTCGCGATCTTCGTCAGATCGCGGGGCGTCGAGTAGTTGTTGCCGTTGCCGATGCCGTCGAACGAGTCGAAGTGCGTGTGCGTCAGGCCGAGGCTCCGGGTGGCGCTGTTCATCTTGCCGATGAACGACTTCACGCGGGCGGCGCGCGTGGAGCCGGAACCGAACTTGTCCGCGAGCGCGTAGGCCGCGTCGCAGCCGGAGGGCAGCATCAGCCCGTACAGCAGCTGGCGGACGGTGACCTTGTCGCCGACGATCAGGTGGGCCTGGGAGGCGTTGTTCGCGACGACGTAGTCGCTGTACGCCTTCTGGATCGTGACCTTCGCGTCCAGGTTCAGGTTCGACTGCGACAGCACCACCTTGGCGGTCATGATCTTGGTGGTGGAGCCGGTGGACAGCTTGGTGTCCGCTGCCTTGGTGAACAGGCTCTTGCCGGTGCCGTTGTTCATCACGAACCCGCCCTTGGCGGTGATCGAGGGCTTCGTGACGGCCTGCGCGGGTCCCGCGGTGAGGGCGACGGAGGTGAGCACGGCTGCGGTGGTGACCGCTGCTGCGGCTGCTCTGCGAACGCGCACGCCCTTAATACCGGTAGTCAAGTTGAACGCTCCGATTGCGTCTCTGATGCACTGAATGCATCCAAATGCCCCTGGAGAGCGGTCGGATGAATGGACCGCCTTCTGATGAAGACACCCGGGAAGCGCAAATGGATGCACGGTCGCGGCAACGAATGTGACGAGGGGGGTGCCGGTCCGGATGATGGACGCTTCTCGGTATGCGTACGTGTTGTATCTATGATGTGCGCATGCCCTCAGCGCCGTCCGCCGCCCCTGCCCCCGCCGCCGCTCCCGAGCGGCCGCCCGCCAAGCAGCCCCCCGCGGCCGACCGCGTGTACGCGCACGTCAAACAGGGCGTCCTGGAGCGCCGTTACGAGGGCGGCACGCTGCTCACCGAGGGGGAGCTGGCCGAGGCGGTCGGCGTCTCACGGACGCCGGTGCGCGAGGCGCTGCTCCGACTCGAGGTCGAGGGGCTGATCAGGCTCTACCCGAAGAAGGGCGCCCTCGTCCTGCCCGTCTCCGTCCAGGAGATCGCGGACGTCGTCGAGACGCGCCAGCTCGTCGAGGAGCACACGGCGCGCAAGGCCGTACCCGCGCCACCCGGGCTGATCGCCCGCCTCGAGGAACTGCTCGCGCGGCAGAAGCAGCAGGCCGCGGCCGGGGATCTGGCCGGGGCGGCGGTCACCGACCGCACGTTCCACGCCGAGATCGTGCGCAGCGGCGGCAACGAGATCCTCTCCCGTCTGTACGACCAGCTCCGCGACCGCCAGTTGCGGATGGGGGTGGCCGTCATGCACTCGCACCCCGACCGGATCGCCAAGACGCTCAACGAGCACGAGGAGATCCTCGGGGCGCTGCGCTCCGGCGACGCCGAGGCGGCCGTCGACATCGTCCACCGGCACGTCAGCTGGTTCTCCCACCTGGCGCGGGGTGAGGTGCGATGACCTCCCGGTCCGCCGGTTCCCGTGCCGTGTCCCTGCCGGGCGATCCACCGGGCGGCCGGCGCGCCGTCGCCGTGTGGGCCACAGGCGTCTCGGTCTACTTCGTCGCCGTCATCTTCCGCACGTCGCTGGGCGTGGCGGGACTCGACGCGGTGGAGCGCTTCCACGTCCACGCCTCCGCCCTGTCCACCTTCTCGATCCTCCAACTCCTCGTCTACGCGGGCATGCAGATACCGGTCGGCCTGCTGGTGGACCGGCTCGGCACCAAGAGGGTGCTGGCCATGGGCGCCGTCCTCTTCACGGCCGGACAGCTGGGGTTCGCGTTGTCCCCGTCGTACGGCACGGCGCTCGCCTCGCGGGCCCTGCTCGGCTGCGGTGACGCGATGACCTTCATCAGCGTGCTACGGCTGGGCACCCGCTGGTTCCCGGCGCGGCGCGGCCCCCTGGTCGCTCAGCTCGCCGGCCTGGTCGGCATGGCGGGCAACCTGGTCTCCACGCTCGTACTGACCCGGCTGCTGCACGGGATGGGCTGGACGGCGGCGTTCGGCGGCAGCACGCTCGCCGGGGCCGTCGTGCTCGTCCTGCTTCTGCTCTTCCTGAAGGACCACCCCGAGGGGTACGAGCCGGAGCCGTACCTGCACCACGGATCGGCCTATGTACGGCGCCAGATCGTGGCGTCCTGGAAGGAGCCCGGCACGCGCCTGGGCATGTGGGTGCACTTCACCACCCAGTTCCCGGCGATGGTGTTCCTGCTCCTGTGGGGCCTGCCGTTCCTCGTGCAGGCGCAGGGCCTGTCGCAGGCGACGGCCGGTGAACTCCTCACCCTCGTCGTACTGTCGAACATGGTCGTCGGCCTGGTGTACGGGCAGATCGTCGCCCGGCACCACGCGGCGCGGCTGCCGCTGGTGCTCGGCACGATCGGCGTGACGGCGGTGCTGTGGGCGCTCACGCTCGCCTATCCGGACCGGCACGCGCCGATGTCGCTGCTGATCACGCTGTGCGTGGTGCTCGGCGCCTGCGGCCCCGCCTCCATGATCGGCTTCGACTTCGCGCGCCCCGCGAATCCGCCGGAGCGTCAGGGCACGGCCTCCGGCATCACCAACATGGGCGGTTTCGTCGCCTCCATGACGACGCTGCTGGCGATCGGTGTGCTGCTGGACGCCACGGGCGGCGACTACACCGTGGCCTTCTCCGCGGTGTTCGTCCTCCAGGCGCTGGGGCTCAGCCAGATCCTGCGGCTGCGGGAACAGGCCGCGCGCAGGGAACGGGAGCGGCTGGTGGCGAGCCGGGTGGAGACGGTGCACGTACCGGTCTAGGGGCGGGCCGGGGAGCCTGTACGGGACCCGGCGCGCGGGCCCGGCGCGGCGGGCCCCTGTGGGCGACGGGTGCCGTGGGTCCGGTCGGGGCGCGGGCCGGGCGGGTGCTGCGGAGCCGGGCGGGTGCCGCGGGGCTGGGCGGGTGCCGCGGGGCTGGGCGGGTGCCGCGGGGCTGGGCGCGTCGGCCGGTCGGGCGGGGTGCCGCGGGCTCGGCGCGGCGGGCCCCCTGTGGGGGCTACGGGTGCCGTGGGGTCGGACGGGGCGCCGGTCGGTGGGGCGCCGGTCACGCGGGTGTCCCGGGCCGGGCGGGCGGCCCGTCAGCGCCGCGGGCGCTCCAGCCCCAGCACCCGGTCCTTCAGCGCCGGGAACTGCTCCCGCGTGGTGGCGACCCTCGCCGGGTCGAACTCCACCGTGAGGACCTCCTCGTCGGCGCCCGCCTCCGCGAGGATCTCGCCCCACGGATCCACCACGATCGAGTGACCCGCCTGCGGAACCCCCGCGTGCGTCCCGGCCGTTCCACAGGCAAGGACGTACGCCTGGTTCTCGACCGCCCGGGCCCGGGCCAGCAGCGTCCAGTGGGACCGGCGGCGCTCCGGCCAGCCCGCCGGGACCACGAGCGTCTCGGCCCCCGCGTCCACGAGCGAGCGGAAGAGCTCGGGGAAGCGGAGGTCGTAGCAGGTGGCCAGGCCGACGGTCGTCTCCGGCAGACGCACGGTCACCGGCTCGGTGCCCGCGCCCATCAGGACGGCCTCGCCCTTGTCGAAGCCGAAGCGGTGGATCTTGCGGTAGGCGGCGGCCAGCCCGCCGGAGGGGGAGAAGACGAGAGACGTGTTGTAGAGGGGACCGTCAGGGTCCCGTTCGGGGATCGATCCGGCGTGCAGCCACACGCCCGCGTCGCCCGCGGCCTTCGCCATCGCCTCGTGCGTCGGCCCCTCGAGCGGCTCGGCCTCGCTCCCGAAGTCCTCGTAGGCGAACGCGCCGGTCGTCCACAGCTCGGGCAGCACCACCAGATCGACTCCGGCTTGATCCCGCACGAGCGAAGCCGCTCGCCGCCTTCGGGAATCAACCGATTCGTCCGGGTCCACCCGCATCTGGATCAGGGAGGCGCGCACACTACCACCGTCCTGGAATTCGAGCCGTCGTCCACGGGCCTACGATCGTCACACGAAAGCACTGCCGGGGTGCCTCGCAGCAGCGTAACTTAACCTCCCAAGACACCCGCCGACAGCCGCCTCCCGCCACTATCACCACCGCCCGTGCACCGACCGCCGAGGGGTCCCGTTCCGTGAGTCTGCATCCCACCCTCCAGCCCTACGCCGACGCCTGGACCCACTCGATCGAAGCGATATCCGAGCTGGTCCAGCCGCTCGTGGAAGGCGAGTGGAACCGGCGCACACCCTGCCCCGGCTGGTCCGTACGCGACGTGGTCTCGCACGTCATCGGCCTGGACTGCGAGATGCTCGGCGACCCGCGCCCGATCCACACCCTCCCGCGGGACCTGTTCCACGTCACCAACGAGCACCAGCGCTACATGGAGATGCAGGTCGACGTCCGCCGCCACCACACCGCGCCGGAGATGACGTCCGAACTGGAGTACACGATCATCCGCCGCAACCGCCAGCTGCGGAACGAGTCGCGGGACCCGGGCGCCAAGGTGCGCGGCCCGCTCGGCACCGAGCAGACCCTCGAAGAGGCCATGCGGATCCGCGCGTTCGACGTGTGGGTGCACGAGCAGGACCTGCGCACGACGCTGGGCCGGCCGGGCAACCTGGACTCGCCGGGCGCGCTCATCGCCCGGGACCAGCTGCTCGCCGCGCTGCCGAAGGTCGTCGCCAAGGACGCGGGTGCGCCCCCCGGTTCGGCGGTCGTCTTCGACGTCCACGGCCCGGTCGAGTTCATGCGCACGGTCCGCGTCGACGCGGAGGGCCGCGGCTCCATCGACGGCGCGCCCTCGCTGGGCCCGTCGGTCTCGCTGACGCTCGACTGGGAGACGTACGTCCGCCTCGCCTGCGGCCGGGTCACCGCGGACGCCGTGGCGGACCGCATCAAGGCGGAGGGGGAGCCGGAGCTGACGGCGGCGATCCTGGCGTCGTTCGCGGTGACGCCGTAGCGGTGACGCCGTAGCGGCGGCGAGGGACGTCCGCCCGTGGGGACGTACCGGTCGCGGGCCGCTCGGGCGGCCGCCCGCAGGGCGCCGGGACGGCGAGCACCCTCGGACGCCGGGGCCCCGGCGCCCGCCTCGGGCCCGGGCGTCCCGCACCACGGCCGCATCAGGGTCGCACCACCGCCGCACCACGGCGGTCAGTCCTCACGGTGCTCCTTCTCCGCCAGATGGATCACGCACACCGCCACCGCGATCAGCAGCGACGGCTCCACGTCGTCGCGCACGATGTCGACGCCGTAGGTCTCGCGGACGTGGAGCCAGCGCCGGGAGATCTGCGCGAGCAGTTCCCCGTCGTACTCGACGGCGAACTCACGGTCCAGGATCTTGCCGCTGACGTCGAGTTCCGTGCCGTCCACCAGCGAGACGCGGTAGTGATTGCGCAGCAGGGACAGGCGCTTGCGCCTGATGGTGGCCAGCGGGTCGCCGCCGCGCTCGATGACCATCGTGTCGCGCAGGGCGAACATCTTCTGATGGATGTCGATCAGGACACGCCCCTGGGTGTCCTTCAGTTCGAACGTGTCCCGCAGTCGCATGGCCTTGCCGTCGACCAGGAAGACCTTGTTGCCGTGCTGGTCCTCGATCCAGTAGTCGTCACCGAAGCCGAGGAGCCGGTCGCGTACGAGGAATCTCATACGACCAGGGCTTCCCCGGTGCCCGGCCCGAAACGCCGCCGATAGGCCGACGGGCTGAGTCCCGTCTCGCGGCGCAGCCGCATCCGCAGATTGGCGGCCGTGCCCAGGCCGCTGCGCGCGGCGACCACGTCGATCCGCTCCTCGCCGCGTTCGATCAGCCGGCAGGCGAGGGCGACCCGCTCCCCGGTCAGCCAGGCCAGCGGGGTCGTGCCGAGCTGGGCCTGGAAGCGCCGGTGCAGCGTGGCGGGGCTCACCGCGGCGCGCGCCGCGAGGTCGCCGACGGTGAGGGGTTCGCCCAGGCGCTCCTGGGCCCAGGCCAGCAGGGGCGCGAGCGACTCGTCCGGCACATCGGGCACGGGCCGCTCCACGAACTGCCGCTGTCCGCCGTCACGGTGCGCGGCGAAGACCAGTCGCCGGGAGACGGCGTTGGCGATCTCGGCGCCGTGGTCGCGGCGTACGACATGCAGCCCGAGGTCGAGCGCCGAGGCGCTGCCGGAGGCGGTGAGGATGTCGCCGTCGTCCACGAACAGCACGTCCGGTTCCAGCCGGACCCGGGGGAAGCGCGCCCGGAACGACTCGGCCCACATCCAATGGCAGGCCGCCCGCCGCCCGTCGAGCAGGCCCGCCTCCGCGATGGTGAACGCGCCGGAGCAGAAGCCGATCAACCGCGCGCCCCGCGCGTGAGCCCGGCGTACGGCGTCCAGGACCTCCCGGGAGCGCGGGCTGTCGGTGTCGGGCCGGTTCGGCACGATCAGCGTGTCCGCGTCGTCGGCCGCGTCGAGCCCCGCGACCTCGGTGAGAGTGAAGAAGCCGTCGCGCATCCGGGTCCTGGGCGCGGCCGCACACAGCCGGAAGTCGTACAGCTCCCGGCCGAGTTCGGGGCGCCTCAGCCCGAAGACCTCGATGGCGCAGCTCATCTCGAAGGGGTTGGAGTTCTCGTCGACGACGAGGACCACGCGGTGCACGGGGCGCGCCTGAGAGGATCCTTGCGGCATACGCGATTTCTAGCACTCGTCCGGGAGTGCGGGCACCCCGCACGATGCCTGCATGGAACACCATGAACCCGCCGAACCCACCCGGTCCACGACCCCTGACGGCCCGACCCCCGACGGCCCGAAGGACGCCGTCTCCCTCGCAGCGGCCCTCGCCTCCTTCACCGACCTGTGGAGCCCCCGCATCGTCACCGCCGTCAACGACTACGACGTACGCGTCGCCAAGGTCGAGGGCGAGCACCTGTGGCACACGCACGACCACACCGACGAGTTCTTCCTCGTCCTCGACGGCGAACTGCGGATCGGGCTGCGCGAGGCGTCCGGCGAGCGCACCGTCACGCTGCCCAGGGGCTCGGTCTTCACGGTCCCGCGCGGCACGGAGCACAAGCCGTCCGCGCCGGCCGGAGCGTCGATCCTGATGTTCGAGCCCACCGGCACCATGACGGTGGGCGACCGCCACGAGGAGGTCCCCGACCACGTGGACGCCACCACGGGACACGCCCTCTCCTGAGCGCGCCCCCGGCGCCGGGAGCGCCGGCAGGTCCCCCGCACCACCGAGACCCCCGCACCACCGGGACCCCCGCGGCCGTCCGGGACCCCCGCAACGCCGCGGGGGCCCGGACGGAGACGAGGCGCCTAGCGGTAGCCCTCCTGCACGTCCTCGTCGTGGTCCCACGTCGAGCGCCGGTCGTCGCGCTCACGGCGCACGCCGGACCTCCGCGTGTCCTCCGCCGGGCCGGAGCCGCCCACGGCAGGGTCCCGCTCGTCCCGGTCGCGCGTCTCGCCGCCGGTGATCTCGCCGTGCTCGCGTGCCCGGTCCCGGCTGCGCGGCTGGTCGTCGATGTCTCGTGGCATTGGTACTGCTCCCTTGCAACGGCCCCCCTGTCTGCGTCGAGCATCCCTCCGCGAGGGCCCGTGCGCATCCGGTACGGGCCCGGGTACACAGCGTCACCGAAGTTGTCCACAGGCTCTCCGGCCGTCCGGCCCCGGATGGCACCCTTGAGCCATGAACGACTCCCCGACGCGTCGCGTCCGCATCCGCGCCCCCGAGCTGATCGGCAAGGGGGGCTGGATCAACACCGGCGGCAAGGACCTGAGGCTCGCCGACTTCCGAGGCCGCATATTGATCTTGGATTTTTGGACGTTCTGCTGCGTCAACTGCCTGCATGTCCTGGACGAGTTGCGCGAGCTGGAGGAGAAGCACCGCGACACCGTGGTGATCATCGGCGTGCATTCTCCGAAGTTCGTCCACGAGGCGGATCACCACGCGGTGGTGGACGCGGTGGAGCGGTACGGCGTGGAGCACCCGGTGCTCGACGACCCGGAGCTCGCGACCTGGAAGCAGTATGCCGTCCGGGCCTGGCCGACCCTCGTCGTCATCGACCCTGAGGGGTACGTGGTGGCCCAGCACGCGGGCGAGGGCCACGCGCATGCGATAGCGCGGCTCGTCGAGGAGCTGGAGGAGGAGCACGCGGCGAAGGGCACGCTGCGCCGTGGCGACGGCCCGTACGTGGCGCCGGAGCCCGAGCCCACGACCCTCCGCTTCCCCGGCAAGGCGCTTCTGCTTCCGACGGGGACCTTCCTGGTCAGCGACACCACGCGGCATCAGCTGGTGGAGCTGGCGGTGGACGGCGAGACGGTCGTGCGCCGCATCGGTTCGGGCGTACGGGGCCTCGTGGACGGCCCGGCGGAGGCGGCGGGCTTCAACGAGCCGCAGGGCCTGGCGCTGCTGGAGGAGGGCGCGGTGGCCGTCGCGGACACGGTGAACCACGCGCTGCGCCGCGTGGACCTGGCGACCGGTGAGGTCACCACGCTCGCGGGCACCGGCAGGCAGTGGTGGCAGGGCTCGCCCACGTCCGGTCCCGCCCGGGAGGTGGACCTCTCCTCGCCGTGGGACGTGGCGGTCTTCGGCGGCCGGGTGTGGATCGCCATGGCGGGTGTGCACCAGCTGTGGACGTACGACCCGCGGACGGCCGCGGTCGCGGTGGCGGCAGGCACCACGAACGAGGGACTGGTGGACGGCCCGGGCGGTGAGGCGTGGTTCGCGCAGCCGTCGGGACTCGCGGTGTCGGCCGACGGGGAGCGTCTGTGGCTGGCGGACTCCGAGACGAGCGCCCTGCGCTGGGTGGACCGGGACGGCGCGGTCCGCACGGCGGTCGGCACGGGCCTGTTCGACTTCGGTCACCGCGACGGCGCGGCCGGACAGGCCCTGCTCCAGCATCCGCTGGGCGTGACCGCGCTGCCGGACGGCTCGGTGGCGGTCAGCGACACCTACAACCACGCGCTGCGGCGGTACGACCCGGCGACGGACGAGGTGACCACCCTGGCGACGGACCTGCGGGAGCCGTCGGACGCCGTGCTGGACGGCGCGGACATCGTGGTCGTGGAGTCGGCCCGGCACCGGCTGACCCGGCTGCGGCTGCCGGAGGAGGCGGTGCGGGTCGCCTCGGTCGCCCACCGCACCCGGCGCGCCGCGACCGAAGTGGCGCCCGGCCGGCTTCGGTTGGACGTGGTCTTCCAGGCGCCGGCCGGCCAGAAGCTGGACTCGCGCTACGGTCCGTCGACCCGTCTGCTGGTGTCCTCGACCCCGCCCGAGTTGCTGCTCCGGGGCGAGGGCGCGGGCACCGACCTGACACGCGAGCTGGAGCTGGACCCGTCCGTACCGGAGGGCGTTCTGCACGTCTCGGCGATGGCGGCGTCCTGCGACGACACCTCGTCCGACGGCGGCTTCGCCGTGGGGGCGAACGAGTACCCGGCATGCCATGTCCACCAGCAGGACTGGGGCGTTCCGGTCCGGCTCACGGAAGGCGGTGTGACGCGGCTTCCGCTGGTGCTGGCGGGCATGGACACGGAGTAGGGCCACCGGGGCGGCGCCGGAGCGGGGGCGGATCCCGTGTCAGATCCCGTACCCGCCGCCGTAGCCGTCCCGGTGGTGGTGCCGTTCCTCGTCGATCACCGGAGTGGGCGGTACCACCACCCGCCTCCGGCGGTAGATGCTGCTGAAGGTCGCGACTCCGATCAGCCCGACGATCATGAAGATGACGCCCACCAGGTGCAGGTTGACGCCGTTCATGTGCCAGTCGGTCGCGAACGCGAGGATTGCTCCCACGGCGATCAGGATGATGCATCCGCCGAGGCCCATGAGTCCTGCCCTCCCTGTGGGTCCGGTCCTTCCGGGCCCGGTTCCGGGTACCCGGCGCGGCGGAGGGCATGCGGTGCGGCGGGCGGGCGTCGGGGCTCAGCCCGCCAGGAACGCGGCGAGCGCGTTCGCCAGCAGGTACGGGTCCTTGGCGCCGCACAGTTCACGGGCGCTGTGCATCGACAGGATCGCCGCTCCGATGTCGACCGTCTTGATGCCGTGGCGGGCCGCGGTGATGGGGCCGATGGTCGTGCCGCAGGGCATCGCGTTGTTGGAGACGAAGGACTGGAACGGCACGTCCGCCTTCTCGCAGGCCGCCGCGAAGATCGCCCGGCCCGAACCGTCCGTGGCGTAGCGGTTGTTGACGTTGACCTTGAGGATCGGGCCGCCGTCGGCGCGGGGGTGGTGCGTCGGGTCGTGCCGCTCGGCGTAGTTGGGGTGGACGGCGTGCCCGGTGTCGGAGGAGAGGCAGACGGCACCCGCGAAGGCCCGCGCCCGGTCCTCGTAGGAGCCGCCGCGTGCGAACACCGAGCGCTCCAGCACCGATCCGAGCAGTGGACCGTCGGCGCCGGTGTCCGACTGGGAGCCGTTCTCCTCGTGGTCGAAGGCCGCGAGGACCGGAATGTACGACAGGGAGGTGTCGGAGGCGGTCACGGCCACCAGCGCCGCGACGGACGCGTGCACCGACAGCAGGTTGTCCATGCGCGGGCCCGCCACCAGCTCCTTGTCGCGGCCCAGGTAGGCCGGCGGCTCGACGGAGTGCGTCATCAGGTCCCAGCCCGTCACCTCACCCGCGGCCAGTCCCAGCTCCTCCTCCAGGAACGCGATCAGGTCGCCGTCCCGCACGTCGTCGCCGAGCCCCCACACCGGCTGGAGGTGGCGCTGCTTGTCCAGCTTCAGCCCCTCCGAGGAGACCGAGCGGTCGAGGTGGACGGCCAGCTGCGGTACGCGCAGCAGCGGCCGGTCGACGTTCACCAGACGCGTCGAGCCGTCGCGCAGGGACAGCCGCCCGGAGAGGCCGAGATCGCGGTCCAGCCACGAGTTGAGCAGCGGGCCGCCGTAGATCTCCACCGCGATCTGCCGCCAGCCGTGCGCGCCGCTGTCCGGGCGCGGCTTCACCCGAAGGTTCGGGGAGTCGGTGTGGGCCCCCACGATCCGGAAGGGCGTGTGCGGGTCGGCGCCCTCGGGGACGTACCAGGCGATGATCGCGCCCCCGCGCAGCACGTACCGGCCGCCGCTGGTCCCGTCCCATGCGTCCGTCTCGGCGACCTGCCGGAAGCCGGCCTTCTCCAGCCGCTCGGCGGCGTTCGCCGCCGCGTGGTACGGGGACGGGCTCGCCGCGAGGAAGGACAGGAGGTCGTCGGTGTGGCCGCGGTCGAAGGAGAAGGGGGCGCGCGCAGCGCTCCTGGGGGGCGCGGCGGCGTGAGACGGGCGGGCGCTTGTGCTCATGGGTTCACCTTAACGACGGACGAGGGCCCGCTCCCGGCGATGGGAGCGGGCCCTCGTAAGGGGGATGTGGAGGTTGGGCCAACCGGACGGAGGGGCCTAGAAGGCGGCCTCGTCCAGCTCCATGAGGTCCAGGTCCACACCCTCGGACACCTTGCGGGCCAGGGTGACACCCGGCAGGACGTTGGCCGCGAAGAACTTCGCGGCCGCGATCTTGCCCTGGTAGAACGCCACGTCCTTGGAAGGCACGGTCTTGGCGGAGGCCGTCGCCAGCTTCTCGGCGGCGACCGCGGCGCCCTTCAGCAGCAGGTAGCCGACGACCACGTCTCCGGAGGCCAGCAGCAGGCGGGTGGTGTTCAGGCCCACCTTGTAGATGTTCTTGACGTCCTGCTCGGTGGCGGCGAGGTCGGTCAGCATCAGGCCGACGATGGCCTCCAGCTCCACGGCCGCCTTGGCCAGGTGCTCGCGGGCCGCGGCCAGCTCCTCGCCGCCGGTGCCGAGCGCCAGGAACTTCTTGATGTCCTCCGCGAGCGAGTTCAGCGCGGCGCCCTGGTTGCGGACGATCTTCCGGAAGAAGAAGTCCTGGCCCTGGATCGCGGTGGTGCCCTCGTACAGGGTGTCGATCTTGGCGTCGCGGATGTACTGCTCGATCGGGTACTCCTGCAGGAAGCCGGAGCCGCCGAAGGTCTGCAGCGACTGGGCGAGCTGCTCGTAGCCCTTCTCGGAGCCGTAGCCCTTGACGATCGGCAGGAGCAGGTCGTTGAGGGCGTGCTCGGTGGAGGCGTCCTCGCCGGTCGCCTCCTTGACCGCGATGGTGTCCTGGACGGAGGCGGTGTAGAGGACGAGGGCGCGCATGCCCTCGGCGTACGCCTTCTGCGTCATCAGGGAGCGGCGCACGTCGGGGTGGTGCGTGATGGTGACCTTGGGCGCGGTCTTGTCCATGAAGTTGGCCAGATCCGGACCCTGGACGCGCTCCTTCGCGTACTCCAGCGCGTTCAGGTAGCCGGTGGACAGCGTGGAGATCGCCTTCGTGCCGACCATCATGCGGGCGAACTCGATGATGCGGAACATCTGGCGGATGCCGTCGTGCTTGTCGCCGATCAGCCAGCCCTTGGCCGGGTGGCGGTCGCCGAAGGTCATCTCGCAGGTGTTGGACGCCTTCAGGCCCATCTTGTGCTCGACGTTCGTGGCGTACACGCCGTTGCGCTCGCCCAGCTCGCCGGTCTCGAAGTCGAAGAGGTACTTCGGGACGAGGAACAGGGACAGGCCCTTGGTGCCGGGGCCGGCGCCCTCGGGGCGCGCCAGCACGTAGTGGAGGATGTTCTCCTCCATGTCGTGCTCGCCGGAGGTGATGAAGCGCTTCACGCCCTCGATGTGCCAGGAGCCGTCCTCCTGCCGGATCGCCCTGGTGCGCCCGGCACCGACGTCCGAGCCGGCGTCCGGCTCGGTGAGCACCATGGTGGAGCCCCAGGTCTTCTCGACGGCTATCTCGGCGATCTTCCTCTGGACATCGTTGCCCTCGTCGAAGAGGATGCGGGCGAACGCCGGGCCGGACGAGTACATCCAGATGGCCGGGTTCGAGCCGAGGATCAGTTCGGCGTAGGCCCAGATCAGGGACGGCGGCGCGGTGGTCCCGCCGACCTCCTCGGGCAGGCCGAGGCGCCAGTACTCGGAGTCCATGAAGGCCTTGTAGCTCTTCTTGAAGGACTCCGGCATCGGCGCGGTGTTCGTCTCGGGGTCGAAGACCGGAGGGTTGCGGTCGGCGTCCGCGAAGGACTCGGCCAGCTCGTTCTCCGCGAGGCGGGCGAGCTCCTCGAGGATGCTCTTGGCGGTGTCCGTGTCCATCTCCGCGAACGGGCCGGTGCCGTACAGCGTGTCGCGCCCGAGCACCTCGAAGAGGTTGAACTCGATGTCGCGGAGATTCGACTTGTAGTGCCCCATGGCGACGGCTCCGTAGAGGGATCGGCGAGGCACTGACTCCTCGCATGTTGACGTACCAACAAGTAGCTCCGATGATGCTACCCGTCGGTAATAAGAATCAACCCCTGATGGCCCATATGTGGCCCACTACTCTTTAGGGCATGTACGGCTACCAGAACACGGGTGCGCAGCAGTACGCCCAGCCGCAGCAGCAGATGCCCGGGGCGATGCCGGGCGATCAGATGCCCGGCGGTTACGGTCAGCAGCCGCCGCTCTACCCCGAGCCGTCGCCGCCGTCGCTCGCGGACGCGGTCCGCGCCTTCACCACGGGGTCGATGTCGGCCGAGGACTTCCAGCAGATCTTCGCCACGTCCAAGGTGTACTGCCCCCGCGGCGACACCCCCGGCTTCCTCGCGCTGCACAACACCCAGCAGCCCGTGATCCCGATGTTCACCACGCTCAAGGAGCTGCGCCGGTACGCGGGCAAGGAGTCCAAGTACTTCGTGATCACCGGAGCCGAGGTGATCGACCTGCTGCCGACCGGGTACGGGTTCGTCCTGGACATGGAGGGGGAGCACCGGATGGTGTTCGACGCGAAGGCGGTCGAACAGATGGTCGAGTTCGCGATGCGGCGGATGTACGGCTAGTGCGGTCACGCGATGCGGCGAGGGTAAGGCTGTCGCGGTCACGGCACTAGACGCCCCTGTGCGGCCCGGTACGCCACCACGCGCCCCGTGCGGGCGCGGTCGAAGCCCGGAGGGAATGCCCTCCGGGCTTTCTGTGTTCCGAGGTGGCAGAAAGTTCAACCGTCAACTAATGTGGGAGCACAAGGAGGTACCGACATGCCTGCAGTGACCGTCGAGAACCCGCTGACCCTTCCCCGTGTGGCAGCGCCGGCCGACGCCGTGGCCCGTCCCGTGCTCGGTGTCACGACCGCGCCCAGCGGCTTCGAGGGCGAGGGCTTCCCGGTCCGCCGCGCGTTCGCCGGGATCCACTACCGCCACCTCGACCCGTTCATCATGATGGACCAGATGGGCGAGGTGGAGTACGCGCCGGGCGAGCCGAAGGGCACCCCCTGGCACCCCCACCGTGGCTTCGAGACCGTCACCTACATCATCGACGGGATCTTCGACCACCAGGACAGCCACGGCGGCGGCGGCACCATCACCAACGGCGACACCCAGTGGATGACCGCGGGCTCGGGACTGCTGCACATCGAGGCCCCGCCGGAGTCGCTCGTGATGTCCGGCGGCCTCTTCCACGGCATCCAGCTCTGGGTCAACCTCCCCGCCGAGGACAAGATGATGGCCCCGCGCTACCAGGACATCCGCGGTGGCCAGGTCCAGCTGCTGACCACGCCCGACGGCGGCGCGCTGCTGCGCGTCATCGCCGGTGAGCTGGACGGTCACAAGGGCCCCGGCATCACGCACACGCCGATCACCCTGGTCCACGCCACGGTGGCGCCGGGCGCGGAGGTCACGCTGCCCTGGCGCGAGGACTTCAACGGCCTGGCGTACGTCCTGGCCGGCCGCGGCAGCGTGGGCACCGGGCGGCGCCCGGTCCACGTCGGCCAGACCGCCGTGTTCGGCGCCGGATCGTCGCTGACCGTCCGGGCGGACGACAAGCAGGACTCCCACACGCCGGACCTGGAGGTCCTGCTGCTGGGCGGACAGCCGATCCGTGAACCGATGGCGCACTACGGCCCGTTCGTGATGAACACCCAAGAGGAGCTCCAGCAGGCGTTCGAGGACTTCCAGAAGGGCCGGATGGGGACCGTCCCCGCGGTCCACGGGATGACCGAGGGCGGCCCCCAGGACGCCTGACCGGGGCCGCCGGGGATCGCCGGGGCCGCCGGGGCCGCCGGGGGTCGCCGGGGCCGCCGGGGGTCGCCGGGTGCTGACACTGTGTCACCCGGGCGGGCCGTCCGCGCAGGACAGCACGCCCCCGGCGTGGTCGGCTGGAGGCGTGCAGCTCCTCCCCGACCCCGTACGCCGGCTTGCCGCCTGGTGCGTCGTCGTCCTGCTGGTGGCGGGGGTCGGCTGGGTCGCGATCCGGCTGTGCGGACAGTTGCGCACGGCCGTCGTGCCCGTGCTGCTCGCGCTGCTCGGGACGGCGCTCCTCGGACCGCTGCACCGGCGGCTGGTACGGGTCGGGGTGCACCGGTCGCTCGCCGCCGGGGTCACCTGCATCGCCGTCGTGGCCGTCGTCGGCGGGGCCGTGTACATCGTGGTCGCCGCGCTCGTCGACAACGGCGACCAGATCGTCTCCTCGCTCAAACGGGCCGCGACGTCCCTCGCGGAGCACTTCGGGGCGGCCGGCACCTCGCTGGACGACCTGGCCTCCAACTCCAGGCAGTTGCTCGGCAGGTTCGGCGGGACCGCCGCCTCCAACGTCATCAGCGGGGTCAGCGTCGTGGGCGAGACCGTCGCCATGGCCGTGCTGGCCCTGCTGCTCGTCTTCTTCTTCCTGCGCGACTCCCACCGGGCCGCGGACGTGCTGCGCTCCCTCGCCCCGCGCGGCACCGCCGACACCGTGGAGATCATGGCGCGGCGCGCCTTCGCGGCGGTCGAGGGGTTCATGCGCGGGACCACGCTCATCGCCCTGATCGACGCGACCTGCATCGCCGTGGGACTGCTGATCCTGCGCGTCCCGGGCGCGGTGGGGCTCGGCGCCATCGTGTTCGTCGGCGCCTACATCCCCTACCTCGGCGCCTTCATCTCCGGCGCGGTGGCGGTCCTGGTTGCCTTGGCGGACCGCGGGTTCGTCATCGCGCTGTGGGCGCTCGGGGTGGTGGTCGCCGTGCAGGTCCTGGAAGGGCACGTGCTGCAGCCGATGGTGCAGAGCCGGACCGTGCAGATGCACCCGGCGGCCGTGTTGCTGGCGCTCACGGCGGGGGCGTCGGTCGCCGGGATCCTCGGCATGCTGCTGGCGGTGCCGCTGACGGCGGCGGCGTTCGGCGTCGCGCACGAGGTGCGGGTGCGGTACGGGACCGGCGACGGGGAGGGCGCGGCGCGGCCGCAGTCGCGCGCGGAGGGAGAGCCGCCGGGCGCGTGAGGCGGGCCGGAGTCGTGGGCGGAGGGGGAGCCGCCGGGCGCGTGAGGCGGGCCGGAGGGCGCGAGGAGGGGGCGCCGGCAGAGGTGTGGGGCGGGCCGGAGCCTCTCATCGCAGCTGCACGGCAGCCATGCGCAGGTCGTCCTCGGGCTCCCTCTTCGGGGGTTCCTCGTGCAGCTCGAACCAGATGCTCTTGCCCTCGCCCCGCGGTTCCACGCCCCAGGCGTCCGCGAGCAGCTCGACGAGGATCAGCCCGCGCCCGGAGGAGGCGAGCTCGCCCGGCCGCCGCTTGTGGGGGAGGTCGTCGCTCGCGTCCGTGACCTCCACGCGCAGCCGGCGCCCGCCCTCGCCGTCCATGCCGCTGGGCTCGCCGGCGACCTCGGCGACGAGGAGCGCGTCGGTGTCGGTGTGGACGAGGACGTTCGTGAGCACCTCGGAGACCAGGAGCACCGCCGAGTCCAGCTGGTCCTCGGAGGACCAGTCGTGCAGCAGCTCGCGCACCTGCTGCCGGGCACCGGCGATGCGCTCGGGCTCGGCCTGCGCGACGGTCAGGGCCAGGCGGCGCACGGCCGGGCGCACGGGGGTGACCGTGCCGCCGGCCGGCTCGCCCGACCGGCTGAGCAGCAGCAGGGCTATGTCGTCCTCGCGCCGGTCGGTCAGCGGCCCGGTGGCGTGGTGCGAAGAGGGTCCGTGCACGGCCTGGACCAGTGCGTCGGCCAGTTCCTCGATGTCGCCGTCGTGCTCCTCCAGGATCCGGCGGATCCGCCGCCAGCCGGTGTCCAGGTCGTGCCCGCCTGTCTCGATCAGGCCGTCCGTGCAGATCAGCATGGTCTCGCCGGGCTCCAGGAGGAGCCGGGTGGTCGGATAGTCCGCGTCCGGGTCGATGCCGAGCGGCAGCCCGCCCGCGGTCGGCCGCAGCAGCACGGTCCGGTCCGCCATGCGGATCGCGGGGTCGGGGTGGCCCGCGCGGGCGATCTCCAGCGTGCCGGCCGCCGGGTCCACCTCGGCGTACAGGCAGGTCGCGAAGCGCAGGTCGCCGCCGTCCGCGCCGTAGGTCATGCCGTGCAGGAAGCGTGAGGCGCGGGAGAGGACCGCGTCCGGGGGGTGGCCCTCCGCGGCGTACGCCCGCAGGGCTATCCGCAGCTGGCCCATGAGGCCCGCGGCGCGCACGTCGTGTCCCTGCACGTCGCCGATGGTGAGCGCGAAGCGGCCCCCTCCCGGCAGCTGGATCATGTCGTACCAGTCGCCGCCCACCTGGAGCCCGCCGCCGGTCGGTATGTAGCGCGCGGCCACGGTCATGCCGGGGATCTCCGGGCCGAGCACGGGCAGCATCGAGCGCTGGAGCCCCTCCGTCAGCTCCCGCTCCGTCTCGGCGGTGGTGGCCCGGGACAGGGCCTGGGCGAGCATCCGGGCGACCGTGGTCAGCACGGAGCGCTCGTCGGGCGTGAAGGTGACCGGGTAGGTGAAGGCCGCCATCCACGCGCCCATCGTGCGGCCCGACGCCGTGAGCGGCAGGAACGCCCAGGACTGCCGGCCGAAGTGCGCGGCGAGCGGCCAGGAGACCGGGTAACGGGCCTTGTACTCCATGGGCGAGGACAGGTACACGGCGCGGCCGGTGCGGACGACCTCGGCGGCCGGGTAGTCCGTGTCCAGCGACATGTGTGTGAAGGGACCCTCCTCGCCCGGCTTCTGGCCGTGGTGGCCGATGACCGTCAGCCGGTCGCCGTCGGCCCCGAAGACCGCGAGGCCGTCCGGCGAGAAGCCGGGCATGGACAGCCCCGCCGCCACCCGCAGCACCTCGGCCGTGGAACGCGCCTCGGCCAGCGCGCGCCCCGCGTCCAGCAGGAACGCCTCCCGGGAGCGGCGCCAGTCGCCGGTGACCGGGGCGCGCGCGGCGGCGTCCGGGGAGGGCTCGGTGACCTCCTGGAGCGTCCCGACCAGCACATACGCCCCGGTCTGCGGGTCCATCGACGGCTTGGAGCGGCTGCGTACGGTACGGACCACGCGCCCGTGCGCGTCCATGATCCGCATCCGGATCTCGGCGATGGTGCCCTCGGCCAGGGCGAGCTGGACGACCCCGTCGACCTCGTTCCAGTCGACGGGGTGGAACCGGGCCCGCAGCCCCGCCTCCGTGAGCGTCGTCGCCTCCGGGGGCAGCCCCAGCAGCCGTGCGGCCTCGGCGTCCAGGGTGACGAGTCCGGCGGCGTGGTCCCAGCGCCACACCCCGGTCGCGAGCGTGGCCAGGACGTCCCCCACGGCGGGCAGGGGCTCACCAGTGCGCATTGTCCCACTGTAAGAAGAGGTGATCGAGGCGTGCCACTGAAGGTGAGAAAAGTACCAATTCGAACCTGTTGACCACGATAGTGGAGCCCCGTCGAGAGGAGAGGAGCTCCGCCGAAATGGTGGGGAGGCGATCTTGGGGCGGCCGGTACGCTTGGTAGGTCCGGGCCGTGCCCGCCCGGGCGCACCGGGGTGAGCGACCCCGGACAAACCCCGATCCGCGAAGACTGGATGAACGACGATGCATCGGTACAGGTCCCACACCTGCGGCGAGCTCCGCGCCTCTGACGTCGGCAGCGACGTCCGGCTGAGCGGCTGGCTGCACAATCGGCGCGACCTGGGCGGCATCCTCTTCATCGATCTGCGCGACCACTACGGCATCACCCAGTTGGTCGCCCACCCCGGCACGGCCGCCTACGAGGCGCTGGACGCCGTCTCCAAGGAGTCCACCGTCCGCGTCGACGGCAAGGTCGTCTCCCGCGGCGCCGACAACGTGAACCCGGACCTGCCCACGGGCGAGATCGAGATCCTGGTGGGCGAGGTCGAGCTGCTCGGCGCGGCCGCCCCGCTCCCCTTCACGATCAACACCGAGGACGGGGTGAACGAGGAGCGGCGCCTCGAGTACCGCTTCCTCGACCTGCGCCGCGAGCGCATGCACCGCAACATCATGCTGCGCACGGCCGTGATCTCGGCGATCCGCCACAAGATGGCGGCGATGGGCTTCAACGAGATGGCGACCCCGATCCTGACGGCGACGTCCCCGGAGGGCGCCCGCGACTTCGTGGTCCCCTCCCGGCTGAACGCGGGCAAGTTCTATGCGCTGCCGCAGGCCCCGCAGCAGTTCAAGCAGCTGCTGATGATCTCCGGCTTCGACCGCTACTTCCAGATCGCGCCCTGCTTCCGCGACGAGGACGCCCGCGCGGACCGTTCGCCGGGCGAGTTCTACCAGCTCGACGTGGAGCTGTCCTTCGTCGAGCAGGAGGACGTGTTCCAGCCGATCGAGCGGCTGATGACGGAGATCTTCGAGGAGTTCGGGGGCGGCCGTCATGTCACGTCCCCCTTCCCCCGCGTCCCCTTCCGCGAGGCGATGCTCAAGTACGGCTCGGACAAGCCGGACCTGCGGGCCCAGCTGGAGCTGGTCGACGTCACCGACGTCTTCGACGGCTCGGAGTTCAAGGCGTTCGCGGGCAGGCACGTACGGGCCCTGCCGGTGCCGGACACCGCGTCGCAGCCCCGCCGGTTCTTCGACCAGCTCGGCGAGTACGCGGTGGAGCAGGGCGCGAAGGGCCTCGCGTGGGTGAGGGTCGGCGAGGACGGCGCGCTGAGCGGCCCGATCGCGAAGTTCCTGACGGAGGAGAACGTCGCGGAGCTGACGAAGCGGCTGTCCCTCGCCGCCGGTCACGCGGTGTTCTTCGGCGCGGGCGGGTTCGACGAGGTCTCGAAGATCATGGGCGCGGTCCGGGTGGAGGCGGCCAAGCGGGCCGGCCACTTCGAGGAGGGCGTCTTCCGCTTCTGCTGGATCGTCGACTTCCCGATGTTCGAGAAGGACGAGGACACGGGGAAGATCGACTTCTCGCACAACCCCTTCTCGATGCCGCAGGGCGGCATGGAGGCCCTGCGGACGCAGGACCCGCTGGACATCCTGGCCTGGCAGTACGACATCGTCTGCAACGGCGTGGAGCTGTCCTCCGGTGCCATCCGGAACCACGAGCCGGACATCATGCTCAAGGCGTTCAACATCGCCGGCTACGACAACGAGACGGTGGAGCGCGAGTTCGCGGGCATGCTCCGCGCCCTGCGCTTCGGCGCCCCGCCGCACGGCGGCATCGCGCCGGGCATCGACCGCATCGTGATGCTCCTGGCCGACGAGCCGAACATCCGCGAGACGATCGCCTTCCCGCTCAACGGCAACGCCCAGGACCTGATGATGGGCGCCCCGACGGAGCTGCCGGAGGAGCGCCTGAGGGAACTGCACCTGTCGGTGCGCAAGCCGCAGCCGAAGTAGGCGCGCCTACCGGAGAACAGCAGAGGGCGGCCCGGGACCGGCATCGCTTCCGGGCCGCCCTCCGCTGTTCAACGGCGGTTTCGTGCGAGCAGCCCGAAGGTGGTCGGGGGAGCGAAGCGTTCCCCCAGCGTCTGCAGCGCCCCCGCCTGCGTCGACCAGTAACTCTGCAACTCCACCTCGTGGAAGGCCGCTTGAAGCAGGGCGTGCAGAGCCACCTCGTCCACCCCGTTCCGGACGACGTGGTACTCCGACATGTCCGCCTCGTTGCTCTCGTCGTAGCGACCGCGCAGTCGACGTACCCGTGTGGCCAGACCGCGGCGCCATTCGCCCTGGCCGAGCCGCCACAGCAAATATGCGCCGCGATCCAGGTTCATGGAGAGCCCGGACCTGCGCGGATACCACAAAGGGTCCTGAATGCTGAAGAAGGCCCCCCCCGCGGCAATGCGCTCAATGGAATGCCTGACGGCGCCCAGGTAATCCGGGACATGGTGCAGCACCGAGATGCAGACCACCGCATCGAGCGGTTCCGAGCGGAAGATCTCCTTGCCGTCGGGGTCGTGCAGGACGGTGACCCGGGGGTTGTTGCGGAACCGGTGCCGAAGGACGGCCGCGCTGGGAGCGCTCATCTCTGTCACCTGGACCTCCGCCCCGGCCGCCACCAGGTGGTCGGTGAAGGTCCCGTGACCGGCGCCGACCTCGAGCACCCGGCACCGGCCGTTCCGCTCGATGACCTCGCCCACGAGGGCGTGCACACCCGAAATCACGCGCTCACGAATTTGGTGATGCCGGATATGCGGGGACCCTTTCGTGTAATCATGTCCGTCCCCATGTGCACGCTCTTGAAGCTGCCCGATGGTAGGATTGTGCAGAACTTCGGCCATACCGGGACGATATTCCAGGGTCCCTTCCGAAGCCCGGCTTCCTGATGCCGGGTGCTGCGATTCACCCATCCAGCCCGTGCCGAATTCCGGATCCGTGGAAATGATTTTCTGACCGTCGGACGGGTGCGTCGGCGCGGTGGACGAGACGTCGGCCCCGGCAACAGGGGTGGCCCGGAACCGACGGTCGGTTCCGGGTCGCTTTTCGTGTGACCGCCATCGGTGATCACGTCGGTCCAGGGCCAGTGCGCCGCGAGGCGGAGGTAGCGACGGCGGAGATGGAGGCCGTACGCCGGGGCGGTGGGACAGGAAGGCCGACTGGCGGGGCTCATGGCTGCTCGTCGGTCTCGCTTTCGTAGCGCGGCAGGTCCTTGGTGGAGATGGTCCAGTCGGCGATGGTGACGTCCTCGCCGTAGACGAAGTCCTTGCGCGTGGCGTAGCGGGGGCCGTCGGGGGTGGCGTGGATGTCGGTGAGGACGGTGCCGGTGCCGGTGCGGGGGTCGAAGACCGCGTAGACGGGGACGCCCATCAGGGGGTAGTCCCGCATCTTGGTGACCCAGTCGTTGTCCGGGTTGGAGCGGGAGACGACCTCGACGGCGGCGACGATCGTACGCGGATCGATGGATCCCTCGACGTCCATGTCCGCTTCGGCGATCACCATGATGTCGGGGCGGCGCATGACGCCTTCGGGTTCGTCCTCCACGTCGGGTTCACCCGTGTGGGCCACGATCTCTTCCGGCATCGCCTTCTCCAGGCGCTTCCGGAGCCGCAGTGCGGTCAGCTCATGGCGGCCGACGGGCGACATCATGTCGTGGACGATCCCTTCTTTGGTGATCTCGAACTTGCCGGGGAGGGTGTCGTCCATGGACTGGAGGAAGTCCCTCATGGCTCGGTAGCGGCGGGGGGCGCCCTGCTGCGCGCCGTCCGAGGCGATGGTCATGGCGCTCGCTCCTCGTTTGTGCCCGGGGGCAAGGATCGTCACGTTCATGCTAGGCGGCCTCCGGAGGAAGGGATCGGCAGTCGTGGCAGCGACCGCCGACGGGCCCGCGGAAGGCGCGGTCGCAGCCGTCGCAGTTCACGAGGGGGTACGGGACGTCCGGTGGCGGTTCGGGGGTGCGGAACGGCGGCAGGGGTGGGAGCCGGGCGGTGAGGCGGTGGGCCAGGAGGGCGGCCGGGCGGCGGGCGGGTTGCCGCTGCGGGGCGGCGGCCGGGCGGCGGGCCGGGGGCCTGGGCGGTGCCGCTTCGGACGGGGCGCGGTCGGGGCCGCGCTCGGGGTCCCGGTCGGGGTCGGGGTCGTGGTGGCGGCCCGGCTGGTTGCAGGAGACGGTGCGGGTGACGATCCGGCCGCCGGCGGTGCGTTCGCGGGTGCGGCGCAGGTAGCCGTGGGTCTCCAGTTCGCGCAGGGCGGCGGCGATCCGGGTGGGGCCCTCGGGGAAGCGGGCGGCCAGGGTCTTGATGTCGACGGGGGTGCCGGCGGGCAGCGACTGGATGTGCACCGCCGGCCCGATGGCCAGGGCGGACAACTCGGGGTGCTGGGCGAGGTGGTTGCCGATCACCGTGAAGCGGGTGGTGTGGCGGGTGTTGTCGTGGATGACGCCGCCGGGGTGCGCGTCCGCACGCGTGCCCCGGGTCCGCCGGTAGGGGTGGTTTTTCCCGCCGTTACGGGACCGGGCGTGCGGGCGCACGCTAGTGTTTCGGGTGTCCATCGGGAAGGTTCTGGCTTCCTTGGTGGTCAGGCCCTCGCAGTGGGATTGCCCGTCCCGGCGAGGGCCGTTGCATGTCTGGGGTTGTGCCGTGCCGCGTGGTGTTGTGCTGCGTTGCGCTGAGCGTAGGGCAGGCAACCGGCGACGCATCCAGCTCGGTTGGTGATGTTCACCCGCGGGAGTGAGCGTGCGCCGGGGGCGGGAGAGGTGGGGCTCGGTGTGGTTTCTTTCCCTCTTGTGTTTCTTGGGGAAGACCGCCGACGGCACCGGAGCACACGCGGTCGCGCTCCGGTGCGTGTGCCGTTTCCGCTGTTCGCGCGAGCGGTGGGCCGATGTCCGCCCGCACGCTCTCCGGGGGCCCGGCCCGACGGCCGCAGGACCGGGACGGTGAGCCCGAGGCATTGTCAGTGGCGGGTGCCAAGCTGACACCGGTTCAGCGCAAAGGCCCCAGGAGGCTCCCATGTCCGACAACGAACTGCAGCTCACCATGTCGCCGACCGGTTTCCAGGCCGCGTGGTACGCCAGCGACCTCGGCAGGTTCCGTCCGTGCGGCGGCACCTACGAGGTCTATCCCCACGAGAGCGTCCCGCCGCTGGACCCCGGCAGGTTCACGGGCTCCTTCGACTGGCTCGGCGGCGTCGGCAGCCCCGAGCCGGAGCAGGCCGACCGGCTCGGCCGTCTGGCCGAGAGCCTGTCCGCCCTCGGCCTCACGCTGCCCGGCGACTTCGTGGCCTTCCAGACGGCGGCGAACCTGCACGACCGCCTGGACCAGGTCTCGGTGACCGCGTGCTGGAGCGACATATCCGACCCGCTGCCCAGCCCGGTGGAGGACGGCGCCCGCCTCGTCCGCTTCCTGCGCGACCAGCAGGACTGCGTGTTCTGGTACCTCTACCTCCGCCCCTCGGGCGAGACGTTCGTGGTGTTCTCCGGCGTCGACTACGAGGAGTACGCCGCCCGGAAGGCGGACGGGGAGGAGAAGAGCGGCGACGAGGCGAGCCGCCACCGTGAGGCGCACCGGCGCGCGATCGGCTGGTGCGCGCCGACGTTCGAGGAGTTCGCCTACCGTTTCTGGGTGGAGAACCGGATCTGGTACACGGTCCAGGGCGCCGATCTGTCCGGGCTGGAGCCCGAGCTGCGGGACTACCTGAGCCACTACGCCCCGCCCGAGGCGGCGTCGGTGGAAGGCGGGTGCTGAAGGTACTGCGGTACCGCACGAGGATGCGCCGTCCGGGGAAGCGGAGGGCCGCGGCCGCCGCCCGGGACCGACAATTGGTGGGTTCGTGCCAGGCCTGGGGGCCGTGACCAGGCATTTTCGAGGGCGTGAGCGGGACGAACCCACCAATACCCGGGTTTCCCGCGGGTGCGTCAGCGTCGGAGGCCCGGAACGCCGGGTGCGGCCTGTTTTGCCGGGGCGGCGAGCCGGACCGGGACCGCGCGACGGGGTCGTGCTGCGGCTCCCGGCCACGGACGGGAGCCGGGGAGACAGGGCGGTGGTGGTCAGACCTCGGTCGGGTTGATTTCCGCGTCGTGCAACACCTTCATGTTTCCCGGCTGAGCTCGGCGAACGCGCCGATTTCCGCCATGTTCACTTCACCGGTGACTCCACAGGACCGTCACCGAGCAGTACGGCGGGATCCAGCTCGGCCTGGTACACGACGGTGGCGTTGCCCTCCAGCACGGGCCGCCAGCCGCCACCGACCGGTGCGCCGTCGACCACGAAGGCGTCGTTCCGGGACCCGTGGGCCTTGGTGCGCGGGAGAGCGGGCATCACGTACGCGCCTGCGGCAGGTCGAGCTCCGCCCACACGGTCTTGCGGGGAACTGGTCCGAGCTTCACCCCCCAGCGGTCGGCGAGGGCCTCGACGAGGAGCAGGCCGCGTCCGGACTCGGCGTCGGGGGCGGGCCGGCGGCGGTGCGGGAGGTCGTCGCCGCGGGTGTCCGTGACCTCGATGCGGAGGGCTGCGCGGCAGTGCAGGAGGGCGAGGCGGAAGTCGCGTCCGGGGAGTCGCGCGTGGGTGGCGGCGTTCACGCTGAGCTCGGCGACGCGGTGCGGCAGGTCGCGGGTGCGCATCCAGTCCGTGGCGAGGAGCCGGGCGAGGCGGGCGCCGCGGGGCGTGGGTGACAGGAGCACGCTGAAATGAGCGGTGGGAGAGAGAAGTTGGGTGGACTTTTCGCTGTTCACGGGACCGAGCGTGGCCGCACGTGCCTACGGTGAACAGTGACAGCGCTGATACGTAGGGTGACTGTCCGGGGGTTGTCGGCTGCTGTCCGGACTGTCTGAACCGGGCCTACGGGCAACGGCGTTGCGGCACGGTGGCACGCGTACGACGGAGGGTGCGGATGTCGGTCGACGGAGAGGTGCGGCGGCTCGGGAGCGAGGCGGACGAGCCGGGGTGGGAGGTGGACCCGGAGGACGAGTGGGGGGTGGCCGTGATCACCACCGTGGGGCGGCAGTTGAGGCTGCGGCGGGAGGCGGTGGGGATGCGGGCCGCCGACTTCGCCGTGGCGGTCGGGTACGGGGAGGACCTGGTCTACAAGGTCGAGGCCGGGAAGCGGATTCCCCGGCAGGAGTACCTGGACAAGGCCGACGAGGTGCTGGGGGCGGGTGGGCTCATCGCGGCGACCTGGGAGGACGTGAAGAGGGTCCGGTATCCGAAGAAGGTTCGGGAACTGGCCAGGTTGGAGGCGCAGGCGGTTGAGGCGGCGCTGTACAGCAACCACAACATCCACGGCTTGTTGCAGACCGAGGAGCACATGCGGGCGCTCTTCGATGCATGGCTTCCGAGCTACTCGGATGAGGAGACGGAACGCATGGTGGCAGCTCGGATGGCCCGCCGTGCGATCTTCGAGCGGTCACCAGCACCGACTCTCAGTTTTGTCCAGGAAGAGGTGACCCTGCGCCGCCCGGTCGGGGGCAGAATGGTCTGGCGGCGGCAACTCGAACGCTTCCTGGAACTCGGACAGTTGCGGAACGTGTCGATCCAGGTGATGCCGACCGACTGCGAGGATCACTTCGGCACAGGCGGGTTGATCGAGGTGCTCAAGTTTCCGGACGGCACGGCGGTCGGGCGCTCCGAAGGCGCGTTCAGCGGCCGCCCGGTGTCCGAGCCGAAGCAGCTCAGGATCCTCGAACTGCGCTATGGCATGATCCGGGCGCAGGCTCTCACGCCCCGGGAGTCGCGGGCCCTCATCGAGCAGATGCTTGGAGAGACATGATCGGCACCTCCACCCGCCCCGACCCTTCTGAGCTCGTCTGGTTCAAGAGCAGCTACAGCAGCAGCGGTGACGGCAACGACTGCATCGAGATCGCCACTGCCCCCCGCGTGGTACACGTCCGTGACTCCAAGAACATAGGAGGCCCTCAGCTCGCGCTCACCTCAGACGCTTGGGCCGTCTTCGTGACACACGCGTCGGGACTCTGAACACTCCGACTACCCCGCCTCATACCCGGTGGGCTGGGTACGGGTACTCATGCGGACGGTGATCGGCAACCCGCATGGTACGGACATGCGATCGAACTTTCTCCCGAAGTCCTTACTGGTGGCCGTGCTCGGCGGCGTCGTCGTCCTGGGCGGCTTCGGCGCGCAGAGCGCCACCGCCGATCAGACCTCCGCGGTCGGCGTCGCCGCGGTGAGCGGCGACGATGCGGAGACGCGGTTCCTTGAGCTGGAGGACCTCATCCTGCAGAGTTGCGCTCCGGACGTCTTCAGCAGCGCCGGCGATGTGGCAGCGCCTTCCGCGGCCGGCACCGCGGCCACGGAGCCGCCCCCCGATTCCACCCTGCCCGTCCTGGTCGACGAGGTGCCGCTGACCGCGGAGGAGGAGTGCGCCGCCGAGCGGCACGCGCTGCGCATCGGCAGGGCGTTCTCGGGCACGGACACGGCCACGTACGAGGAGATGCAGCAGAAGCTGGTGAGCCTGCGCTACCCGGCGGCGCGGATCCACCGCATGCCGGACTTCTCGGGCGAGCCCGTGGCGAGGATCGACCTGCGCGTGGGGTCCGACCACCTGGCCGTGGAGGTCACCGGTACCTACCTGGGCGTGATGGTCGAGGCGTTCGGCGCTCCGGAGGGCGTCAGCGTGACCGAGGTGCGACTGGAGCCGCAGCTGGACCCGCCCACCGCCTGAGCCCCCCTGCCGACGCCCTCGAGGACTGGCGCAGGCCCGGGAACGACGTGTTTCCGGGCCTGCGCGCGCGAGGGGTCGCACCCTGCGCCGCCCTACGCCTCCGTGCCGCCGAAGCGCTCCTTGTAGTTCTCCAGGTCCTCGTCCGTGAGCTTGGCGAAGAGGACCGGCGGGACCGTGAAGGGGGTGCCCGGGCCGACGGTGGTGAGGGACTTCGCCTCCTGCTCCGTCACCCACGTCGCCGTGTCGTCCTTCAGGTCGAACGCCGCGCGCATCGCCGCCGAGGTGGTGGGGATGAAGGGCTCCGAGACCACCGCGTAGAGGTGGATCAGGTTCATCGCCGTGCGCAGGGTGAGGGCCGCGCCCTCCTTGTTGGTCTTGATCTCCAGCCAGGGGGCCTTCTCCTCCAGGTAGGAGTTGCCCGCCGACCACAGGGCGCGCAGCGCGGCCGCCGCCTTGCGGAACTGGATGGCCTCCATGTGCTCCTCGTACTCCGCGAGGAGGCGCGCGATCTCCGTGCCGAGCTTCGCCTCGGCCTCGCCCGGCTCGCCGCCCTCCGGGACCGCGTCGCCGAAGCGCTTGCGGGAGAAGGACAGCACGCGGTTGACGAAGTTGCCGAGCGTGTCCGCCAGGTCCTTGTTCACCGTGGCCGTGAAGTGCTCCCAGGTGAAGGAGGAGTCGTCGGACTCCGGCGCGTTCGCCATCATGAAGTAGCGCCAGTAGTCGGCCGGGAGGATCTCCAGCGCGTCGTGCGTGAAGACGCCGCGCTTCTGGGACGTGGAGAACTTGCCGCCGTAGTAGTTGAGCCAGTTGAACGCCTTGATGACGTCGACCTTCTTCCACGGCGCGCGGGTGCCCAGCAGGGTCGCCGGGAACATCACGCTGTGGAAGGGCACGTTGTCCTTGCCCATGAACTGCGTGTAGTGGACGTCCGCGTCCGACTCCCACCACCACGAACGCCAGTCCCGGTTCTCCGGGTCCTGGTCCGCCCACTCCTTCGTGGCGCCGATGTACTCGATCGGGGCGTCGAACCAGACGTAGAAGACCTTGCCCTCGGCGGCCAGCTCCGGCCAGGCGTCGGCCGGGACCGGGACGCCCCAGTCCAGGTCACGGGTGATCGCCCGGTCGTGCAGGCCCTCGGTGAGCCACTTGCGGGCGATCGAGGAGGCCAGCACCGGCCAGGCGTCGGCGCGCTCGTCCACCCATGCCTCGACCTCGCCCGCCAGCGCCGACTGCAGCAGGAAGAGGTGCTTGGTCTCGCGGACCTCCAGATCGCTGCTGCCGCTGATCGCGGAGCGCGGGTCGATGAGGTCGGTCGGGTCCAGGACCCGCGTGCAGTTCTCGCACTGGTCGCCGCGCGCCTTGTCGTAGCCGCAGTGCGGGCAGGTGCCGATGATGTACCGGTCGGGCAGGAAGCGGCCGTCGGTGTTGGAGTACACCTGGCGGATGGCCCGCTCCTCGATGAACCCGTTCGCCTTGAGCTCGCGGGCGATCTCCTGCGTGATCTCTCGGTTCTGCGGGGACGAGCTGCGGCCGAAGTAGTCGAAGGCCAGGTTGAAGCCGTCGTACACCGCCTTCTGCGCGTCGTGCGCCTGGGCGCAGAACTCGTCGACCGGCAGGCCCAGCTCCTTCGCCGCGAGTTCGGCCGGGGTGCCGTGCTCGTCCGTCGCGCAGATGTAGAGGACGTCGTGGCCGCGCTGGCGCAGATAGCGGGAGTGGACGTCCGCCGGGAGCATGGACCCCACCATGTTGCCCAGGTGCTTGATCCCGTTGATGTACGGAAGGGCGCTGGTGATGAGGTGTCGAGCCATCGGGGGCTGCTCCCAAGTCGCTACGCGGGGTGACGGGCGGCCGGTTTTCTGGTCGTCTTCGTCGTTTACGAACCTTGAAATCGTAGCCGACACGGGTACGCCGCCCGCTTCCCGTTTTACGGGGTGAGAAGCGGGCGGCGTGGATGCGCCGGGTGCGGCGGTACGGCGGGTACGGCGGGTACGGCGGTTACGGGCGCCAGGCCGCCAGGACTCCCTCGTAGACCTCCGTGTCCGTCAGCTCGCGCGGGGTCTCGCCGGCCAGGAAGTGGGACGTGTTGTCCGGCTTCAGCTTGCGGAGGTAGTCGAACGCCTTGTTCTCCGGGTCGCCGAAGGCGACGAAGGAGAAGAAGAGCGCCGGGTGGTTCTTCGCGGCCTCCGTCAGCGACTGGGTGGCGGGGGTCTTCGCGTCCGGCGCGCCGTCCGTCTGGAAGATCACCAGGGCGGGCAGGGCCGGGTCCTGCGACTGCCGGTGGTGGGCGGCCACGGCCTCCACCGCGACGTGGTAGCTGGTGCGGCCCATGCGGCCGAGGGACGCGTGCAGCTCGTCGATCTTGTTCTCGTGGTCGGTGAGGGTCAGCTCGCCGGTGCCGTCGAGTTCGGTGGAGAAGAAGACGACGTGGACCGTGGCCTCGGGGTCGAGGTGCGCGGCCAGCGCGAGGGCCTGCTCGCCGAGGGCCTGGGCCGAGCCGTCCTTGTAGTACGGGCGCATGGACGCCGAGCGGTCCAGGACCAGGTACACCTTGGCGCGGGCGCCGGTGAGGCCGCGCTGGTCGAGGACGGTGGCCGCGGCGTTGTAGGCGGTGGCCAGGCCGGGGGCGCGGGACTTCAGGCCGGCGAGCGTCAGGGCGGGCTCGGGGTCGTCCGCGGGGTCGTCCGCGGGGTCGTCCGCGGGGTCGTCCGCCTGGGCGGGGGTCGGGTCTTCCGCCGCCGCGGGGGCCGGCTCCTCCACCTGCGCGGGCGCCGGGTCGTCGGCGACGAGCGCCTCGGGCTCGGGCTCGGGGGCGGGGGCGGGCTCGGGGTCGGGGTCGATTTCGGATTCGGGTGCGGCTGTCGGTTCGGGGGTCGGCTCCGGCTCCGGTTCCGCTTCCGGTGCGGCTTCGGCCTCCGGCTGGGGTTCGGGGGTCGCCTCGGCCTCCGGCTCCGGGGTTGCTTCCGGGGTCGGTTCGGCGGCGGGCTCCGGCTCGGGTGCGGTCTCCGCTTCGGCCTCGGGAGTCGGCTCCGGTGCGGCCTCGGCCGTCGGTTCCGGGGTGGCTTCGGCCTCCGGCTGGGGTTCGGGGGTCGCCTCGGCCTCCGGCTCCGAGGCTGCCTCCACGGTCGCCTCGGCGACCGGCTCCGGCTCCGCCTCGGCCTCGGGGGCCGGCTCCGGTTCCGGCGCGGCCTCGGTCGTCGGTTCCGGGGCGGCTTCGGTGGTCGTCTCGGCGACCGGCTCCGCCTCGGCCGCCACCGGCTCCGGTTCGGGCTGCTCGACCGTCTCGGGCTCCGGCTCGGGCGCCACCTCGTCGGCCGGTTCGGCAGCTGCCTCCGGAGTCACCTCGGCGGCCGGCTCGGGCGCGGCCTCCGGCTCCGGGGTTGCCTCCGGGGTCGCGTCGGCGGCGGGCTCCGGCTCGGGTGCGGTCTCCGCTTCGGCCTCGGGGGCCGGCTCCGGCTCCGGTTCCGCTTCCGGTGCGGCTTCGGCCTCCGGCTCGGGTTCGGGGACGGCCTCCACGGTCGTCTCGGTGGCCGGCTCCGGGGTTGCCTCGGCAGCCGGCTCCGCCTCTGCCTCGGCGACCGGCTCCGGCTCTGCCTCCGCCGTGGTCTCGGCGACCGGCTCCGCCTCCGCAGCCGGCTCGGCCTCCGGCTCGGCCTCCGGCTCGGGTGCGGGCTCCGCCGTCCCGGGGGTCGCCTGCCTGGGTACGGTCACGTTGTCGAACGCCGCCGCCACCAGGTCGTGCTCGTCCGTCCGGCCGGACGACTGTGCCGGGATCTCGGCCGACGAGGCCGACTCGGCGGGCTCCGTCGCCGGAGCCGGAACCGTCGCCTCCGTGGACGTCGTGTCCGTGGCCGTCTCGCGCGAGGGCTCCCCCTCGGCGGTGCGACCCTTGCGTGAGCGGCCGAACGCGTTCCGCAGGAGAGTGAGAATGCCCATGTGCGCAACCCTTCGCATGAGGTGATGCCCGTCAATCCCTGGCCAGGACGGACACGTAAGGTTAGCGGCCACAGGTGCCGATCTTGGGGAGGGTTCAATCATCGGACACGCCCGATGTCAAGACCGCGCAGCCTCCGTCGCCCACACCGTGACCGAACGGTCCACTTCCGCAGCTCACGCCACGCCGGTGGGGTACCTCAACGTCCTTACGGATTCCCCTGGTTCACCTACAGTTCACTCATTCGCCCAGCGTCCGCTCGCCCATGCGCCTAGCGTCACGTCCACGCCAAGGGATCGTATGGGGAGAGCAAAGTGCGCAAGCAACTGCCATTGATCGGAACGCCGTCCGCCGCGCACCCCGGCGGGCGGTCCGCCCTGACCTGTCGCTTCCGGTGCGGCGACGCCTGTTTCCACGAGGTGCCCAACACCAGCTCCAACGACTACGTCGGTGACGTCATCGCCGGAGCCCTCAGCCGCCGTTCCGCCCTCCGCGCCGCGGCCGTCGTCACCGTCGCCGCCGCCACCGGTGCCGCCGCCGTCGCCAAGGCCCCGCAGGCACGGGCCGCCACCGCGGCCGCCGGCGGGCGGGCGCAGGCCGCCACCTCCTCCCGCACCGGCGCCGCCCGCGGCCTCCGCTTCGACCCCGTCGCCCCCAACACCGCCGACGCCGTCACCGTCCCCGACGGCTACCGCCAGAACGTCGTCATCCGCTGGGGCGACCCGATCCTGCGCGGCGCCCCCGCCTTCGACCCGGAGAACCAGACCGCCGCCGCCCAGGCCGGCCAGTTCGGGTACAACAACGACTTCCTCGCCCTGCTCCCGCTCCCGGGCGAGCGGCGTCGGCAGCTCCTCGTGGCCAATCACGAGTACACCGACGAAGTGATCATGTTCCGGGGCTACGACCCCGAGAACCCCACCCGGCAGCAGGTCGAGGTGGCGTGGGCCGCCCACGGCCTGGCCGCCGTGGTCGTCGAGGAGGACGAGTGCACCGGCCGCCTCACGGCCGTGCCGCGCCACCCCCTCAACCGCCGCATCACCGCCACCAGCGAGTTCCGCCTCACCGGGCCCGCCGCCGGGTCCGACCTCCTGAAGACCTCCGCCGACCCGACCGGCCGCAAGGTCCTCGGTACCCTCAACAACTGCTCCGGCGGCACCACCCCGTGGGGCACCACCCTGCACGGCGAGGAGAACTTCAACCAGTACTTCGCGAACGGCAGCCGAGCCACCGACAAGCGGTACGGCATCGGCACGTCCGCCACCGAGCGCAAGTGGGAGCGGTTCGACCGCCGCTTCGACCTGGCCCAGGAGCCCAACGAGGCGCACCGCTTCGGGTACGTCGTGGAGTTCGACCCGTACGACCCGCACTCCACGCCCCGCAAGCACACCGCCCTCGGCCGGTTCAAGCACGAGGCCGCGACCGTCAGGCTCACCGATGACGGGCGGCCGGTCGTCTACTCCGGCGACGACGAGCGGTTCGACTACTTCTACAAGTTCGTCGGCAGCAAGCGGATGCGGCACGGAGGCTCCCGCGCCGTGCGCGAGCACAACCTCTCGCTGCTCGACGAGGGGACTCTCTACGTGGCCCGGCTCACCGGCGACTCGCCCGCCTCCGACATCGACGGGAGCGGAAAGCTCCCGGGCGACGGGGAGTTCGACGGTTCCGGCACCTGGATCCCGCTGGCCACCGCCACCGCGCACGGGGCGGTGTCGCACGTCGAGGGCATGAGCGCGGAAGAGGTCTTCGTGTTCACGCGGCTCGCCGCCGACAAGGCAGGGGCGACCAAGATGGACCGGCCCGAGGACATCCAGCCCTCCCCGCACACCGGCAAGGTGTACGTCGCCCTCACCAACAACACCAAGCGCGGTCTGAGCGGACAGGCGCCCGCCGACGAGGCCAACCCGCGCAACGCCAACAAGCACGGCCACATCCTGGAACTCACCGAGGGGCGCAACCGGCCGGAGTCCACCGTGTTCGCCTGGTCGCTGTTCCTCGTCGCCGGTGACCCCGCCGACCCCGCCACCTACTTCGCGGGGTTCCCCAAGGACCGGGTCAGCCCCATCTCCTGCCCGGACAACGTGGCCTTCGACCCGCACGGCAACCTGTGGATCTCCACGGACGGCAACCAGCTCGGTTCGCACGACGGCCTCTTCGGCGTCGCCACACGCGGCGAACGGCGCGGTGAACTCAAGCAGTTCCTGACCGTGCCCACCGGCGCCGAGACCTGCGGCCCCCTCGTCCAGGACCGCCGGGTGCTGGTGGCCGTGCAGCACCCGGGTGAGGTCGACGGCGCCACGGTGGAGACGCCGGCCAGCACCTGGCCCGACGGCCCCGGGAAGATCGTCCGCCCCGCCGTGGTCGCCGTGTGGCGTGCCGACGGCCGCGACATCGGGGTCTAGCGGGATCTGGCGGGGTCCAGCGGTATCAGGTGCCACGACAGCGGGGGCGTCGTCCGTCAGGACGGCGCCCCCGTCACCGTGCCCCGTCGCCGTGCCCCGTCGCCGTGCCCCGTCGGGGGCTCAGTCGCGCCGGTGGAGGGTGATGTCGACGACCAGGGCGCGGTGATCGGTGCCGGCGATGTCCAGGAAGCGGGCCGAGTTCGCGGAGAAGTCCCGGGAGACGAGGACGTGGTCGATCTGGGCCCCGAACGCCGGCGCCGTCCTGGCGGGCCACGAGGGCGTACGGGCGGCGTCGGCGAGGCGGGCGGCGTCGCGCAGGCCGGTGTCGAGGATGCGGCGGAAGGCGGCGTGGTCCTGGGAGGCGTTGAAGTCGCCGGCGAGGACCGTGGAGGTGTCGCTCCCGGCCGCCGCCCAGGCGCGCAGCGCCCCCAGCTCGCGTCGCCACAGGGACACCCGGCCGGGGAGCGGGGGCGTGGGATGGGCGAGCTGGAGCCGTACGGCGTGGCCGTGGACGTCGGCGACGGCCCCGGGCATGCCCATGGTGCCGGGTACCCCGGGCGCTGCCCGGAGCGGGAACCGGCTGAGGACGAGCGAGCCGTCGGAGCCGCCGCCGTCCACGGCCCGCCGGTACGGGTAGCCGCCGTCCGTGCCGCCGAAGGCACGCCGCAGGGCGGCGGAGCAGTGGTGCTCGCACTCCTCGACGAACACGACGTCGGGCCGCTCGCGGCGGACGGCGCGCACGAGGGCGTCCGTGCCGCGGCCGACCTCCACGTTGGAGGTCATCACCCGGAACTCGGCGAGGGCGGTGCCGGTGGGATCGTCGGTCCTGCCGTACGGCTCGGCGAACCAGGCGAGGGCGGCGAGGGCGAGGAGACCCCAGACCATGCCGGCGCGCCAGCGGGCGAGCAGGGCGAGGAGCAGGGCGAGAGCGGTGGGCGCGAGCAGCCAGGGCAGGAACGCGAGCAGTTGCGGGACGGGCGTGCGCGCGTCGGTGTCGGCGGCACGGCAGCCGACGACGGCGCTCACCCCGGCGAGCAGCAGGCAGGCGAACCAGCCCCCCGCGGTCCGTGCCCGGGAGCGGCTCCGGGTGTCGGCCGGGTCGGTCCGTTCCGTGGTCGCGGTGTCCACGCGCCGGCCGCCTTCCCCTCCGTGGACCGGGTGCCCGATCCTCCCCCAAGGACGGGCGGACGGGAAGGAACGGTTGCCGCAGCGGCGGCCCCCGGCTGTCGGGCCGAGGGCCGCCGCCGGGGCCGGCAGGGGGCTACCGTGCCGCCGTGGTGCGTTCCGGCGTCACCAGGGCCCAGATCACGAAGGCGCCGATCGCGATGGCGATGACCGACCAGACCGGGGCGTACGGCAGGAACATGAAGTAGAGGATCATGTACAGGGCCGCCAGGCCCACGCCTGCCCAGCGGGCCCACTCCATGCCCTGGAGCACGCCCCAGCCCGTGAGGGCCACCAGGGCGCCCACGACCAGGTGGATCCAGCCCCAGGTGGTGAGGTTGAACTCGTACAGGTAGCTGCCGACGCGGACGTAGACGTTGTTCGTGGCGATGCCCGCGATGCCGTTCAGCACGCCGATGATGCCGCCGACCATCATCAGGACCCCGGCGAACGCCGTGCCGCCGGTCGTCCACGCGGCGTGCTTCGGGTGGGGGGTGGGTGCGGTGTGCTGGACCATGGGGGTCGCCTCCTCGGGACGGGACGTTCACCCGAAGGTTCACCCCGCGGACGGGTGACGCGCCCGGTGGCCTGAGCCGAACGGGTGACCGCGGGTGCGTGCGTCAGGCGTCCAGGCGCTCCAGGAATTCCGCCAGCGCCTTGTCGAACTCCTCCGGCCGCTCCAGGTTCGGCAGGTGGGCCGCGCCCGCGACGACGTGCAGCGTCGCGTCGGGCAGCGCCGCGTGCAGGGCCTCCGCGTCCGCCACCGGCGTGTACGTGTCGTCCTCGCCGACCACCACCAGGGCCGGGACCGTCACGCGGGTGAGCAGGTCGCGGTAGTCGGGCCGCTGCGCCCGGCCGCGCAGGGCGGCCGCCGCGCCCTGCGGGGGTGTCGCCGTCATCATCCGGTGGACGTGTGCCGCCACGTCGGCGTCGGCGTAGGGGGCGACCATCCGGTACAGCACCTCGTCGGCGTAGCCGTGCATGCCCTCGCGCAGCAGTCGCTCCGCCATGGCGTACCGGGCCTGCCTGCCCTCCTCGGTCTCCGGCTGGGGGAAGGTGTCCGCGAGGACCAGACCGGCGATCCGGTGCGGGAACCGGGCCCAGCACTCCATGGCGATCTGGCCGCCCATGGAGAGCCCCGCGAGGACGAAGCGGTCCACCCCGAGGTCGTCGAGGAGCGCCGCGATGTCGTCGGCGAACTCCGACAGCGGGGTGACCCCGGGGACGACGGGGGAGGCGCCGTAGCCGCGCAGGTCGGGGGCGATCACGCGGCGCGTGCGCGCGAACCCGGTGAGCTGCGGGGCCCACATCGTGCGGTCGAAGGGGTGGCCGTGGACCAGGACGAGGGGCAGCCGGCCGGTACCGGTGCCTTTGTCCTCGTATGCGAGGAAGGGTGCCATGGGCATGACCCTAGGCGGGCCCTCTGCTCGGTGCAATAAGATCTTTGCTCTCGGTGCAATCCGGGGCATTCGACGGCATCCGGGGGGAACCCGAGGACGGGACGACGGAGGGCTGATGGGGGACTACCGGCACATCGCCGACCGGATCGCCGCGGAGATCGCCGCCGGGCGGCCGGGGCCCGGTGAACGGCTGCCGCCGCAGCGGCTGTTCGCACGGCGGCACGGCATCGCGGCCTCGACGGCGGGGCGGGTGTACGCCGAACTCGTGCGGCGCGGGCTGGTGGTGGGCGAGGTCGGGCGCGGCACCTTCGTACGGGCCTCGCCGGTGCCCTCGGGGCAGGCGCTCGCCGAACCGGCGACGACGGCGCAGATCAACATGGAGCTCAACTACCCGTCCGTGCCGGGCCAGTCGGAGCTGCTGGCGGCCGGTCTTGCGCCGCTGCTGCGGCCCGACGTGCTGACCGAGGCGACCCGGCCGGCCGCCGCCGCGGGAACGTCGGCCGCGCGCGAGGCGGCCGCCGGGCTCCTCGCCGCCGGCGGCTGGCGGCCCGCACCGGACCGGCTGCTGTTCGCGGGCAACGCACGGCAGGCCATCGCGGGCGCCCTCGCCGCCCTGGTGCGGCCCGGGGGCCGCGTCGGCGTCGAACAGCTGACCTATCCGCTGGTCAAGGAGATCGCGGCCCGCCTGGGCATCGTGCTGGTCCCGCTCGCCATGGACGAGCAGGGACTGCGCCCGGACGCGCTCGCCGCGGCGCACCGCTCGGCGCCGCTGTCGGCGGTGTACGTCCAGCCGACGCTGCACAATCCGACGTCGGCGCCGACGGGCCCGGAACGCAGGCGGCAACTGGCCGACACGGTACGGGACCTGCGGCTGCCCGTCGTCGAGGACCGCATCTGGTCGTTCCTGTGCGGGCCGGAGAGCGGGGAGCCCCTGGCGGTGTGCGCGCCCGAACGCACCTACGTCGTCGACGGGCTGTCCAAACGGGTCGCGCCCGGCCTCACCGTCGGGTTCCTGGTGGTGCCCGAGGGGCGCGGCGGGCAGACGGCCGCGGCGCTGCGGTCGGGCGGATGGACGGCGGGCAGCTTCGCCCTGGAGGCGGCCGTGCGGTGGATCGGGGACGGGACCGTGGCGCGCCTGGTGGAGGCGAAACGGGCGGACGCGGCGGCGCGGCAGCGGTTGGTGGCGCGGCACCTGGACGGCTTCGCCGTGCGCGCCGATCCGCGGGTCTACTACGCGTGGTGGCGGCTGCCGCGGCCCTGGCGCGCGGACGTGTTCGCGGCGGCCGCGGCGCGGCGGGGCATCGCGGTGACGCCGGGACCGGCCTTCGCGGCCGGCGACCGCGGTGCGGACGGCGCCGCCCCGGACTGCGTCAGGCTCGGGCTCGCGTCGGCCCCTCTCCCGGAACTGGAGCGGGCCCTGCGGACGCTCGCCGCCGTCGCGCGTGCACACCCGTGAGCCAGGCGGCCAGGGCGACCGCGAGGCCGAGCGCCAGCAGCAGCCAGGACGCGGTGCGGAGCGTCTCGGTGAGCGTGTCGTAGATCGCGGCCGCGGCCGGGTGCGAGACGTCCTCGGGAAGCCCGTCGAGCGTCATCCGGCGGCCCACCGCGATCGCGACGCCCAGCAGTGCCGCCCCCAGCGCCGTGCCGAGCCCGGTCGCCAGCACGGCCCGGCGGCGGCACACGGACAGCGCGATACCGGCCAGGGCGAGGCAGACCGCGGTGACGGGAAGCCAGAAACCGGCGACTTCGAGCACGTGGAACCCCTTCCGGAGCTTTTCCAGGTCCTCCGACTGCAGCAGGGTGATCTCCGTGTGTGCGACCGGGATGCGGCCGGCGAACGGCACGTGCTCGTGGGCGAGTTGCCGTTTCATGCGTTCGGCGGCGGGGGCGAGGTCGACGGTGACCGGGCGGTCGCCGTCGCCGTGCAGGGCGCGCATGACGGCGTCGTGGGCGCTGAGGTTCGCGGTGGCCCAGGCGGTGCGGAACGCCGGGGTGCCGGTGAACGAGCGCACCGCCTCGTGGACGAAGGCGTGCACGGAGCCGCGCAGGGGCGGGCCGACGTGCACCTCGCGCATGATGCCGTCGGTGATGGCGCCGGCGACGGCGTCCCGGACCTGGTCGTCGGAGGCGAGCGGGGCGGTGGTGGCGGCGTAGCGGGCGCCGTCCTCGATGCCGTACTTGGCCCACGCGGCGAGCGCGCCGAGCGGTGCGAGCAGACACGCGAGGCCGACCAGCACGGCGGCGAGGACGCCCCTGACACGTCGAGACACGCCACCAGGGAAACGCGCCCGGACGCCATGGGCGACCCTATGGCCTGCAAATGGGTGGATATGACGAGCCCTGCGGTGCGGACGGCGGCCGCGGCCCCTGCCGCCGCCCGGGCGCACGCTCCGGTGGAGCGTTCCCCCGAACGGGTGTTACCTGGTGGTGGGAGAGTTCCTCGGCCGGCTCCCGGGACCGCCGCCCGGGCGGCGGGTGAGTGAGGGAGACGCACGAGGCCCCGGGCGTCGTCGTGGGCCGTCGCGCCGGGGCCTCGTGCGCCGCAGGGGCGGGTGACCGGAGGTCAGCCCGCGTGTCGTCCCGTGGACCGCGGTGTGTCCGCCCGTCGTCGCGTGGACCGAGGTGTGTCCGCCCGGCGTCGCGCGGACCGCGGTGTGTAGTAGCGGTAGTAGTCGAACAGGAACACGGCCGCGGCGACCGCGAGCGCGAGACCGCAGGAGCGCAGCACGCTCTGTCCTGTCTGGCTGTACAGGAAGCCGAGCGCGATGCCCGTGAACACCGCCCACAGCAGCGCGTGGGCCCCGCGTGCCAGCCTCGGCGCCACCCGCAGCATCCCGATGCACAGCGCCGCGAACACCACCGCGCACACGAGGCCGAACAACACGTTCCAGCCGGTGATGGGGCCGCCGGAACGCCGGTTGGCCGCGGCCCAGTAGCCGTAGACGAGCCCGAGCAGGACGGACCCCGCCACCCTCGCCACCATGTGCGCGCGCCGGTCGAAGACGTCCGGCGGCCGGTAGGCCGTGACGGGCGTGCCGGCGGTGGTGACGGGCATGTGCGCGGTGGTCCGTGCCGGGGGTGCCGCATGAACCATGGGAGCACTCCTCTCTCTCCTCGCCCCCGTTCACCAGCGCACACCTGGCCGGGGCGGTCGGCAAGTCGGGATGCGCGGCCCCCGGGGCCGTGTTTCGCTGGGGCTCATGAGGATCGTGCTGTTCGGGGCGACGGGAATGCTGGGCAGCCGGATCGCCGCGGAGGCGGCACAGCGCGGACACCGGGTCACGGCCGTGAGCCGGTCCGGTCGCTCACCGGTGCCCGGCGTGACCGCCGCCGCGGCGGACGCCTCGGACCCGGCGAAGGTCGCCGCCCTGGCGGCGGGGGCGGACGCGGTGGCCAGCGCGTGCGCACCACCGCGGAACGGCTCCGACCCCGACGAGCCGTTCCGCACCCTCAACCGCTCCCTCGTGCGGGGCACGCGCGACGCCGGGGTGCGGCGGCTCGTGGTGGTCGGCGGCGCGGGCAGCCTGGAGGTCGCACCGGGCGAGGAGCTGTGCGAGCAACCGGGCTTCCCCGAGGCGTACCGGGCGGAGGCGCTCGCCCACCGGGCGGTCCTGGAGTACTACCGCGGCGTCGACGACCTGGACTGGACGTATGTCTCCCCGGCGGCCGAGATCGGTCCCGGCGAGCGCAGGGGCAGGTTCCGGGTGGACGGCGACCGGCTGCTGACCGACGCGGACGGCGCCAGCCGCATCAGCGCCGAGGACTACGCCGTCGCGTTCGTCGACGAGTTGGAGCGGGGCGCCCATGCGCGCGCCCGCATGTCGGTCGCGTACTGACGGACGGACGGCAGCCAAGGTGCCCACCAGGCGACCGCTCCACCCCGGGCCGGAGGAGAACCCGGGCGGCCCGGGCGGACCGGCACGTCGGCGGCGCGGCTTCGGGCGCCCGGGCGGCAGGCCGCTGCCCCCCGGATCCGTCCCCGACGACCTGGCGCCGGACGGGGTGGCCGACGCCGCGTACGCACCCCCCGGCCCCGGGAGAGACAGGCCCGGCCGGCCCCCGGACACCTCGTCGCGCGCCTCGGTCGGCGACCGGCTCGCCCGCGCCGACACCCTGCGCCGGCGGCAGCAGCTGCTGCGGGTGCGCGGGCACAGCGTCGCCTGGGTGCCGCCGCTCGCGCTGCTCGTCGCCATCGCCACCGTCGACTGGTACACCACCGGCAGGTTCCGGATCATCTCCTGGGTCGTGCTGGTCCCCGGCATCGCCGCCGCGATCTGCGGGCTGTGGGGCACGATCGTCATCGCCCTCCTGGCCGTCCTCACCTACGAACTCGAGGACCACGCCTGGCCGCACCAGTTCCAGATCGGGCTGCCGGACTTCATCCTCGTCGTCGTGGGCAGCGTGCTGGCCGTGCTGGCCTGCGCGGTCCGGGTGCGCGGGGAGCAGCGCATGCTGCACATGCAGGACATCGCCGAGACCATCCGGCGCGCCGTGCTGCGCCCGCTGCCGCCCGGCTGGGGCGGCCTCGACCATGCCGCGGTCTACCTCGCCGCCGACAGCGTCGCCCGGGTCGGCGGCGACTTCTACGACATCCAGCCCGGGCCGCACGGCACCCGCATCCTGCTCGGCGACGTCCAGGGCAAGGGGCTCGGCGCGGTCGAGGCCGCGGCGGCGCTGCTCGGCGCGTTCCGCGAGGCGGCCTACCACGAGCCCGCCCTGCGGACGATCGGCGACCGGCTGGAGACCAGGATGGTGCGGCACGTCCACTACGGCGCGGACGCCGGCCGCGACGAGCACGACCGTTTCGCCACCGCCGTGCTGGCCGGCTTCCCGCCCACCGACCCCACGCACATCGAGGTCGTCAACTTCGGCCACGAACCGCCGCTGGTGGTCGCCGCCGACGGAGTACGGTCCCTGCCGCCCGGCGGTGGCCTCCCGCTGGGCCTCGCCGAACTGGCCGACGGGCAGCCGCCCACGCTGCGCGTGCCGCTGGCGCCGGGCGAGACGCTGCTGCTGGTCACGGACGGGGTCTGCGAGGCGCGCAACGCGGAGGGGGAGTTCTACCCCCTGCGGCAGGAGGTGGCCCGCGCGGTCGCCGAGGACCCGCGCGCCGCCGAGCCCGGCCGGCTGGTGCGCCTCGTCCGCGACGGCACCCTGCGCCACTGCGGCGGTCACCTGGGGGACGACACGACGATCTTCGCGGTGCGCCGCAGGCCCGCGGCCACCACCCGCTGAGGCGCACAACCCCCGTGCCGTCGGCGGCTGTTTGCGCTTCCTCCGTCGCCCCTTTGCAGGCGCAGCGGTTACGGTGCTGACGTACGTGATCGATCGGGGAGGGAACGATGCCCGGAACCGTGCTGCTCCTCGCGGCCTCTCCGGCGGGCAAGGGGTGCCTGGTGGACGCGGCCTCCGTGCTGCCGGTGCTCGCGGCCGTCGCCCCGCCGGTGCTGTCCGGGACGGACACCGCGAACGTGGTCGAACTCGCCGACCCGCTGGAGCCGCAGGCCGTCCTCACCCGGCTGCGCGCCGCGGCGGCCGCCCCCGGCCCGCTGACGGTGTACGTCACCGGGCAGCTGCAGCTCGACCGCCGCCAGCACCTGCCGCACCTGGCGCTGGCCCGCACCACGCCCGCCACGGTCCGCTACACCGGCTTCCCCTGGTCCTGGGTCCGCGAGGAACTGCGGCTGCGCCCGCCCGGTACGACCACGGTGTTCGCGGATCTGCACGCCGACCCGGAGACCTGGCGGCACCTGCACACCATCCCCCGAGCTCCCGGCTCCGACCGAGCGGTGGGCGCCCCCCTCCTGGACTGCGGCCCGTCGGTCGCGCTCTACGGCCGGCTCGCGCCGCCGCCACCGCGCCGCGCGCTGGCGGCCCCGGCCTACATGAAGGCCCTGGCGACGATCCTGCGCAGCGGCCACCGCCCGGACCCGGCGACGCTCCATCACCAGACGCTGACCAGGGTGTACGCGGAGGCCGGCCCCCAGGGGGACGTCATCCTCGCCCCGGCGTGGGCCGTGCCCTCCCCGCACGGCGGCCCCGCGGCCCCGCAGCCGTCCGGGCCCGCCGCCCTCGCCACCCCCGTGCCGTCCTCGGCCGCCGCCCCCGCACCACCCGACCCGCACGCCGCGCTCACGGCCGCCGTCCAGGACGGGCGGCACACGGAGGCGGCCGCGCTCGCCGCGCGGTGGGAGCGGGCGGCGGCGCGGGAGCACGGCGCCGGCTCCGAGGAGGCGCTGCACTGGATGGAGGTCCGCGCCGATCTGGCGATGCTCGCCGGGGACGCCGGCCACAGCTGCGAGACCTGGATGGCGGTCGCCGCCGCCCGGCTCTCGGCGGGCCAGGACCCCGGGGATCCGGCGGTCGAGGCGGCCGTCGACCGCGCCCACCACCAGTGGGGCCGCATGCGCGACGCGGCGCGGGCCCGCGCCCTGGGGCCCGCCCTGGCCGGCCTGCGCGAACGGGTGCCGGGCCGCCGCGAGGGCGCGCTCATGCACGTCCGGCGGCATCTGGAGGAACTGCGGCAGGACCAGCACGTGCCCGGGTAGGGCACTTCGCCCGGGCCCCAGCCGGTCGTGGAACCTGATCGCGTCGGTGTTCCGGGCGGGGTCTGCCGCCGGACCTGTCCTGGAAACTCGTCCGCCGGACACGCCGCTATCGCGCGCCCTCCCGCTGGGCGGGCTGGACCCGCTCGGCGCTCTGGGCGGGCTGGGCGTGCCGGACCGGCCCCGGCCCGGCGGCCCGCGCCGGACCCGCGTTGGCCGCTGTGATCAGCGCGGCCACGGCCACGACGGCCGCGCCGAGTCCTCTGAGGTACCGCGCGGGGATGCGTCCGTGGCGCGCGGAAGAGTGTCCGAGCACAGCAACCGACCTCGCAATGACAGCGACGGATTAAGCACGCTTAACGTGCTTCCCAACCTAGGCGCCGGAGCGGCCCGACGGGAAGAGGGCCTGGCGAACCACCGGATCGGCACCGGTGGAAAGACATTGACGTGATGTCAGTAAGGCGCCTCCCTCAAGTGCGCTTACTGGCATGATGAACTGCATGGCGGATCGGGACGAGCCGGAGACCATCGGGCGCAGGGTGCAGCGGCTGCGGCGTGAACGGGGCCTGACCCAGAAGCAGTTGGCCCAGCCCGCCTACACGCCCGCATACATCTCCACCCTGGAGTCCGGCCGGGTCCGGCCCTCCGACGAGGCGCTGAGGCATCTCGCCGACCGGCTCGGCGTCGCCTTCGACGAACTGGCCACCGGCCGCCCGGCCCACCTCGCCACCGGTCTGCGGCTCAGGCTCACCGACGCGCAGCGCACCCTCGCCACCGGGGAGGCCGAGATCGCCGCCGAGCAGTACCGCGAACTGCTGGGCGAGGCCGAGACGCACGGGTTCGTCGCCGAGCAGGCCGCCGCGCTGCTCGGGCTGGGCGAGTGTGCGCTGGAGCTGGGCGACCTGGCGACCGGACGGCAGTACTTCGAGCGGGCGGAGGAGCGGCTGGGCGACGCACCCCTGCCCCGCCGCGTCCCGGCGCTGCGCGGCCGCGCCGTCTCCCACTACCTCGCCGGTGAACTCCGCTACGCCTGCTACCTGCTGGAGTCCACCCTCGACGAGCTCAACCGCTCAGGAATGCACGACCCGGACGCCCTGCTGCTGCTCTACGCGAGCGCCATAGGCCCGTACATGGACATGGGCACGCACGCCCGAGCGGCCCAGGCGGCCGAGTTCGCCCTGGCGCTCGCGCCCCAGGTCAAGGATCCGGCGCTGGTCGCGCGCATGCACCGGTCGGTGGCGCGCACGCTGATCGCGGAGGGCCGGATCGCGGAGGCGGACACCTCCCTCGCCAAGGCGGCCGAGCTCTACCGGCAGCTCCAGATCCGCACCGAGCTGGCCAACTGCCACTGGATGCGCGGCTACCTGTACGCCCAGAACGGCGAACTGGCGCGGGCCGAGGACGAGTTGCGCGAGGCCCTGACGATGCTCTCCGCGACCCGGGCGGCCCTCTACCGCAGCCAGGCGGCGGTGGAGCTGGCGGACGTGCTGCACCGGCGCGGCAAGTCGGACGAGGCGGCGGACCTGCTGCACGAGGTGCTCGGCGACATCGGGCCCGAGCGCGGCGCCGTGCACTCCGCCGCCGCGCACCGCCTGCTCGGCATCATCGCGGAGGACGCGCGCGACACGGAGAGCGCCGAGGAGCACTACGTCCGCGCGCTGAGTCTGCTGGAGCGGGCGGGTGCGGCGGGCGACCTGGCCGACCTGTGCCGGCTGCTCGGCGATCTGCTGCGCCGCACCGGCCGGGTGGAGGCGGCCCTGGACGCGTACCGCACGGGGCTCGGCCATCGCACCGCCCCGGGCACGACGACCCTGGGCCCGGCCCCGGCGCAACCGCCGCTGTAGGGACCGGCCACCGCCGGCACCGCTCGCACCGCCCGCGCCGCCCGCACCATCCGCGCCTCCGCCGCGCACCACGCCCGCGACCGGCCCCGCACGGCGCTCCTACGGTGTGACGATCGCGAACTCCCGTTCCGGCTGCGTCACGTACGAGAACAGCCGTTTCAGCAGGCTCCGGTCCCCCTCCGTCTCGATGCCCGCGAGGCCCTTGCCCGAGAGCAGGCCCAGGAGCTCGGGGCGGGTCAGGGTGAGCGTCAGGCCCGCGTGCGGCTTGGGCATGTGGTGCAGCGGCAGGCTGCGATGGGTGAGCGCGCCGTGCTCCAGGTTGAGCCGGTGCCGCCGCTCTTCGTCGACCACGACCAGGTCGATGATCAGCCGCGGCTCGTTCGCCGCGCGCGGACCGTCGATGCGGACCGCGATGGAGTCGAGGAGCATGCTCACGGTGAGCGCCGACGTCATCTCGGCGGTGTCCGCGGCGACGGCGGCCCCGCCCGTGCCCGTGCGCAGCTCCAGCGCTCCGGTCAGATAGATGTTCCGCCAGGATCCGCTCTCGGCCCCGTGCCCCAGCCGTCGGTACACCCCGGCCAGCGCCTCCTTCGCCTCCTGGTCGGCGGGGTCGGCGAAGACGAGGTGGTTGAGGAGGGTGGCGGCGAAGCGCAGGTCCCCGGCGTCGGCGTACCGTCGGGCCGCCGCGAGCATCGCCCCCGGCCCGCCCGCCACCTCCACGTACCGTTTGGCGAGCTCGGCCGGCGGATGCTCCCACAGGTGGGCGGGGTTGCCGTCGTACCAGCCCATGTAGCGCTGGTAGACGGCCTTGACGTTGTGGTTCACGGACCCGTAGTAGCCCCGTGCGTGCCAGGCGTTCTCCAGGACGGGCGGCAGCCGCAGCTCCTCGGCGATCTCCGGGCCGGTCAGGCCGCTGTTCAGCAGCCGCAGGGTCTGGTCGTGCAGGTACGCGTACAGGTCCCGCTGCTCCGCCAGCAGGCGCACCACGTTCTCGTGCCCCCAGGTCGGCCAGTGGTGGGAGGCGAAGGCCACGTCGTAGGCGTCCCCGAAGAAGTCGATGGCCTCGTCGAGGTAGCGGGACCAGACCCGGGCGTCGCGGACGAGGGCGCCGCGCAGGGTCAGGATGTTGTGCTGGGTGTGCGTGACGTTCTCGGCGAGGCACAGTGCGCGCTGCCCGGGGAAGAGGAAGTTCATCTCGGCCGGCGCCTCGGTGCCCGGCGTCAGCTGGAACACCATCCGGACACCGTCGACGGTCTCCGTCTGCCCGGTGTGCGTGATGTCGACGGTCGGCGGCAGCAGGGTGACGGTGCCGCCGGACCGCATCGTGCCGAGACCCGTGCCGATGTGCCCGTCGGGCGCCTTCGGCAGCCGCACCCCGTGCACGAACCCGGAGCGGCGGGCCACCGCGGGCCCGGCGAACACGTTCTCGCTGACCGCCGCCTCCAGGAAGCCGACGGGGGCGAGGATCGGCACGCCCGTCTCCCTGCCGCGCGGCAGCACTCCGCGCGCGCCGCCGAAGTGGTCGACATGGGAGTGGGTGTACACCAGCCCGGTGACGGGCCGCGGGCCGCGTTCCCTGCGGTAGACGGCGAGGGCGGCCGCCGCGCACTCGGCGGAGACGAGCGGGTCGACGACGACGACGCCGCTGTGGCCCTCGACGAGCGTCATGTTGGCCAGGTCGAGCCCGCGCACCTGGTAGAGGCCCTCGGTCACCTCGTACAGCCCCTGCCGCGCGCACAGCTGCGACTGCCGCCACAGACTGGGGTGCGCGGTGGCGGGACGGTCCGCGTCCAGGAACCCGTACGCGTCCCCGTCCCACACCACGCGCCCGTCCTCGGTCGTCACCACCCGGGGCGCGAGGGGGGCGACGAACCCGCGATCGGCGTTGTCGAAGTCGGTCCGGTCCTCGAAGGGCGGCAGACCGTCACGGGGCGGGGCGTCCATGGGGCCAGCTTCCGTGCGGGGAGTGCCGGGGGCCAGCGGTGGGGGACCGTTCGAGGCTCCGGGCCCGGGGCCGGTGACGCCGGTTCAGCCGGAGGGCCGGACGCACACGACGTCCGCGGCCGGAAGACGGCCCGTGGCGAAGTAGGCGTTGACCGTCGTGTCGGCGCACGCGCTGCCGAAGACCCCGAAGACCGCGTGCTGGTCCGCGCGGCGGAGGGTGACCAGGCGCGATGCGGGCCACCCGCGGCGCACCGCCAGGGCGCCCTCGTAGGTGGTGCGCGGATCGCCGGTGGCGTTGACGAGCAGGGCGGGGAGGTCCTTCCTGATCGTGGTCGGGCGCTCGCGCGGCGGTTCCCAGAAGGCGCACGGGCCGATGCCGGCCGCCACGGGACCGAACAACGGGTCGCGGCGGCCGGCGCGCCGCACGTCGTGCCGGTAGACCTCCGGGTCGTGCGGCACCGCCACGTCGCCGCAGAGGATGGCGGACTGCACGCTGCCGTAGGCGGACTCGCTCCCGGTCAGGACGAAGCCGAGCGCTTCCGCGAGCCACGGCGAGGGGGTCACCCGATGGCCGTCGGCGGCGCTCCGCAGGTCCCGCACGGCCCGTGCGAAGTCGGCGTAGGCGGTGTCGTTGTCCTGCGAGAGACCGTTGAAGACGACGATCGGCAGCGTGTGCTCGTCCACCCGGTGACGGCCCAGCCGCAGCGGGGAGCGCGCGGCGGCGGCCCGCACGTGCTCCACGGCGGCCAGCACCGCGCCCCGGGTGCGGCCCAGCCCGTACGCGGAGTCGCGGGCGGCGGCCCAGGCCGCCCAGTCCGCCAGTGCGTGCCGGTTCGCCGCCTCCGTGCCGCGCAGCAGCCGCGGACCGTAGCGGTGCGGGTCGATCACGCCGTCGAGAACGACACGGTCGGTGCGGCCGGGGAACATCGTGGCGTACACCTGCCCGAGGTAACTGCCGTACGAGTAGCCGAGGTAGGAGATCCGCGGCGCACCGAGCGCGGCGCGGACGACGTCCATGTCGCGCGCCGTGTTCCGGGTGGTGGCGTACGGCAGCACGTCGCCCGCGTGGCGGCGGCAGCGGCGGGCCAGGTCCGCGGAGAAGGCCGCCGTGCGGTCGAACCCGGCGCGGTCGGCGCCCGCGCCGCGGAAGGAGGTGCCCGTGGGCCAGCGGCAGTCCAGCGGCGTGCTGCGGCCGACGAAGCGGGGGTCGACGCCGACGATGTCGTAGCGGGCGCCGACGTCCTTCAGCGCGCCGCGTACCCACGGCGGGTCGCCGAGCGTCTGCCCGCCGGGGCCGCCGCCGTTGAGGAGCAGCGGTCCGACGCGGTGGGCGGTGTCGGTGGCCCGGATCCGGGAGATCGCGACGGTGATCGTACGGCCTTCGGGGGCGGCGTAGTCGAGCGGCACGGTGACGTCGGCGCACCGGGCGCCCGCCTGCTCGAGCTGCCTGCCGGTGTCGTCGTCCGGGCCGAGCGCGCAGCTCTGCCAGGTGAGCCGCTGGTGGTGGTAGCGGGCGAGGGGGTCGGCGGCGGCGCGGGCCGGGGCGGCCGCGGCGGGCAGCGCGGTGAGGGCCAGGGCGGCGGCCAGGCACAGGGCGGCCGGTCCGGCGGCGCCCCGGGCCGGCCGGCGTGAGCGGGTCCACGGTGAGGTGCCGTACCGGGCGAGGGGCTCGAAGCGGGTCATGCGGGGGTCCCTTCCGAGGACACGCCCTCGCAGAGGGCGGTCTGGACGATGTCGAGGAAGTCCTGTTCGGCCTGGAGCGTGGCCGGCACCTCGTTGAGCGCGAGGGAGACACCGCGGCCGCCGGGACCGACGGCGGTCAGCGCGCGGTGGCCGCCGGGCACGGTCCCGGCGTGGCCCCACCACATGCCGCCGCAGCGCAGCGGGGCGGCGATCAGGCCCAGCCCGTAGCGGGCGCCCGGCCAGAGCCGGTCCGGATCGGCGGCCACGGTGCGCCGCATCTCGGCCAGCCGGTCCGGGGGCAGCAGACGGCCGCCGAGCAGCGCGGTGGAGAAGCGCGCCAGGTCGGCGGGGGAGGAGACCAGGGCGCCGCCGACACCGCCGAAGGTCATGTTCCAGGCGGTCCCGTCGGCGCGGCGGCCGTCCGCGGTGAAGTAACTGCGCGAGTGCGGTCCCCGGATGCGGGTCTCGTCACCCGGCCAGTACGTGTCGCGCAGTCCCAGGGGCCGGATGATCCGGCGGGTGATCTCCGTCTCGGGGTCGTGGCCGGTGACCGCGCGGACGAGCAGGCCCGCGACGAGGTAGTTGGTGGTGGCGTAGTGCCAGGTGCCCCGCGGGCGCGGGAGTTCGAGGGCGCGGGCGACCAGGTCGCGCGGCTCCAGGTGGCGGTACCGCAGCCGCTCGGGGTGTTCCCACTCGGGCGCGTCGAGGTGGTCGGGCAGCCCGCTGGTGTGCTGCAGGAGCTGCCGCACGGTGATCCGGCGGCCGTCGTGGCCGTGCCCCCGGATCAGGCCCGGCAGATAGCGGTCGACGGGGGCGCCGAGGGAGAGGCGGTGCTCGGCGGCGAGTTGCAGGACCATGGTCGCGGTGAACGTCTTGGTGACACTGCCGACGCGGAGCCGGTCGGTGGCGTTCATGGGACGGCCGGTGCGCAGGTCCGCCGTTCCCACGGCGTCGGTCCAGCGGCGGCAGGGTGCGCCCGGGGCGGGGTCGGTGACGAGGACGGCGGCTCCGGCGATGCCGTCGCGGGTGGTGAGGGTGCGCAGGGCCTGCCGGAGCGCGTCGTGCGGGCCGCAGCGCGTCCCGGGGCCCGGGGCCGGCGGCCGCGCGGCGGCCGCCGGGGCGACGGCCAGCACGAGGACGCCGACCAGGGCCGCCACGCCCGCGCGCCTGCCGGACGAGGCACGGTTCCACCAGAACCGGCCCGCCGACGAGCGGCCCGCCGACGAGCGGCCCGCCGACGAGCGGTCCGTTGACGAGCGGTCCGTTGACGAGCGGTCGGTTGACGAGCGGTCGGTTGACGGGCGGTCGGTTGTGGACCGGCCGGGCGAGGGGCGGCCCGCCGCGGGCCGGTCGGGTGACGGGCCGTCCGCCGCGGACCGGCCGGACGGGGAGCGGGCGAGTGAGGCACGGCCGAGGGGCAGTCTGCTGAGTAAGAACGCCATGCCTCTTCACGCTAGGCACGGGCCGGGGGACGGACACACCGGCAGGCAGGTGGGTTCGCAGTGGTGACAGCCCCCGTACAGCACGGGGGCAGCCTCCCGACAGGACCTAGTGCCCCGGCAGGCAACGTTTGCCCGTCAAGGAGCGGCGTCGTGGGGGTCCCCCGCTCGAGCGGAGCCGAGAGTGGGGGAGCGTGCTCTCGGCGTGCCGGCCGGAAGTCCTCGTACTGGACGTACGTGGGCTTTCGGCCGGTGCGGCGAGTGGGGGTCCCCCCTGCTCGAAGAGCTTGGGGGAGCGTGCCGGGCGTCGCGACGGGGCGAACGTTGCCTGTTGGGGCACTAGCCTTCGGTGCCGGTCGTCTCCCAGCGGGCGAGGTCCCTCAGCCAGGCCCGCGCCGTACCGTCGGACGGAGCCCGCCAGTCGCCGCGCGGCGAGAGGGAGCCGCCGGCCGACACCTTCGGCCCGTTCGGCATGGCCGACCGCTTGAACTGCGCGAACCCGAAGAAGCGGCGGCAGAAGACCTCCAGCCAGTGCCGGATCTCCGACAGGTCGTAGGCCGTCCTCTTGGGCTCGGGGAAGTTGGGCGGCCACGCGCCCGCGTCCCGGTCGTGCCACGCGTGCCAGGCCAGGAAGGCGATCTTGGACGGCCGGAAGCCGTAGCGCAGCACATGGAAGAGGGTGAAGTCGTGCAGCGCGTACGGGCCGATCTTGGACTCCGTGGACTGCATCTCCTCGCCCGGCACGAGCTCCGGGCTGATCTCCGTGTCGAGGATCGCGGCCAGCGTCTCGCCGGTCTGCTCGCCGAACTGCCCGCTGTCGATGACCCAGCGGATCAGGTGCTGGATGAGCGTCTTGGGCACACCGGAGTTGACGTTGTAGTGGCTCATCTGGTCGCCGACCCCGTAGGTGCACCAGCCGAGCGCCAGTTCGGACAGGTCCCCGGTGCCGAGCACGATGCCCCCGCGCTGGTTGGCCAGCCGGAACAGATAGTCGGTGCGCAGCCCGGCCTGCACGTTCTCGAAGGTGATGTCGTACTCCGGCTCGCCGGCCGAGAACGGGTGGCCGAGCTCCTTGAGCATGAGCCGCGCGGTCGGTGTGATGTCCAGCTCGGCCGCGGTGACGCCGAGCGCGCGCATCAGCTTGTGGGCGTTGTCCTTGGTGTGCTCGCTGGTGGCGAAGCCGGGCAGGGTGAAGGCCAGGATGTCGCTGCGCGGGCGGCCGGCGCGGTCCATCGCCCGGGCGGCGACGATCAGCGCGTGGGTGGAGTCCAGGCCGCCGGACACCCCGATGACGACCTTCGGACCGCCGATCGACGCCAGCCGCTGCTGCAGGCCCGCGACCTGGATGTGGTACGCCTCGTAGCAGTCCTGGGCCAGTCGGGCGGGGTCGGCCGGCACGAACGGGAACCGCTCGACCCGGCGCAGCAGCCCGAGGTCCGTCGTCGGCGGGTCGAGCCGGAACGGCACCTGCCGGAAGCCGTCGGTACGTGCGGCGTGGGTGCGGCGGTTGTCGTCGAAGGTGCCCGTCCGCAGGCGCTCCTGCCGGAGCAGACCGAGATCCACGTCGGCCACCGCGTACTGGTCGCCGACCGGGAAGCGGTCGGTCTCGGCCAGCAGCACGCCGTTCTCGTAGATCATGGTCTGACCGTCCCAGGACAGGTCGGTGGTCGACTCGCCGAGACCGGCCGCCGCGTAGACGTAGGCGGCGAGGCAGCGCGAGGACGCCGAGCGGCACAGCAGCCGCCGGTCCTCGGCCCGGCCGACCGTGATCGGGCTGCCGGAGAGGTTGGCGAGGACGGTCGCACCGGCCAGCGCCGCCTCGGTGCTCGGCGGTACCGGGACCCACATGTCCTCGCAGATCTCCGCGTGCAGCACCAGGCCGGGGACGTCCTGCGCCGCGAAGAGCAGATCGACGCCGAACGGCACGGCCGCCCCGCCGACGAGGATCGAGCCGCCGCGCTCGTCGTCGCCCGCGGCGATCTGCCGCCGCTCGTAGAACTCCCGGTAGGTCGGCAGATACGACTTGGGGGTGACGCCGAGGATCCGGCCGCGGTGGACGATCACCGCGCAGTTGTAGATCCGGTGGCGGTGGCGCAGCGGGGCGCCGACGACGAGCACCGTCATCAGCTCCGCCGACCCGGCCACCACGGTCCGGAGCGCCTCCTCCACCTCGTCGAGCACCGTGTCCTGCAGGAGGAGGTCCTCGATCGAATAGCCGGTGAGGCAGAGTTCCGGGAAGACCGCGACGGCGACCCCCTGCTGTGCGCACCGGCGCGCCTGCCGCAGCACCGCCTCCGCGTTGGCGGGCGGGTCGGCGATGGCGGCATGGCCGGTGCACGCCGCGATCCGCGCGAAGCCGTGTTCATAGATCGACCAGAAGTCCATACCTGAACGGTACGGAACCGGTGGCCGTGCCTCGCGGGGAGCGCCGGGGTCACGACGCCCGTGACCGGCCGGCCGGGAGTCCCGAGGCGTCCGGGGGAACCGGAGGACGTACCCCCAAATGGTCAGGGATTCAACGAGGTTGACACTGAGTGCCCGGTGATCGACTATGTGCTCGAGCTGTGACTCACATGACCGGTGAGTCCGGCGTTTTCTTCGGCGTTCCTCCCGGCCGCGGTCCCGGCTGCTTCGTGCTGCCCTTCGCCGCGTCCGGGTGCGGGCGTATGACAAGGGGGAACCTCATGCCTGGCGCGGGACGCGTGTCACCGTACGAAACCGCCTGACCCGTATCCGTGTACGACGCCTCCGGCGTCCCTTCGACCATCCTCCACGGGCCCGGCGCTCTATTCCCCCGGTGAGCGCCGGGCCCACCTTTTTCTCCGCTTTTTTCCGCTTTCCTCCGCTTTTCTCCGGTCGCGGGGCCGTCGGCCGTCAGCCCAAGGTGGGCTGTGCCGAGGGCGTCGCCGACGGGGGCGGGGTGAAGCCGGCCGGCGGGGAGAGGATCACGGTGGGCTCGCCGGGCTGCGGGGCCGGCGGGGTCATGTCGCTGCCCGGGAGCTTCGGCGGGGTCGTCTCCTGGAACAGGACCTGGTCGAAGTCCACGAGGCCCGTCTGCTCCAGCACCGTGATGTGGTCCAGGACCGTGTCGTTGGCCTGGTCGGCCAGCTGCCGGACCAGGGTGTTCTTCGTGGTGGCCCGGATGTTGGCGATGGCCGGGAAGATCTGGCCGTGGGTCACCCGCAGGATGTTCGCCAGGTCCTCGTCGAACTTCTTGCCGGAGTCCGCGGTCAGGGTCTGCACGAAGCCCTGCTGCTGGGGGCTCGGCTGGTTCGGCAGGGTGATGCCCAGCTGCGCGGCCACCTTGCGGCAGGTGGTGTCGAGGTTGACGTGCCCGTTGACCAGGTGCTGCCCTGCGGTGCGCACGGCCGGGGTGGTGCCCTTCTTCAGCGCCAGTTCACCGGACGGGAACTCCCACAGGCCCGCGGCCCGCACCTTGACGACGAAGTCGCGGTCCGCCTCGGTCAGCGGTCCCGACGAGGTGGTGGCGATCACGCGGGACGGAGCGCTCGAGACTTTCTGCACGCCCAGCATCGACGGATAGACGAGCGCTGTCAGCGTCAGCGTCAGGGCACCCGCCACGAAGAGCGTTCCCGCCGCGTTCCGCGAAATGCGCATGGCACCTCCTGGTTGTTCCGACGACCAGAGGTACGGGCTCCACAGGTTCGAAATCCTCTTACGCAGGTAAAATCCGCGGCTCACGGTGTGGGGGTCGTCACACCGTGAGCCGCGCGGGGGCGGTCCTGGGAGGGAGTCAGCAGTCGCGCAGTTCCGGTGACTGGTTGAGGATCTGCGCGCGCGGCGACGTGAAGCGGGTGTGGGTCTCACCGCCGCGGTCCTCGGGGCGGAAGACGGCCACCCGGTGGCAGTTCTGGAAGGCGAGGGCCACCTCGAAGTGGCGCTCGAGGCTGCCCCGGATCGCGTCGCTGGACAGCGCCCGCAGGAGCTGCCCGCGCTCCGTCTCCGACGGCGGCGGGGTCTGGTTGTCGGCGAACTCGACGGATCCGGCGTGCAGTTCGGCCGCCAGGTGGGCGATCAGGTCATAGGCGTACGGCAGGGACGTACGGACCGTTTCCACGAAGTCCTCCTGCCGGACCGGGCCCGACTCGGCTTCGGCGAGCAGTTGGGGGGAGACGTCGAGCGACATGTAGGGGTGTCCTGTCTGTGAGGGGGTGCGGTGGTTCACCGGGTGAGGGGTCGAGCGGCTCGCAGCGCCTCCGGGCCGTGCCGGAAGCCCGGGTCGACCTGGGAGGCGAGGGTGTGGCCGGTGGCCCGGTCGGCCCAGGCGGCGGCGTTGCGCAGATGGAGGGCGACGGCGTGCTCCTGGAAGGCGTCCCAGTCCTTGGTGCGGGCGTCGACGGCGGCCCGCAGCCGGCGCAGCGCCCGGGTGTTGTCGGCCTCCAGCTCGCCGTGCGGGCGGCCCTGTTCGCGGGCCCGGACGACGTCGGACTGCACGCAGTGGGCCACCAGGTCGTCGCCCACGTGCTCCTTGAGGAAGAGCAGGTCGTCCTCGCCGGTGACCTTGTTGCCGACGACGGCGATCGGGACGCCGAACTCGGCGGCGTGCTCCCGGTACTGGCGGTGCACCGAGACGCTCTTGCGGGTCGGTTCGACGACCAGGAACGTCAGGTCGAAGCGGGTGAAGAGGCCGGAGGCGAAGGCGTCGGCGCCCGCGGTCATGTCGACGACGACGTACTCGCCGGGGCCGTCCACGAGGTGGTTGAGGTACAGCTCGACGGCGCCGAGCTTGGAGTGGTAGCAGGCCACCCCGAGGTCGCTCTCGTCGAAGGCGCCGGTCACCATCAGCGGCACGCCGCCCACCTCGTGGACGTGGCGGGCGTGGAGCTCGTCGTCGCCGAGCGGGCGCAGCAGCCGGGAGCCGCGGCCGGGCGGAGTGGTCTTGATCATCGACTCGCGTGAGGCGATGCGCGGATTCGTGCCCCGCAGGAAGTCCTTGATCTCGTCGATGCGGGAGCTGAGCGGAGGGGCGGGGAAGGACAACTCCTCGTCGAGGCCGAGGGCGTGGGCGAGGTGCTGGTTGATGTCCCCGTCGACGGCCACGACGGGGGCGCCGGAACGGCTCACGTGCTGGGCGAAGAGGGCGGACAGGGTGGTCTTGCCGCTGCCGCCCTTCCCGACGAACGCGACGCGCATGGATCGACTCCTGGGTGGGGTGAGGGGGTGGGTCCGCCTTTCCCGCGGCAGGCGGCGTCCCGAGGAGGCGGCCCTCGCGGGCCGGCCGGCCTCCTCCGGCAACCCGCACGCTACATGGAAATGGATTCCATTGCTAATAAAGCGAGGTGTGGCGGTGTCATGAGCGCGGGACCGGCGCCCGCTATGTTCAGATCGGACGATCCGATGATCCGGAGCGAGGATGCAGAAGACGGATGAACCGACGCAGGCGGTCGCCGTGACCCCCACGGCCGCCGCCGACGCGCCCATACCCCCCAAACCCCTGCCCTGGACGCTCCTCGCCGTGCTCCCCGTGGTCGCCTCCGCCGTGACCGTCGTGGCCGTCCGGGGCCCCGACGACCCGGCGGTCGCGGCCTGGCGGACGGTCTGTCTCGCCGTCACGGTGCAGGCGCTGCCGTTCCTGCTGCTCGGCACGGCCCTGTCCGGCGCGATCAACGCGTTCGTGCCGGCAGGCGTGTTCAGCCGCGCGCTGCCCAAGCGGCCCGTGCTCGCGGTCCCGGTGGCGGGCATCGCAGGCGTGGTGCTGCCCGGCTGCGAGTGCGCGTCGGTGCCGGTCGCCAACAGCCTGATCCGCCGCGGGGTCACCCCGGCCGCCGCGTTCGCGTTCCTGCTGTCGGCGCCCGCCGTCAACCCGGTCGTGCTGACCGCCACGGCCATCGCCTTCCCCGGCAGTCCGGCCATGGTCGCGGCCCGGCTGCTGGCCTCGCTCGCCACCGCCGCCGTGATGGGCTGGCTGTGGCTCTGGCTGGGGCGCGAGGAGTGGCTGCGGCCGGTCGTGCGCCACACCGGGCACCGGCCCGGACACAGCCGGCTGCGGGAGTTCCGGCTCGGCTTCCAGCACGACTTCCTGCACGCGGGCGGCTATCTGGTCCTGGGCGCCATGGCCGCCGCCACGTTCAACGTGGTGGTTCCGCGTTCGGTGCTCGACGCGTTCTCCGGCTCGCCCTGGCTGTCCGTGCTCTTCCTGGCGGGCCTCGCCGTGGTCCTCGCGGTCTGCTCGGAGGCCGACGCGTTCGTGGCCGCCTCGCTCACCGGCTTCTCGCCCGTGGCGCGGCTGGCGTTCATGGTGATCGGGCCGATGGTCGACCTGAAGCTGATCGCCCTTCAGGCGGGCACGTTCGGCCGGTCCTTCGCGTTCCGCTTCTCCTCCGCGACCGCCGTGGTCGCGATCGTCTGCAGCGCGCTGATCGGAGGGGCCCTGTTGTGAAACGTTCCGCCCAAGTGGCGCTGGTCGTCCTCAGCGGGCTCGGTCTGCTGCACGCCGCGCTCTTCACCGACCTGTATCTGCGGTACGTCAAGGAGGGGCTGCGTCCGCTGCTGATCGCGTCGGGGGTGCTGCTGCTCGTGCTGGGAGTGGCGGGGGCGGTGCCGGCCCGGGAGGGGAACGGGAGCGAGGACGGTGACGGCGGCGGCACGGACGGGCACGCACACGACCACGACCACGACCACTCCGCGGTTCCCCGTATCGCCTGGCTGCTGCTCCTGCCGGTGCTCAGCCTGCTCTTCTACGCACCCCCGGCCCTCGGCGCCTACACCGCCGCGCGCGAGGCCCCCAGGGCCGTACGCGTCCAGGAGCGGTTCGACCCCCTGCCCGCGACGTCTCCGCTGCCCATGACCCTCACGGACTTCACCACCCGGGTGCAGCAGGACCACACGCGGGCCGTCCAGGGACGCACCATCCGGATGACGGGTTTCGTCACGCCCGGCAAGGAGGGCGGCTGGGACCTGACCCGGCTGATCCTCTCGTGCTGCGCGGCGGACGCGCAGTCCGTGAAGGTGCGGATGTACGGGGGCCCCGAACTCCCCGCCGACACCTGGGTGTCGGTCACCGGCCGCTGGCACCCCGGCGGCACCCTCGGCACGGCCTCGGCGCCGGTCGCGCTGGACGTCCGTACCGTCGAGCGGGTCCCCCGGCCCGTGAACGGGTACACGGACGCCCTTCCGCTCGCACCGCGCTGACCGTCGCCCTCCTCGGCCTCGGCGCCCTCCGAGCCCGAGGCCGAGGCCGGCCTCCGAATGGTCAGGCCATCCAGAAGAACACGGCCGTCATGCGCTTCTCCTCCAGCGTGGCGCCGCAGTAACCGGTGGCACTGTGCATGATGTTGGCCTTGTACAGGAGCAGCCGGTTGTAGCGCTGCGGCACGCGGAGGTCCTCGGCGAACGCGTCGGCCGGTACGTACCGCGTGCCCAGTGCCTCGACCAGGTTGGTGTGCGGGGCCTGCACCAGGTTGCCGCCGAGGACCCCGCCCGGCAGGTTCTGCCGGTAGAAGCTGGTGCCGCAGTCCTTGGGGATGTCGGGACTGAGATAGAGCACCGCGGCGTAGCGGCACAGCGCGCGCGAGTCGGTGTGCGGTCGCGGCTCCCCCTCGTCCTTGCCGACCACCTGGACGCAGTTGTGGTTGAGGGTGCCGCCGCCGGGTGCCGTCTCCTGCCACAGCCGCCGCGCACCCGTCTCCTTGCGCACCAGCCGTTCCACGCGGTCCAGTTCGCCCGGTTCGAGCCCCGGCATGGTCCGCAGCCCCGGCCAGCTCTCCTGCGTGTACGGATACCCCTTGGTCCAGTCGTCCCCCGCCAGACACCGGGCCCTGACCTCGTCGACGTTGGGCAGCACGTCGTCGAGGACCCAGTAGTCGCGGCCGCGTGTGGGCTTGCGGTACGGAAGAACGGGCAGGCGTGAGGGAGGTGGGGGCTGTGGGGGCATGCGCGTGACCATACAGTTCGCGTCTGCCGCGTTCTCTCTTGAGCTGGTCAATCTTCCGTCAACTCGACATCCCCCGGACGGCGGTGCCCTGGGGACGGAAGAGGGACGGCGGGCCGTCAGGGCGAGAACATCGCCATGCCGACGAGCATCGCGACGAGGAACAGCGCGGCCGCGGCGGCCAGCCCCACCGCCCGCGGCCTCTGGGTGACGAGCGCGCGAAGCGAGGGCCGTTCGCGCCGGGCGCCGGCGGAGGCGCGGTCGCGGTGCCCTCCCGCGGGCGGGCGTTCCCGGCGACTTCCGGCGGGCGGGCGTTCCCGGTGACTCCCCGTGGAAGGCCGCTCCTGATACCTGCCCGCGGAAGGACGTTCCCGGTGTCCCCCCGCCGGTGGCCGCTGGCGGCCGGCCGCCCGGTGGCCGGGGGCCGCGGGCGCGGAGGGGAGCTTGTACGTCGTCGCCGGCCCCGGCCCCGTGCGGGGCGACACCGGCGCTTCCGGGGCCGCCGGAGGCGTGTGCCGGGGCGCGGGGGCGGCGGCCGGAAGCGGTTCGGGGCGGCCGCGCCAGGCGCCGGTGGCGAACCAGTCGGCGGCCTGCCGTGCGGTGGGCCTGTCCTCTGGCCGCTTGGCGAGCAGGCCGAGCAGGTAGTTCTCGAAGGCGGGCGGCAGCACGGCCCCCAGCTCGCGCGGCGGGACGGGCGGCGTGTCGAGATGGTGGTGCAGGATCGCGATCGGGCTCTCGGCCCGGAACGGGGGTTGCCCGGTGAGGAGTTGGTAGAGCACACAGCCGAGCGAGTACACGTCGCTGGGCGGCCCCGCGGGCTTGCCCAGGGCCCGCTCGGGCGCGATGTACAGGCTCGTACCGACGATCTGCCCGGTCGCCGTGAGCGCGCCCGACGGGTCGTCCATGAAGCGGGCGATGCCGAAGTCGCCGATCTTCACTGCCCCCTTGGCGTCCAGGAGGAGGTTGCCCGGCTTGATGTCCCGGTGCACGATGCCCTGCTCGTGCGCGACGGCGAGCCCGGCCGCCGCCTGTGCGGCGATGGCCGCGACCCGTTCGGCGGGCAGCGGACCGTCGTCGGACAGCACCCGGGCGAGGCTGTCGCCCTCCACCAGCTCCATCACCAGGAACAGCCGGCCGTCCTGCTCCCCGAAGTCGAGGACGCCGACGACATGCGGGTGATGGAGCCGGCCCGCGGTCTGGGCCTCCAGGCGGAAACGGGATTCCGCGGTCGGGTCGGTGCCCTGGGCGAGCATCAGTTTGACGGCGACGGGCCGGCCGAGCATCTGGTCGTAGGCACGCCAGACCTCGCCCATCGCGCCACGTCCGATGGTGGTGTTCAGCTGGTACCGGCCCGCGATCAGCACCTGTTGTTCATCCTCATGCCGTGACTCCGCCGGGGCGGATGATGGTGGGATGCCGCGGCGCACCCAGACTACTGGTACGGCGGCACGGTTCGATCACCATCTCCCCCCAGAGGGACGAGAAGTGATGACGTGGTCGCATAATCCTCGCGTGTCCGACACTCCCGTTCCGATACCTTCCGGCACCGTCGCGGACGCCCCCGCCTGGGACTCCGCCGACGCCGCCGCATGGGCCGCGAGCCGGCCGGCCCCCTGGACCCGGCCCGGCTGGTCCGTTCTGGCGCTGGCCGCCACCGTGGCCGTGGCCGTCGCGGCCGAACCGCTTCCCGCGTGCAGCGACGCCGCCCCCTGCGGGCCCGACTGGTCCGGCATGTCCCAATGGGGTCTCTTCCTGGGACTGTTGTACTGGTACGCCCGCGTGCCGGAGCTGGTCCTGGTCGCCGCGCCCGCTCTCGCGGCCATGGTGGCGACGGGTGAACTTCCGGCCGCCGGCGGGACGGAGCGGCTCGCGAACCTGGCGGTGCTCGCGGCGCTCGCCCTCGGCTGGGCCGCGGCCCTCGGCCGGCTGACCGCCCGGCGGCGGCAGCGCCTCCTCGCCGAGCGCGCCGCGGGCGCCCGGCGGCCGCTGCCGGCACCGGCCGGTCCGCCGACCCGGGGGGTGCTGCCCGTCGTCATCGGCCTGGTCCTGTGCGCCGTGGCCGCGGGCGCGGTCGTGCTCGGCCTGCGCGACGTCCACGCCGACGAGCGGCACGCGGCCGGGGCCGACCGCGTCACGGCCAGGGTGACCGGCCGGGACGACGAGTCGGTGCGCGTCCGCGCCGAGGACGGGCGGTCCGTACGGGTCCCGTCCTTCTACTCCGAGGACTACGGCACCGGAACCACCGTGACCGTGCTGGAGGACGGCGGATGGCGGCGGCTGGCCGCCGAGCCCTACGACCCCGTCGGGTGGCAGCTGCTGACCCTGGCCACCGGGCTTGCGGGGCTCTCGCTGCTGGCCGTGGGCGTCCTCGCCCGCCGCCGCTCGGCCGCCCTGCGCCATGCCCCCGTGACCGCCCTGCGGGTACGGGAACGAGTCGCCCACGACGGCCGCACCTGGGTGTACGCGGCCGACGACACCGCGGCCGGCACCCCGCTGTTCAGCTGCGTCTGCGTGCCGGCGCTCGGCCCGGGGGACGAACCCGGCGCCTGGTACGCCGACTTCGGGGATCCGCACGACGACGAGGACGAACCGGTCCTCCTCGACACGGGAGTGCGCGACGCCGTCATGTTCGGGGCCCCGTACGAGGGCGGGGAACTCTGCTTCCGCACGGCCCGGACGGACGGCGTACCGGTGCTCATCCGCACCTGCGCCCCGGTACGGCTGCCCCGGCCGGGCAGGGGTCCTCTGCCGGCGATCCCCGCGGGGTCCGCCGACCGGGACCCGGCCGACCCGGCCGCCGTGCCGCGCAGGCCTCCGGCCGGGCCGAAGCGCTGGGGCCCCGACACGGCCGTCCGGGTCGCCGGGGCGGCCTTCGCCCTGATCGTGGTGGTCGGGGTCCGGCTCCTGGCCGACGCGGTGGCGGCGGAGGGGTTCGACTGGAGCATCGCCCCGCTGTTCGGCCTGCTCGCCCTGATCGACCTGGCGGCCACGCTGCTCAACTGGCGGATCACCGTGGACGGCTCGGGACTGTGGCTGGCCGGGGCCTGGCGGGTGCGGCACGTGCCGTGGGAGCGGCTGGGGTCGGTCGTGTGCACCCGGGAGGGCGACGTCCGGATCCAGGTCACCGGTGAGAAGTCCTGGGAGCTGCGCGGACTCGGTGTGCAGTGGCTCGAACGCCGGCGGCGGCGGCCTTCCTCGTACGCCCTGATGGCCGACGAGATCACCGCCCTCGGGAAGCACCCGGAACTGCGCCCCGCCGAGATCTGCCCGTCGCGGGAGCGCGGGCTGCCGATGGGGCCGCTGCTGCTCGCGCTCGGTGTCATGGTCGTTCTCGCGGCGTTCCTGTGAGCCGGGACCCGGCGGTGGCCGCCGGGCCCTCGGTCAGCGGCGGGCGCGGTCCGTGCGCAGGGCCAGCACCGGGCAGGCGGCGACGGCACGGCGGGCGTGAGCCCGCAGGTGCGGGGGCACGGCCGTGTCCTTGAGGATCGGATAGCCCCACTCGTCGAGGTCGATGAGCTCGGGGAGGGCTTCGGCGCACAGACCGCGGCCCGTGCAGGCGATGCGGTCGACGCGCAGGGTGCGGCCGCGGGGGTGGGCGCCGGGATGGGTGCGGGTGTCGGTGTCGGTCATCGCCATGTCTCCGGGGGCGTGGCGGGTGGTACGGGGAGCAGGGGCGGCCGGCGGGCCGCGGCGCAGGCGCCGTGGGCGAGATGGTGCTCGACGTCGTCGGCGAAGCAGCGCAGGGCCGATGCGGCGAGGCGGGCGGCGCCGTCGGGATGGCGGCAGGCGCCCCGGTCAGGCAGCAGACCGGTGCGGTGGCGCAGCCGCGCCAGGAGCCCCCGGTCGGCCCGCCCGGCGGCCAGCGCGCCGAAGTCGTCGGCCACCGCGGGCAGTCCGAGGCGGCAGGGGCCGCACTGGCGGGCGCTGTGCGCGGCCAGATAGCCGAGGATCCGGGCCGTCTCGGCGAGCCCGCAGGCGCCGCCGGGCAGGGCGGCGACCACGCCGGCGCCGGGCGCCGCGCCCAGCGGCGCCAGGTCGCGCCGGGTCAGGGGGGTGTCCAGGTGCTCCGCCGGGAGCCAGGTGCCGGCGAAGCCGCCGACCAGCAGCGCCCGCAGCGGCTCGGTGGGTCCTGCGGCGCGTTCGAGGACCGTGCCGAGCGGTGTGCCGAGGGCGACCTCCAGGACACCGGGCGCGCCGACGGCGCCCGAGGCGGTGACGAGCACGGTGCCGGGCTCGTCGGCGGTGCCCGCCCGCCGGAACCAGGCCGGGCCGTAGCGGGCGACGAGGGCCAGATGGGCCAGGGTCTCGGCGTTGTGGACCAGTGTGGGGCGCCGCGCGACGCCGCGCTCATGGCTGCGCGGCGGGCTGCCCAGCGGACGGGCCGGACCTCCGTTGAGCCAGCTCACCAGCGACGTCGACTCGCTGGAGACGTAGGAGTGCGGAAGCGCGTGCAGCCGCACCGGGACGCCGTCGAGGCCGGCGCGCCGGCGGGCGTCCACCGCGGCGTCCAACTGCCGGTGCTGGACGGAGCGGTCGCGCGGCAGGCACACGTGGACGACGTCGGCGCCGACCGCGGCCGCGGCCAGCACGGCGCCGTCGAGGACGAGATGGGGCGCGACGGCGAGCAGGAACCGGTCCTTGTGGCTGGCCGGTTCGCTCTCCATGGCGTTGACGACGACCACGGCGCGCCCCCGCCGTTCCGCCACCGCGTACAGCTTGCGGGCGGTGGGGAAACCGGCGCCGCCGCGGCCGGTCAGCCCGGCCGCTTCCACGGCGCGGACCAGCGGCATGGAGGTGCGGGTGCCGGTCGCCGCGGCGACGGGGGGCGGCCCGTAGCGGCCCAGGTGCTCCTCCAGCGCGGCCGGCCGGCCGGTGGCGCTCCAGCCGGCCAGCAGACGGGGGGTCGGGGTGTCGCCGGGAGCGGGCGCGCGGCGGTGCGGCGCGGCGGACGCCGGGGCGGGGAAGCTCATCGTCCACCTCCGAACGTCACGGCCGCGGTGGTCGCGGCGCGCTGGGCCCAGCCGGGCTGCAGCGGCCCGGTGGCGAGGAAGGCGGTGAGCAGCACCGGTACGGCCGCCGCGGCCACGGCGGCGGTGAGGCGTCCGGCGACCCGGCCCGGGCCGGCCGTGGCCAGCCGCCACCACACGGCCGCGACGACGGCGGCGAGGGATGCGGCGTAGAGCCACAGCTGGAGGGGCAGCCGGGTGTCGGTGCCGGTTCCGGCGCTGTGGAAGAGGGCGAGCGGCCAGGCCGCGTAGGACAGCCAGTGCACGGCCTTCCAGCGGCGCGCCCCGAGCCGCAGCCGCACCGCGCTGGTGACCGCGACCGCCAGCAGCAGGTCCAGTGCGGCCGTGCCGAGACCGAGCCAGAGCGGACGGTAGGAGGCGCCGAACGGGACCACGGACACCGCCCACCCCAGATGGACGAACGGGTCGAGCACCGCGGTGGCCACGTGCACGGCGAGGAACACCAGCGTGAGCAGGGACAGGTTGCGGTGCAGCAGCCCGATCCCGAAGCGGCCGGCCCGGCGCGGCGCGGCCCGGCCCCCGGAGGCGACGCCGAGCGCCACGGTGGCGGTGAGCAGCAGCAGCGCGACGGTGCCGCCCGCGCGGCTGGCGTACCACAGGGGGCTGCCGGCCGCGGCCAGGGTCGTCAGGGGAGCCGTGGTCGTCATCGGGCGCCTCCGGGCGTGGGCTGCCGGTCGAGGCCCGTGGCGGGGACGGCGTCGGTCGCGGTGTCGGTCGCGGTGTCGGGGGGCCAGCCGCCGACGCGTACGACGCTGCCCTGAAGGTCCACCAGCCGGGCGGGGAGCGCCGTGCGGCGCAGCCAGTCGACGGCTCCTGCGCCCCGCACGATCGCCGCCGTGGCGGCCGCGTTGGCGTCCACGCAGGTGGCCGCCGCGACGGTGACGGTGCGCCAGACGGGCGGGGCGGGTTCGCCGGTCGCCGGATCGACGATGTGGTGCAGGGTGCGCCCGGCCCGGCGCCAGGTGCGCACCCGGACGCCGGAGGTCGCGAGCCCACCGCCGGTCACCGCCACGGCGGGGCCGCCGTCCGGGGCGGGCCGGGCGTGGTCGTCGGCGAGGGCGATGCGCCAGCCGCCGTCCGGCGTCCGGCCGGCCACCGCCAGATCGCCGCCGAGGCCGACGAGGACGCCGCAGCCTGCGGCGGCCGCGGCGTAGCGGGCGGCGCGGTCGGCGGCGAGGGCCTTCGCGGTCGCGCCCAGGTCGAGGTGTGTGTGCGGCGGCAGGCACAGCCGCCCGGTGCGCGGTTCCCAGGCGATGCGGCGCCATCCGGGGGCGGGCCGGGCCACCGGCAGGGGGCGGACGTCGTCGGGGCGCAGGGAGGCGAAGGTGCGGTCGTAGCCGAGCGCGTTCATCGCCCGGCCGACGGTCGGGTCGACGGCGCCGTCGGTGAGGCGGGCGGCACGGAGCGCGGCCTCGAGCGCCTCCGCGAACCGTTCGCCGACCGTCACCGGGGTGCCGGCGGCCAGGTTCACGCGGCTGAGTTCGGAGTCCGGCCGGAAGCGGCTGCACGCCTTGTCGACGGCGGCCAGCTCGGCGCGCAGGACGGCCTCCGCGGCCGGCAGTCCCCGCGGGTCGGTCACCAGCAGCACCGCGGTGGTGCCCAGGGCCGGGAAGACCACCTCGGCGGGTGCCCGGGACGGCGCGCCGGCCGGGGCGGTCATGACGCCCCCGTGGTGGCGTGGGGCTGCTGCCGCGTGGGGGCGGGCGGCTGCGCCGGGGCCTGCAGGCCGGGCCGGGCGGCCGGGGCCGTGCCGGTGCCGGTGCCCTCGTCTTCGTCGCCGTCGTCGTCCTCGTGGCCGCCCGTACCGCCGTGTTCCTCGTGCTCGTCGTCGTCCGCGTAGGCGGCGGGCGGTGCCGCGGGGTTCGGCACGGGCGGACCGGCCGGGGCGGCGGGTGACGCCGAACCCGCGGGCAGCAGATGGGTGTAGACGGCGCCCAGCGCGGCGGCGCCGGCGACCGCCGCGACCGTGATCCACCGGGTCAGGCCGCGAAGCCGCCGTACGCCGCGGTCGCGTGCGTCCACCGAGGGCGCCGGGGCGGCGGGCGGGCCGAAATCGGGGGACGGCGAGGGGGAGGACGGGTAGGACATGGCAGCGGCTCCTGGTGGATCGGCGGCCCGGGTTCGGCTGCGTTCCCCTCCAGGCTGTGCCCGTGCCACCCCGGATCCTGCTCACCTCTTCTTCAGAACCGGTAAAGATCTCGGCCCGGGAGGCGGCCCCCGCCTGCCGTTCCCGGTTCCCTAACGCTCCCGCTCCCTTGCCGTTCCTGGTCTCCCGCCGTTCCGGGCCCGGCCTCAGCGGTTCACCGGCGGCCCGCCCGCCCCTGCCCGCCGTCCTGCCGCAGCGGCAGTTCCAGCACGACGGTCAGCCCGCCGCCCGGGGTGTCCTCCAGGCGTGCGGTGCCGCCGTTGACGGTGACCAGCCGGTGGACGATGGCCAGGCCCAGGCCGGCGCCCCTGGCCCGCGTATCGCCGAACCGGCGGAACGCCACCGCCTTCGCCTCGGCGTCCATCCCGGGACCGTCGTCCCTGACCCGCACCAGGGCCGAGGCTCCGAGCGCCCGGTGGTCGATCGTCACGCTCCCGCCGTCGGGGACGGCGTCCAGGGCGTTGGCGATCAGGTTGTCGAGGATCTGCTCCAGATGACCGCTGCCCAGCGAGGCGGACAGGGCGGGACCCGCGTCCGCCGTCAGACGCACATGCCGCTCCCCGGCCACCGGCGACCAGGCCGCCACGCGCTCCGCCACCACGTCGTCGATCCGCACGGCGGTCGGGCGAGGCGTCGTCTGCTCGGCGCGCGCCACCGCGAGCAGCCCGTCGACGAGCCGGGACAGCCGCGCGATCTCCCCCTGGGCGGCGGCCAGTTCCGTCGCGGTGTCGTCCTCGGCGCCCGCGGCGAGGACGTCGAGCCGCAGCCGCAGCGCCGCCAGCGGGGTACGCAACTGGTGGGACACGTCGGCGATCACGGCCCGGTGACCGTGCACCAGGGCCTCGGTGCGGGCCGCCATGGCGTTGAACGTGGCGGCCAGGCGGCGGACCTCCGGTGGTCCTTCGTCGACGACGGCCCGCTCGTCGAGGGCGCCCTCACCGAGCCGCCGGGCGCTGGCGTCCAGCGTGGACAGGGGGCGGCTCACCCAGCGGGCGAGGCGGACGGACAGCAGCACCGACGCGGCGAGCCCCGCGGCACCGATCGCTGCGGACCAGCCCCAGATCGCGGCGATCCGCGCGTCGAGCGGGGCCGCGGAACGGGCGAGGACGACGGCTCCCGCCGGCCGCCGGACCTCGCCGGCCGGCTCCGCGGCCAGCAGCAGTCCCTCGCGCTCCGGCGGCTCCGGCTCGTGCCCGGACAGCACGTCGGCGACATGTTCGCGCGCCTCCTCGCCCTGGGCCGCGGTGCACTCCGTGCTCGCCACCAGGCGCGCCGAGGCGTCGTACACGGCCACGCAGTCACCCGCCCGGGCCGCGGCGTCCATCTCCCGCCGCATGCCGGTCGCCGGCCGGTGGTCGGAGAGGTGCTCCTCGGCCGCCGCGGCGATCACCCGGGTGGCCGCCCGCTGGCTGTCCCGGAACGCCACGCGCTCCCGGGCAGTCAGCGACACGCCCAGCGGCACCACCGCCAGCACCAGCAGCACCGTCGTCAGAACGAGGAGCGTCCAGGTGATCCGGCGGCTCACGGCTGCTCCCGGGGCGCCCCGAGCCGGAAGCCGTGTCCGTAGACCGTCTCGACCAGGCCCGGCACACGGAGCTTGCGGCGCAGCGCCGCGACATGCACGTCCAGCACCTTCGTGGGGCCGTACCAGTGGGCGTCCCAGGCGCGTTCCAGGATCTGCTGCCGGCTCACCACCCGCCCCGGGTCCGCGGCCAGGCACTCCAGAATGCCGAACTCCTTCGGCGTCAGCGTGACCGGGCGGCCGTCCACGGAGACCTGACGGGTCCGCAGGTCGAGCACCAGCGGCCCGTGCCGCAGCACCTCGGGCCCGGCCGGGCGCCTGCGCCGCAGCACGGCCCGCATCCGCGCCAGCAGTTCGGCCAGCCCGAACGGCTTGACCAGGTAGTCGTCGGCGCCCTCGTCCAGGGCCACCACCCGGTCCGCCTCCTCGCCGCGCGCGGTCACCGCGATGATCGCCGCGTCCGACCGCGCGCGCAGTCTCCGGCACACCTCGACGCCGTCCATGTCGGGCAGCCCCAGGTCGAGCAGGACGACATCGGGGGTGTCGGCCGTCAGGGCCGCCCGTCCGGTGCGGACGCCCTCGACGGCGTACCCGGCCTGCCGCAGTCCGCGCACCAGCGAGTCCGCGATGCCCCGGTCGTCCTCCACGACCAGCACGCGTGTCTCCTCGGACGAACCCGTGCCCTGCCCCGCCATGCCTGCGACCGCCTTTCGGACCGTGCGGTCCGCTGCCCCGACTCTCCTCCTCAGCCTGCCCCGATCGCGGGGCCGGACGGCAGGGGCCGTTCGTCCCCTCACCTGGTGCGGGGGGCCGGACGGATCATCGTGGAGGCGGCGAGGGGGTGCCGGAAGGCCCCGTACGCACGGGCCGATCGGCACCTTCCGGTGGCCGTCGTGGTTCGGGAAGGCTGTCGATCACGGGATGCCACTCCTGGCGCCGATCAGGACAGTGGCTGGGCGCCCGTGAGAGGGGCCCGCCCATGGGCGGGGGCCGTTGCTGCGCGGGTGGCGCGGCGGCCGTGCGTCCGTCCGGCCTGCCGTCTTCTCGGCCGACGGACGCATCCCAGCCCCCGTATCCGTGGCGTGTGCCGCTGGCCGCTGGCCGCTGGCCGCTGTGCCTCTTGCCGCGTGCCTCCTGCCGCGTGCGGCGTTTCTCGTGCGGCGGCGTGGCGGCGTGGCGGCGTGGCGGCGTGGCGGCGTGGCCGGGCGTGGCCGGGCGCGGCCGGGCGCGGCCCGGTCAGCCGAGGCAGACCAGGTGGAGCAGACAGATCTGCGACGGGGACGTGGGCGCCGGCGTGGGGTTCGCCGACGGTGTCCCGGTGCTCGTGCCGCCGGTGGGAGCGGGCGCGGGGGCCTGCTGCGCCGCCGTCGCGGTGTCGCCGGGCACCGCGGCGCCCGCGGACGGGGCGGTGACCTGGGGCGACAGGACGGACGTCGCCGTGGCACGGGGAGAGGCGGCCGCGGCCGGCCGGACACCGCCCGGGGCGGTGCGGTGCGGGACGGCGGACTCGCGGGGCGGGACGCCGGCCGCGGGCGACTGCGTGGAGCGCGCGGGCGCGGTGTGCGCGGACCGGTGCGTGCGGGGCGGTGCCGTCGGCGGGCCGGGGTCCTCCAGCGCCTGTTCCTCCGCGGCGCCCATGCTCGTGTCGTGCGGTGCCGTGGCCGCCTGCGCCCGGTCGGCGGTGTCGCGGCCCATCGTGGCCACGGTCAGTCCGCCCCCGACGAGTGCGACGGCCGTCGCGATCACGGCCCGGCGCTGGTTCTTCCTCAGCCGCGCCAACTGGCGTCGGCGGGCCGCCCGGCCCTGCGGCGCGGGCGGGGCACCGGTGCCCCCGTCGGACGCCTCGGTGCCGGGGCCCCGGGGAGCCTCCTCACCGCCACCCCCGGCCGCCGTCCCGGCAGGGACACGGCCGCCCTGCCACTTGTCCTGGGCCGTGAACTCCCACTGCGCCCCCGCGCTCGTCGTCGCCACGGCGGACGGGGCGATGTCCGGGGCGTAGGCACCGCATCCGGGACACACCAGGGCGCCGTTGAGATAGCGGCGACATGAGGAGCAGTAGTCCATCACTGGTCTTCCTGAGTTGACATGCCGTCGGCCCGCCCGGCCGCGGGGTCCGGTCACGTTCGCATGTGGGATCGAGCGGCCGGCGACGCTAGCGGCCAGCAACGCTAACGAGGCTTTCTCAAGGGTGTGTGCAGCCCTTGTGACACTCCTGCGCGGATTCCTCGCGGACCTCGCGACGCCCGGTCGCGTGGCGCGCCACGCCGATGCGGCCGACGCTGGGTGGGGACGGGTCCGTGCGGCCGCGCCGGCCGGAGGGCGGGTACGCCCGGGACGAGCGAGAAGGCGCGACAAGGCGCGACAAGGCGCGAGGAGGCGCGAGGAGGCGCGATGGGCGGTCTGGTGGTCGTCGGGGTGGACGGTTCGGCGTCGAGCCTTGCCGCGGCCGAGGTGGCGGCGGGGGAGGCACGGCGGCGGGACGCGGCGCTGCGGGTGGTCCACGCGTTCATGTGGCCGGCGCTGCACGTGCCCCTGGGGCCGTCGTCGTGGGGCCCGCCCGAGGGCGGGCTGCGGAACATGACCGAGCGTCTGGTCGCCGAGGCGGTCGAACGTGCCAGGGCCGTGGCGCCCGAGGTGGAGGTCACCGGTGGCGTCGTGACCGGTGAGCCGCTGACGGTGCTGGAGGAGCAGTCGCGGGCGGCGGAGCTGGTGGTCGTCGGGTCCCGGGGCATGGGCGGTTTCGTCGGACTGCTGGTGGGGTCGACGGCGGTGCACCTGGCCGCGCACGGCCGCTGCCCGGTGCTGGTGGTGCGGGAGCACCCGGAGGCGACGGGCCCGATCGTGGTGGGCGTGGACGGCTCCGCGGCCGGCGACAAGGCGGTCGACTTCGCCTTCGCCGAGGCCGCGCTCCACGGTGCCCGCCTCGACGCCCTGCACGCGTGGACCCCGTGGAACGCGCCCATGGCTCCGCCCCAGGACGCGTCGATGCCCTACGCGAACGAGCCGGGCGCGCTGGCCGAGGGCGAGGAGCGCCTGCTGGCCGAGACGCTCGCCGGGCGGCGGGAGCGCTATCCGAACGTGTCCGTGACGCAGCGGGTGGTGCGGGGCGCCACCCGTGAGGCCCTGATCGAGGCGAGCCGCGCGGCGCGGCTGCTGGTGGTGGGCGCCCGGGGCCGCGGTGGGTTCGCCGGCCTGCTGCTGGGGTCCGTGAGCCAGGCCGTACTGCACCACGCGCACTGCCCGGTCGCCGTGGTCCGCGGGGAGGACGAGCACCGTTGACCGCGGCGGCGCACCGCAGGCAGGGCCGGGTGGCCCCGGACATGGCCTGCTGGTCCCCTGGCCGGTGCCGGGCCGCGGGCCACAGGGTGGGGACCACAGGCAGACGTGAACAGGAACCTACTGGTGGAGGCAGAAGTGAGCGGTCCGGTGGTCGTGGGTGTCGACGGCTCGGCGTCCAGTCTGGCAGCGGTCGAGGTCGCGGCCCGCGAGGCCCGGCTGCGGGAAGCCGAGCTGCGGATCGTGCACGCCTTCGGCTGGCCCGCCGCCCATGTGCCGCCCGGGGTGGCGCCGTGGACACGCAGCGAGAAGGGCCTGGAGGCGATGGTCGAGGGAACGCTGGCCGAGGCCGAGCGCCGGGCGTACGCCTGCGCGCCCGAGGTCGTCACCAGCCGCTCCGTCGTGGTCGGCGAGCCGCTGATGGTGCTGGAGATCGAGTCGCGCACGGCCGCGCTGGCCGTGGTCGGCAGCCGGGGCCTGGGGGGCTTCGGAGGTCTGCTGCTGGGCTCGACGGCGGTGCATCTCGCCGCACACGGGCACTGCCCCCTCATGGTGGTCCGCGAACACCCCGAGCCGGCCGGCCCGGTGGTGCTGGCGGTCGACGGCTCCCCCGCAGGCGAGGCGGCGGTCGGGTTCGCGTTCGCCGAGGCCGCGCTGCGGTCCGCGCCCCTGCTGGCGTTGCACGTGTGGAACACCTGGAGCGAGCGGGCCTATGACGGCCCCGGTGACCCCCTGAGCTCGGTGGTCGTGGACATCGACGAGCTCCGCGAGGCGGAGCAGCGGCTGCTGGACGAGACGCTGTCGCCCTGGCGGGCGCGCTTCCCGCAGGTCGCCGTGGAGCCGCGTCTGGTGCGCTCCCGGATCCGGCCGGCCCTGATCGACGCGAGCCGGGAGGCCCAGCTCCTCGTGGCCGGTGCGCGCGGCCGCGGCGGCTTCACCGGCCTGCTGCTCGGTTCCGTCAGCCAGGCCCTCCTGCACCACGCCCACTGCCCCGTCACGGTGGTCCGCGGCACGGAGTGACCACCGGTTCCGAGGGGGCGGTGCCGCCGAGACACGGCCCGGGACATCCCGGGCCCGAACGCCGCCGAGCCGGTGACCGGCACCGCCGCGACGGCACCCGGCCCCCGCCGGGCACCCGGCCGCGAGACGCCCGCGCCGTCCACGAAGTACGCGGACTGCAAGGCGGACGGGCTCACCACCGCGGTCGAGCTCCAGGACGCGCGCGGGGAGACCCCCCGCCACTTCCTGCTGACCGTCACCAACAACCTGAGGACGCCGTGCGTCCTCAACGACGCGCCGATCGTGCGGCTCAAGGCCGGCAACGACGCCCCGATCGTCGAGACGCTCGGGGAGCCGGACACCGAGCCCGTCGTCGTCGAGGGGGGCGGCAAGGCCTACGCCGGTCTGTACGTCTTCGGGAGCGACGAGGGGGGCGAGGCGGAGTACGACCAGTCCGACCGCTTCACCGCGACCCTGGTCGCCGGCGATGGCACCGAGCGGGCGGGCACGCTCATCTTCGACCTGCCCGACGACCTCAAGACGGTCTCCGTCGACGACGCGGCGCGGGTGGACGGCTGGGGCGGTGCCGAGGGGCTTGTGATGCGCCCGATCAACCTGCTCTGAGAAGCGGCGCGATCGCGTGGCACCGGGTACGGGTGGCGCGGGGACCGCCGCGCCACCGTCGCCGGGAGCGGACGGCGGCGGTCCCGCGGCCGTCCCCGTGGGGGGACATCGCAGGCACCGCCTGTCCGCAGGCCCGGGGTGGCCCCGTGTCAGGAGGCGTTGGCGTTGGAGCGGCTGAAGAACTCGATCTCCGCGATGGCCACCTGCTTGCTCGCGGAGGCCGCGTAGGCCGACTCGACGGTGAAGCGGACCTTGGTGACGTCGCCGACGCGGAAGGCGCGCCGCTGGCCGCCGGCGCTCTGGTCCAGGGTCAGTTCCCGGTCGGTGGTTCTGCCGTCCTTCGTGGTGATCGTCGCCTTGATGCGGTGCGGCAGGGCCGACCGGGAGAGCTGGTCGGCACGGGTGGAGACGCCCGGTGTGATGATCAGGTCGAGCAGGCGGGTCGGCTCGTCGAACCGGGCCTCGATCCACTCGCCCTCGCCCGACTGTGAGACGCCGGGCCCCCACCAGGTGTTGTTGATCTTGTCGAAGGCGAGCTGCGGCTTGTGCCCGGGGTACGAGCGCGAGGCGCTGACCCCGTCCGGGGCGACCGGCGCGCGTTTGGCGAAGTGGTCGCGGGTGGCCTGCACGGCGGCCGGGGCGTTGGCACCGGCGAGCACCAGCAGGGTGAGCACGACCGCGGCCACCACCCAGGTGACCACGCGGTCGAAGGTGCGCCGCAGTCGCGGCCGGTCGCCCGCCCACGGGGCCTCACGGCGGCCGGGACCCAGCAGGCGGCGCCACCACGGCAGGCGCTCCGGTGACCGGTTCTCCCCGGCCATGGGCATCGCGCAGCGGGTACAGAAGTGCCGGTCGGGCCGGTTCGGCGTGGCGCACCAGGGGCACGGCACACCGTTCGCGTCGCCGTACTGGGGCTCGGGGGCGCGCACCTGCGGCCGGTTCGCGACCGGTCGCCCCGGCAGCACGGGGGCGACCTGCGGGCCCGCGGCGGGCCGGGCCTCCGGTTCGTCGACGGGGATCAGCAGGGAGCGGGCGCGGGCGGCCATCGTGTCGCCGGGCGCGGCGGCGGGCACCGGCTCGGTGGGGGCGGTCTCGTCGGGTGCGGGGGCCGGCCGTGCGTCCGGGGCGGACGCGGCGGCGACGGGTGGCTGCGGGACCGTGTCCGTATCGTCCGGCCCGTGGGCGGAACCGGTGGGCCGGGCACCGGGCCCGTCTCCGCCGGTGCGGCCGTTCCTGTCGGTGCGGCTGTCTCCGTCGGTGCGGCCGTCCCCGTACCGGGCGCCGCCTCCCGCCGTGCCGCCGGAGGTTCCGGTCGTCGCGGGGCCGTGACCGTCCGCGTCCGCGGACGCGGTGGTGGTGGCGGGCGTGGCCGGGCTGGGATGGCGCCGCCCCGCGGCCCCGGCGGCCCCGGCGGCCCCGGCGGCCCCGGCGGCCCCGGCGGCCCCCGCGGCCCCCGCGGCCCCGGTGGCCCCCGGCGCCCGGTCCGCCGCCTGCCCCGGCGCGCCGGCGGCCGTCGCGGGGGCACCGGCCGCGCCACCGTCCGCCCCGGCCGTCCCGAACGGGTCGGGGCCCGCGGCGTCGGACGTCCGATGCGGCTCCTGGCCCGCCCCGGCCGCCGCGCGCGCCGGTGCCCGGTCCGTCCAGCTGAGCACGGCACCGCACGCGTCGCAGAACGACTGGCCGGGTTCCGCCCGGGTGCCGCACTCGGCGCAGTTCTGGGTGGTCATCTCTCCTGGATCCTTTCGGCGGCGGTCACCTTGACCGTGTACGGCATGTGGGCGGGACGGGCGGCCGCCACGAGCGAGTCCAGGCGGTACGTGTCGGCGGGACCCGGGTCGGGCAGGCGCAGCGTGACGTGCAGATGGGGCCGGGGGTCGCCGGGGACCGGGCCGAGCGGGCGGGCGCTCCAGGCGGCGCCGCCGCTCTCGGAGATCTCCGGTTCCACGCCGAACGCCAGCCGCACCGCCTCGGTCAGACCGCGCCGGGTGCCCCGCACCCGGTGCAGATACGCGGCGGCGGCGACGGCGGCCCGCAGCCGGGGCTCCGGTTCGGTGCCGTCGGTCTCGGCGCCGACCCAGCCGGCCAGCCAGCGGGTGAAGTCGACCGGGGCCAGCGCCGGGTCGAAGTAGGCGGGCAGGCAGTCGAGCACGTTCAGGATCGGCGCGATCACCTCGTCGAGCCCGGCCACGAAGCGCTGCGCGAGGTCGTCGTCGGCGAACACCGCGGGCAGCATCGCGGCGATCGGGGCGGACGAGCCCAGCCCGTCGACGGAGCCCCTCATCCGTCCCCTCCCTGCGGCCGTCGCGGCGTGTTCACGAGCCGTCCCCGATCACCCGGACGCGGTGGTCGAAGGAGAACACCAGGGAGGGCGCCTCCAGGTCGATGCGGTCCGTCGGCTCGCCGCGCTTGCCCGTCAGCGGGTCGGCGGGGTGCAGCGTGACCTGGTCGACCAGTTCGACGCCCGGCACCCGCTGCAGCACCGCGAAGACCTCGCCCGACTGGACGGGCCGGCCGAACGGCCAGCCGCGGCCGTCCGCGCCGCCGGTCAGCGGGTCGAGGTGGCGGTAGAGGGCGTCGTGGGCCTGGCGGCGTACCCGGTCGGTGTCCACGCCGCGGAAGGCGTGCACGGTGGCGACCACGGTGACGCCCTGGTAGAACGGCGGCCCGACCGCCAACCGGGTCCCGATCAGGCGGCGTTCGTCCAGGTGGCGGGTGATCCGCTCCAACAGGGCGTCACCGGGTACGAGTTGCTCGAAGCGGAGCCGTCCGCCGGGGTCCGGCACCGCCTGCGGCACCACCAGCACCCGTACCGCGTACGCCCCGTGCTCGCCCTCGTCGCCCTCCAGACAGGTGATGCGCGCGGTCTCCGGGGCCGCCCGGCGGGCCAGTTCCTCGTAGTCGCGCAGGGTCACGGCGCGCTCCTGGGCGCGCAGCGTGATGGGCGCCCGGAGCTTGGCCTCCTCCACCGTCTCGCCGTCGACGCCGCCGCGCGCGGCCTCCCGGTTGACCACCTCCGAGACGTACGGGACGGAGGTGCGCAGCACCTGCACGGCACCGCGGGCCACATTGCCGGCGCGGCCGCCGCCGGTGCGGTAGCGGCGGGCACGGACGACCGCGCCCTTGGGGGCGACGGCGCCGTACTGGCGCAGGGTGCCGTCGGGTTCGCGCACGGACGGGCCGAACGCGATCTCGCCGGTGGCGGCGTCCAGGGTGATGTGCCGGTCGTGCGGTCCGGAGGCGGCGAAGTGCGGGACGACGCGCCAGTCCCGCCAGCCGTCGTGCTCGGCGGTCTGCAGCAGCAGCGGCGGGTCGTCGCCGACGACGGGCGCGTGCGCGAGCCGCAGCCGCTGACCGGGCAGCCCGGTGGACTCGCCGAGGGCCTCGTCGTACACCGTCTCGGCGTGCACGGCCGGCGCGGTGCCGCCGACCGTGCACGCGTCCGCGGAGCGCACGGTCGGGGAGGTGGTGTAGAAGGGCTGGCCGGGCAGGGGATCGGTGACGCGGCAGCGCAGCCAGCCCGCCTCCTGGCCGCCGGAGCGGGACAGCACATGGCCGCCGGGCACGTGCAGCACCACCTCGCCGGGGCGGTTCAGGCCGCCCGTGCCGTCCCGGTCGACCTCGCAGGTCTGCCAGCCGTCCTCCGTCCACGCCTCCCACACCAGCGGCGGCTGCCGCGGGTCGACGCCGACGCCGTCCACCCGGCTGTCCAGTTCCAGCGCGACCGCGCAGTGCGGCACGGCCGCGCTCAGCCCGAGCAGCAGGCAGTCGCCGGGCTGCGGCGCCTCCTCGAAGCACAGCAGGTCCTTGCCCTCGACGAGGTCGCTGGTCCGGTCGGTGACCGGCTCGCCCCGGTGCTGCACCACCAGGTGACGCAACGAGCTGGGCGCGACGGACAGTTCGCGTTCGGTGGCGAAGACCACCGCGTCCTCGCTCTCCGTGCGCACGGTGGCGACCTCGGTGCCCACCGGCAGCAGCACGGGCTCCTCCTGCGGCGCCGACAGCCAGAACGTGACGTCCGTACGGGCCGCCGAGGGCGGGAAGAGGGTGATGCCGACCAGGTCGAGGAACGCCAGGTGGTTCTTGTCCGGGACCCGGTTGAGCCGGTAGACGATCTGGTCGGCCATGTGGGCCACGGTCTCCACGAGCGTCACACCGGGATCGGAGACGTTGTGGTCGGTCCACTCGGGCGCGCGCTGCTGGATGTAGCGCTTGGCGTCGTCGACGAACTGCTGGAAGCGGCGGTCGTCGAGGTTGGGGGAGGGAAGAGCCATCAGCGGTCGCTTTCGGGGGAGTTGCCGGGAAGACCGTCGGAACCGGTCGTGCCGGGCTCCTCGTGGGAGGGGATGACGTAGAAGGGGAAGACCAGGCTGCGCGGGTTGTTGGTGCCGCGGATCGCGTAGCGGACGTCGATGTACAGCACGCCCTGTCCGGCGCCGGCGGTGACCTCGACGTCGGTGACCTCGATGCGCGGCTCCCAGCGGTCCAGGCTGGCGTGCACCTCGTGCTGGATGCGCCCGGCGGTGGCCTCGTTGACGGGGGCGAACACCAGGTCGTGGATGGCGCAGCCGAACTCGGGGCGCATCGGCCGCTCGCCCGGCGCCGTCGCCAGCACCAGCCGGATGGCCTCCTCGATCTCTCGCTCCCCGCTGACCAGGGCGATGCCCCCGGTGGGTCCGATGCGCAGCGGGAACGCCCACCCCGACCCGACGAACTGCTCGGCCATCAGACCTCCACCGGCCCTTCCCCGTGTCGTGAGGCGCGCGCACCGCGCGCAGCGGCCCAGACGCTCGCAACGGTCACAGCGGCACCGGCTTCCCGTTGATGGTGACCAGGCCCATGAGCGGCACGGAGACGGCCCGTACGCCCACGTTGGCCACGGAGTTGACCTGCACGCTGCCGCCGGCGCTGAGCATCGCGGCGCCCACCGCCTTCAGGTTGAGCGCGCCCATCGCGTCCACGGTCACCGCGCCGGTCAGCGACTTCACGTTGACGACCCCGCGCCCCTGGATGTCGAGCAGCCCGCCGCTCTTGATGGTCAGCTTCCGGGCCGCGCTGAGCGTGAGGTCCGTGCCCGCCTCCACCGACACCGACCGGCTGCCCTTGATGCTGACCGTGCCCCTGCTGTCGACGGTGATCTCGGTCTGCGTCCGGTCGAGGGTGATGACGAGTTTGTCGTCGCCGGTGGCCAGGCGCACGCCCTGCTTGCGGCGGCCGGTCTTCTGGCTGAGCAGGTCCATGCGGTTGCCGTCCCGGTCGGACAGCGTGTGCCGGGCCGCGCGGCGGCGCGCCCCGTCGTGCAGCGGCACGTCCTTGACCGGGGTCGGCACGTCCTTGCCGTTGTAGAGGCCGCCGATGACGTACGGGTGGTCGAGGGCGCCCCGGTCGAAGCCGACCAGGACCTCGTCGCCGACGTCCAGCGGGAAGATCGAGCCGCCGTCCTTGCCGCCCCACTGCACCACCCGTGTCCAGTCGCTGACGTAGGCGTCGTCGAGCCAGGGGAACTGCAGCTTGACCCGGCCCTGCTTGAGCGGGTCCTGGACGTCGGTGACGAGCGCGTTGACCATGCCGGGCAGCCGGAGCCCCTGCTGCGTGCCCCCGCCGGAGGACAGCCCGTACAGCGAGCGCCACTGCCGTCCGCTGACGGTGACCCACGCCTCGTAGTGCTTGCCGTCGCCGAAGACGTGCCGCACGGAGGTGGCGGTGTACTTGCCCTCGAAGGGGGCGCCGACGTCGGCGAGGGCGACGGGCAGGCCGGGCCGCAGCCGGGGCGTGCCGCGCGCCACGACCTCCACTTCGGCGAACGAGCCGGTGACGTCGTCGGCGAGGGCCTCGGCGGCGAACTTCACCTCCGACTGCCGGTCGTACGGCGTCTGCGCGTCGACCAGCTTCGCGGTCTTGAACTTCGCGGCCGCCGCGCCGGGCGTGGTGCCGATGCTGATGCCCGGGTTGGCGGTGGCGGGCGCGGTGGCGGTGAGCTTCTTCTTCGTGGTGACGTCCCAGCCGCGGGCCTCCACCGTGCCCACCTGCTCGGCGGCCGTGACCGCGGCCCGCAGCCGCAGGATGTCGTGGCCGGCCTCCAGCACGAACGGGCTCCTGTCGCCGGGCGTGCTCACGGCCGGCGCGCCGGACGCCGGGTCGGGCCGGACGAACTGGAACCTGCCCTTGGCGTCGACGGACATCACCATCTCGTTCTCGTCGGCGAGCCGGGCGAGGAAGTCCCAGTCGGTGACGTTGGCCTGGCTGATGAACTCGTACACCGTCTTCGTCGACTCGATCCGCCCGACCGGGACGCCGTCCTGGGCGGCCAGCCTGCGGGCGATGTCCGAGGCGCTCTGGTTGCGGTAGGCGGCCACCCGGCGGCGGCGCATCAGACGGTGGCCGTGGTCGTAGCCGCGGATGACGGTGAACGTGCCGGTGCCGTCGTAGTCGGCCTCCAGCCCGCACACCTCCCCGGTCAGCAGCGGGTCGGAGGCGCCCCGGCCGTCGGCGACGGGGGCCAGCACCACCGGGGTGCCGAACGTCACCCCCAGCTTGCCGAGGATCTTCCGGTACGGGTCGCGGAAGGTCAGCCGGAAGGCGGCCGGCACCCCGAGACCCTGGTCGACCCAGCCGTCCACCAGCAGCGGGGCGTACTCCGGCGGCAGCGGTCTGCCGCCGAGGGTGACCTGGATGACGCTGGAGTAGGCGGACTGCACCATCTAGAGACGCACCTCCTCGGCGGCGGGCAGCACCAGTTCGATCCCGGCCGGCAGCCGGGCGGGGTCGTCGATGCCGTTGGTCTCGGCGATCGCCCGCCAGGCGGCCGCGTCGCCGTACTCGCGCCAGGCCAGTGACTGCAGCGAGTCGCCCGCCACCACCCGGTGCACCCGCTGCGCGGTCAGCGCGCCCGAGGTCGGGTTCTGCCCCTTGGTCCGGCTGGGGATCTCGTGCAGCCGCACCTGGCAGGTGGCGCGGATCGGCACGCCGGTCGTCCCGAACAGCGAGTAGGTCGCCTCGACGCTGCTGACGTAGGCGGTGAAGCGGGCCGTGGAGAACGACCCCCACTGGAACACCACCCACGGCGGCGAGGGCTGCTTCGCGGCGATGCTCTTGGCGGTCACCTCGCAGCACTCCAGGAGCGACTCCACCTTCTTCAGCACGGAGTTGCCGCCCGGCTCGTCGGAGGAGTCCAGGAAGATCTCCACCGTCATCTCGCGCGGTTCGGGGCCCATGAACTCCGGCACCGCGCCGTCCCGGACGGCCGCCGTCGGCGTCACCTTCCACTGGGCCCGGCGCCCCAGCGACAGCTGAGCGGGGTTGAAGTCGAACGCGAACGACTTGATCAACCCGCCGGGCGTGGTGCTGGAGCCGACCGGCGGCTCGTGGATCGCGAGGGTCGCGCGGACCAGGCTCTTGCCGGCGCCGCCCTTGTTCCCCTTGGCCATGACAGTCCTTCCTTGCGCCGTGGGCCGCTCAGTCCGTGAAACCGTGGTGGGTGATCTCCAGGACCTCCGTGGCGACGCCCGGACTCGCCGGGTCGAGGGAGGGTCCCTGCCAGCTCACCGGCAGCACGTCGATCAGCCCCCACCGGGCGACCTCCGACCCGTCCGCGCGCAGTGCCGCGATCTGGGCGGTCGGGCGGGTCACCCCGGTGGTCACGGACGAGATCCACTTGGCGACCTTGGCGGTGTCCGGGGTGAGCGGCCGGGTCAGCCGGATGGTGGAGAACGTGACACGGGAGGGGAGCTGCCAGACGAACCCGTTGTTGCCGCCCTCCTGGCGCTGCTCGATCTCCACCGTGGACGACAGTCCCTCGCACCCGTTGAAGTAGCCGAGGCTCTCGCCGTCGATGGTCAGGGTGAAGAAGATGGTGGAGCCCGGGTCGAGATCGCGGGACATCGAGGGGCCTTTCGTCGGGCGGGTGGTGCCGGATGCTGCGGGTGGTGCCGGATCTGCGGGTGGTGCCGCGGGTCGCCTGCGGGTTCGGTGCCGGGATGGTCAGTCACTGCCGGGGGTCGCGGAGCCTGCCGATCCGCTCCCGGTCCAGCCGCAGCTCGGTGCGCAGCAGGCGAGTGATCCGGCCGGTCAGCCGGTGCGTCAGCTCGTCGAGCTGGAAGTCGGTCAGGGCTCGGGGGTCGAAGCCGCCCCGGGGCACCTCCGCGTACGCGGGCGGGGGCGGCCCGGGGTGGTACGGCGGGGGGCTCCCGGGCGGCGTGGGGGCCGGCGGAGGAGCGGGGGGCGGGGGCGGCCGCCCGGGGCTGTACGGCGGTGGGCTCCCCGCGGGGAGCGGGACCGGAGGAGAGCCGAGGGGTGGGGGCGGCGGCCCCGGAGTGGTACGGGTGCCCGGTCTGCGCTGGACCGGGAGGGCACCGGTGGGCAGCGGCGCCGACGCCGGGGCCTTGGTGACGTCGGCGTGGGGCGCGGCGGGTCCGGCGGTGTGGGGCGCGGGGGGCCCGGCGGTGTGGACGGGAGCCGCCAACGGCGCGGTGACCGGCGGCAGGCGGCGTTGTACGACGGGGGCGGCGGGCCCGGCCGGCGCGGGACCGCCCGGCTGCCGGGGCCCGGCGGCCGCGGGGCGCGGAAGGACGACGGGCCTCGCCTCCGCGCCGGGCGCGGTACGACGCAGCGGTACGGCCGCCCGCACCGGGCGGTGCGGGGCGGGGGGTGGTACGACGGTCGGGGCCGGGGAGGGCGCCGGCCCCGGCCCCGGCGTGCGCACGGTGGGCGGGGCGGGCCGGGCGGCGGGGGACGTGCGGGGGTGCGTGGTCTTCATGGGCGGTGTGGTGGAACCCGGGGGGACCGGAGCGGCGGGCGGCAGCGGGATGCGGGCCGGTGGGGCGGTGGGGTGCGGGGGTGGCGGCGCAGCGGCCGGGTGGGCCGGGCCGCCGCGGGGCGCGGTGGCGCGCTGCACCGCGGTGGGAGTGCCTCCGGGCACGCCGAGCGGCGCCGCGTCCGCGGGGACGGCGGGCAGCGGGGCACCGAGCAGGGGGCGTGCGTGGACCGCGGCGCTGTCGGTGGCGCCCCGGACCGGGGACACCGGCTCCGTCGCCGGACGTGGCGTCGCGACGGCCGCCGTGCCGGACACGGGTGGGCGCGGGGTGCGCGCCGCGACCCGCTGCACGGGGACAGCGGGAGCGCCGAGACCCGGGCGGCGCCGGGCGACCGGCATGCCGGGGGAGGCCCCCTGGACGCTCGGCGCGGAACCGGCACGGTGCGCGTCCGGGGTTCCGGAACCGGGGGCGGGCCCGTCCGGCACGGCCGGTCCTGACGCCGGTGCCCCCACGGGCACAGCCGAACGCTGCACCCCGACCGACGGACCGTCCCCGCCGGGGGCGGAGCCGGTGGTGCGGGCGGGAGCCGGGGAGGCGTGCGCGGCGGGCGGCCCCGCCGAGGGCGAGGGCGGCGCCCCGCCGACGGGGCGGGAGACCGCCGGGCCGAGCCCCGCGCGCTGCACGGTGCGTTGCGTGGGCGCCGCCGGGGAGGCATCGGCGTGGCCGGCCGCGGACACGCTCCGAACCGGGGAGAGACCGCCCCCGGAGGCGGGGCGGCTCGCCGCAGCGGACGAATCCGCGCCGCCGGACGGCCCCTTGGCGCCGGGCCGGCCCGGAACCGGCGCCACGCTGCGGGTCGCCGCGGCGGACGCCGGTGCGCGGGAGACCGTGCCGCCGGTGCCGCCGGTGCCGCCCGTGGCGGGGCGGGTCCGGGGCACGGCACCGCCCGACGGCGGCGTGGCTCGGCGGACGGCCGACGCCACGGCCCGCTGGACGGGTGGTACGGCGGTGCTGGGTTCGGGTTGTCCCAGGGTGGGCTGGACGGGCGGTACGGCAGTGCTGGGTTCGGGTTGTCCCAAGGTTGGCTGGACGAGCGGCACCGCAGTGCTGGGTTGGGGCTGTTCCAGGGCCGGGTGGACCGACGGCACCGCAGGCTGACGGGCGGGCGACGCCACGGCGCGCTGGACCGGCGGTGGGGAGGGAGACCGCCCCGGCTCACCCACGGGCCGGTCGGCCGGTACCGGAGCGGCGCCGGTGGCCGGAGCCGGAGCCGGGACGGACGCCGGCGCGGCAGCCGGGACCGCCCCCGTGCCCGGGCGGCCCGGACCGGGCCCCTTGCCCGGGTCCGGGTGCTCAGCGCCCGCCGTGCCGGTGCCGCCGGTGGCGGGACGGGTCCGGGGGACGGCGGCACCGTGCGACGGCACCGCGGCCCGGCGGACCGGTGACGCCACGGCCCGTTGGACCGGCGGTTGCCCGGTCTCGTGTGCCGGCTGTCCGACGGGCTGTCGGGCCGACGGTACGGCAGCCCGTGGGGCCGTCGGTGGTGAGGTCTGTGGGGTTGCCGGTGCGGTGGCCCGTCGGGTCGAGGGCGGTGCGGTCTGCTGGGCCGGTGACGCCGCGGTCCGCTGGACCGGCGGTGGCGCACTCCCGCGTACCGGCCGTCCCGCGGGCCCGTCGGCGGGCGTCGGAGCGGCGCCGGTGGCCGGTGCGGCAGCCGGGACGACGGCCGGTGCGGCGGCCGACCCGGGGGCCGGTGCAGGCGCCGGGGCCCCTCTCTCCGGGCCCTTGCCCGGCACCGGGCCAGGTCCAGGTCCCCTGCCGGTGCCGGGTCCGGGTCCGGACCCCGGCCCGGTGCCGGTCGCCGTGTCACCGCCGCCGGTGTCCGTGCCCCGGCCTCGGTCAGAGCCGTGGCCGGAGCCGGGCGTCGCGGCAGCGCCCGGCGGGACGCGGGCGGGCAGCGTGCGTCGTTGCAGCGGTGCGGTGGACGACCTCGTCAGCGGGGCCGGGCCCGCCGCCGGACGCGGTGATGCCGGGAACACCCTGATGCCGCGGACCGGCTGCGGAGCGGGCTCTGCCGGTCGCGGCGGTGCGACCACCGGCAGGGCGGGCGAGGGTCGTTCGGTGGCGGCCGCCGGCAGGGTGGGCGAGGGCTGTCCGGTGGCGGCCGCCGGCGCGGTGCGTGGGGGCTGTCCGGTGGTCGCCGGGCCCGGCCGCGCGGCGAGCGGGTTGCCCAGCAGGCCGCCCGGGGTTCCGTCCAGCACGGTGTGCGCGCGGGTGCCGGCGAGGGCGGGGTTCTGCCAGGTGGCGAGCCGACGGCCGAACCCGGGGTCGGCGACGCCCGATGTCCCCCCGGCCACCGCCCGCTGGATGGGCGGCAGCACGGGCCACGCGGCCGGGCGCGGCCCGTCGGCGACCGGCCCGTCGGCGACCGGGGCCGTGGTGGCCGGCCCGGTGGCCTCGGCCGTGCCGCCGTCCGCGGCGGCCGGCGGCACCGCGTCCGTGCCGGAGCCGCGGCGCCCGCCCCGCAGGCGGTCCAGGAACCCCATGGCTCAGCCCCCCGCCCCGGCCCGCGTCACCAGGGAGGCGATGTGGTCCGTGTAGCGGCGCCGGTCGTGGTGTTCCAGGTCCAGGATCTCCTCCAGGCTCCAGTGGAAGTGGTAGGCGACGTACGCGATCTCCTCGTGCAGCCGGTCGGTCGCGTACGTCACGATTCCCCCAGGCGGCTCCCGCCGAGTTCCACCTCGAAGGGCTCCGAGCAGTGGGGGCACTCCACCGAGGCGCGGGTGTGGCCCTCGGCGTTGACCTGGCGGTAGAAGTCCTGGAGGAACGCCAGGTCGGAGGCGAACATGTTCTCCACGATCCCGTCGTGCACCAGCGGCAGCGTGCCGAGGCGGGTGATGACCCGGCCGAGCAGCACCACCGACAGGTAGGCGGGGTTCTCCTGGACCCGGACGTCCCGCAGCGGCACCAGTTCGTCGCGGGCCGTGGCCAGCCGCATCACACCCTCGCGGTGCACCGTGCCCGACTCGTCGACGTACCCGCGCGGCAGTTCGAAGGGGAACTCCGTCTGCAGGCGCTGCACCGGTGCAGCGGGGGCGGGCGCGGGTGCGGTGGCGGCGCCCGGCACCGGTCCCGGCGCCGGGACCGTGTCCTGCCCCCCGGCCGACGGCACGGACGGCGGCGGGACGGGCCCGCCCGCCGCGCGGACAGCCGTACGCCGCATTACTCGATGACCAGTTCTTCGAACGTGATGGTCACGGTCTCGGTCAGCGCCGCCGCCTCACCGGCCTTGACCGTGCTGGTGTCGATCTTGCTGCACCAGGCGTTGCGCATGTTGTACCGCTTGACCGGATTGTTCTGGTAGTCCATCACCATGATCGTGGCGTTCTTGCGGGCGGTGCCCATCACGCCGTTGATCGACTCGGTGATCCACTGGTTGAACGCCGCCGACTGCGTCATGCCGCGCACCACCGTGCAGGTGCCCGCCTTCTTCACGCCCGGCAGCTTCTTGGTGACCGGCTTGCCCTGTGCGGAGACCTGCTGGTACTCGATGACGTCCTGTTCCAGGCTGAGGCCGCTGACCTCGGCGAGGTACTCGACCATCACGCCGTCGATCTGCAGGCCGAAATTGTGTGAGGTGAGGGCGTCACCCGGCTGGAGACTCATGTGTTCGTCGTCCTTCTTGCTTTCCTGCTGGAGGGGTTGACGGGGGAGCGGTCGGGCGGTGCGGAAGCGGCCGTGGCCTACTCCTCCAACTCCCCGCTGCCGCTGGAGAACTGGGCCAGCCGGAAGATCACGAACTCGGCCGGCTTGACCGGCGCGATGCCGATCTCGCACACCACCCGGCCGACGTCGACCGACTCCTGCGGGTTGGTCTCCTCGTCACACTTGACGTAGAACGCCTCCTCGGGACGGGCGCCGAAGAGGGCGCCGCTGCGCCACTCGTTGACCAGGAACGCCGAGACGTTGCGCCGGATGCGGGCCCACAGCGCGTGGTCGTTCGGCTCGAACACCACCCACTGGGTGCCGATCAGGATCGACTCCTCCAGGTAGTTGAAGTACCGGCGGACGTTCAGATAGCGCCAGGCCGGGTCGGAGGACAGGGTGCGGGCGCCCCAGACGCGGATGCCGCGGCCCGGGAAGGCGCGGATGCAGTTGACGCCGATCGGGTTGAGCAGGTCCTGCTCGCCGCGGGTGATCTGGATCTCCAGGTCCACCGCGCCGCGCACCACCTCGTTGGCGGGCGCCTTGTGCACGCCGCGCTCGGAGTCGTTGCGGGCCCACACGCCGGCCACGTGGCCGCTCGGCGGGACCAGGCGGGCCTGGCCGGTGGCCGGGTCGAACGACTTGATCCACGGGTAGTACAGCGCGGCGTACTTGGAGTCGTAGCCGGCCGTCTCCTGCCGCCACACCCGGATCTGACGGGCATTCAGCCCGGGCGGCGGATCGATGATCGCGACCCGGTCGCCCATCAGCTCGCAGTGCGCGATCAGGCCGAGCTGCACCGCCTTGACGGCCTCCAGGTCGATCGCGCCCCGCTGGTAGGCGGCCATCAGGTCGGGCACGGCCACCATGGACACCTCGTCGACGGCCTCCAGGCCGCCGAAGCCGGTGCGGTCGGAGCTGTCTCCGAGGTACTGGGCCGGGCCGGGCTGGGCGGCGGCCCCGCCCTCGGCGCCCGGCGCGGCGGGCGCCGAGGACGGCGCGGCCAGCGTCAGCGTCTGGTTCTCCGGGCGGGCCAGCTGCGCGGCCGGCGCGGCCTCGGCCACCGTGATGAGCTTGGAGCGCTCCTTGACCTGGGTGACGACGTAGCCGCGGCCGCCCTTCTTGGCGGTCACGTCGAACGTCTCGACGGCCTTGTCGCCGTCCTTGACGATCAGCTTGAAGCGCTCGGCCGGGCCCTCGCCCTCCGCGTCGGCGACCTCCACGCTCAGCGGGCCGCTCTGCCCGGCCGCGGTGGCGGTCACGGTGAACGTGCCGAGCTGCCTGGGCTCGCCGGCGGGCAGCGCGGCCGGGGCGGACGCGCCCGTCACCGCGCCCGGGGCGGCGGTGTCACCGGACGCGCCCGCCGGGGAGCCGCCGACGCGGACGACGTACGCCGCCGTGCCGCCGTTGTTGAAGAAGCCGTAGACGGAGTGCGCGAGGTAGTACCCGTCGGTGAAGGCGCCGAAGGCCGCCACGTACTGCGTCCAGTTGGTGACCAGGGTCGGTTCGTTCAGCGGGCCGGTCGGGGCGAGTCCGACGAAGGCCGCCACCGAGGTGCCGACGCCCTCGATCGGGCGGGAGCCGCTGGCCACCTCCTCGACGTATACGCCGGGCGACAGGTAGGACGGCATGCTCTGCTCTCCTCGGGGTACGCGTCAGGACATCTCTCACGGTCACGCGCGAAGCGCGCGCGCCGAAACGGCCTGCGGTGCCGTACCCGGGGCACTTCCGTTGCCCGGAAGGGCAACACGGTCGTGCTGCCCCCAAGACTGCCCCCGAGTTCCTTCCACCGGCCCGTGCGGCCGGGCACGCTGGGACGTTGACGTGTATCCGCCGTCCCCTGGGGCGGTCCATCCGCCGTCGAGGGGAGCGCCCGTGCGCGCGCAGGACAGGGGCACCGCAACGAACGACCGGGGCCGGGCCACCGGTCCCGCCGACCGGGCGGCCCGGCCGCCGCAGGCGCCCACGTGGGCCGCCGGAGTGCTCGCCCTCCAGCGCCTCGCGGGCAACGCGGCCGTGTCGCGGGCCGTCGGCGTGCAGCGGCACCGGCACTCCGCCGACTGCGGTCACGGGCCGCAGCAGCCCGCCGTGCAGCGCCGCTCCCTGGTGCACGAGGTGCTGCGCTCCCCCGGCCGGCCGCTCGACGGTCCGCTGGAGAGCGAGATGTCGTCGCGGTTCGGGGGCGCCGACTTCAGCGGCGTGCGGGTGCACACGGACGCCGTGGCCCAGCGGTCCGCCGCCGAGATCGGCGCGAGTGCGTACACCTCCCGCAACCATGTCGTCTGGAACGGCCGGGACAAGCACACCCTGGCCCACGAACTGACCCATGTGATCCAGCAGAGCGAGGGACCGGTCTCCGGCACCGACGACGGCGGCGGGCTGCGCGTCAGCGATCCGGGCGACCGCTTCGAGCGGGCCGCGGAGGCCAACGCGACCCGCGTGATGTCCGGCCCGGCGCCGGTACAGCGGGCGGCCGAACCGCACGCCGACGACCACGCCTCCCCGGTGGCGGCGCCCGCCGGCGACGCCGGGGCGTGGGTGCAGCGCCGGGCGGCGACCCCGGCCCGGATCGGCTTCGAGTTCCAGCAGCTGAACAGCCAGGTGGAGGTGAAGCCGACCGACGAGTCGGCGTCCGACTCGGAGGCCGACGTGTACGACGCCAAGGCCAAGCACTACGGGGAGGAGAGCGGCCTCTGGTACGTCGTCCAGGACGGGAGGAACCTGGAGTTCGTCACCCGTCCCTTCGGCAGCAGGGAAGAACTCGTCACGGCCATGGGCGAGATCGGACGGGTCGCGGAGTACCTCTTCAAGGGCACCACGACGCTGCAGAAGCAGAATCCCGACGACTCCCCCGAGTTCGAGGTCGGCGACGTCTACGTCACCGTGCACCAGCCGGACGGCGCCGGGCAGCCGCAGGTGAACCCCGACGTCCCGCTGGACTCCCTGACGGCTCTGCACCGGGAGGCGGACGACGACGAGGGGCACTTCAAGGACTACTACGGCGTCAACCAGAAGTACTGGAGGGCGGAGAAGACCAAGGAGGAGGTGGCCGCCAACGCCCGGGTCGCCCGGGCCGTCGACGCCCTCGACGAGGCCGACCTCGTCAAGACGTTCCACATGCGGGACGATCCGTCCGCCGAACACCTCGGCAGCGTTCGCGGCATGCTCCAGGTCATCGCCGCGGCCGTCGTGCACGAGTCGCTGTTCCACACGAAACTGGAGAAGGATCAGCCGGTCCTGCTCAAGACCCACATGGGCAAGCTGTGGAAGAGCCTGGTCAAGGACGGGGCGATCGGCGCCAGGGCGTCCGTGGGCGACCTGGTGGCACTGCTGAGCAGACTGCACGGTGCGCTGGCGGAGGACGAGGGCACCAGCGAGGACATCGTCACGAAGGTCATGGCCGGAAAGGACCCGGTCTGGGGCAGCTCCCTCAGGCCGGTCGACATCGGCGCCCCCGCACAGGGGGGCGACAAGCCGACGGCACACCGCAAGCAGGTCCTGGTCGAACTGCGGCGCGTTCCGATCCTGGCCATCGACCAGTGGGCGGACTTCGCGGCCCAGGCGTTCGACCACTTCGTCGAGGACCCGGCCGACCGCTACCACCGGGACCTGTGACGGGGGTGCCGGTGGCAGCGGTGGCGGCCCCGGCACCTCTGCCCCTGCGGGCACCGGGTCTGCCCCAGGGGCTCCTGACGTGCGGCCACGGCCGGTCGTAGCGTCGCGGGGTGAGCCTGTGGACCTCCCTCGAACCCGCCTCCGCCACGGTCGATCCCGGGGCCGCCACGCGCGTGCGCCTGCGGGTGCGCAACACCGGTGACGTGGTGGACGAGTACCGCTTCGAACCGGTGGGCGCGATCGCACCGTGGACCGCCGTCGAGCCGCGGACGCTGCGGCTGTATCCGGGTACGACGGGCACGGTGGAGCTGACGTTCTCGCCGCCGCGCAGCCCGGACGCGGTGGCGGGTCCGAACCCGTACGCGGTGCGGATCACGCCGACGGAGCATCCGGACGCGGTCACCGTCCCCGAGGGGAACCTGACGATCACGCCGTTCGCCGAGGTGCGGGCCGAGCTGGTGCCGCCCACGGTGAAGGGACGGTTCCGCGGCCGGCCCAAGCTGGCGATCGACAATCTCGGCAACACCAAGGTCACCGCGTCGCTCAGCGGCAGCGACACCGGGGACCGGCTGTCGTACGAGCTCCAGCCGGGCAACGTCCAGATCGAGCCCGGCCGGGCCGCGTTCGTGAAGGCGACGCTGCGGCCGCGGCGGATCATCTGGTTCGGGTCCAAGGAGGAGCAGCCGTACACGCTCGCGGTACGGCGGTCGGGGGCCCCGACCACGGAGGTGGAGGGCACCTATGTGCAGCGGGGGTTCCTGCCCCGCTGGCTGGCGACCGTCCTCGGGACGGCCGTGGCGCTGACGATCGCCTTCGTGATGATCTGGCTGGCCTACAAGCCGCAGGTGCGGAGCCTGGCGACGGAGCGGCTCGAACAGGCCGGCGTCAGCACCCTCGCCCCGTCCCCCACGCCGGCGGCCACCGTCCCGCTTCCGGCGCCCAGTCCGCAGCCCACGAACGCACCCCCGGCACAGCCCACGGACCAGGCCGCCGACGGGAGCGGGAGCGGTGGCGGTGGGGGCGGCGGAGGCGCGACCAAGGCCCCGAAGCCGAAGAAGGAGACCGCGGCCACGGCGGTGCAGAAGCTCGCCGCGCGGAGCGACGGGCGCCACATCTGCTACCGGGCCTATGTGGCGGACCACGGCTGGCAGGACCCGGTGTGCGACGGCGCGATCGCCGGCACGACCGGGAAGAACCTGCCCGTCAAGGCCCTCAACATCGCCACCGCGGGGACCGGCGGTGTCAGCGGCAACGGCGCCCATGTGGCCGAGGGCTGGTACACGGGCGCCAAGTGGTCGAGCGCCGCCGACGGCGTCGACATGTACATCGGCAGCACCAAGGAGGCCGTCTCGCCGATGGAGGGCTTCACCATCCAGGTCAAGGACGGCTCCGTCTGCCAGACCGCCCACATCAAGGACCGGGGCTGGCTGAGCATGAGCTGCACCGACCCGGGCGCGTGGGTGTACGGGGGCAGCCCCATGGAGGACAGACTCCAGCTGGAGGCGGTCCGCTTCACCGTCTGAGAGCCGGGTGACGGGGCACGGCCGGCCGTCCCTTTCGGGCAGCGGCCCTGCCCCGCCGTCTCCTGACGTCCCCCTGCCCACGGCCTTAGCGTCGACAGGTGACTCTGTGGACTTCCCTGGAACCGGCGGCCGCGACCGTGGACCCCGGCGGCAGTACGACGGTACGGCTGCGGGTGCGCAACACCGGTGACGTGGTGGACGAGTACCGCTTCGAACCGGTGGGCGCGATCGCACCGTGGACCGCCGTCGAGCCGCGGACGCTGCGGCTGTATCCGGGTACGACGGGCACGGTGGAGCTGACGTTCTCGCCGCCGCGCAGCCCGGACGCGGTGGCGGGTCCGAACCCGTACGCGGTGCGGATCACGCCGACGGAGCATCCGGACGCGGTCACCGTCCCCGAGGGGAACCTGACGATCACGCCGTTCGCCGAGGTGCGGGCCGAGCTGGTGCCGCCCACGGTGAAGGGACGGTTCCGCGGCCGGCCCAAGCTGGCGATCGACAACCTGGGCAACACCAAGGTCACCGCGTCGGTCGCGGGGACCGACACGGGCGATCAGCTGTCGTACGAGTTCCGCCCGGCGAGCGTGCAGATCGAGCCGGGGCGGGCGGCGTTCGTGGACACGACGCTGCGGCCGCGGCAGGTGATCTGGTTCGGGTCCAAGGAACAGCGGCCCTTCTCACTGACCGTGCAGCGGTCCGGCGTCGTGCCGCTGCCGGTGGACGGTACGTTCGTGCAGCGGGGGTTCCTGCCCCGCTGGCTGGCGACCGTCCTCGGGACGGCCGTGGCGCTGACGATCGCCTTCGTGATGATCTGGCTGGCCTACAAGCCGCAGGTCGGCAGCGGCGCCACCGAGAGGGTCGCGGAGGCCGGCAGCACCGCCCTGCCCGGCCCCGTCGTCTCCGCGCCGTCCTCGCCGAAGGCCGACGCCTCCGCCGACCCGCTGCCCCGGCCCGGGACGTCGTCGGCCCCGCCGCGGCAGTCCGGCACCGGCGGTTCCGGGTCCTCCGGTGCCACCGGGTCGTCGGGATCGTCGGGGTCCTCGGGGTCCTCGGGGTCGGGCGGCGGCGGCACGAAGCCGGGCGGCTCCGCGCAGGCGCCCACACAGAAGCCGGTACCCGGCTCCCTGATCATCGGGCAGGGTTCCGGCCGTTGCGTCGACGTCACCGACGCCCAGGACGGCAAGGGCCGCGACGGCAGCCCCCTCCAGCTGTGGGGCTGCGCCGGATCGGCCAACCAGAAGTGGGACTTCCGGGGCGACGGCACGGTGCGTTCGCTGGGCCTGTGCATGGACGTCGCCTGGGGCTCCCGTGACGACGGCGCGGTCATCCAGCTGGCCCGCTGCAGCGGCAACCCCGCCCAGCAGTTCGTGCTGAGCACCGCGGGGGACCTCGTCAACCCGCAGGCGAACAAGTGCGTGGACGCCAAGGACAACGGCACCGGGAACGGCACGAGGCTCCAGCTGTGGACGTGCGCGGGAACCCCCAACCAGAAGTGGCGCGTGGAATAGCGCCCCTTCCCCGGCCGCCGGGGAGGGCCGGCGCCCCTACCAGCCGGCCTCGCCCGGCACCAGGCGGCCCGCCTTGCGGTACTCGCGGCGGGCCCCCTCCAGCAGGTCCTCCGCGCCGACCGTCTCGCCCCGCCCGGCGGCGAGATAGGCCGCGGTGACCACCGCGCTGCGGATCGACCCGCCCGCCAGCTCGAACTGCCGTGCCAGCGGCGCCGGGTCGATGCCGCCGACGCACGGCACGTGCGACAGGCCGTGCCGCCACAGCGCCAGCCGCTGCTCCGCGTCCGGGAACGGAAAGTCGATCACCAGGTCCAGCCTTCGGGTGAACGCCTCGTCGATGTTGGCGCGCAGGTTGGTGGTGAGCAGCGCGATGCCGTCGAAGGACTCCAGCCGCTGGAGCAGGTAGGCGCTCTCCATGTTGGCGTAGCGGTCGTGGGAGTCCTTGACCTCGGAGCGCTTGCCGAACACGGCGTCGGCCTCGTCGAAGAGCAGCACGGCGTCGGTGCGGTCGGCCTCGGAGAAGATGCGCTCGAGGTTCTTCTCGGTCTCGCCGACGTACTTGTCGACGACCGAGGACAGCTGCACGACGTACAGGTCGAGCCCGAGGTCCGCGGCGACGACCTCCGCGGACAGCGTCTTGCCGGTACCGGACTCGCCGGCGAACAAGCCGAGGACGCCCCGGCCCCGGCCGCCGCCCGCGCTGAGCCGCCAGTCGCCGAGGACACGGTCGCGGTGACGGGCGCGCAGGGCCAGTTCGCGCACCTGGGCCAGGGGCCGGTCGGGCAGGACCAGATCGGGCCAGCCCACCTCGGGCCGGATCCGGCGGGCGTGCCGCTCCAGGCCGGACGCGGACTGCTGCCGCGCGGCCTGCCGCACATGCGCCGCGGCGAGCGGGGCGCCCTCGAAGGCGGCGAGGTCGCGTGCGGCGCGTGCGGCGCGCGGCACCCGGTCGCCGCCGAGCCGGTAGGGGGCCACGGCGGCGGCCAGGTCGAACCCGGCGGCGTCCGCGCCCAGCACCGCCGACCAGGCGGCCGCGCCGCCCGCCCGCCGGCGCGGGGCCTCCAGGACCAGCGGATCGCGCGCACACCACTGCGGGTCGTACGGGCGTGGATCCGTCACCAGCACGGTCACGTCCGTCGCCGCGGCCAACGCCCGTACCAGCGGCCCCGGTCGGTCCGGCAGGCCCGACAGCACGACGGCACGGCCGCCGAGGCGGGCCTCGCGCAGCAGGTCGGGGACGCGCTCCTCGGGACCCGAGAAGCGCAGTGCCGCCATGCCCGCCGCACGCAGGGCGGCGGCGATCCCGGCCAGACCGTCGCCCTCGCGGCGCTCGCGCAGATAGGCGGTGAGCGGACCGCCGCGCAGCCGGGCGGCCAGCCGGCGGGCGAAGTCCTCCTCCCCGTCGGCGGGCGAGGGCTCCGGCATCGGGTGCAGATGCCCGAGGAGTGCGGCGTCCGGGGTGTCGTCGCCGAGCAGATGGGCGACCAGCCGGTCGGGCACCCGCACGGAGCGCCCCAGGAAGGGGCGTTCGGGCTCCTCGACGGTCAGCAGGCCGAGCCCGCACAGCGGCGCCGAGAGGTGGAAGCGGGCGCGGGCCGCCGCCAGGTGTGCCGGGATCCCGCACAGGTCCAGGGCGAGTCCCGTGGTGGCCCGGCGCCGGCTCACGTCGTCGTTGAGGTAGCCGTACAGCGGTTCGAAGGAACGGTCGAGGTCCGGGGCGAGGGCGATGAGCAGGATCGCGGTGTCCACCTCGGTCAGCCCCGTCCGGACAGCCAGCCGCGCCAGACGGTCGCCGGACCCGAGCAGATCCGTGCCGCCGAGTCCGTGACCCGTGCAGCCGAGTTCTGGGTCTGTGCCGTCGAGTCCCAGGTCCGTGCTGTCGGCGAGGGTGCCCGCCGTGCCGTCGAGTCCCGGGTTCGTGCTGTCGGCGAGGGTGCCCGCCGTGCCGTCGAGTCCCGGGTTCGTGCCGTCGGCGAGGGTGCCCGCCGTGCCGTCGAGTCCCGGGTCCGTGCCGTCGGCGAGGGTGCCCGCCGTGCGGCCGGTCGACGTGTCCGGCTGCCCGGCCGAGGCGGTGCCGCCGGAACCGGGGTGCGGGGGCCGGTGCAGCAGGTGGTGCACGGCCTCCTCGGACAGGTACAGGCCACGCAGGGGGTCGTCGGCCGTGGGGTCGGTGGCGGCGCGTCGCTCGACCAGGGCCGCGACCCGCTCTCTCAGCCCGGCGAGCCGGGCCAGCAGCGGCCGGGCCGGGTCGTCCGGGGCGGTGCGGGAGGGTGCCTCGGCGTACGGGGCGGTCACCGCGTGTCCGGGCGGCGTGCGGCGGCCTCCGCGCGGGCGGCGCGGGCCGCCGCCACCTGCCGCGGCCGGTGGGCGCGCTCCCCGGACTGCGGCGGGTCGCCGTCCAGGCCGCGCACGCGGACCGCCGCGCCCTCGGTGACCGGGGGCCCGGCGTCGTACTCGGGGAACGCCGGGAACGGCGCGGTCACCACCAGGTCCAGGGACGGCTTGAGTTCGCCGCCCAGGGCGGACCAGATCTCCGCGAGGGACCGCGACTCGGTCTGGATACCGGCCACCGTCAACGGCACCGCGAGCCCCAGCGCACCCAGCGAACCGGGGAGTTCGTCCGCGGCCAGCAGCTCGCGCGGCAGCAGCGTGGCCAGGACGGCCGACAGCAGCCGGTGTTCGTCCTGCGGCGTCTTGGTCCAGGCGGTCAGCAGGTACGACAGCCGGAACCAGCGCGGCGGTTGACGGCGGCGCACCACGACGTCCCGGTCGTCGCGCACGGGCACCTGGCCGCGCTGCCGCCGGGTGACGTCCTCACGGATGTCGTACAAGTAAGCGTTGACCACAGGGGCGTTGCGCCGGGCCGCCCAGTCGCGGGTCGGCGCCTCGAAGGACACGTCGATGCCGGAGCCCGCCAGCGCGCCGCCGCCGAGCAGGCCCTTGAGGACCTCGTCCACCTCGTGGATCACCGTCGTGCTCCCGCATGCCGTCCGTCGGGCCCGGCTCGGTCCCGCCCGGCCGCCGCTGTCGATCGTGCCCCCTGCGCGGCCCGGGCCGCAGGCGCGCCGGGGTCGGCGGCCGGGCAGGCGTGCTGCCCGCGTGTCCGCCTTCGATTGCCCGTTCGGTCAGATGTAGCCTTCCCGCAGGGCATATGCCACGGCGTGTGCCCGGTTACGCAGATGCAGTCGCGTCGTGATGCCGTGCATGACGTTCTTGACGGTTCGTTCGGAGTAGGACAGCTTGCTGGCGATCTCTCCGGTGTCGAGGCCCTCGGCGACCAGCCGCAGGACATCGGCCTCACGGGGCGCGAGGCCCAGGGCGGGCGTCCCGGGCCGGCCCGCCGCTCCCCGGTGCAGCGTTCCCACCTGGCTGATGAGCCGGCCGAGCAGGTCGGAGGGCAGGTCGCCGTCGCCGCGGGAGGCGGCGACGACCGCCTGCACCAGGCGGTGCGCGGTGGCCTCGCGGCGCCAGACGATGGCCCCGACCCCGCACTCGATGACGTCCAGCAGTTCGTTCTCCCGGAGCGTGCCCACGACGAGCACGGCGCGGGTGCGCTCGCTGCGCGCGACCCTGCGCAGCCGGGCCAGGGCCGCCTCGTCGAGCGCGTCCTCGATCAGCAGGGCCACCGTGCCGGGCCCGGATTCCTCGCGGAGTTCGATCTGCGGGTGCCGGCGCAGCTGGCTGACGGCGCCTTCGCGGGAGATCGGGTCCGGGGCGGCCACCACCACGGGTATCCGGGGCCCGGCGCCGGCGGCGCCGGTGTCTGTGGTCCGGGGCGAGGTCAGCAAGCGTTTCCCCCATGTTCACGGGCCCGCCGTCCGTCAAGAGCCGGTGGCGGATGGGCATGTTCCACACTTCTTCGACTGCTGTGGCGCGCGCAATCGTGGAGCACCACGAGGCGGACCACGAGACCAGCGGTCCGGCCACCACGAGTGGCCCCGGGTGCGGTCGTCGCAGCAGGCCAGCCGGGGGTCCGCCGCAGGACGGGCGGACCCGGCGGGCCCGTCGCGCACCCTCGTGAGCCTCGCCACAACGGCCGCCGAGGGGTGCGCAGGACGGCGCCCGGACGCCCCCTTCGTGGGCCATGTCACGGCACCGGAGCCGGTACCGCCCCGTTCCCTACATCGGGACGACACATCCACCACAGGAGGCAGGGATGACCGGACCGCTGGGTGACCGCGACGACGTGCGGGCGCTGCTCGCGTCCGAGGCCGAGCGCGCCCGGGCGGGCAGCGGCCGGTTCGTCCTGCTGCGCGGCGCCACGGGCACCGGCCGCACCGCCGTGCTGGAGGCCGCCGCCACCGACGCGGCCCACCGCGGGCTGCGCGTGCTGAGGGTGCGGTGTTCCCCCGAGGACACCGCCGTGCCGCTCTCCTCGATCCTGCATCTGCTGGGCCCCGTCCCCGAGTTCGCGGACATGGCGCCGGACGGCTACGACCGCCCCGGCGCGGCCCGGCTGTGGCGGCTGCTGCGCTCGTACGCGGACGAGACGCCGCTCATGGTGGCCGTGGACGACGTCCACCTCGCCGACCTCTCCTCCCGCCGCTGGCTGGTCGAGGCGGCCCGCCGCGTCGACCGGTTACCGGTGCTGCTCGTGGCCACCGAGCGCAGCCAGTACGACATCGACCCCCGGCCGGCCGGCCTCACGCACACCCTGCCGCCGTCCCTCGTCCGCACCCACACCCTCGCCCCGCTCACCGACGACGCGTCGGCGGCCCTGGTCCGGGCCGCCCTGCCCGACGCCCCCGCCCCGTGGACGGAGGACTTCGTACGGGCCGCCGCGGGCAGCCCGCTGCTGCTGCACGCCCTGCTGGACGACCTGTGCGGCGCCCCGCCGTCGGCCGTCCCGGAGACCTGCGCGGCGCTGTACCCGGGCGCGTACCCGGCGGCCGTCTCCTGGTGGCTGGACAGCGCCGGGCCCGCCACGGCCGAGGTGGCACGGACACTGGCGGTCCTGGAGGGGGCGCAGCCGCAGGACACCGCCGAGGGTGCGGCCGAGCTGCTCGCCGCGGTGGCCGGGGCCGACCCCGCCCGGGTCACGGGCTGGCTCACCGCGATGACCCGGCTGGGACTGCTGCGCCCCGACTCCGCGGGCCGCCCCCGCTACGCGCACCCGCTGCTGCGCGACGCGGTGCTCACCGGCTGGCCCGCCGAACGGCGGCGGGCGGCCCACCGGGCGGCCGCCGAGGCGATGCTGCGCCGCGGCGACCCGGTCGAGTCCGTGGCCCGGCAACTGCTGGACGGCGAGCCCGTGAGGGCTCCCTGGGCCCTGGGCGTGCTGCGCGACGCCGTGACCGCCTCCGTGCACGACGGCCGGCGCGGCGACGCGGTCGGCTATCTGCGCCGGGCCCTGGACGAGCCGCTGTCCGGCGGCCTCAGACAGCGGCTGCTGACCGAACTGGGCTCCCTGGAGTACTCCTCCGCCGATCCCCCGGCGGGCATTTCCCGTCTCGCCGAGGCGCTGCGCCTGCCGGCCGCGCCCCGCGACCATGTGCGCACGGCCATCGCGCTCGGCACGGCCCTCGCCGACCGGGGCGAGGTCCGCGCCGCCGTGGAGGTCCTGCGGCAGATGGAGGACCGGCTGGCCGGCGACCCCGGTCTTGCCCGCACCGTGCGGACCGCGGGCGCGCTGCTGTCGGACCGGGACCTGACGGTGCGCAGGGAGGTGTACCGGTCGCTGAGCGACGCCGCCGAATGCTCCCCGGACCTCGTCGGAGCCACCGGGCAGGCCCTGCTGGTGCGGTACGCCGCCACCGCCGGGACCAGTTCGGCCCGGGCCGCCATGACCCGGCTGCGGGCGCTGCTGGCGGAACCCGCCGACCCGCTGGCCGAACCCTTCCTGCTGGGCACGGCCGCCGCCGTCGCCCAGTGGGCCGACGAACTGGACGACGCGGAACGGCTCGTGGAACGCGGCCTGGCCGGGCGCCGCACCGTGCTGCTGCACCCGATGCTGCAGCCCCTGATGGATGTCCGTGTCGACATCGTTGCCGCCCGGGGAGCCTACGGCCTGCTCCTCGCCGACCACGCGGAGCGGCCCGCCCCGGCACACCGCACCGGGCCCTCCAACGCCGACGCGCACGCCGTGGTCGCCCTCGTGGAGACCGGCCGCACCGAACAGGCGCGGCGGCTGGCGGACGGCTTCGACCTGCGGGGGGCGCCGGACTCCTGGGAGCTGAACCGCTTCCTGTACGCGCGAGGCGTGCTGCGCCGGGCCGAGGGCGACCTCACGGGCGCCCTCCACGACTTCCTGGAGTGCGGGCGGTGGCAGTCGGCCCGCGCCGTCGTCAGCCCGGTCGTGACCCCGTGGCGGACGGCGGCCGCCGAGTGCCGGCTGGCGCTGGGCGGCCGGCAGGAGGCGCTGGCCCTGGCGGAGGAGGAACTGCGGCTGGCCCGCGTGTGGGACACCCCGCGCACGGTGGGACGGGCCCTGCGGGTCCTGGGCCTGGCGACCGGTGGGCGGCGCGGCCTGGAACTGGCGGAGGACGCCGTGAGCCGCCTCCGCCGGTCGCCGGGGGAGACCGACCTGGTGTCCGCGCTGATCGCGCAGGGACGGCAGCTCATCACCGCGGCCGAGCGGGCCCGGGCCCGCGACTGCCTGCGGGAGGCGGCCGAGCGGGCCGAACGCCTCGGCGCCGTACGGCTGCGGGCCGAGGCGGAGGAGGCGCTGCGCGCGGGCGGCGCCCGCCGCTCCGCCGCCGCGCTCACCGGCTCCGGAGCCCTCACGGGCAGCGAGCGCCGCATCGCCGAACTCGCCGCCGACGGCCGTACGAACACGGAGATCGCCGACCTCCTGCACGTGGCCCGCCGCACCGTGGAGACCCATCTGACCAGCACCTACCGCAAACTCGGCATCCGCCGCAGGGCCCAACTGCGCGCGGCCCTGACGACGGAGAACACGGCCTAGGGCTGGCCTAGAGCCGTCTTCACCCGAGAGGCACTCCAGCCCCCAAGCGCCTCAGCCCGTGCCCATGCCCGCTCCCGTGCCCGCCGGTGGGGTCGCTGTGGTCCGGGCGCGCAGGCCCAGGTGGTCGTCCGGGTCCCGTAGCCGGCCGGCGTCGGCCGGATCGGTCAGCATGCGGCGGACCGCGGGCGCGGGCATCCGGATCACCACGGGGGCCGGCAGCGTGACCTCCTGCACGGCCACCGACCGCCGGCCCGACCGCACCCGGGCGGCCACCCGCGCCACCACCCGCACGTCCAGCGTGAACTGCACCAGCACCGACTCGGACTTCGGCTTGTGCAGCGGCATCGAGCCGGCGCCGTTCGCCGCCGTCGCCGTGGCGCCGCCGGCGCCGTCCGCGGTGCCGAGGAACTGGTTCATCCGGAACTCGTCCGCGTTCAGCACCCCCGCCCCGAACAGACCGCGCGCCGACCCGCCGTGCTCGTTCGCCTGCTGCCCGTCCGCACCCGTCGGGCGCGGCGCGTCCAGCCCGCTCTGCGCCACCGTCTCGAACGTCATCTTGTCGCCCGCCCCCAGCACCCGGCCGTCGCGCAGCCGGGCGTGCAGCGAGGCGGAGAGGTCCTGGCCCTCCACCCCGCTCGCGTGCACCGGCGGCAGGTCAACGCCCGCGGCGGTCAGCAGCGGCAACGCCGCGATGAGCCATTCCGTGGAGACCGCCCCGCGCAGCATGTGGAAGGCCGCCTCGCCGCCCGTGCGGAACCTCCTGCCGCCGCCCGCCCGCCGCACGGCGTCGTCGACCGCCTGCTGCACCCGGGGCGCCCCCTGGAACCCGTTGACCTGGGCCTCCATCGGCAGCCGCACCCCGCCCGCGTGCCAGGGCCCGAGCCGGTTCGCGCCGGCGTCCCCGGGATCGGCGGCGCGCTGCCCGGCCTGTCCGGGCGGCACCGGTGTGAGCCGGGCGAGGGCGTTCAGGTCGGCCGCCAGGACGCGGTGGGTCAGGCGCAGTCCGTCGAGCCGGGCCAGGGCCACCCGGCGGTCCCCCGACCGGACCTCCAGGCTCGCCTCGATCGGCAGGCTCATCCGAGCCGACGGCGCGGACGACTCGGCGACGGTCTTCACCCCGAGCTGGGCCCGTCCGACGGACGCGGTGCGCCGCGCGTCGCTCACGCCGGAGCCGAGACCACCGGCCCCTCCGGCGCTCTTCAACCGCCCCGCGCCCTCGTCGGGCCGGCCGGCGCCCGCGAACACGGCCTCGACACCCCGGGAGTCGCTCTCGTCGTGCGTTGCGGCCCGCTGGGCGGCCGCGGAGGTGATGTACTCCATGTCCCGTCCGTCGGACGACGTCTCCACATAGGTGCCGGGTCCCGTCCGGCGGATCCGGAACACCGCCCGGTACGGCGTCCCGCGCCCGGCGAACAGTTCCACGGCCACCCCGCCGTCCATGGCACCGGACAGCAGCCCGGCCGATCCGTCCCGGTCGAGCACCCGCAGCAGCCGCTGCACGTTGTCGTTGCGGTCCGTCAGCTGGGTGCGCGGCAGCAGGTCCTCGGCGAGCGAGCGGTCCTGGGCGGCGAGGCGCACCCGTATCCGGTCCAGCAGCGGTACGAAGTCGGGCAGGTCCTCGATCATGCCGAAGCCGAGGGGCAGGCCGCCGGCCAGTTCGGGGACGGGCGCGGGCGGCACCAGCGGGGCGCTCACCGGCGCACCACCCGGGGCGCCATCCCCGGTGCTCGCCGCATGGTCCGTGCCGGTCGCGGGGGCTGCCGCCGTGGTGGCATCGGCCGTGCTCCCCGCGGCCGACCGCGCACCCGCCCCGGCCGGCGACCCCGCCTCGGTCGGCGACCCCGCCTCGGCCGGCGACCGCGCCCCCGACCCCGTCCCCGCCCTGGTCCCCGCCCCGGACGCCGACCGCGCCCCCGACCCCGTCCGCCCGTCGCCCTCCGGCACCCGCAGTCCCGCCGCCCGCACCTGGCGCTCGGTCAGCCACACGGCCACCGCCGCGGGCACCGTGCGTCCGCCCCGGGCGACATACGGCCCGCCGCCCGTCACGGAGACCTCCGCGACCATGCGCAGCACCAGATCGCACTGGACCAGGTACAGCGGGCTCTTGCGCGAGGTGTGCGCGTTCCGTTCGACCGTGCCGGCCAGGGTGGCCGTCGCGGTGTCGCCCGTGCCCAGGCTCCGGCCGGCGGCCACGCCCTGCCCGGTGCGCCACTCGGTGCCGTTCTCCGACCCCATGAGGCCGCCCTGCACCGAGGTGGTGCCGTTCTTCCCCTCCTGCCCGGTGACCTGGTGGCCGCCCAGCACGAACGTCTCCGTGCCCGGCCCCGTCCCCTGGTGCACGATCCGCGGGGCGGCCAGCGCGAACCGGGTGCCGACCGCCCCGTTCAGCGCGGCCAGCCGCCGCGGATGGCGCAGGTTGCGCACCACCCAGCCGGCGGAGACGCCCTGCCGCAGCGCCGCGGTCACGGCCTGCGGGCTGAACCGTTCCTCGATCGCGAGCCGCGGCGCCAGCCCCTCCGTCTCCAGCGCCCGGTCCGCCCGCCCCTCCGTGGTGCGGGCGGCGGCCCGCGCCAGCAGTTCGAAGGCCAGGTCCCGCACCGGCTGCGCGTCCCCGACCGTCTCCACCAGCGTCCAGTCCCGCACCCCCCGGCCGCCCATCTGCCGGGGGGACAGGCCGGCCAGGTCGCCGATCCCGGCGGCGGCGAACTCCGTCCGTACGTCCCGGTGGCGCCCGGTGCGGGCGGCGGTCGCCGCGTCCAGTCGCTGCTTGGCCGCCGCGTCCAGGGTGAACGCGGTCGGGGTGAGCAGGCGTACGTCCTGCTCGTCCAGGCGCAGCCCGGCCAGGAGTTCGGCCTCCGGCACGTCCCGGCCCGGGGAGCCCGGGGTGAGGGCGCGCGCGGTCTTGCGCTGCCGGGTCGTCATGGTGACGTCGACGCTCAGGCCCAGCGCCGCGCCGAAGACGGCGGCGTCCTCGGACCCGTTGGTGAGGACGTCGGTGCGCAGCGTCGGGCCGGCCTGCCCGCGCCGGGTCGTCGTACGGCTCCTCTCGGCGCGCAGTCCCATGGTCAGGGCGCCGGGCACCAGCCGGAACTGGCCGAGCGCGAGCCCGCCGACGGTGCGGGAACTCGCCCGCCCGCTCTGCAGGTTGGTGGTGACGCCGGAGTGGCTGCGCACCAGCCAGTCCTTGGTGTCCCCGAGGTGTCCGGTCCCGCGGAGCGAACCGGTGACCCGCAGCTGGACGTCGTGCGCGTGGAACCGGGACTTGCGGCGCATCCGCACGCGGACGCCGGTCGACAGCAACTGGTCCTTGTTCACCCGCAGGTTGGTCTCCGACAGGACGGTGACCAGTTCCCGGTAGTTGCGCCGCTGCGCCTCGGCCTCCTCCGGGCCGAGGTCCCGCGGCTGCGGTTCGTCACCGAAGGCGGGCAGCCAGCCGGCGAGCCGCGGATCGGTGGCGAACAGCCGCTGGATCGCCCGCATCATGGGCCCGGTGTCCAGCTGGCTGATCGCCACGCTGGATCCCATGGCGCCGAAGGGGAGATGGCGCACCACGTGCCCGGGGACGCCCGCCGTACCCCCGGCGTCCTCCCGCGCCGTGTCCCCCGCGTCCTCCCGCGCCCTACCCCCGGCGTCCTCCCGCGCCGTACCCCCGGCGTCCTCCCGCGCCGCGCCCCTGCCGTCGGGTCCGCCGGTGTCCCGGCCCTGTCCCTCGGTGCTCCCGGCCGCCGGTCCCACCGGTCGGCCGACGAGGTCTCCGGCGGTCGTGCCGTCCGGCAGCGGCAGCCCCAACTCCCTTGCCTCGTCGGCACGCAGGCTGATCCAGACCCGCATGGAGTGGTGTGCGGTGCGCCCGCCGCCCCGGGCCCGCGTCAGGGGCGACCGAGGTCCCGTGCCCTCGATGGTGAACAGCACGGTGCCCAGGTAGAGGACCTTGTCCCCGCGTACCTCCGCGCCCTGCCGACTGGAGACGGTCTGCTCGGCCACGGTGAAACGCGCCGTGCGGGCCCCCACGACGGGCATCACGGTGCCGCGGACGGCGGCGGCGTTGCCGAGGACACCGAACCCTCCTGCCGGCCCCACCCCCACGGCGCCGCCGCGGCCCTTGCCCGCCGTGTCCGTCACCGAGTGCTGGGTCTGCTGGTGGGTGCGCAGCTGCGTCCTGCCGGTGCCCCAGCCGGGCGCCAGCGCGCCGATCACGGCGTGCATCCGGTAGGTGCCGGTGGTGCTGCCGTCCCGGCTCGTCAGGTCCTCGCCGACGACACCGTCGCGCAGCAGCCGGGGCATGTCCTCCAGGACGGTCGCGGTGGCGGTGGCCTCGTACAACCGGGCCCGGCCGGGGGCGCCGGGCCAGGTCAGGGACGGGTGCAGCACCGAGCTGACCGCGTCGAAGAGTCCGCCGCCGCCCTGGTGCGGGGCGGCGGTGTCGGAGACGGCGAGCGGGGCCATGGAGTCGGCGAGCGACACCTGCCGCGCGGTCTCGGCGGTCACCGGGCGCGGCCGGGGCGGGGCCCCGGCGGTGACCGGCACCAAGTGCTCGACCGGAACCCGCATGGTCAGGGAGCCGGACCCGGTGAAGGTCTGCGCGGAGCGCTCCCCGTCCTTCCTGATCCGCACGCCGTAGCGGACCCTTCTCGGCACCTCGACGGAGCCCTTGTCGCTGCGCAGCACGCGGGGTTCGGCCAGGGCGCGCTGGGTGCGGGACTCCCGGGACGACCGGAACGGCTGCGCGTTCGCGGTGAGCGCCGCGCCGGCCCAGACGCCGGGTGCCACGGGGGCCAGCCCGAACGCGGTGAAGGTGGCGCCCTTCGACGCGGACGACGCCGAGGTGTGGGCGACGGCGGCGGTGGTGTTGTGCTGCACGTCCACCTTGGTGGCCGCGCCCTCGGGGTCGAGGGCGGCGGGGACGAAGGTGGCGGGGCGGTCGTCGCCGGCCGGGGAGACGGTGACCGTGACGTCGTACCGGTCCGTGCCGCGGGGCCCCGTCACGGCGAAGGCGCGGCCCCGGCCGTAGAAGGTCTCGGGCCGGCCCGCGAGTTCCGCGGCGATCTCGGCGACGGTGCCGTCGCGGCGGCCGATGACGGTGACCAGGGTGGTGCGGACGAACTCGTGGCCGGTCAGCCCGTACGCCGCGGACAGGCCGGCCGCCTCCATGTCCTGGAGGTACGGCGGCAGTTCCAGGGCGTCGTCGTCGACCTCCTCGACCGTGGGCGGCACGCCCGGCGGGGGGCGGCGGCGCGCGGTGGACGGCCCGGCCGCGCCCAGGGCGCGGGCGGTCGCCGCGTTGCCCGCCGTCCGCTGGAGCGCGAGCAGGGGGTTCGGGCCGCCGTCCGGGCCGTCCGGGCCGTTCGCACGGTCGGCCCGGGGTGCCCGGGGTTCCCGTTCGCGGGCGGTGCCATGGCGGTCGTCCGCCTGCCGCTGTCCTCGCACGCGCGTCAGCGTAGGGACGGCACGGGGGGTGTGCGGGGTGCCCGTGCGACCTTGCGGAGATCGACGTCGGAGCGCCGTACGGCGTTCAACTCCCGTACGTCCGGCGGTCGCCCGGCGCCGTGGACCCGCCGCCGCACTCCGCTCGCGCGGCACCTCCCGACGGCTTTGCCGTCTCTTTACAACCCGTGGCGCCGCCGCCTCGTCTCTCCGCTCGATCCGTCACACGGCCCACTGGTACCGGCGGGCCGACGACGACAAAGACGACGACAAAGACAAAGACCAAGCCGAAGACGAAGACGAAGACGAGAGAGAAAGTGAGCCACTCCATGCGCCGAATCCTCCTCAGCGCCGCGGCACTCGCGTGCACCGCCGTGCTGGCGGGCACCGCGCCCGCGTTCGCGGACGGGCCCTCCCCGGTCCCCACGGCCCACGCGACCGCCACCGCCGTACCGGCCTCTCCCCGCCCGGTGCCGTCCGCCACGGCCGTACCGGCCTCTCCCCGCCCGGTGCCGTCCACCACGGCCGTGGAGGCGTCCCCCCGTCCGGTGGCGAGCGTCGCACCGGGCCAGGGCCAGGTCGCCGTCGTGCCCAAGGGCGCGCCCGACACCGGAGTCGCTCCGGTGACCTCGCGGTCCGGGGCGGGGTCCGCGTCCGGGGTGATCGGCGGGGCCGCCGCCGCGGTGCTCGCCGTGGGCGGCGGGGCGGTCCTCGTCGTACGCCGCCGGCGGGCGACCGGGGCATGACCTCGCTCTCCAGGCGCGCGTTCGCCGGCGCGGCGGCGGCCTCGCTGCTCGCCGGCTGCGCCGGCCACGGCACGGCACGGAGCGGGACCGCACGCCCCGGCGGGTCCTCCTCGCCACCGCCTTCGCCGATCCCCTCCCCGGCGCGCGCCCTGGCGCGTTCGGCCCCGGTCAGGCTGCGGATCCCGGCCATCGGTGTCGACACCCCGGTCATGGGGCTGGGACTGGCGTCGGACGGCAGTGTGCAGGTCCCCCCGGTCACGGCCCACGACCGCGCGGGCTGGTACCGGTACTCGCCGGCACCCGGGCAGACCGGTCCGTCGGTCATCCTCGGCCATGTGACGGTCGGCGCCTACGGTGACGGCGTCTTCCGCCACCTGGCGCGGCTGCACCGGGGCGACCGGATCGTGACGCGCCTGGAGAACGGCACGGCGGTAGGGTTCGCCGTCCGTTCCGTACGGACGGTCGCCAAGGCCGACTTCCCGGCGGACGACGTCTACGGGAACGTGGACCGTCCGGAACTGCGGCTCATCACGTGCGGCGGCGCCCGTACCGGCGACGGATACCTCGACAACGTGATCGTCTTCGCCGCGCTGAGCTCCCCGCGCCCCTGACCCGCCACGCCGGGGCTCCGGCCGGGGGCCCGGGCCGGAGCCCCGGTCCGGGCCCCGGCCCGCCCCCCTGACCCGACCCGGACCCCACAGGTGCCATCACCACCATGGAGAGCGTTGAAGCGGTCCCGTGACACGGCGGCGTCCGAGCTGTTCGCCGCCCTCTACCCGCGCCTCGCCGGCTGGTGCCGCCGTCTCGTCGACGACGACGAGACGGCGCACGAGGTCGCCTCCGAGGCGTTCACCCGGCTGTGGGCGCGCTGGACGACCGTGGAGGAGCCCCGCGGCTTCCTCTACGTCACCGCGGCCAACCTCGTGCGCGACCACTGGCGCAAGCTGGAGCGCGAGCGCAGGGCGCTGCGCCGCGTCACCTCGGAGGCCGCCGTCCGCCCCCACACCGAGCAGGCCGACCCGTCGGTGCGCCTGCTCGTGCAGTCGCTGCCGGAACGACTGCGTGTCCCGATCCTGCTGCACTACTACGCTGACATGCCGATCCGGGAGGTGTCCCTGCTGACCGGGCGCAGGGAGGGAACCGTCAAGGCCGACCTGCACGCGGCCCGGGAACTGCTCCGCGTCCACCTGAGGAGGAGCCTTGACCACACGGTCTGACGAGGGCCCGGAGTTCGGGCCGGACGACCCTCTCGCGGTGATCCTGCGGCCCCCCTCCGACCACCTCGGCCCGCCCGCCGGCCGCTACGAGGCGGTCCGCCGCGCCGCGGCCCGCCGCCGGCTGCTGCGCGCCGCCGCCGGCCTGGGCCTGTCCTGCGCGGTCGCCGCCGGGGTCGCCCTGCAACTCCACCTGGCGGCACCCGGGACCCCCGTGCGCCCGACGGGCCCGCTCGCCCCACCGTCCCCGAGCCGCCACACGGCGCCCCCCGTCCCGTCGGCGCGCCCCGTCCCGTCGGTGCCGCACCAGCGCGCCACCGCCCGGCCCGGCCCCCGGAACACCGCCCCCACCCGTCCGGTGCCCACCGCCGTCCCCACCGGCCTTCCGTCGAGGACGGCCACCGCGCCGCGGACCGAGCCGTCGGCGAGCCGGACCGGGATGCCGGCCGCGTCCGAGAGCAGCCCCCGCTCGTAGCGCCCCTGCGACCGCCCTGGCTCGATGCGCCCGTATCGATCACCAATGGGACAATGGTGGACGGACCGGTGCGTACCGCGCGGTGCGGAAAGGGGAACGGCATGCTGGAACGAGCCAAGGACGTGCCCGCCGGGATCGATGCGGTGAGCGCGGTCGGAACCGTGTCGAAGGCCGACTACGAGACGGTGATGGAACCGCTGGTCGACGAAGCGCGCCGAGAGGGCCGCCGCATCCGACTGCTGTACGAGTTCGGCCCCGAGTTCCGGTCGTTCACCCCGGGGGCCGGATGGGAGGACTTCAAGATCGGGATCGGCTCGCTGCGGCTGTTCGAAGGATGCGCGGTCGTCACCGACATCGGCTGGATCCGTGAGTCCACCCGGCTGATGGGATTCCTGATGCCGTGTCCGGTACGCGTCTACGGCACCGGCGAGCGCGAGGAGGCACTGCGCTGGCTGACGTCGCTGCCCCAGGGGCCCGGTGTCTCCCACCGACTCCTGCCGGAGGGCGGGGGAGTTTTGGTGATCGAGGTCGAACAGCCCCTGCGGACAGCGGACTTCGACGCCCTGGCGGTGACCGCGGACGGCTGGCTCGAAGCGCACCCCGAGTTGGCCGGCGTCGTGGTCCACGCGCGTGAGTTCCCCGGCTGGGAGAACGCCGGGAGCCTGCTGCGGCACCTGCGTTTCGTCCGCGACCACCACCGGAAGGTCGGGAAGGTCGCGCTGGCGGCCGACAGCAGGCTCGCCGCGCTGGCGCCCCAGCTCGCGAACCACTTCGTCCGCGCCGAGGTGCGGCGGTTCGGATACGACGAACTCGACGACGCCGTCGCCTGGGCCGGGAGCTCCCCGGACCGGAGCCCGTCCGGCGCGGAGTGACGCCCGCCGCAGCGGTCGTCACCGGGCGCACAACCGGTCCAGTGCCGCCCGGCTCTCATCGTCCGCGGCGCGGTAGATCACCAACCGCTGGTCCGTGTTCTGGAGCGGCATGAGCACTTCGAAATGGACTGCGATCGCACCGACCTCGGGATGCCGCATCTCCTTGCGCCCGCGACCGTTGACCTTGACGTCCCGCTCGGCCCACAACCGCGAGAATTCGTCGTCGTGCGTGGTGAACTCGGTGATGAGGTCGGTCAACACCCGATCCTCCGGATGGGCGGCCCACGCCGCCCGCAGGTGGGCGATCCCCTCCCGCACGACGCGTTCGCGGTCGACCTGGAACTCGCGTATCTCCGGATGCATCAGGCAGAGCCACATCGAATTGCGCCGCGACGGCGGCAGGGTGGCGAAATCCAGCAGCAGCCTCGCCATTTCGCCGTTCCAGGCCAAGATGTCATAGCGGTGGTTCATCAGCATGGCCGGCAGTGGCGACAGGTCGGTGACCAGCCGGACCAGCGGCGGCGCCGCGGTGGTGGCGGGCGTGCCGGCGTTGCGGGGGCGCTGCCGGGTCAGGTCGAAGAGGTAGGCGCGTTCGGCGGGAGCCAGGCGCAGCGCCCGGGCCAGTGCCTCCACCACGTCCGCCGAGGGCCGCAGCCCGCGTGCCTGTTCCAGCCGCACGATGTAGTCGATGCTGACCCCCGCCAGTTCGGCGACCTCTTCGCGGCGCAGTCCCGGGGTCCGCCGGACCCGCCGACGCGACGGCAGACCGAAATCCCGCGGGTCCAGGCGCTCACGTCGGGTCCGCAGGAACGCGGCCAGTTCCTGTGCCGTGCTGACGGTGCCGGTCGTCATGCCCGGTCCAACAGTCAGGGGAGGACCGCTGTTCCCAGGAACTTCCTTCCCTTGTCCCCGGCTCGCGGCGGTCACAGGCTCCTTCTCGACACGGACCACGAGCACAGGAGGACACGATGTCGCTCACCCTGGACACCTACCGGCTGCTGGGCCGCTCCGGGCTGCGGGTCTCACCGCTGGCGCTGGGTGCGGCGACCTTCGGCACCGAGTGGGGCTGGGGCGCCGATCGGGACGAGGCGCGCAAGCTGTTCGACCTCTACGTCGAGCGCGGCGGCAACTTCATCGACACTGCCAACACCTACACCGACGGCAGCTCGGAGCGGCTGCTGGGCGCATTCACCCGCGCCCGTCGCGAGAGCCTGGTGCTGGCGACGAAGTACACGACGCTGCGCCGCCCCGGCGATCCGAATTCCGGGGGCGCTCACCGCAAGAGCCTGTTCGCATCGGTGGAAGCCAGTCTGCGACAGCTCGACACGGACTACATCGATGTGCTCTACCTGCACGTGTGGGATGTCACGACGCCGGTCGAGGAGATCCTGCGCGGCATGGACGATCTCGTCCGCCAGGGCAAGATCTTGTACGTGGCGGTCTCCACCGCCCCGGCCTGGCAGGTGTCCCGCATGCAGACGATCGCCGACCTGCGCGGCTGGTCGCCCCTGGTCGCGCTGCAGATCGAATACAACCTGATCGAACGTGCCGGGGAGCGTGACCTCATCCCCATGGCACGGGAGATGGGACTGGGCGTCATCCCGTTCTCACCGCTGGCCGGCGGAGTGCTCACCGGCAAGTACGGCCGCGACGACCTGACCGCGACGGACGACTCGTCCGGCGAGAGCACCCGCAAGAGCTTCAACGTCGCCCTGGGCATGGTCACCGGGCGCGGCCTCGCCATCGCCGATGTCGTGAAGGAGGTCGCCACGGAGACGGGCCGCACACCCGCCCAGGTCGGCCTGGCCTGGACCCTGCAGAACCGGAGTGTGACGGCATCGATCATCGGCGCCCGCACCCCCGCGCAGCTGGAGGACAACCTGGGCGCCCTGGAGGTCGACTTCACCGCCGCCCAGCTGGCCCGCCTCGACGAGGCCAGCGCGATCGAACTGGGCTACCCGCACACCCTGCTCGCCAGTGACCACCTCCGCAGGGTGACCGCAGGTGACCTGAAGATCGCAACCCGCCCCTGACACCCGGTCGGGCCGGGCTCCGGAGGCAGCGCAGCACCGCCCGTGGGCCGTCCCGGCCCCGCGTCAACCGCATCGAGCGCCACCGGGCGGTGGCTCGGACCGCAGGGCCACCCTCCGCGAGCGGGCGCCGTCGGGATTTGACCCGTCGGACCCGGGGCCACGCGTTCAGCCGGACCGCGGACCGGAATCGTCGGCGGTCGCCTCGGTCGCCGCGTCGTTCGCCGCACGGCGGTACTCGGCGTTGATGCGCTGAGCTTCCTCGAGCTGGTCCTCGAGGATGACGATGCGGCACGCGGCCTCGATCGGGGTGCCCTGGTCGACGAGCTCGCGCGCGCGGGCGGCGATCCGCAGCTGGTACCGGGAGTAGCGGCGATGGCCGCCCTCGGAGCGGAGCGGTGTGATCAGACGGGCCTCCCCGAGGGCCCGCAGGAATCCCGGGGTGGTGCCGACCATCTCGGCGGCCCGGCCGATGGTGTAGGCCGGGTAGTCGTCGTCGTCCAGTCGATCGCTGAGCGGATTGTCTGCTGTCATGTCACCTCGTTGCCCCACGCGTAGAAGGGCCCTGGCGCCGTACGGCACCAGGGCCCTGAGGAGATTCAACACCATCCGTCGGCGCGGGGGCCGTGCCGACTCCCGCGACGGCGGGCTGCCGCGCCACGGCAGCCGCCCCTCTACGCGGGGGGAGTCACCGTCGAGCAGCCGGTTGTCACCGACCGTGGCCGTCGACGGTGCCGTCCTCACCGGCCGACCCGCCCAGGAGGCCGGGGCCGACAGGTCCGGACGGCTCCGGCGCGGTCGGGAACGAAGGAGCCGCAGCCACGGGAGCGGCCTCGGAGGGGGCGTGGCAGGTGAAGCCGAGACGGATCATGGCGCGGACCACCTCACCGCTGGTGAAGTCGCGGCGGTCCTGTCCGGTGATGACCGCACCCACCTGCTTGACGGGGTAGCGGCGGCGGCCGATGGTCACGGACTCACCCGTGATGGGTTCGGGCTTGACGCCCGCCATCGAAGCAAGCACTCCGGTCTTGGTCAGCTCGAACGGGTACCGGGCGATCACACAGCGCATGGGGCCTCACAGGGAGAAGGAGAAGGGGATGAGCGGTCCGCCGAGGACGTTCCGAGGACGAACGGGCCGGTCGCAGCCGGTGCCGGGCGTGGCGTCACCCGGCCGCCCGCACTCGGGGAGGACGACGGGAGTCCTGCGACGGCACCTGCGCGGCCGTGGCGCCGGCGGACTGCCGCCGCGTACCGCGGGGCGACGCCTCGCCGCCGGTCCGGCCCTGTGCGGATCGACCGCGGCGCCCGCGGGCCGAGGACGACGAGGAGCGGCGGCGGGCGGGTTCCGCGACCGGCGCCGCGATGACGACCGGGACGCCGGAAGGAGCCTGGGCACCGGTGATGCGGCTCAGCTCCGCCTCGCCCGAACGGACCGTGGTGATCCGCGGGGTGATGCCGGCCGAAGCCATCAGCCGGCTCATGTCGCGCCGCTGATCGGGGGTGACCAGCGTGACCACGCTCCCGGACTCGCCGGCGCGGGCCGTGCGGCCGCCGCGATGCAGGTAGTCCTTGTGGTCGCTGGGCGGATCCACGTTGACGACCAGGTCGAGGTTGTCGACGTGGATGCCGCGCGCCGCGACGTTGGTCGCCACCAGCACCGTCACCTGCCCGCTCCGGAACTGGGCGAGGGTCCGGGTGCGCTGCGGCTGGGACTTGCCGCCGTGCAGGGCGGCCGCGCGGACGCCGCTGTTCAGCAGGTGCCTGGTCAGCCGGTCCACCGCGTGCTTGGTGTCCAGGAACATGATCACTCGGCCGTCCCGTGCCGCGATCTCCGTGGTCGTCCGGTGCTTGTCCGCGTCGTGCACATGGAGCACGTGGTGCTGCATCGTGGTCACGGCACCTGCCGACGGGTCGACGGAGTGCACCACCGGGTCGGTCAGGTAGCGGCGGACCAGCCGGTCGACGTTGCGGTCCAGGGTGGCCGAGAAGAGCATCCGCTGCCCGTCGGGGCGCACCTGGTCGAGCAGGGCGGTGACCTGGGGCATGAAGCCCATGTCGGTCATCTGGTCGGCCTCGTCCAGGACGGTGATGCCGACGTCGCCGAGCCGGCAGTCGCCACGGTCGATGAGGTCCTTGAGCCGCCCCGGTGTCGCGACGACCACCTCCGCCCCGGTGCGCAGCGCACCGGCCTGCCTGCCGATGGACATCCCGCCGACCACGGTCGCCAGCCGCAGTGCCACGGAGCGGGCGTACGGCGTGAGCGCGTCGGTGACCTGCTGGGCGAGTTCGCGGGTGGGCACGAGGACGAGGGCCAGCGGCTGCCGCGGCTCCGCGCGCCGACCCGCCGTACGGGCCAGCATCGCGAGACCGAAGGCGAGCGTCTTGCCGGAACCGGTGCGGCCGCGGCCGAGCACGTCACGGCCGGCCAGGGAGTTCGGCAGGGTCGCGGCCTGGATCGGGAACGGCACCGTCACGCCCTCCTGGCCGAGGGTGGCCAGCAGCGCCGCCGGCATGGCCAGTTCGGCGAACGATCCGACCGCGGGCAACGCGGGCGTGATCGTCTTCGGCAGCGCGAACTCGCTGTGCGGCTTTTCGGTCCCCCGGCGCGCGGGGCCCTGGGAGCGTCGCCGGGCGCCGGAGCGGCCGGCTCCGGAGCCGCCGGAGCGGTCATAGGTACGGGATGTGCGCGTGCGGTTCATGCGGAACCTTCCTTGATGCGACACGTATCAAGGAATTCCCGCAGCGATGGAGCAGCGCAGAGAATCGCGAGAACGAGCCGGAAATGACGAGACGCGCCGGAACGGAAAATAGCCCGTTCGGCGGAGTGGTAATGCCGGGATGCCCCGGGAAAACACAGCGAGCTGGGGCTCGCACCCCAAGGTGCGGGCCCCAGCTGCGAAGCAAGCGTCGGTGCCGCTGTCAGGCGGGAACGATGTTCTCGGCCGTCGGGCCCTTCTGGCCCTGACCGATGTCGAACGTCACCTTCTGGCCCTCGAGCAGCTCGCGAAAGCCCTGGGTGGCGATGTTCGAGTAGTGGGCGAAGACGTCGGGGCCGCCGCCGTCCTGCTCGATGAAGCCGAAGCCCTTTTCCGCGTTGAACCACTTCACGGTGCCAGTAGCCATTTTGTTTCTCCTTCGAGACGGTGCTCGGAGTCCGCACTGCGCGGAATCCGGTCGCCGTGATGATCACCCCGTCGGAAAAACCTTCAGGCAACCACAACTGCAACTGACGTCGACACTAGCACGCCGAGGCGGGCCTCGGCGCGGTGGATATCCGCCGTACCGGGCAATGTGAGAAATGCTCGTCGCGCGCCGCGTCAATTTCTCATTTCGCGGACACAGATATTGCACCGCCCGGACCACAGTGTCGCCTGCACCGCAGGCACCGCCCGCGACGCGTCCGCGACGCGTCCGCGGCGGGTGAGCGGCGGGTGAGCGGCGGACGACCAAAGGAAAAGGCGAGGACTTCCGCTCCTCGCCACTATCAACCTATAGCGCACCCGGGGGCTTGCGGCAAGGCCCCGGCCGTACCGCAGAATCACCCGCCGAAGCCACAACCTGCGGAAACGGGGAGAGAGATGATCGACGTCATCATTGCCGGCGGTGGTCCGACCGGACTGATGCTGGCGGCCGAACTGCGGCTGCACGATGTGCGCGTGCTCGTGCTGGAGAAGCTGACCGAGCCGACCGCGCAGTCCCGCGGGCAGGGCCTGCACGCGCGCAGCGTCGAGATGACGGACCAGCGCGGCCTGTTGGACCGGTTCCTCGCGGTCAGCAGGAAGTTCCAGGCAGGCGGCCTGTTCGGCGGCATCATCAAGCCGTGGCCCGACCGGCTGGACACGGCTCACCCGTACGGACTCGCCACCCCCCAGCCGGTCACCGAGCGGCTGCTCGACGAGCGTGCCCTCGAACTGGGTGCCGAGATCCGCCGCGGCTGCGAAGTGGTGGGGCTGAGCCAGGACGAGGACGGGGTGACCGTCGAGCTGGCGGACGGCACGCGTCTTCGCTCGCGCTACCTCGTCGGGTGCGACGGCGCCCGCAGCGTGGTGCGCAAGCGACTCGGCGTCGCTTTCCCCGGCGAGCCGACCAAGGTCGAGACGCTGCTGGGCGAGATGGAGCTGACCGAGGACCCGGCGACCGTCGCCGCCGTCGTCGAGGAGGTCCGCAGGACCCAGCTGCGGTTCGGCGCCATTCCCCTCGGGGACGGGGTGCACCGACTCGTCGTGCCCGCCGACGGCGTGGTCGAGGACCGCGTGGCCCCGCCGACCCTGGAGGAGTTCAGGCAGCGGTTGCGGGCCGTCGCGGGCACCGATTTCGGCGCGCACTCGCCGCGCTGGCTGTCGCGCTTCGGCGACGCCACCCGGCAGGCCGAGCGCTACCGCGTCGGTAGGGTCCTGCTTGCCGGCGACGCGGCGCACATCCACCCGCCGACGGGCGGGCAGGGGCTCAACCTCGGCATCCAGGACGCCTTCAACCTCGGCTGGAAACTGGCCGCCGAGGTGAGCGGCTGGGCACCCGAGGGACTGCTGGACAGCTACCACGCCGAACGGCACCCGGTGGGCGCCGACGTGCTGGAGAACACCCGCGCCCAGATCACCCTGATGGGGACCGACCCGGGCCCGGCCGCGCTGCGGAAGCTGTTCTCGAGGCTGATGGACTTCGAGGAGGTCAACCGGTACGTGACCGGCATCATCACGGCGGTCGACGTCCGCTACGACCTCGGCGAGGGCCACGAACTGCTCGGCCGGCGCCTGCGAGACGTGAAACTGAAGCAGGACCGCCTGTACGAGCTGATGCGCGGCGGCCGCGGCCTGTTGCTCGACCAGACCGGCCGGCTGTCGGTGGCGGGCTGGGCGGACCGGGTCGACCACGTCGTCGACGTCAGTGAGGAACTGGACGTCCCCGCCGTACTCCTGCGCCCCGACGGCCACGTGGCCTGGGTCGGGGAGCACCAGCAGGACCTGCTGGGACCGCTCCGCAAGTGGTTCGGCGCGGCCACCGACTGAGGGACGGCCCCGTGGACGGCCCCTGTGAGCACTAGAGTTCTCCGTGTGCGGCGCGTCACATCGCGTTGCTGACCGGGCAGCCGGGTGGGGAGACACGTATGCCCGAGACAACCGCCTTGGGGGGCTTTGTGCACGACATGGTCAAGGGCTCGAACGTGACTCTGACGGCCCTGAGCGAGAACGTCGGTTCGGTCATCGTCGGTCTGGGCTGGGCCAGCCCCACCGGTGAGGGCGACGCGGACGTCTCCGTGCTGCTGCTGGACGCGAACGGCAAGGTGCGCAGCGACGCCGACTTCTGCTTCTACAACAACCCGGTCGCCGCGGACGGAAGCGTGCAGCTCCTCGGCAAGACGCCGACAGCGGAGGGGAGCGAGGACCGGATCAGCTTCGACCTGACCGTGGTCCCGGCCGACGTCGACCGGATCGTCGTCGCGGCCAGCCGCTACCACGGAGCACACTTCGGCGAACTGGACGACCTGAGACTGTCGTTGACCGACGGGGCGGGCGAGCCCCTCCTGCGCTTCGCCATCGACGACGCCGACGCGGTGAGCGCGATCATCTTCGGCGAGCTGTACAGGCGTGGGGGAGAGTGGAAGTTCCGCGCCGTCGGGCAGGGCTATGCCGCCGGTCTGGCGGGTCTGGCGACGGACTTCGGAGTCGACATCGAGGACGACGCGGCCGCGGAAGAGGCGGCCGTGGAAGAGGCGGCGCGGGACGGCGAGGGAAGCGAGGAACAGGCGGATCCGGCGGCCCCGGCCCCGGCCCCGGCCGACGAGCCGAAGCCCCAGGTGATGCTGGAGGCCGTGCCGGCCCCCCGTCGCCCCGACGACGCGGCCGAGCCGAAGAAACCGGCCGCACGACCCCGCACCGCGAAGAAGAAGGTCACCCTGCCCAAGGTGGTCGGGAAGGCGCTGGCGGAGAACGAGTCCTGGAAGGAAGCCAGGCTCTTTCCGGTCTCGGCACTCAAGAGCGACCGGGACCGCGAAGCGCGTGCCACCTCGGTGCTGCTGTCGGTGATGGCGCAGGTGCCGGAGTTCGGCAGGAGACTCACCGCCGCGTTCGGAGCGCCGGCCGGTCGTATGGAGACGTTCACGGAGGTCTCCCTGCCGCACGGCGACACGCCACGGCGGCCCGACGGGGTGATCCGGGTCGAGCGGGCCGGCAAGTTGTGGACGGCGCTGGTCGAGACGAAGACCAACGGCAACGCCCTCAAGGCCGACCAGGTGCAGGCGTACATGGACATCGCCGCGCGCCGCGGCTACGAGGCCGTGATCACGCTGTCGAACGACGTGGCGCTGGAGGGCAGCCCGCTCGTCGACGTCAAGATCGACGGACGACGCAAGCACAAGGTCGCTCTCCGGCACCTGTCGTGGGCCGAAGTCGTCCACCAGGCACAGATGCTGATCCGGCACGAGGGCGTCGGCAACATGGCACACGCCTGGCTGCTCCAGGAACTGCTGCACTACCTGCAGCACGAGAACTCCGGCTGCCACGGCTTCCAGAACATGGGCCCGGCCTGGGTTCCCGTCCGCAACGGAATCGACGAAGAGACGCTGTGCCAGGGAGACCCGCGCGCACGGGAAGTGGTCGAGAGCTGGGAGCGGTTGATCCGCCAGGTCTGTCTCAGGCTGGGTGGTGAACTCGGACAGAAGGTACTGCCCGTCCAGCGCGCGAAGAGGGGAACGGACCCGGGCGCACGCCGGGGCCGTCTCGCCGACCAGCTCTGCCTCGACGGACGGCTGCAGGCCGAGCTGCGCATCGAGGGCGCGCCCGGTGTCCTCGGCGTCGGCGCCGACCTGCGCACGGGCAGGCTGCGCACCTCCATCGAGATCCCGGCACCCGAGCAGGGCTACCCCCTGTCCTGGGCGAAGCGGCTCATCAGGCGCCTGGCCGAGGCGCCGGCCGACCTCCACATCGAAACGCTCGTCGAGGGCGAGACCGGGGGGCCGCGGGGAACGCTGGAACGGCTGCGCCCCGAGCCCGCAGACATGCTCCCGAAGAACAACAGCACCCGCATCACCGGCTTCCGCCTGTCCCTCTTCAAGGGCATGGGAAGCAGCCGCGGCAACGCCGAGACCGGCTTCATCCGCAGCGTCGACGACGCCGTGCACCGCTTCTACACCACGGTGGTGGTCCACCTGGACCGCCCGGCCCCCCGGGAACGCGCGACGACCGGATGAGGACGTGCCGGCTCCCGCGGGGCGCCGGACGACCGTGCGCGACACCCGCCAGGGCAAGGGTGTTGCAAGGGGCATGCAAGGAAAACGCGGTACGCACAGGGAACCCCCCTGCCGTCTGTTGTACGCAGCAACGACCGATGGGGGATCGCGTGTCCGTCAATACGACGAAACCAGCACTGATCGAACAGGGACACTGGCTGACGGTACGGGACTGCAAGAGCGTCCTGGTGGTCGTGCACACGGTGACCTTCGCCCAACGCCTGCGCGAGGTCTTCGAGCTGCTGGAGACCGACCTGCGCGTTCAGCTGGTCTTCACGGTCGCACCGCATGCCTTCGGCACCGGAGTCACCGAGTTCCTGCGGAGCCTGGGCATCACCACGGTGCCCTGGGAAGAGGCCCTGAGGGCCGAGTTCGACCTCGCGCTCGCGGCGGGCTCTCGCGGGGTGCACGAACTGCGGGCTCCGGTCGTACGCATCTCGCACGGGGCCGGGCAGATCAAACTGCTCACCGACGTCACCGCGCTGGCACCGGGAGAGCGGAGGTCGCCGGGGATGCTGAGCCGCCGGCACCTGCTGCACGAGGGGCGGCTGGTTCCCGCGGCGATCGTCTACGCGCACGCCCGGGACCTGGAGGAGCTCGCCCGGTCCTGCCCGGAGGCGCTCCCGGTGGCTCACGTGACGGGCGACCCGTGCGTCGACCGGATCATGGCCGGCAGGCCCGGGCGGGAGTCCTACCGCCGTGCGCTGGGCATCGGGGAGGGACAGCGGCTCGTGGTCGTCACGTCCACCTGGGGACCGGCTTCGACGTTCGGGCGGCTCGACTCCCTGCTGCCGCAGCTGCTGAGCCAGCTGCCGGGCGACGTCTACCGCGTCGCGATGCTGGTCCATCCGAATGTGTTCGCGGGGCACGGCACCCGGCAGGTGCGCGGCTGGCTGTCCTGCTGTCAGGGCCGGGGGATCGCGGTCGTCCCCCCGGAAGCCGACTGGCAGGCGCTGCTGATCGCGGCCGACTGGATCATCGGCGACCATGGATCACTGACCGCGTACGGCACGCTCACGGACGCGACGATGCTGCTGACGGCCGGATCCCGGCGTGAGGTGTCGGCCTCCTCCCCGGCGGCTCTGCTGTCCGCCGTCGCGCCCGTGGTCTCTCCGTTGTACCCGCTGGCGGAGCAGCTGGAGTACGCGGCGCGGCTGCACCGTCCGGGACAGTACGACCATGTCGCGGCCCTGCTGTCGTCGGCGCCGGGCCAGTTCCATCGACGGACGCGTTCGGTCGTCTACCGCATGCTCGGGCTGGGAGAACCCGCCCGTCCGCCGTTCGTCGCGCCGCCCCCGCCCCCGCCGTCACTGACGCGGTGGGAGATCCCGGCCGGCAGCGGGGTGGCACGGTGAGCGACCGGCCCGCGCCCTCGCAGTCGGACGCCGCCTGGGCCACGGTGTGCTTCCACGGGGCACGGAACGGCGCGGTACGCCGTGGTGACGGCTGGGACGACCGGTCGGTCTCCGTCGTGTGGCGTTCGGACGCGGCTCAGGGTCCTGCTCTCGTCCGATGCGACCCGCTGCCCTCGTCCGCGGGACGGCACGCGTACCCGTATCGGTCCCCCTGCCCGTACGAGCCCGGCCCGCTTCCCTGCGATGTGCACCTGTGGGTGAATGCCGACAGCCCGGGACGAACGGATCTCATGGAGCACGCCGACGTGCTCGTGAGCCGCGTGGCGCTGCCGCCCGAGTCGGCTCACCGGCGGGCGCGCGAGTTGCTGGCGGGCCATCCCGGCTGCCTTGCCGCCGCCGTACCCGATACCGCCATGAGGTGTGTCGTCGTGGTACGGGACCGGACGGGTGCCGTGTCGTTCGTGCGGCCGGACCAGGGCGGGGCCGATGCCCCGGTCCCCCCGCACGCGGTCGGCGCGGTCGTCCATGCCTGGGCGGGATCCGGGGGCTCGCCCCGCGCGCTGCGCTCCCTCGTCCCGATGCCGCGTCGCTGACCGGCGGGACGGCCGGCTGCGGCGGCGGTCACCGCTGCCGCAGCCGGCCGTCCAGGCGCTGTGCGTCCTCGGGGCTGAGGCGTCGGAAGAGATCCCGGGCGGCCTCGTAGTGGCGTACCGAATCCGCGTGATCACCACGTGACGCGGCGGCCTGGCCGAGCCACTCCAGGCAGCGCGCCTCCCAGTGCTCGGACCGGGTGCCGCCCGTGCGGAAGCGCGCGAGCGCCTCCTGCAATCGTTCGACGCCTCCGTCGGGGTCCCCGCCGCGCTCCAGGACATGGCCGAGGAGGGCCAGGACGCGGGTCGCCTCGTACGTCTCTCCGAGGGAGTCCAGTTCGGCGCCGGCCCGGCGCAACTGCTCGGCGGCCGTGGCCAGGTCGCCGCCGGCCAGGGCGGTTTCGCCGAGGCGCCGTCGGGAGAGGGCGGCCCCGCGGCGGTAGCCGATCGACTCCCTCAGCCGCAGGGCACGCTCGAAGTGGCCGCGCGCCTCGTCGAGCCGGTGGACCAGCAGACTGACGTGTCCCAGTCCGCTCACGGCCTGGGCCTGTTGGCGGACGTCGCCGTCGGCCGTGGCCATCTCCAGCGCCTGCCGGTACCAGTCGGCGGCCTCCGGGTACCGGCCGGCGTTGCGTAAGCCGATCGCTCCGGAGGTGAGCATGCGGCCCTCCCCCTGCCTCGATCCGCTGCGGCGGGCCGCTTCGAGGCCGAGGCGGTGTGCCTCGATCCACAGCTCGGACGGACGCAACCGGAGGAAAAGGGGCCACATGAGGTCCGTCAGGCGCCAGCAGGAGAAGTGCCACCCGGCCTGGGCCGCGTGCCGTACCGCGCCCATCAGGCCGTTGCGGTGCGAGTCCAGCCAGGCGAGCGCCTCCTCCGGACCGTCGAGCGGGGTGGGGGGCACCGTTCCCGTGGGGAGGTCGTGCCCCGGCAACCGGTGGCTGGGGGTGAGGATGCTCTCTGCCGAAGCAGCCGTGGACAGGCACCAGTCGACGAAGCGGCGCATCGTGCGCTCGTGCCGGCCCGGGTCCTCCAGCTCTTCGCCGAGCCGGCGGGCGTGCGGCTGGACGAGATCGTGGAATCGATAGGTGCCCGGACCCGTCTCCTCCAGGAGATTCGCCTCCACCAGAGCGTGGGCGGCGATGTCGGCGGCGTGCCCGGTGTCACGCGATGCCTCACCGTCGCCCGCCAGGGCGGTCAGCAACGAGAGGTCATGGCGATCCGCGGGCAGCAGTCCCATCCGGCGGTACAGCGCACGGCTCTCGTCGGGGAGGACGTCGTACGACATGTCGAGCGCCGTCCGCATCACGGCCTCCCCGTCGATGCGCAGCGCGTCGACGGCGCCCGGACCACGGGCGAGGCTGTCGGCCAGGGCGGACACGGAGCGGTGGGGGCGCAGGGCGAGCTGGGCGGAGGCCAGGGCCACTGCCAGGGGCAGGCGCCCGCACAGTGTGACCACCTCACGCGCGGCGGCCGGCTCCTGCTCCACACGCGCGCCCCCGCCCACGGCCAGGAGTTCGACGGCCGACTCGACGGGAAGCCCCTCCAGCCGGTGTACGGACGCGCCGTCGACCCGCAGTCCGGTCAGGCTGCTTCTGCTGGTCACCACGGTGAGGCCGGTCGGCGTACTGAGCAGGAGCGGGCGCACCTGGGCAGCCGTGAACGCGCTGTCCAGGAGGACGGCCAGCCGCAGTCCCGAGGTCATCGAGCGCCACAACGCGCTTTGCTGCGCGATCCCGGCCGGCACCGAGGACGCGCCGAGTGCGATCAGGAAGGCTTCCAGGACGGCGGCCGGGGAGACGGGCCCGCCTCCCTCGTCGGTGGCCCGTCCTCCCAGGTCGGCGTAGAGCTGGCCGTCGGGAAAGCCGTCGGCGTGCTCGTAGAGCCAGTGGGTGGCGAACGTGGTCTTCCCGACGCCCGCCAGTCCGCTGACCACCAGGACCTGCGGTGCGTGCGCCGGCCGCTGGGCACGCAGGGCGTCCAGGGCCTGTCGATCGGCCTCCCGGTCGATGAACCGTGCGGTCACCGGGGGCAGTTGACGAGGCACGGGGAGGCGGGACCGAGGCGTCGGGGAGGGCGGGTGGAAGTGGATGCCCCCGTGGACGTCCCGAGCCTGCACGCTGGGGCCGTGGAGTACGGCATTGCCGCTGACGGCGTTGCTGGTCGCCGCGGCCGGGGGGCCGGACGGTGTGCGGGTGGGCCCGGGGTGACGGCGCAGCCACTCCGCCACCGCCTGCCGTGTCGCCGCGTCGTGCGAGGCCAACGCGTCCAGCCGCCGGGCGAGTTCACGCCGGAGGGCCGCCCCGTGCGGTCCCCCCGCGGTGTGCGGGGGCCGGAGCAGGGCCACCGATGGGTCGGCGCGGGCCGCGATGTCCACCACGTGGGCCAGATCGCGCCATGCGGGGGCTTCCGGGTCGGCGTCGCAGGCGGCCATGGCCGACAGCAAGGCTTCCGGCCCGTCCGAGGAGAAAGCAGGCACGTACGCAACTCCTTTCGGTCACCCGGGAGTCACTCCCCGCTGCGGACAAGAGAGGAACGTATGTGGCTATTTATCAGACAATCTTGAGTTCAAGGCGCCCCCTTGTGTCGGTGATGCCAGGTCCATGACACTATCGAATGCTCGGCAATCGCAGGCCCTACCGGCGGGGAGGACGCTGGTGGAGTTCGAGATCAGGCTTTCGGGATCGGTCGAGATTCGGGCAGCGGGCCGCCGTAGTGATCTCGGATCGACGAAGACGAGGGTCACGCTCGCCGCCCTCGCCTGGGACGCGGGCCGTACGGTGAGCGTGGACACCCTGATCCACCGCGTCTGGGACGAGCATCCGCCCGGCAAGGCCCGGGAAGCGCTCTACGCCCACATCTCCCGCATCCGGGGTTCCCTGCGGATCGCCGGGGCGGGCGCACCCACGATCGTCAGCCGTACGAACTCGTACTCCCTGGAGGCAGACCCGGACCGGGTCGACCTGCGCCGCTACACGAGCTGCGTCGAGCGAGCCCGTTCCCTCAGGGACAGGGGGGACGAGCAGGCCGCCCTGCGTCTGCTGGACCGGGCGGACGGCCTCTGGCACGGTGAACCACTCGCCGGGATCACCGGGTCCTGGGCCGAGCACCTGCGGAGCGCCGTCGCCGAGACCCGTTTCGCGGCCGCGGTGACGAGAGCCGAGATCCTCCTCGGCGAGGGGAGGTTCACCGACGCCGTTCCCGTGCTCCTGCCGTTGGCCGAGGCGCATCCCGTGGACGAGGCCCTGGCCGAACGCCTGGCCGTGGCCCTGTACGGCAGCAACCGGACGGCCGAGGCGACCAGGCTGCTTCAGCGGACGCGGCAGCGCGTCGTCCGTGACATCGGTCTCGACGCCGGCCGCGGGCTGCACCGGGTCCACCAGGGAATCCTGGCGGGGGCCCCAGCGGCGGCCCTGCTGCCCCGCTTCGGAGCCGGCGGGAGGACGGACCCGAGACCGACGCGCCGGGTTCCGGACAATCTGCCACGCGACGTTCCGTGGGCCGGACGGCACGAGGAACTGCGGCGACTCACCGCAGCGCTCTGCGAGGGACAGGGAGCCTCGGACGTCGTCACCGTCGAGGCGATCCACGGAATGGGGGGTGTCGGCAAAACGGCCCTGGCCGTCCATCTGGCCCATCGGTTGCGGGACCGCTTCCCGGACGGGCGCGTCCTTCTCCATCTGGGAGGGTGTTCCACCGACCGGACGCCGCCGACCCCGGCCCGGGCACTCACCGAGCTGCTGCGGCTGCTCGGCGTGGCCACCAAGGAACTGCCGCGCGGACTCGACGCGTTGGTGGCACTGTGGCGCTCGGCGGTGCGTGACCGCCGCATGCTGGTGATCCTCGACGACGCGACCTCCTCCACCCAGATCCGCCCCCTGCTTCCGGGGGCTTCTCCGACAGCGGTCGTCGTGACCAGCCGCCGACGACTGCCCGGACTGCCCGGCGTGCGGCCGGTCTCCCTGGACGTGCTGACGCCCGAGGACGCGGCGGCGCTCTTCTCGCAGCGACTGGGGAGAGGGCGCGCGACCGATCCGTCGGACGTGGCAGAGATCGTCCGGATCTGCGGGTACCTCCCGCTGGCCATCGAGATCGCCGCGAGCCGGTTGCTCGCCCGCGCCTCATGGACCACGACCGACCTGCTGCGCCGGCTGGGCGGTGGTGGTCGTCTGGCCCAACTGCACGACCTGGACAGGACCTTGAGGCACGTCTTCGAGGTCTCGTACCACGCGCTGGACGCCGAGCAGCGATTGGTCTTCCGCCGCATCGGACTGCATGTGGGGGTGGAGTTCGGTTCCGGGGCGATCGCCGCGCTCACCGGATTGTCCCTGGACACGGCAGAACGCATACTCGAGGAACTTCTGGCTCACCATCTCGTGTTCGAGCCCGTTCCACACCGTTTCACCATGCATGATCTTCTGCGCGACTACGCGCGATGGCTGATCGAGGCCGGTGACGCCGATTCCGAGGACGATGTCCGACGGGCCGCACAGGGCCTTGTGGATCACTACGTTCACGCCGCGGACCGGGCAGACCGGCTGGCCTATCCCTTCCGTTCGCGCACGGATCTCGGTACCGCTGATCCCGCTGTTCCACCCGGCACGGAAATCGTCGACGCGCAGTCGGCCGAACAGTGGTTGATCGTGGAGTCGGCCAACCTCCTGGACGCTCTGGACTGGCTTGAGAACCATGGCTCGGAACGTCAACTCGCCGTTGCCGTCCACGTGCTGGCGGGGTTCCTGGACATGGAGGGACACCTCGCCGCGGCCGAGCCGTTGCTGCGGCGGGCCGCAGCCCACTGGAACGCCGCAGGTGACAGCGTGGCCAGGGCCCGAGCCCTGCTCGACCTCTGCACGGTGTACACCCACGGCTCCCGCTACGGCGAGGCCATCTCGGCCGCGCGTGAGGCGCTTGACGTCGCGCGGTCCCTGGGGGACCGGGAACTGGAGAGCGAGTGCATTCATCAACTCTCCATCTCCCTGTGGCAGACGGGCCAGTACACGTCTGCCCTGTCACTCCAGAAGAACTCTCTCAATTTTCTTCTGCAAACGGGAGATCTGCTTCGGATCGCGCGCTGTCGAAATCTACTCGGAATAATCCACCTCCATGTGGCCGAGAACGAAGAAGCATTGGCGTGCTTCGCTTCGGCGCTCGCTGATTTCACGGCGATAGGCGACGAGCGGGGAAGATACAGCGCGCTGAACAACATGGCGGAACTTCACAAGAGAACGGGACACCCAGAGGCTGCTGAAAGCGCGTACCGGCAGGCGATGGTGGTGGCGGAACGGATGGGAAATCCGAGAGACAAGGCCACGCTCCAGATGAATGTGGCGTCTGTCCTGGACGCGCTCGGCAGGACCGATGAGGCACTCGCCTTGTACCGCGTGGTTCTGCCGGTGCTGCGGGACGTCGGGGACCGGCGCGCGGAGGCCATCGCGCTCACCCGGGTCGGCAGGGCGTATCGTGCGGCCGGCCGCACGGCCGAGGCCTATCGACAGCACATTGCCGCACTTGAGGTGATACGCGCAATTCACGCGGCGGGTGAAGAGGCCGAGGTGCTCTACGACTTGGCCCTGGTCGAACGAGATGCGGGTCGCACGGCCCGAGCCGTGGCTCATCTGGAGGAGAGCCTGGCGGTCAGCAGACGGATAGGAGCTCCTGCCGAGGAGGCGCGTGCCGCCGAGGTGCTGGCGGAACTGAGGGGCGAAGTCGCTCCGTAGGAAATTGCGAGCGGCGTGGCCGCGCACAGGGGGTGTGCGCGGGAAGCGGTACGGAGTCCTGCTGTTCCGTCATCCGGTGCGCACACATGCCCGAGCAGCCGCTATTGTTCTTTCCCGAGAGGCGCTGGCGCCGACGCCTCTGTCCGGAGCTCTGTCTTGCCCGTGCTTCGGATATCGACCCTGACTATGTGAAAGACCGAAAGGCACAGGCCCAGTGAAGAAGCGTCACGTCTTCATCATAATTACCTTCACGTGCATTGCATACGTGACGGCCCTCGGATCCGGCCCGACCGGCTTCAGCATGTGAGCGGCCGGTGTCCGGTGCCCGACGCCGACCCGTGGCCCGGTACCGGACACCAGCCCCCGGAAGTGGCCGACAGCGACCGCTCCCGCGGGCGGGCGGTTCTGAGACGATGACGCCCAGAGCCGTTCGACTCCGCTGAGCGACTGGGGGTAGGGGCGTGGATCCGATCTCGGCGAGCATTCTCGTGGCGGCGGCCACCGGAGCCGGCGGTGAGATGGGGCGGCAACTCTGGGCGTCCCTGCGCGGGTTGGTCCAAAGAGACTCGGCAGAGGAGCCCGCCGGCTCGCCGGGCCCGGCGACCTGCGAGGTCGAACTGGCCTCCTTGGCCGAGGCGCCGCACGATGTGGAGCGGGCGCGGGCGCTCAGCGAGGCTCTGAGCCGCCGCGCCGGGCGCGACCCCTTGTTCCGGCAGGCCTTGACGCAGTGGCGGCAGCAGGCGCAGATCCTGCACACCGGGGCCGGGGACACGCACAACACCGTGAGCGGCGGCACCCAGAAGGGCCCGGTCGTGCAGGGACGTGACTTCTCCGGGATCACCTTCAACGCCCCCGGCCGGTGATCCCACCGCGCCACGGCGCACTGTCCGGGGCGGAGCGGGCAAGGGAATGCCGTATTCCGTCATATCCCACCAACCTGCTCGATTAGCATGGAACAGGCCGCTGACGGTCCTTCAGAATGGTGGGTTGATGTCCGGTGTCGACGCTGCCCTGCAGGAGATCGCGCGTCTGTGCAAGGAGGTCAAGCCCGCTGACGCGCAGGCCCTGGCCATTGCCCTGATCGAGGAGCTTTCCACCGACGAGCTGGACACTCGGGAGGCACAGCTGCGAGCAGCGTTCGAGGAGGCGTTCCTCAAGAAGCGCAAGATGATGCTGCTGACCCTGCTCGACGAGAAGCTGCACGGACCCCCGCCTGCCACCGCCCCGGCGACTCAGGCGCCGGCGCCGGCCGAGGACGACTGGCTGGAGGAGTTCCACGCCGCCCTGCGGGACCTGAGCGCCCACCACATCTTCCAGTGGTCCACCTACTACCGGGACCGGCTCGCCGAGGACTTCAACTACTTCTTGGACCGCCTGACGGACCCGGACGAAGTGCGGACGCTGCTCCCGAAGATCTCTTCGGCGCTGTCCGGCCACGCCGAGGACATCTTCCAAAAGGGCTTCAACTACCAGATGTGGCAGGGCGAATCGGAGTCGTACGCCCTCATGAAGTCCCTCAACGGACTGCAGCGGTTCTTCGACCTTCCCATCGAGTTCTACTCCACCCGCCTGCCCGGCGCCGCCGACCTCGAGTCCGCCCGCCGGCTCCGTGCGCTGAACTCCTGCATGCTGTCCGCCATCATCATGGGGTACGCGCAAGTGACCTTCGGGGACCGTACCGGCCGGGAGGTCCTGCAGGACAACGCCCGCGCCTGGTTGCACACGCTTCCCTTCCTCGTCACCGACGACATGCTCCTGGTACAGAGGCGGATCGGCCGCAGTCACTTCACCGACGGACTGCTGCGCAGCGTCCTGCCCGCCGTCTCGGCCTTCGACAGGCTGGGGACCAACCGACAGCACGTCCCGTTGCCGGCCCTGTCCCAGTACTCGGCGGCGGAGCACCGGCTCGACATCTCGCTCCGCCCGTCCACCCGGTCGCCGTACCAGCAGATGATCGAGGTCCAGTGCTATCTCGACGGCAGCTATGTCGACCGGCGCGACTTGGAGGAGGCCCACCGCCGAGGAGTCGCCGCCGTGGTGGCGCCACTCCCGTCCGACCTGCGTGCCTTCATCGAGCAGGACGGACGTCTGAGCGCGACCGTCGTCGCCGTCACACGGGAGTCCGGCTTCGACTCCGTCCCCGCGACCCGGGGCCATGTGCTCAGGCTCCTGGTGGCTCGCTCCTACCGGCAGGGCACCACATCGGTGCGCAGCCAGCCTCTCCAGTACAACTTCGCCCGTGACTTCCCACTGGAGGAACCGGGCAAGCTGCGGTACTACCGTGTGCACCGGCACAGCGTGCACGACCTGCTCCGGACCTTCGAGAGCCGGAACGGCGTACGGCTCTGGTGCAGTGTGCGGCGCAGCGGCAAGACCACCGCGGGCTTCGACCTGGCGTCGACGACCGGCGAGGCGGCCGTGGTCAGCCAGACCTGCTCCTCCACCGGCGAACTCGCCAACGACGGAGTCTGCTACGACCGTATCTGTGCCGCCCTGGACGAGGGCCGCCGCATTCCCGGTACGTTCTTCGCCGACCTCGTCAATCACTGTGCGGACGGGGAATCGGCCGACCGAGGACGCACCGTGTTCGTCCTCGACGAGTACGAGACCCTGTTCGGGGACCTTCACGCGGCACTGCAGAGTGACTCCGGCATCAGGTACACGGTGGTCCAACCGCTGCTCAACCAGATGGTCCGGTTCGCCAGGGAGAACCTGCTGGTGTTCCTCGGGCAGCAGCCCGACGCCCACTTCATCCTGATGGAGCAGAACCAGCTCAGCCCCTTCGTACGACAGGACCCGTTCCCGCTGTTCGCGCACCGGATCGGTGCGGAGGAGAGCGAGTTCGCCCAGTTCACGCAGAAGGTGCTGGGCCCCCAGGTGACGCCCGACGCGTCCTTCATCGACGCCATCCACGCGGAGACGGCCGGTCACCCGTTCCTGACCGTGAACCTGCTGCGCGACTTCATAGCCTTCCTCATCGAACAGGAGCGGCGGCAGTCCGACCTGCACGTCACCCTGGACGACGCAACGCAGTTCTCCGAGAGCCGGCTCCGCCCGAGCCACATCAGCCGGAGCCGCGAGTACGAGTTCTTCCGGCAGGCGGCCTCCCAGGCCATGGGGGCGCGGGACAGCAGGGACACCGTATGGCTGCGCGCCGTCTACTCCTGCCTGAGCGAGATCATGCGCACGTCGCCGGTGAGCATGCGATGCGGCATGAAGGATTTCGAGGACATCGTCGAGCGGCTCGGCCCGGACACCGGCATCAGTGCCGACCGGCTGTTGTCCAGCGCCACGGAGAGCAACTTCCTCGACAGCGACGCCGAATGGGTGTGGCCCAAGATTCGTCTGCTCGGTCGTATCGCAGCGATTTCTCAAGGAGACGTGTACGCATGAACCCGGCCGAGCAGGAGAACGCCGCCGACGGCACGCATCCCGGAGCCTTCGCCGACGAGCAGATAACGCCCGCCCGCCTTGCCAGGGCCATCAGGGGCAGGCTTGCCGTGTCGGCCTGTGAGCTGAGCGGGTTCTGGTTCCAGGTCCGGGGGAACCGGGCGGCGTACGCGCAGGAGTTGCAGCAACACCTCGCCGGGGACGCGGTGGTGGTCCTGGTCGTGCGCGGGGCCCCCTTCGACAACGCCAACGCCGTACTCGACGACTTCGTCGTGCTCCTCGAGGAGAACCAGGAGGCCTGCGAGAAGCACCTGACCGGCGACCCGGCCACCGACCGGCGTGCGGTGGTGCTGTTGGCGCGCAACACACTGCAACTGCCCCAGGTGTCCTCCCCGGTGAGACTCCCGGCATGGTTCCCGCGTCTCGGCGGCCGGACACCCTCGGTCATCATCGAGGACCTCACCTGGCGCGCCGAGTCCCCGCTCAATACGGCCGAAGCCGCCGTCGACGACCTGTGCCAGCGGCTCTTCGAACTGGAAGGGGCACTGCTGGACCGGCTGCATGCGGTGTGTGCGCAGAAGAGGGCGGAGACGGCCAGCTTCTGGGACCAGGTACGGCGGGAAGGCGAGGGGCCGTCCTTCGCCGACTTCCTCGACGGCGTACGACGTACCCGGCGCGAGGTGCGCAACCCGTCTTCGTATCGGCCCAGCGTGAAGGAAGGAAGTTCCCTGGTGGCCAGGGTCTGGGGCAAGGTGCAGGCCACGCCACCCGACGGCATGGGCAAGTTGGGGAAGGCTCTCGCACGGGCGCTGGCGCTTGAGGAGGCGCCGGACACGGACTGGCACCGAAGCATCGTCGCCGTACTCTTCCGGCCGTCCGCCCGCCCGCCTTCGGACTCACAGGCCTTCGCCACCAATGTCCTGGTCACGATCGGGGCCACCTGCCAGATGATCACTGCGGCGGCCCACGCCGACGCGTATCCGAGCTACCCGGTGCCCTTGATCCGGTCGATGTCCTTCGACCTCCGCCAGGCACTGGCAGGTGCGAGGAAGACCCTCATCGCCTTGGACCGCTACACCGGCTGATCGCGGTCGCCCGGCCGTGATTCTCCGAGGCGACCGGGCGGACCGTGACCGGACGCCGAGAACCCCCGGGTCCGGCCCCGGGAGTTCGACCGATGGGTCAGCGTGCGACATCGAAGGAGGCGGCGCGGGGCACGAACGTCGTGCCCCCGTCCTGGGCCGTCGCCAGCGCGGAGACGTACCAGGTGCCCTTGTCCAGTTCGGCGGCCTCCCGCTGCGTGGCCTTCAGCATGTAGGTGCAGCGGCTGGTCTCGTCCGAGGTGCGCCGGCACGTGGCGCTCTCCGCCGAGCGAAGCTCCGCCTCCTTCGGGTCGAGCTTGGAACTCGCGGGCCAGACCAGGACCTTGAGGCCCCGGACACCCGAGTCGTCACTGACGTCGGTGGTGTAGGTGAACGAGCCCGCGCTGCCGGCGGACGGAGCCGTGTAGGTCGCCGACCCGTTCTCCAGGGTCGGCTTCGTGGGGGTCGAGGCCAGGGCGAAGCCCCCTGCGGTCACTCCGCCGAGGGCGACGGCGCCGATGAGCGAGAAGAAGAGAGTGCGCTTGGACATGGGAGATCCCCTTGAGTTCGTGGGAGAGTCGGATACGCGGAAACGCGGAAACGCGGAAACGCGGAAACGCGGAAACGCATGGCAGAACCGCTGGTAGAAGCGGTGGCCGACCGCGTTCTCGATGTGATCGAGCCTAGGGCCGGGGGTGTGGCGCCGTCCTCGCGCCGAGGGACGATTCGCGCGTTTGACCACGGGTGGAGACTCTGCAACCCAGGTAAGAGACCGGAATCCGCCTCCAGCCGGAGCCGGGCCGCTCACCTGCGGCCATAGCCTTGATCCGCCATGAATCGAACCGACGACCGGCTTCTCCCGGTCCTGCTGATCTGCGCCCAGGCCGTGGTGTGGCCCGGGGCGGCGCTGGTGCGCGGGGCCGTCCCGCCCGCGTCCGCCCTTCTCGTGGCGGTCCTGGTCGCCGGAGTGGTGACGGCCGCGCTCGCGCTGCGCGGTACCCGCCCGGAGGTCACCCTCGTCGTGGTCGCCGCCGCCTGTGCGCTGGGCGCCGGGCCGTTGCCCGCCGGGGCGACGGCGGTACTCGGGACCGCGGGAGTCGCGCTGGCCCTGTTCACCGTGGCGAGCGAACGCGACGCCTTCACCGCCGTGCTGTGTGTGGTCGCGCTTGCCGCCTGGCAGGTCCTTCAGGGCATCAGCCTGCACGGACTCGGCGACCGCAACGGACTCGACCTCGTCCTGACCGCGGTGCTCTACGCCGCCGCGTGCGGCGCCGGCCTCCTCGTACGGCGTACCCGTCGCGCGCGGCAGGCGGCCGAACGGCTGCTCAAGCGGGCCGAGTCCGAGCGCCACCGGCTTCCGGCGGTCGAACGACGCCGTATGGAAAGGGAGTTGCACGACGTCAGCGCCCACCATCTGACGGCCGTGGTGGTCACGGCGGGGGCGGCTCTCGGGCTGCGCGGACGTCGTCCGGAACTGGCCGAGGAAGCACTGGAGTTCGCGGTCGGGACCGGCCGCGAGGTCACCCGCGCGCTCGGCGCGGTACGGGCGCCCGCACCCTCCCGCGAGGACGTGCCGTCACCGCGGGAACGGCTGCTGGACCTGGTCGCCGGATTCCGGCGCCTGGACCAGCCGGTGGACTGCGCGATCGACTCCTTGCCGGACGGCGCCGTCGCGGACGCGGCGTACGGCATCGTGCGCGAGGCGCTGACCAACGTGGCACGGCACGCGCCCGGCGCCCCTACGAAAGTGCGGGTCCGCTACGGCGACACCGGCACGGACGTCGTGGTCACGAGCGCGGCACCGCCGCCCGGTGCGGCGGCGCACGGTGCCGGGCTCGGCGGGGGTCGCGGCCAGGGCTTCCTGAGGTCGCGGGCACGGGAGGCGGGCGGCACCCTCGCCACCGGCCCGACGGCGGACGGCGGATGGGAGGTGTGCGCGGTCCTGCCCGGCCGGACCGCCGCCCCGGTGGAGCGGTCCGTTCCGCGGAGTTACCGCCTTGCGCAGCTGACGGCCGCCGCCGGCCTGGTGGTGCAGCCGCTGCTCCCGGCGCTGGTCATCCGGACGCAGGCCGCGTCGAGCGGTCCGCGGGTGTCCGCGGGTGTGCTCTTCGCGCTGCTGGCCGCGGCACAGGCGGTCGCACTGCTGTGGCTGCGCCGTGCGCCCCGCGCGGGCCGGGGCGTCCTGTTCGGTCTGGCCCTGCTGTGGCCGGTGGCGATGGCCGCGGGCGACTACACCGGTCCGGTGCTCCTGCCCCCCGCGCTGAGCCTGCTCGCCACCTGCGCCGCGCTCGCGGCGGACGCGGCGCACGCGGCCCGTGCGGCGGCCGGTCCGCCCCCCGCCGAGGGCCGCCCGCGCCTGCTCGGCCCGCGTCTGTTCCGGCGGGGCCGCCGCGTCGGCGGGCTGGCTGTTTCCGCCGAGGGCCGCCCGCGCCTGCTCGGCCCGCGCCTGTTCGGCCTGCGTCTGTTCCGGCGGGGCCGCCGCGTCGGCGGGCTGGCTGTTTCCGCCGAGGGCCGCCCGCGCCTGCTCGGCCCGCGCCTGTTCGGCCTGCGTCTGTTCCGGCGGGGCCGCCGCGTCGGCGGGCTGGCTGTTTCCGCCGAGGGCCGCCCGCGCCTGCTCGGCCCGCGCCTGTTCGGCCCGCGTCTGTTCGGCCCGCGTCTGTTCGGCTCGCGCCTGTTCCGGCAGGGCCGCCCCGTCGGCCCGTCTGGTTCCGACGTCCACCCGCGCCCGTCGCTGCCCGCCTTCCTGGTCGCCGCCGTGGCGGCGCACGCGGCGGCCGCGACGGCCGCCGTCCTGGGCCGGGGCACCACAGTCCCCCTCTGGGCGGTCGTCGCGGGGACGACGGCCGCGGCATCCCTGGCGGTCGGCACCGCCCGCTGGGCCGGAGCCCTGCGCGGGCGGCGTGACCGGGCCGCCCGGGGCACGCGGAATGAACGCCTCGCCGCCTGGGCCGAGGAGGCCGTCCGGGACGCGTGGGCCGAGCGCCGCAGGATCGCCGCCGGACTGGAGACCACCGTCCTCGCGCGCACCGCCGACATGGTCGCGGAGGCGGAGGCGGGCCGGCTCGACGCGACCGCCGAGCGCGCCCGCGAGGCCCTCGCCGCGATGCGCGCCCTGCTCGACACCGTACGGGAGGGGGAGACAGGGCCCGAACTGCGGCCGCAGCCCACCCTCCAGGCGCTCGACCTGCTCGCCCACCAACTCCGGGCCACCGGCCGCGACATCGAGATACGGCTGACCGACCGCGTACCGGAGCGACTGCCCACCGCCGTCGACCTGGCCGCCTACCACGCCGCCGAGACGATGCTCACGGCCGGCGGCGAGGAACCTGCGGTCCTCGAACTCGACGCGGACGACGATACGTTGACGCTCACGGCCACCGGGGTGCCCCGCGCCGCCGATCCCGCCGTACGGGAGCGGCTGACCACGCGGGTCTCGGCACTCGGCGGCACCCTGACCACCGGACCGCGGGACACGGTCCGCCTCCGGCTGCCCCTCGCGGCCGCGCCGGACCACGAGGAGAGGAAACGATGAGCCTCAACGTGCTGGTCGTCGACGACCAGGGCATCGTGCGGGCGGGGTTCGCCGCCGTGATCGACGCCGAGGAGGACATGGCGGTCGTCGGCGAGGCCGCCGACGGCGCCGCCGCGGTACGGCTCGCCGAGGAACTGGCGCCCGACGTGGTCGTCATGGACGTACGCATGCCCGAACTGGACGGCATCGCCGCCACCCGCATCATCACCGGCCGCCAGAACGCGCCGCGTGTCCTGGTCCTGACCACCTTCGACCTCGACGCCTACGTCTTCGACGCGCTGCGCGCCGGCGCCTCGGGCTTCCTCCTCAAGGACGTACGCCCCGCAGAACTGCTCCAGGGCATCCGGGTGGTGGCGGCCGGCGAGAGCGTGCTCGCCCCGTCCGCGACCCGCCGCCTCATCGGCCACTACGCGTCCGGTCCCGCCACCGCGGTCCCCGCCGGGAGCTCGCGCGAGCTGGAGACCCTGACCGGCAGCCAGCGCACCGTCCTCACCCTGGTCGCGTCCGGCCTCACCAACGCGGAGATCGCCGAGCAACTCGGCATCACCGTAGGCACCGTGAAGTCCCACGTGAACGCCCTGCTCCGCAAACTCGGCCTGCGCGACCGCGTACAGGCGACGATCCTCGCCTACGACCTCGGCCTCGCCCGCCCGAACCCGCCCGGCCCCCACCTCTGACCACCCCAACGCGACCAAGGAGCCCGCCTCGTGACCGACACCGGTTCCGGCCGATCCCTGCCCCGCCGTCTGCGCGACGCCGTCGGCGTCGTCGGCCTCGTCTACCTCGTGCTCTGTGCCGCCCTGCTCGGGTGGGCGCTCGTGGTGACCGCGGGCGACAGCTCGGGCGAGTCCATGGCGGGCGTCATCCCAGTCCTCGTGACCGCCCCGGCCGGCCTTGTGCTGCTCGTCCTCCCGGACGGTGCCGGGATGCTCGTCGCGGCCGTCGTGCTCGGGGCGCTGGTCAACGCCGCGATCATCGGCTGGTGCACCCGGGCACTGCGCCGCGGCGGCCGCCCGGACCCGATGGCCTGAGCCCCGGCACCCGCAGGAAGCCGCTCGTCCGACTGCGCCGGGCGGTCGGCCGGCGAACGCGGCTCGCCCCTGGCACACCCGCCCGCCCGGGGGCCGTACCGCTGGAAGACCAGTGCCCTCGGCCCATGGCGGACGGACCGGTTTCCTGGTGGCATGACCACGTGGCGAGCAGGGCCGGGATGCGAGGGTGTCCGGATCGTGGCTGTCCGGGCCGTGGCTGTCCGGGCCGTGGCTGTCCGGGCCGTGGCTGTCCGGGTCGCGGCTGTCCGGGTCGCGGCTGTCCGGAATTTGCAACAGGCGGATCCCGTATGCCGATCCTGCTGTCTTGTCATGTGCGAGGGCGTATGAACGAAACGCCGGGGAGGGGAGAGCGATGCAGCGCAACGCGAGGCGGGGCGGGGCCTGGACGGCCGTGGCGGCGGCCGTCGTCACCGTGGTCGGTGCCTCCGTGCTGGGGGTCCTGTCGGGTTCCGGCGCGATAGGCACGGCGGAGAGCCGCTCGGAGACGCACGCGACACGGGCGGACGTCTCCCCCGTACCGTCGGCGGCCGGCCCTTCACGCGCTCCGGCGGGTCCGGGCGCGGGGCGGATGTCCGGTCCCGGCCCGGAGTCACCCGCGCCGGAACGGCGGACCCCGGTGGTGAGTGCGGGCATCGCCCACGCCTCGGACAAGGGGGCGCACGCCGTCAACATCACCATCGACGACGGTCCTGATCCCGTGTGGACGCCGCGGGTCCTGAAGGTGCTCAGGGACAACGGCGTCGACGCGGTCTTCTGCGTGATCGGTGAGAAGGCCGCCCGGTATCCCGCCATGGTGCGGCGCATCGTCGCGGAGGGGCACCGGCTGTGCGACCACAGCGTGCACCACGACACGACCATGGACCACAAGCCGCGTTCCTACCAGTACGCCGAGATCGTCGACGCGGAGCGGATGATCGAGCGTGCGTCCGGAGGGGTCGAGTCGCTGTACTACCGTGCGCCGGGCGGCGCCTTCACTCCCTACAGCCGGCAGGTCGCCGCGTCGAGGGGCATGCGCCCGCTGGGCTGGAACGTGGACCCCGAGGACTACAAGCGGCCCGGCGCGCAGGCGCTGGTGAACGCCGTGGAACGCGAGCTGCCGAACGGCCCCACCATTCTCTTCCACGACGGCGGCGGGGACCGGGCGCAGACCGTAGCCGCGCTCGGCACCCTGCTGCCGCGGCTGCGGGAACAGGGCTATGTGTTCGGCTTCCCCGTGCGGTGAGGCAACCGGGCCGGCGCCGGGAGCCGGTCGAGGACGGCGGAGGAGCCGACTCGCTGCCCCGACCTGTGCGGCCGGCCTTCCCGCGCTCCTGGCACCGCGGGGGCACGGCCGAGGTCCGGACGGCGGCGGTTCCACCCGCCCCCACGTCAGCCGTGGTCGGCGAAGGCGGCGGTGACGGCCGCGCGATCGGCACCGCCGGCCAGCAGGAGCCGAAGGAGGATCCGGGCCTTGTACGGGTCGAGGAGGCCGCCGTTGATGAGGCCGCGGCGCTGGAGGTCGGCCTCCGAGCCGACGGCGCCGTAGGTGTGCCGCAGAACGGATCCGCTGCCGGTGCGGGAGGTGAGCACGACGGGCATGCGTTCGGCCAGGGTTCCCAGGAGACCCGCGAGTTCACTCGGGACGTGACCGACTCCGAAGCCGGCGACGACCAGTCCGTGACTTGCCTCGGCGACGGCGGCGACGAGTTCCGCGTCCTCGTCGAGGGTGACGGTGTGCAGCGCGACTCGGGCCTCGTCCAGCGCTTCGGGCCGCGGGTACGGGGTGCGCCGGCGTACGGGGGCCGTGAGGATCCGGGGACGGCCTTCGACGACGTGGCCGATGGGGCCGGTGTTGGGGGAGGCGAAAGTGGCGGTGCTTGTGCTGTGGGTCTTGCGCACCCAGCGGGCCGCGTGGATCTCGTCGTTGAAGACGACCAGTGCTCCCAGGCCGCGGCCGGCGGGCGAGGCGGCGGTGCGGGCGGCGGCGAGCAGGTTCGCGGGGCCGTCGGCTCCCGCGAGTGTCGGGTTGCGCATGGCTCCGGTCAGCACGAACGGTTCGGTGTGCGGCCAGACCAGGTCGACGAGGAAGGCGGTCTCTTCCAGGGTGTCAGTCCCCTGCGTGACCACGACCCCGCAGGCCCCGGCCCGCACCGCCCGCGACGCGGAATCCACCAGGGCCAGAATGTTCGCGAAGGTCAGATTCGCACTGGGAACGGCCTCGATGTCGTGGATGTCCAGCGGCATGCCGAGCCCGGTGAGCCCGGGCACGGCCGCGGCGAGGTCGGCTCCGTTCAACCGCGTGACGACTTCGCCGCCGCCCCCGGTGCGGCCTGCCATCGATATCGTGCCGCCCAGCGTGAACAGTGCGACGCCCATACCCTGTGCCTTCCGCTCGCCTGCGAGCCATGACGGATCGCCGCCCACGGCAGCCTAGAGCGAGTGGACGCCGTGCGCCGGGTGATTTCAGCAGCAGCCCAGCGACCTGCACTCCACGGGGAAGCCCGCGGGTCCGGCATTACGTCGGTGCGGCGTCCATCGCCCAACACGCCATGCCGCCGGGGCAATTGAACCCACCGTCCCGCGTGGTGGCCGACGTGTGGGCTACTTCGTGCTCTCTTTCCCCGGGAACCCTGGGGCGTCTGGGCCTGCTGCTATTCTCGTGCCGCTTTGCATGGGGGCAGCTGGGGGGCTGGGCATTTTCGCAGCACCGTCGACGTGCGCCTGATCGGTCGCCGCCGTCCCGTCATGCCTTTTCCGTCGAGAGGCCCAGGAGACGACGATGGCCCGTCGTACCACCGCCCGTGGCGTTGTCGCCGTGTTGGCAGTTCTCACCGTGACCGCCGGTCCCGGCCTGTTCGCCGTCACGGCTGATGCGGACAACGGTGTCGGGGGCACCGCCCTCGCAGCGGAGAAGGTCTTCCAGGCGGACCGCTACCTACCGCGCAGGGACCGGATCTACAGCGCCGGTCCCCGTGGCTATCTGCATGCCCAGGAGGGTCGTTCGGGCTACCTGTGGACGTCGTACGACACCGGTACGACGACCGAACTGGGCGACCTGGCCCGACTCGAACTCCCTGCGTACCTGGGGTCGTCGTCCGACGTCGTTGCCGATGTCGTCTCACCCACGCAGAAGGTCGTCCTCAGGGACCTGTCCGCCGGCACCACCACGGACATCGCCCTCACCCACGGCGCATACGAGGCCACCTTCGGAACCCGTGTACTGACCCAGGCCCGGGACGCCGACGGCAACCGCGTGCTGTGGCTCTACGGCGACGGCGCGCCCGCCGAGGGCACCCTCGTTGCCGGATGGCCGACCGGAATCACGACCAACTTCAGCGTTCTGGGCGGCGACAGCGGCACCGCCGTCATCGGCTACGCGCTCGGAAACGGCGAGCGACACCTGGCGCTGGTGGACCTGGCCACCGCGCGAGTCACCGGCGATGTGACCGTGTCCCTCGCGCCCACAGCCGTCGCGCTCAGCGCGGACCGGCTGGTCTGGTACCGCTCCGACAGCACGGTGGCACACGTCCTGGACCGCACCGACCTCTCCGCCGCCGAGACGACGGTGACGCTGCCGGGTGCGGAGGGCACCCCGTCCGTGGGAATCGCCGGGCGGTGGTTGGTGGTGGCCCGTTCCGTACCGTCGGACCCGAACAACCTGGCCGACAAGTCGGGCGAGCCGCTGACGGCCGTTCCCCTCACGGGTGGTGACCCGGTCACCCTGCTGCGGCACGCGAACGGTTCCCTCGTCACGGCACCGGACGGCACTCTGCTGGCCGTGGGCGGCACCGACGCCGGGCACTGGGCGGTACGGAGGGTCACCGACACGGGGGCGGGCGCCCCGACGCCGACGGAGCTGACCGCGGTACCGCCGGTGGCTGCGAAGATCAGCCGGTTGTCGCTGCAGAACGGCACCCTGGCCACCGACGAGGCCGACAGCAGCTTCATGGGCGCCTACTACACCCGGCCGATCGCCGCCGACGGAACGCCGGGCACGCCGACCTGGCGGAAGTGGGACGGCCTCGGTACGGGCCCGTACGCCGCCGGCGACGGCCGTGCGGTGACGTTCACCGCGCAGTCCGTCGGCTCGTACGTCCAGTCCCTCGACAAGAACGACGAGGCCGGCTTCTTCAACCTGCCCTCGGCCTCCGGGACCGTCCTCGACGCCACCGGCCGCTATGCCGTCGTCAACGGCTCCTCCCCCACCAAGCAGTACGTGGGCGACCTCGGCGTCTACAGCAGCCTCGAGCCCGTCGTCACCCGCTCCGTGACGGCCGCCTCCGTCTGGGGCACCAGCCTGTGGACGCCGGGTTCCGGCACCGGTGTCGTCACCGCCAAGGACCTGAAGACCGGCAGGACCACCGACACCGTCAGCACCGGCGCCCCGTGCGTTCCCAAGGAACTGCAGGCGGTCGGCCGCTGGATCTACTGGTCCTGCGGCCCGACCGCGACGGCGGGCGTCTGGGACCGTACGGCGAAGAAGAACATTCCCGTCCCGTCCGGCCAGGCACAGCTCGGCGACGGCTACCTCGTCCGGCACGACACCTCGGCCGGCGCGCTCCTCCTCACCTCCTTCGCCGACGGCACCACGACGACCCGGAAGATCGGCGACCTCGCGGCGGGCACCTCCAGCCTGCGCGGGGTGACCTGGACCGTGGACAAGTTCGGCGGACCTGCGGCCTACGTGGACGCGGACCAGCGGATCCACCTGGTGCCCAGCGGGGTTGCCACCCAGCGACTCTCCGTCGTGGAGTCCGAGGCGACCGACAACTCGTCGGAGAGCAGCGCGGCCGGCAGTCCGTGGTGGCAGTGGCGCGGACTGCTCTCCAAGCCCGCCGCCTCCTGGACGGCCACACTCACCCGCAAGGCAACCGGCACCGTGGTCCGCACGCTCACCGGCGGGGAGGTGGACGGCACCCTGACCACGCGCTGGGACACGCGCGACACCTCCGGTGCGCTCGTCCCCGACGGGACGTACACCTTCAAGCTCACGGCTCTCCCGGCCGACGGTTCAGGGCCGACGCTGACGGTGACCAAGACGGTGAACGTGTCCGACGGAGCAGCCGTACGCCACGACTTCACCAACAGCGCCACCTGGGCGCCCGACGGAATCGGCGACGCCCTGACCCTCAGCTCCTCCGGCGTCATCGGCTACCGGCCGGGCAACGGGACGGGCGGCTTCGGCAAGGCCATGTCCGCCTCGGGCTGGCCCTCCTCCGTGACCCTGGTCCCGTTCGGCGACCTGGGCGGCGACCGCCGCAACGACATCCTCGTCCGGTTCGGCAGCGGTGAACTCCGAGTGTACCGGACCATGCGTGGACAGCCTTTCCTCACGAGCACACCGCACACCTCGCTCGGCACCGGCTGGAACCAGTACAACCTGCTGACCTCGCCCGGCGACATCAGCGGCGACGGCCGCCCCGACCTGATCGCGCGCAAGGCGTCCACGGGAGAACTGTTCCTGTACAAGGGCACGAGCACGGGGAAGCTGTCGACGCGAGTCAAGATCGCGGGGAACTGGTCGGGCTACAAGAAGGTCGTGGGCGTCGGCGACTTCAACGGCGACGGCCGCGGTGACCTCCTGGCCCAGGACCGCTCCAACACCCTCTGGCGCTACGACGGCAACGGCTCCGGCGGCTTCAAGTCCCGCGTGAAAGTGGCTTCCGGCTGGGGCTCGTCGTACGACGCCGTCGTGGGCGTCGGCGACATCACCGGCGACGGCAAGGCGGACATCGTCTCCCGCGACACCTCGGGCAACCTGTGGCGCAACACCGGGAACGGCTCGGGCTCGTTCGGGCCCCGCACGAAGATCGCCTCGGGTTGGCAGGCGTACAAAGGCGTGTTCTGACGGCCCGGCCCACGACGACGGCGAGCACACCGCAGGCGCAAGTGGCCTGGAGCGGCGCTCGAGTGCCTCTCGGGTGGCTGTTGCGATGCCTCGCACGCGTACCGCCACGAAGCCGGCGGGCGCCGGGGCCAGACGCCAACGGTATCGCTCCGGGACATCCTTGGCAGGCATCTGCCGGGTGGCCAGACTCACCCAGCGGTCGTAGTTGGTCGGGTAGACGCCGATCGCGGCGCCGCACCGGTCACACAACGGTGGTTCGATCCATGACACGTCGTCGGGGTCCGGATCGGGTAACGGCGCCGTTGTGGCGCCTTCCTCCTCGGCGATGTCGTTGACCAGCCTGTTCCAGCAGGAGTCGCAGAGCTCGACCAAGAGCCCGATCCGGCCGCGCCCTCGTACGGAGGGATCGCGCTCACCGCACATCTGGCACAAAGCCCACTCGTTACCCCGGAGTCGCCCCCATGGTTTCGAGTGTGAACAGACGTGCAAAACCTTGACAGGTCGCGATTGAAAGCGGCGCTGATCCATCAGCGTTCCGACGAGGACCGGCGACGTGAGGTCGCCGCCGGGCTTGACGACCTGGTACGCGCCGAACGTGCGCACAGCAGGAGAGAGAACCACCCAGGTTCGCGCCGCCGCAGAACGGCACACGAGGCGATCGGCGTCCCCAGGGGCCACGTGGGTGCTGACCTGCGGGACTTAGTGTGCCGACGCTGTTGCGCGGGCCTGGTCGCACCGCCGTCGACCGTGGTCGTCCGCTCCTACTGGCACAAGGGGCCGGTCGGCTCCCGATGAACCGGGAATGAGGCACAGGCCCCTCAGCCTCCCCGACCGGGTGCATCCGACCCTTCCTCTTCCCCCTCCATGAACCGAATGCCCTCGTGTGTCAGCGAGACGGTGGCGGGGGTTCCGTGCGATGTCCAGTCGACGGTGATCAGACCCTCGCCGGCCAGATACGCGCAGGCCGCGGAGATGTCCTCGTCGGGCAGGCCGAGCTCGTCGCGGAGTGCCGCTCCGCTGACCTCGGGGCGATTGAGTTCGACGGCCCGGTACAGGGATTTCAGGACCGCTTTCCGGTAGGTCTTGCGTTCACGGAGTGTCGTCATGGCTGTCGCTCTCCGGGGCGTGCCCGGCGGTGCAGGCGCGGACGCGGGGGAAGGGCTTCGTGGTTCTCACGGCCTTGTCACACCTCGTCCGTGTGTGCGTGGTCCTCGAGGGACGGCTCGCTGGTTGCCAGCCAGGACCGTGCGGGCTCGGCGGCGTGCGTGGTGTCGATGGTCAGGTGGAGCCGGGTAGCTCCTTCGCTGCCTGCGGGGTAGCTGCGCTGTTCGTCGGAGGCGAAGGCGCGGCGGAGCACTTCGGCGACGCGACGGGCGGCCTCCGGCGTTGCCGCGATGATGCGGACCTCGGCGTGGCCCTCGGAGGGCAATGGCTCATGGTCCATGGCATGGTCCATGGCATGGTCCATGGCGTACCTCCTCCGGGCGGCGGCGCTGGGGCGAATGCGGCCGTCGCTTCGCACGCGCGCGGGTATGACCCAGCGGCGTGCCTCTGCGTACGTTCCTTTCCTGCAGCGTATGCCCGCTCCGGTGGTCCCGCCCCCGGACCGGGCAGGCCGTCAGGATGATGTGGGCCCTCCCTCCGACTCCCATGCCGATTCCCCGACGAGGTCGGTTTCGGCGCGCGCCAGCAGCTGCGCGGCCGTCAGCGGGTTCCAGGGATCGGCGGCGGTGGCCAGCAGCCGGGCGGCTGCTGCGTCGGGTTCGTCGGGCGGGACGACCAGTAGCTCCCAACGCCCGGCGGTGCCGCAGTCCAGGGTGATGACATGCGTGGCGGTGCCGGCGTCCGCCCGGGCCACCTCGATGACGTGGTCGGGGGCCGGGACCGTGTGCGGGGCGTCGGGCCAGGCGGCGGGGTCCACGGTGACACGGGTTACGGTGCCGTGGCCCGGGTCCAGCGAGCCGACGAGCGCGGGCAGTTCCAGTTCCAGCGCGTGGCAGCGCGGCCACCAGGCGCCGTCCAGCGGGCCATGACTGCCGTCCGGCGCGAGGGACAGCCGGGGCAAGGGCATCCGGTATGTGTGCGCCTCGTCCGGTGACGTGCCTTCGGCCGGGCCTTTCCTGACGTCCATCGTGCGATCCCGTCCCGGGCGGCCTTCTTCGGCCGCCCGTTTCGTCATTCGCCGGGAACGGCACCGCCGTGGTCGCGCTGCGCGACATGCTCTCGGCACGGTCAGGGTACTCCCGGCTGCGGAGAGGGCCGAAGGGCCGCGTTTCCGCAGCTGAGACGTGCCGGCGGGGGAGTGTGCCGGCGGGGGAATCGAGAGAAGTCGTCTGCCGTCATGGTGGCGGGCGCAAGCGGTGGGATGACACCCGGCCCGGGCCCCGGCCCCTCCGGGTGCGTTGCCGCGTGGCCGATCGCGGTGGTGGCGTTCTCCCCCGCGTACCGGACGAGTCGGGCCGCATCCCGTACCGGTGGTCGAGAAGACCCACTCGGCGCGGCCCGGTCCGCCCGCGCCCGCCGCCGTGCGGTTCCGGCCGGTCACCAGTAGTGGCGTCGTCCTGCGACGGCGTGTCCCATCGAGCCGAGGATCCACATGACTGCTCCGATGACCGCCAGGATGAGCCCGATGGTCCACAGGATGGACATGCCGGTGACGAAGCCGATGACGAGCAGAATGACACCCAGGATGATCATGATGCCTCCCAAGGGGAGTAGTGCCTGATTCCACTGTGAACTGCGGAAGCTCCGGAGGGAAGGGGGAACGGTGACGGCCGGCTTCCTGCGCCTGTGATCGTGGCTCGTGGGCGTGCCCGGCCTCCGATCGGTCACCTCCCACCTGCGCACACGGCGCCGGGAAGCGGTCACCGTCACCCGGCGGGACGGCGCGCCGGCAGGGCCGGACATCGACCCCTGCGGCACGTTCCGGCCGGACATGGACAAGCGGCTCGAGCTCCCGCCGGCCGCAACCGTGCCCGGCCCCGCCGTGCGGAGGCCGACGCGGCCCGGACGGCGGGCCGGCGCATGCCGACGGTCGAGAGCTGCTCACCGGCGCCTGTCACCTTCCAGGAGAGTTCCTGGGTCACGGCTGCGCCTTCGTGCGGGCGGTTGAGGCTTGCCCGGTGTCCGCGCCGTAGCCGGCGCGTCGCTGAGTCTCCCCGGGGCCGTGCCAGTCCAGGCACATCACGGTGGCATCGTCCTTCAGCCGGCCGCCGGCGGCGTCCAGGACCGCGGCCGTCAGCACCAGCGCGGTCTCCCGCGGGTGCAGGTGCCTGGTGCGCGCGAGCAGGGCGGGCAGGTCGACCCTCTCCGCATGACGTTCGAGCATGCCGTCGGTGAGCATGAGCAGACGGTCACCGGGGCGCATCTCGATGTCCTGAACGCGGTAGGGGTGGGGCGCGGGCACCGCCAGCCCGAAGGGATGGTCCACCTCGCACACGATCTCCTCCACGGCCCCCTCGCGCATGCGCAGCGGCCAGGGGTGGCCGGCGTTGATGAGCTGGGCCTGCCCGGTGTGGAGGTTGATGCGCAGCAACTGCCCGGTGGCGTGACCGCGGCCGTGGTCGGCCAGGGCCTCATCGGCCCGGTGGGCCTGCTCGGCCAGGTCGGCTCCCGCACGGCGGGCCCCGCGCAGAGCGCAGACCAGGACCGTGGCGGCCAGGGCGGCGTCGATGTGGTGGCCCATGGTGTCGGTCACCGACAGATGCAGGGTGTCGCGGTCCAGGGTGAAGTCGAAGGTGTCGCCGCTGAGGTCCTCGGAGGGCTCCAGGTTTCCGGACAGCGCGAACTGTGCGGCCTCGCACGACAGCGACTGGGGCAGCAGCTGGTACTGGATCTCTGCCGCCAGGGTGGGGGGCTTGGAGCGTTTGCCCCAGATGTAGAGATCGGTGAACCGCCCGTTGGCGATCACGATGTAGGCCAGGGCGTGGGCGGCTTCCCCGGCCGCATCGAGGACGTCCGCGCCGGGGGCGACCGGCAGGAGCAGTTCCAGCAGCCCGATGGCGTCGCCCCGGTTGGTGACCGGGAGGATCAGCCGCTGTCCCTGACCGGTCGGCTCCTGATGCGGCCGCTGGGTACGGATCACCTGCTCGTAGACGCTCCCGAACAGGTCGATCCGCTCGGCTTCCCACCCGCCCTCCACGGCGCCGACGGTGGACAGCCGCGCCACCGCCTTCCCCGTCAGATCCACGATGAGGAAAGAGACCTTCGTAGCCTGGAAACGCTGCCGCAGGTCCTCCGCGACCACGTCGACGGCATCCGCCGGGGCCGCCGTCTCCGCTGCCGCCAGCAGCCGGGTGAGTTCGTTGTGCCCACTGCTCACGACGCCGCTCGCCTCCTCCAGCCCCTCATACCGGCCAGGAACCGCCATGGTGAGAATCAAGCTGTGATCGGTCACGGTAAGTGAAGGCGGTTACGTGATGAGTTCGCGGAAATGAGTGGTTCCGAGAGGCCACGGGCCCCCGCGGGACCCTGTCCGGTCGCCCCTGGACCTCGTTCTCACGACCTCTCGCACACAACTCTCGCACAGTGCCTCCTGCGACGGCTTCTCAGACATGTCAGAGCCGGCCGACCCGGCCACCGCCGTCGAACGGTTCGACTGCCCCACCTGTTCCGCCCCCGCCGGAAGCGCCTGCCGCACCCACGGCGGCACAGTCGCCCCGAAGTGCCACACCCCCCGCTTCATGCTCGTCAGAGACGGGCGAACTTCTCGGTCTGCTCCGCGAACTCCTGGGCCATGGCGGCGCTGACCGTGGGCTTGGTATCGCGGATCGCGTCCAGGTAGTGGTCCGTGGTGGGGCGGGCCCGGGCGCCGGTGTCGAAGGTGCGCTCGAACTGGGCCTGGGAGACGGTACGCGCCACGTGGGCGATGTCGGCGGGGGTGAACCCCTCACTGGCGGACGAGAGTGCCCCGCTGTCGGCCTCCGCGCCCGCCCGTGCCAGGTAGCTCTCCCACAGTGCGACCCTGGCGCTCCGGTCGGGAGGGCCGATGGGCAGCACGTAGTCGAAGCGACCGTGCCGCAGGAAGGCCGAGTCGAGCGTGGTCACGTTGTTCGTGGCGCAGACGAGCAGCCGCCCGTCCTGGCTTCGGAACCGGACGATCGCCTTGAGCAGTTCGTTGACGACGCCGACGGCGGTCGCGTTCGCACCGCAGCGTGTCCCGGCGATCTCCTCCACCTCGTCGATGAAGACCAGGACGTGGTCGAGCCGGGCGATCTCGTCGAAGCGCCGGTTCAGCCCGGTCGCCAGCCCGTATTCGGCGGCGAGACGTGCGGGGAACAGCTCGAGAAGGGGCCATCCCAAACGGCTGGCGATCGCGTGCGCGAAGGTGCTCTTGCCGGTCCCGGGCGGACCGAACAGCATCACGGCCCGCGGCAGCTCGACCCCGTGCTGGGCGGCCAGCTCGGGATGAGCCAGCGGCAGGACCAGGCGGCGCTCGATGAGCCGCTTCTCCCTGTGCATGCCCGCGACTTTCTGCCACAGTCCCCCGGGCGGCAGCTCCGCTCCGAGCGAGGACAGCATGCCGGCCGCCTGAGGAGTCACCGGCCTGCGCTTCTCGAAGAAGACGAGGCCGGGGCGGGCGCCGAAGTCGCAGTCGCACAGGGCGGCGGCACCGGTCTCTCCCTCGGGCAGAACCGCGTGCACCGTGCGGACACCACCGGCGAAGAGCCGGTTCTCAAGGGCTGTGATCAGGGCGCTGCCCAGTTCCCGTCGGCGCCAGGCAGGCGCCATACAGACGCGGAGGATCCACGCACGGTCGCCCTCCACTCTGCTCACCGCGGCTCCGACCACCACGTCGTCCGCCACGGCCACCACGGCGGGATGAAGGGCTTGGAGGGCTGCCACCGCGTCGGAGAGGGGGAACAGAGGGGGCTCCCCTGCCGTGCCGCTCTCCGTATCGACGCGGACCACCGCCTCGAGATCGTTCTGGGAGTAGTCCCTGACCAGCCAACCTGCCATGATCAGCTCCGCGTGCTGGGCCGTACCCCCATCGTCTCACCGGTCGCCGCACGCGGTACGACGACCACCGGGCCGCAGGACACCCGGCCGTCCACACGCCAGCCCTGCCGCTTCACGGAGAAGGCGTACGACCGGCGTCGGCGCCGTGCCACTCGATCAGCAGGAGCGCCGCACCGTCTGTCGTGACCCCGCCCCGTGCCCGCTTCAGCGTGTGGGAAAGCGACCGGGCCACCGCCCGGACGGCTCGGCCCGTACGCTCGACGTGGTTCACCCGGTCGATGAGCTGTTCCTCGCCGAATTCCTCGATCACGGGGAGACCTCACCGCCGGGCCGGCCCTGCTGATGGAACCGATCAGCCGGTGATCAGAGCTCGTACCACTCGGTGTAGAGCCTGCCGACGCCAGGTTCTCCCAGCGCCCTGAACGCGGCCGGGCTGAGGTCCACTTCGTCCTTACCGCAGCCCGGGCACCTGTCGACGATCCGTACGACGACGTGGTCCGCCCAGGTCCCGGAGAGGCCGTGGATCAGCAGGCTCTTACCGCATATGGGGTCGTTGTCGGAACTGTTGCTGCTGAACAGCTCAGGGGAGACAGCCGCCACCAGTTCGTTGTCGTTGTTCGTCCAACCGCATGCCCCGAGGCCCGTGGTGTTGTTGTACAAGGTGACGGCTCCCCGGTGCTGGGTGCCCGCTGCTGCGGTGGCCGGGGTGGCGCTCATCGCGGCCGTGCCGAGGGCTACGAGGGAGAGGAGGCCGGCCGTCAGGGAGCGTCGGGTGGTGCTCTTCATGGTGCTGAGAGACTTCACGATGCGGGACACTTTTCAACTCCAGGGGGATGAGTTTGCGAACAGGCCGGGAAGCGGAGCCTGGGAAATGCTGACGATGTCGTGAATCACGGGGTGTGGATCGAAGTCCCTCCATTTACCGAAGCCGTGAACGCCCCGGGTGGTGGTGAGCGGCTCATGCCGGCGCACGCGCCGACTACGGAGGCCGAAATGCGGGATGGGGTGCTCGTTCGGTAACCGCCCCGGGTCCGGCCCCGGGGGTTCTGCCGGTGGGTCAGCGTGTGACGTCGAAGGAGGCGGTGCGGGGCACGAACGTCGTGCCCCCGTCCTGGGCGGTCGCCAGCGCGGAGACGTACCAGGTGCCCTTGTCCAGTTCGGCGGCCTCCCGCTGTGTGGCCTTCAGTGTGTAGGTGCAGCGGCTGGTCTCGTCCGAGGTGCGCCGGCACGTGGCGCTCTCCGCCGAGCGGAGCTCCGCCTCCTTCGGGTCGAGCTTGGAACTCGCGGGCCAGGCCAGGACCTTGAGGTTCCGGATACCCGAGTCGTCACTGACGTCGGTGGTGTAGGTGAACGAGCCCGCGCTGCCGGCGGACGGAGCCGTGTAGGTCGCCGACCCGTTCTCCAGGGTCGGCTTCGTGGGGGTCGAGGCCAGGGCGAAGCCCCCTGCGGTCACCCCGCCGAGGGCGACGGCGCCGATGAGCGAGAAGAAGAGAGTGCGCTTGGACATGGGAGATCCCCCTGAGTTCGTCGGAGAGTCGGACAGGCGGAGAGTCGGATAGGCGGATAGGCGGAAACGCGGAAACGTGGAAACGCGGAAACGTGTGGAAGAACCGCTGGTGGAAGCGGTGGCCGACCGCGTTCTCGATGTGATCGAGCCTAGGGCCGGGGGTGTGGCGCCGTCCTCGCGCCGAGGGACGATCCGCGCGTCGAACCAAAGGTAGAGATTCTGCAACCCAGGTAAGAGACCGGAACACGCCTCCAGCCGGCGCCGGGCCGCTCACCTGCGGCCATGGCACTCCGGGTCTTGGGCCGGGCCGGGTTCTTGCCCAGGCGCACCGGCCGGCCATAGGGGTGGTCCCAGTCCTCGTCGACCTGGCCGCCCAGCGCGTGGCCGGCGGCGCGGGCCAGTTCCTCGAGGGCCGCACGCGTGGCCTCGGTGACCAACTCAAGGCGGGTCAGATCCCGCACCGCGGCCGGGACGTGGGTGGAGTCGATGCGCTGGATGGTGCGCTCGCGGACAAGTCCGGGCCTCCTTCAGCCGGGCCAACGCGAGATCGGTGAGTGAGCCGCGGTGGGCGGTCACCAGGGCTGATCGTTTGCCCCGCCTGGGTCAGGAGAAGAGCAACGTCGCCCAGGAGCTCCCGGGACGCCGCCGCCGTGGTGGGAACACCGCCGAAGCCGCACTACGGCGGATCGCGAACGAAGGGGGCGCGGCCATCAAGACCCCAGACCGACCAGCAGCATGGCCGCCAGCAAATTGCCCTCTACGCAAGCGACTTGCGCCTCATTTGCCCAATGTGGGACCCGGGTCGCCAAAAGCGAGTATCGCCGTTTGAGGTGATCGCGCGTCATGGTGCCTGAATGCGCACCGCAAGCCCCTCCGAGGGGGTGCTTTACCGCGACTTGGGGCACGCGGAGGGCACGGAACCCCGAAAACGGTCTAGACAACCAATAAACCCCAGGCCGCTGACCTGGGGTTTCATCGTGGAGCGGGTGACGAGAATCGAACTCGCGCTCTCAGCTTGGGAAGCTGATGTTCTACCATTAAACTACACCCGCGTAAGCCCGACCGCCCATCCGGCGCCGGAACGCCCGCTCACTCTACCCCATACCGGCCCCCCGGCGCTGAAGCCGCGGGGGCCGAGGTCGTTCTGGGGGTCGGACGGGGCTGCGCCGGGCGGGAGTTGGGGCGTACGGTGGGGGTGGGAAGCGGGGGTTGCGGGTGGTCGGAGTGCCGCCTGGAGGGCCGTCCCTTTCATCCCGTAATGTGGCTTTCGTCGTCCGTCACGCCAGTGAGACGAAGGCTCTTGGGGAAGGGACTCAGAGGACTTGATGGAGCGCACCGTCGTCCGTTGTGCCGAGGGGCACGTGTTCAGCACCGCTTCGTTCCCGATGCAGCAGGCCGAGCGCCTCGGCCCCGGCCGGCTCGTCCGGTGTCCGCGCTGCGCCCGGCTCCGCAGTGCGGTGCCCGTGACCCTCGAGAAGCAGTAGCGAGGGTCGCGGTACCGCGGATCGCGGTACCGGGGTAGCCGTCGGGGCCGGCGGTAGGGGCGCGCTCGGCCGCCACGATTGTGGGGGCTGAGCGCGCCTTGCGTATTCTCGGGGCGTGCTTCTCTCAGACAAGGACATCCGGACCGAGATCGACAACGGGCGGGTCGTGATCGACCCGTACGATCCGACCATGGTGCAGCCCTCGAGCATCGACGTGCGGCTGGACCGCTACTTCCGGGTGTTCGAGAACCACAAGTACCCCCATATCGACCCCTCCATCGAGCAGCTCGACCTCACCCGGCTCGTCGAGCCGGAGGCCGACGATCCGTTCATCCTCCACCCGGGGGAGTTCGTCCTCGCCAGTACGTACGAGGTCATCAGCCTCCCCGACGACCTGGCGTCGAGGCTCGAGGGGAAGAGCTCCCTGGGGCGGCTGGGGCTGGTCACCCACTCCACCGCCGGCTTCATCGACCCCGGCTTCTCCGGGCACGTCACCCTGGAGCTGTCCAACCTCGCCACCCTCCCCATCAAGCTCTGGCCGGGCATGAAGATCGGGCAGCTGTGCATGTTCCGGCTCACCTCGCCGGCCGAGTACCCGTACGGCAGTGAGCGGTACGGCTCGCGCTACCAGGGGCAGCGCGGACCCACCCCCTCCCGCTCCTTCCTCAACTTCCACCGGACGCAGGTGTGAGCGGAACATGACCGTCATACGGGAGAACCTGACCTACGAGGTCTTCGGGCAGGCCGTCCGGGAGCTGGCCCAGGCCGTCGCCGACGACGGGTACGAGCCCGACGTCGTGCTCAGCATCGCGCGCGGCGGCGTGTTCGTGGCCGGCGGCCTCGCGTACGCCCTGGACTGCAAGAACATCCACCTGGTCAACGTGGAGTTCTACACGGGCGTGGGCACCACCCTCGACATGCCCGTCATGCTCGCTCCCGTCCCCAACGCGATCGACTTCACCGACAAGAAGGTCCTGATCGCCGACGACGTGGCCGACACCGGCAAGACCCTCAAGCTGGTGCACGACTTCTGCGTCGACGCCGTCGCCGAGGTCCGCTCCGCGGTGATCTACGAGAAGTCCCACTCCCTGGTGAAGTGCGAGTACGTGTGGAAGCGGACGGACGACTGGATCAACTTCCCCTGGAGCGTCCTGCCCCCCGTGCACAGGTCGGGTGAGGCGCCGAAGGAGAACACGGAAGCGGTCTGAGCACAGCGCCGCCGGGCCGGCCCGCGTCGGGCGGTGCACCCGGTGTTAGCGGATCTCGGTCACCTGGGTAGCACCCTCCAGTGGACTGGATATCCCCGGTGAGCACCCTGGCCGGAGCCGTGGTGGGTGTGAGTTCCGCGTTGATCGCGGAACGCCTCCGTTGGCGTCGTGACCAGGAGCGGGAAGGTGCTCAGACACGCAGGGTCGTGTACTCCGACTTCCTCATGGCGCTGAGCCGAGGACACTCCGACATGCGGACGGTTGTCCTCCGCCCCGATCGCTCGACCGACGACCGGCTCTACGGTGAACTTCATCAGGCCTTGGACGGTTCGGGCATCTGGCGGCTGCGCCAGAGCCTGTCCCTCACCGCTTCGGCGGAGATCATCCAGCTGGCCGTGAAGGCGTGTGACGCCTTGACCCGCATGCGGGACGGGCTGATCGAGGACCCTGACGTCAGAGGCGACGCGTACTTTCTGGTCCGGGCGGACCTCTGGCGGGAGAACGCGCACCTCCGCGAAGCGATGCGCAGAGACCTGGGGATGGACGGCCCGCCGGATCCCGAGGTCGGTCAGTACCGGTATCCGGCCACCTCGTGACGGGGCGGCGGGTCATCGCCCGGAGCGTCGAACCACCGGTCGTGAGGCGGGCCGGGCAGGTCCTGGGCCCCTGACCGGGGTCGGGCTCTCCCCCAGGAGGACACCGAAGGCCCCGGCGCTCGCGGAGCCGGGGTCTTCGGCACAGGACGCACGGCCGCGCACGGCATGCACGGTATGCACGGCATGCGCGGGCGGGCTGCTAGAACGTGCCCAGCTTGATGATCGACAGGATCGCGATCAGCTGGATCGCCGACGCGCCCAGCGCCTTCGGCCACGGCAGGTCGTGGGACCTGGAGACCATGAGCGTCAGCAGCGCGCCCGCCGCGACCCAGGTCAGCCAGCCGAGGAGCTGGACGAAGGACGCGTTGCCGCCGAAGAACATCGCCACGACGAGGCGCGGTGCGTCCGTGATGGACATGATCAGCATGGAGAGCCCGACCGTGGGCTGCCAGGCGCCGTCGCCGCCGAGCTGGCGGGCCAGGGTGTGGGTGACCACGCCCAGGACGAAGGAGCTGAGCACGATCGCCACGGCCGTGATCAGGACGATCGGGACCGCGTTCGAGAGCGTGGCGTTGATCGCGTCCTGGCGTGCGCCGTCGAAACCGAAGACCGCCAGCAGGCCGTACAGGAAGGTCACGATCAGGGCCGGGGCCCACATCGTGTAGTCCCGCATCTGCAGGAAGGTCTGGGCGGGAGAGAACACGATGCCCCGCAGCAGGTCCTTCCAGTGCAGGCGGGGGCCGACCGGCGGTGCCGACGCCTGGCCGGCACGGTATGTATCACCCGCGTTGTACGGGTCCTCGCCCACGGAGAAGGCCTGGGTGTGGCCCGGGTTGTTCGCCGCGTACGGGTCCGCCGTCCGCGGGTGGCCCTCGCCGCCGTCGCCGAAGTACTCCGGCTCGCCCTGGCCCTGCGGTGTCCCCCACTGCGGGTGGCCGCCCCGGGGATGCGCCCCGCCGTACTGCTGCTGCGGCGCCGCGGGGTAGCCGTACGACGGGCCCTGCGGAGCCTGCTGTCCGTACGGGGGTTGCTGCGGTCGCGTGTGCGGAGCGCGGTTGTCCCGGCCCCGTCCGATCCTGAATCCAGCCACGCCTTCGAACGTACCTGGTTCCGCAGAGTGACGTGCCGGGGCCGGGGAACGGGCCGGGCTTTGCTGCCGAGCTGTGACATCCCCTAAGGGCACGTGCAGAGAGGAATCAGGGAACTCTCCGTGGTCTCTCAGCGGTGCCGCACGGCGCCGGGTGAGCCCGGCCCGTCCCGCTCGCCGGGCGCTGCGGGCGCTGCGGGCGCTGCGGGCGCTGCGGGAGGCGGACCGAAGGGCAGACCGGAGGACAGACAGAAGGGCAGACAGAAGGGCAGACAGAAGGGTCGAAGGGGTCTTTGCAGAAGTGCTCGGCAACCGCCGAGCAGCCGATCGCGGCCATGCAGGTGACCTTGCCCGTCGCTTTCCCGGCCAGCGGGTTCACGCCACCTAGGGTGACCAGGACAGTCCGTGTCGAGGCTCGGACTTCACGCCGGTCGACAAGAACGGGAACCCTGGCATGATCCGCTCGGGCTGGGCCGACTACGGAACGAAGTTTGCCGATGAGCAAAGCGTGGAGTCGTACACGCGCCTGTACGCCGAGGGCACTTATGACGACTACGTGTGGACCCGTGAGCGCCCGGTGGTCGTGGAGTCGCTGCGACGGGAACGGGAACGGCTCGGCAGCCTCCGACTGCTGGACTTCGCGTGCGGTACCGGTCGCATCCTCGCGGCCGTGGACCATGTGGCGGATGAGCTCACCGGCGTGGACATCTCGGCCGAGATGGCGCGGCACGCTGCCCGGGCGAGCCCCCGAGCGACCATCAAGGTCGGTTCCGTGCTCGACGACGACGTGCTGACCGGTCCTTACGACGCCGTCACCGTTTTCCGTTTCTTTGTCAACGCGCCCCAGGAACTACGCCTTCCCGTCCTGCGCAAGATCAGACAACACATGCGGCAGGGCGCCCTGCTGATGTTCAACAACCACGGCCACAGCCCCAGTCTGCGCTCCCTCGCCGTGCGTGTGCCGAGGCACAGGCCGCAGGTCCCCAATGAATTGCGGCACCGGGACATCGTCGACCTGCTGAACGCGTCGGGATTCCGGATCGAGCACCGGTACGGCTTCTCGCTGTTTCCGTCCATCCTTCACCGTCATCTGCTGGCGTCAGCACTGCGCGGAGTCGACACCGCCGCCGCGTCACCGGGTCTTCGGCGGTTCACGCAGAGGATGATGATCGAGCAGTTGTACATCGCCAGGGCCGTGGGGGCACCACGGTGAGCGTGGGTCCGGGGTGGCGGCGTGGCCTGGTGCGTGCCGGCCCGTTGGGACGGCGCGTCGGCCTGCGGACGACGGGCGGACACGGCGGCGCGGTCGCGGCCCGGCTCATCGACCGGCCGTCACGGCGCCTCGGTCGTGCGGCCGCCTTGCTCGATCAGTTCGCCGTACGCATGAACATGGGGCCGCGGGTTCCCGATCCCTTGGCCGAAGTGGCAGCCGAACTGGGGATGTTCCTGAAAGAGGCGGACGCCGCGGCCTGCATGCACTCGTCCATGCCCGGACGGTCCATCGTTGCTCTCGTCTCCGGTGGAACTCCACGATATGTGCTGAAGATCGGCCGGGCCGACGACCGTCCTCTCCGCAACGAAGCGGAGTTCCTCGCCAAGGTCTCCGGGATGGGGCTTCCCTTCCGTGTGCCGGAACTGGCGTACGCCGACTTCGTGGGTGGGCACTACGTCGTGGTGACGCACGCCTGGAGGCATGCGCGGCTCGCAGGTCCGCTGCCGCGGGACGAACTGCTGGGCCTCACGGAAGTCCTGGCCACGACGGGGGCGGGTGCCGGGTCTCTCGTCCATGGTGATCTGGCGCCGTGGAACATCCTGCGGACCCGGGAGAGGATCGGCGTCATCGACTGGGAAACCGCGACGATCGCGGACCAGCCCCTGCGTGATCTGATCCACTACCTGGTGCAGGCGGGCGCGCTCCTACGCTGGGCCGATGTGCCCACCGTGGCGCGGGAGCTGACGCATCCACGAGGGCTGGTCTCGGAGCTCGCGCGCCGCCTCGGCCTGGCCCGCTCGCAGACGTGCGAGGCGGTGGGCGCCTATTTCGCCGGGTGCCAGCCGGTGCATGTCAAGCATGTGCGCCTCTTCCGGAACGGGGTCGCGACTGCGGTGGGAGCACCGGCGCAGCAGGTGTGACGTGGCGCCGGTGGGGGCGCGGGCGGATGTGCCGCGCGGGCCGCCCGTGCGCATACCGGACCGGGCTGTGCGACTCCTGGACCGGGCAGGTGGGCCGTGCGCCCCGTCAGGATGTCCGTGTCAGCCGGGAGTCCTCCAAGAATCGTACGAACGAGCGCTCCACGTTCTCCGGTTCGTAGAGTTCCCGCAGGTCGTCCCACGCCTTCTGCTGGCGGCTGCGGACCTCCTCGAGGTCGTCCCGGCAGGCCATGAGGAAGCCGGCCACGGAGTCCACCGTGGCCTCCACCGGCGCCACGCACCCCCGGCCGAAGAGCTCGGCGCATCCCGGGGAAGGGCTCGCCCCGACGGCACACCCCGCCTGGAGCCCTTCGAGCAGCACGAACGGGAGACCCTCGGCCCAGCGGGCGGGGAGGACGAACGCGTCGACCCGGGCCCAGAAGGACGTGACGTCCGCCGGATCCAGGACACCGAGGTCCTCGTCCACGCACGACATGTCGGCGACCGGCACGTCGAGGCGCATCCCGGCGACGCGGAAATCCACCCGTACGCCGCGGCCTTTCAGCATCTCCACGGCCTCGCACACCACGTCGAAACCCTTCGCCCGGCACATCGTGCCGAGCCAGCCCACACGGAGCACGCCCGGCGGGCCGGGCCGACGCGGGGTGAGCGCCGGCGGTGCCGGGTTGCGTACCACCGTGACCGACCGCGTACGACAGCCGGAGGCCCGCAACCGTGCGCCGACCTCCTCGCTCAGGACGATCCAACGGGCTCCGGACAGGGCCGACCGCAGCAATCGGCTCGAGGCCAGCCGGTCCGGCAACTGCGCGCCGTGAAGGTGCAGCACCCGTGCGGCTCCGAACACCCTGGCAAGCAGGGTGATGAGGACGTCACGCGCCAGAGGAACGCCCCACTGGGAAACCGGGAGGTAGACGGCGGCCGGGGAATCGGACGACAGAATGCGGAGGCAACGCCATACGGCTGCCAGGGTGGCGCGTGCCTGCGCGGACCGGCGCGCTTCGAAACGCGTGTGCCCGGATCGTTCCGCGGAAAGGCACACGACGTCCGCCGAACGGCACTGCGCCCGAAGAATCGGTGTGAAGAATTCGGCGGCGCGTCCCATTCCGCCCAGACCTGCGCTTTGTCTCAGCACCAGAAGGTGCGGAGCGGATGCGGGTGGCTTCCTTTTCGGAATCGGGAAGAGCATTGTCATCTCTTGGAGAGAGCGGAATCCGGGGCCCTCATGACATCACCCCCCGCACCCGTAGTCCAGGACCACACGTCGCCCCAGGTGTTTCTCTTGATGGCCGCCGAGAAGGAGTGCGCCTGGCAGAACCGGCATGCGCGGTCGTGCGCCCGCGCTTCGAGAGATCGGCCGCATGCCCCACGGCGTAGTCAGCACGGTCGGACCGTCCGAGCGTGATAGATCAATGCGCAGAAGCGGAGAAAGGAAGCGTCCTGGTGGCGGCCCTCACGGCCGGACGGTGTTCCGCGGACTCAGGCCGAAAGGCAGTTCCCCGAGACCTGACATCAGCGTGCCTCACCGATACCCGCCATATTCCCGCAACGATCTGGAGATTCCCTTGCGGCAGTCAGACATCCAGGATTTCTGGTCGGCCCATCCCTGCGGTGACAACGTCTTCGGAGCACCGGGCGGAGAGGAGCACGAGGACTATGAGGCGTTCTTCACCCGGTACGACGCCGGCAAGTACCGGCTGGAGTCCCACATCCCGGAGTGTCTGGACCGTCTGGACGTCGCGGGACGACGGGTGCTGGAGATCGGGCTGGGCCAGGGCGCGGAGTCGGAGCAGCTGATCCGCAGGGGTGCCCGGTGGTCGGGAGTGGACCTCACCGACACGGCAGTCCGGCGCACGGGGATGCGGCTCGCCCTGCGGGGCCTGCCCCATGAGGGGCTCCACCGGGCGAGCGTGCTGGACCTGCCGTTTCCCGACGATTCCTTCGACCTCGTCTTCAGCCATGGCGTACTGCACCACGTGCCCGACGTCCTGACGGCACAGCGGGAGATCCATCGCGTCCTCAAGCCCGGCGGCGAGCTCGTCGTGATGCTCTACGCGCGCTGGTCCCTCAACTATCTGCTGTCGATCGCCGTGGTGCGGCGTGCGGCACTGCTGTCGGCCTATCCCCTCGTGCGGTGCGGGCTGCTGCGCAGGCCGCACTCGCTGCTCGCCGCTCATGTCGCCAACGCCCGTCGCCGCGGCCTTCTGCGGTACCTGCGGATGTCCGACTTCGTCCATCGCAGCACCGATGGGCCGGGCAATCCGTTCTCCAGGGTCTACGACGTGCGGCGGGTCTCGCGGCACTTCCCCCTCTTCGAGGTCCGGCACGCCGAGAAGCGGTTCATGCACGCGCCGCCCCTCCCCGTTCACGGCATGACCGGGGAACGGCTCCTGGGCTGGCACCTGTGGGTTCACCTGGACGCCAGGACGTCACCGCCGGCTTCGTCGTAGGCGCGACGAAGCCCCCGTTCCCCGGACACTCACGATCCGTTCGCGAGTGTCCGGGAACCGGGGGCCGAGGCGGGGGAGGGGAGCAGTCCGGCGTCAGGTCTGTCCGAGGGGACTTCGACGCGCCGCAGGGCGGCAGAGCCGCTTCAGCCCGCGCAGCAGGCGCGGCGGACGAGCAACTGGTGGTCCGGGACCACATGGGACTGCAGCCGGCGCCTCAGCCACGGGTGGATGTACCGATGCAGTCGTACCGTGCGGGCGAAGGTTCCCCTGCGGAAGTCCCGCTTGGTCAGCAGGTGCAGAGTGTCCGCTGCGTGATACGTCATGCCCAGGCGCTCGGCGAGCCTGTGCATCGTCCGCGGGGCGTAGAAGGAGATGTGCTGGCCGGCTTCGGGTGCGAGATACCACCAGGAGGGATCGGCCCTGAGGTCGTGCAGGTGCTGCGTGAGGATGAACGAGTCCGCCCCGGTCTCCCGCAGGCACGTGTCGACGAAGGCGAGCGGATCGGTGACGTGTTCCATGACCTCGACGGCGGTGACCGCGGTGGCCGCGTCCTGTCTGCCGCGGTCCCACTCGAACCCCCTGGCGAACAGGTTCTGGCAGTAGGCGTCCTGCCAGTAGGCGTTCAGGCCCACGTCACGCAGCATCCGCACCAGCAGCCCGTATCCTCCGCCGTAGTCGACGTACACACCGGTGGAGCCGAACATACGGGCCAGCACGGAGGCCAGCACGGGATACAGGTGCAGATTGCGTTGTACGACCCCGGTGTCGATGGCCGCGACGGCCTCCGAGTACGCCTCGTCCAGCCAGTGCGGCTCGTCGACGAACCAGAACGCGCAGTCGGTGCACATGAGGTAGGTGGCCTCGTGGCGTCCGAGCACGGTGCCGACGTGAGTGACACGCGTACTGCCGCCACAGATCTTGCAGGCCGCAGTCATGCGGTGACCTTGCCGCCGACGGCCAGGGCCGACCGCTCGGGCGTCTCCGGGATCGAGGAACGCAACAGCGGACGGAGCTCGGCGTCGACCATGAGGCGGGCGAGTTCGGGGGCGTGGGTGGCGGCCTTCCAGCCGAGCACGCGGTGGGCCTTGGAGGCGTCTCCGACCAGGTGGTCGACTTCGGAGGGGCGGAGGTAGCGTTCGTCGAAGCGGATGTGGTCGCGGTGGTCGAGGCCGACGTGGGCGAAGCAGTGTTCGGCGAAGTCGCGGACACTGTGGCTGGTGCCGGTGGCGATGACGTAGTCGTCGGGTCGGTCCTGTTGGAGCATGAGCCACATGGCTTCGACGTATTCGGCGGCGTAGCCCCAGTCGCGGCGGGCGTCGAGGTTGCCGAGGTAGAGGGTGTCCTGGAGGCCGGCTTTGATGCGGGCGGCGGCGGTGGCGATCTTGCGGGTGACGAAGGTGGGGCCGCGGCGTGGGGATTCGTGGTTGAAGAGGATGCCGTTGACGGCGTACATGCCGTAGGCCTCGCGGTAGTTGCGGGTGGCCCAGTAGGCGTAGACCTTGGCGACGCCGTAGGGGGAGCGGGGGTGGAAGGGTGTCTCCTCGTGCTGGGGCGGGGGTGCGGCGCCGAACATCTCGGAGCTGGACGCCTGGTAGAAGCGGCAGGGCAGGCCGACGGTCCTGATGGCTTCCAGGAGCCGGATGGTGCCCAGCCCGGTGGTGTTCCCCGTGAACTCCGGCTCGTCGAACGACACACGGACATGGGACTGGGCGGCGAGGTGGTAGATCTCGTCGGGCTGGACCTTTTCCAGCAGACTGACCAGACGCGTGCCGTCGGTGAGATCACCGTAGTGGAGGAACATCCGGGCCTGGGGCATGTGCGGATCCTGGTAAAGGTGGTCGATCCGCCGTGTGTTGAATGTCGATGCCCGTCGGACAAGGCCGTGGACTTCGTAACCCTTCTCCAGAAGCAACTCCGTCAGATAGGAGCCGTCCTGGCCCGTGATGCCGGTGATGAGTGCTTTTTTGATGGTCACCCTGAACTCCTAGCTGGAGTAGTGCCTCGGATTTCGGTGTCACGAGATTCCCTTCCTGTGCCAGGGAACCTGCGTTCAGGGTATTGATGCCGACTCAGTTTTCCCGGGAGCACGGCAGCCGTGTCTGCGGTCAGCGCAGAAGGGATCGGTAGACTTCGACGGTCTGCCGAGCGGTTCGCTCCCACGAGAACATGCGTGCTCGAAGCGGACCGCGCCTCTCTAATTCCTCTCGGGTGGCGGTGTCGAGCAGGCGGCGGAGCGCATGAATGAGGTCGTCGGTTTCATGAGGGTCGAAGAGCAGCGCGTCATCACCCACGACCTCCGGAATGGAGGCGGCTCGCGCGGCCACCACCGGAACGCCCAGAGCCATCGCCTCGAGCGGCGGAAGTCCGAAACCTTCGTAGAGCGAGGGATAGACAAGGCCGAGGGCGCCCCGGTAGAGCCGGCGCAGCGTGGTGTCATCGGTGGCGACGAAGGACACCCGGTCCGCCATGCGGCGGTTTTCCAAGAGAGCCTTCTCCTCCGGGGTCGCAGGCCCTCCTCCGGAGCACACCAGTCGCAGTTCCGCGAGCTGCGGATCCTGCAGGGCGTCCACGACGATGCGCCAGTTCTTGTAGCCGCCGCGCTTGCCTACGTACATCACGTAGGTGTCCGCGTTGCGCTGAGCCGGAATGCGGGGAACGCGTACGCCCAGGTGAACGACCGAGATCTTGTCCTCCGGAACGTCGAGCATGCTCACCAGGTCCCGTGCCGTCGAGTGGGAAATAGCGATGATCCGGTCGGCTCGACGCGCCCAGATCCGCTGGCGTTCGGCCGTCCTGTCGTTCGTGAATTGCTGAGGGTACCTGAAGTGGATCAGATCGTAGAATGTGCAGACCTGGGGCTGTCGGCCGAATGCCTTGGCGGAATAATATGTGGGATGGAGGATGTGTGCCCCCCGCTGGCCGACAACGTATGCTCGGAATGCCTGGCTGCTCAGGGACAGTCGTAGTCGCTGCGGCACCTTGCACGGCAATTTCGTACGACCGCCGGGGACGTAGGCGTTGTCGTGCAGACCGGGGAAGATCTTCGCGTCGATTCCGAGTTCGACCAGTTCGGTGTGGAGTTCCGTGAAGTACCGGCTGACGCCACCGAACCGCTGGTTGACGAAGGCATCCGGGGAGAACAGGACCCGCATCTGACGTTCTTTCTGCCGGGAGCACAAGCGACGTCTGTCCACTGTATGCGCGACACGGTGTCCAGGCGATCACGACACAGCATTCTCATGGCGACACTGAACGGCACGGCCATCGCCGATGGCCTCTTTGCCCGCTGACAGATCAACCTTCAGGGTGTGCCTGTGAAAAGATTTCTCTGTCTTCCGATCCGGACCGATGATATTGGAGAGGTGAGTCGGAGCAGTACAGGAGCCGCGCGGATCCGGAAGGTTCCCCGATCGTCCGCCCGGTTGCCCGAGGCCTTCCGGGAGCAGCAGGGCACGCCCGCTTCGGACTCCCCGTCACCGGACGGGCCGCAGGGCCCCGATCGGTGGCGGAGCATCCTTGCCATCGGTGCCACGACGACGGGCGCCCGCGGTATTTCCCTCGTCGCCAACCTGCTGGTGTTGCCGTTTGTCGTGCATGGGCTCGCAAAGGCCGAGTTCGGGCTCTGGATGAATCTCACCAGCACCTTCACCATGCTCGCCTTGCTTGATTTCGGCGTCGGACTCGCGGTCATGGGACAGGTGTCCGATGCCCGGGGAGGGAAGGACGCCGCCTCGGTACGCCGGGTGGTGACCACGGCGTTCGTCCTGCTGACCGGTGCGGCGCTCCTCCTGCTTGCGCTCTCCGGCCTGCTCGCTTTCACCTTGGACTGGAATCACCTGCTGGGTGTGGGACAGGAGGTGCCCGCTCCGGTCGTCGGCCAACTGGTGTTCGCGGTGGGTGCGACGGCCGCTGTCAGCCTGCCCCTGACGATCGCCGGACGGGTGTACTACGCCCTTCAGCGCGGCCATGTCGCGGCGCTCGCGACGTCGTTGGGCGTTCTGGCGCAGGCGGGGGCTCTCCTGGCGGTGGCGTCCTTCGCGCCGGACCTGCGTTGGTTCTCGGCCGCGTATCTCTCGACGTCCCTGCTCGCCGGCGGCATCACAACGGTCCTGTTGGTGAGGTCGAACCGCCGGGCCAGGCCCCACTTCCGTGACATCGACCGGGCGGCGTGCGGTCGGCTCGGTCGCGAGGGCGTGCAACTGTTCCTGCTGACGGCGATGGGGATCGTGTCCTTCAAGTCGGACGCCTTCGTCATCGGGCATTACCTGGGCGCGGACCGGGTCGCCGAATACGTGCTGCCGTTCACCGTCTACGCCCTGGTGCCCACGGTCCTGGGGGCGTTTCTCACGCCCCTGTGGGCTACCTATCGGGAGGCGTGGGCCCGCAGTGACCTCGCGTGGGTGCGCACCGCCTATCTGCGGTCGGTGGTGCTGGCGTCCGTCGCCGGCGTGGTGGTGGCGGGTGTCCTCGTGCCGATCACGCCGTGGTTGCTGCGTCTCTGGATCGGTGACGGTGCGGCCGTTCCGCCTCTCGGGCTGCTGCTCGGGCTGGCCGGCTACGTCGTCATCATGTGCGCGAGCACTCCGGTCGCGGTGTTCCTCAACGGAGCCGGAGCGCTGCGGCCGCAGGTGGTGGTGGGAACGCTGATGACGGTGGTGAACGTCGCGGTGTCCATCTGGTTCGTGCATCGCTTCGGCCTGGCCGGCCCACTGTGGGCCACGGTCGTGACTCAGACCTTCGTGGTACTCGTGCCGTGCCTGTTGGTCGCACACCGACAGCTGACGCGTCCCTGCCCCGCCGCCCGCGGGCTCGGCGTACCGTCGGCCACGCCGCCACCGTCCTTCGCCAAGGTCAGTTCGCGAGAGGAGAGTCGGCCGCCGTTCCGGCGGCCCGGCAGAGTACGGCGTTGAGGTCATCGAGCTCGGCGTCGACCATGAGGCGGGCGAGTTCGGGGGCGTGGGTGGCGGCCTTCCAGCCGAGCACGCGGTGGGCTTTGGAGGCGTCCCCCACGACATGGTCGACTTCGGAGGGGCGGAGGTGGCGTTCGTCGAAGCGGATGTGGTCGCGGTGGTCGAGGCCGACGTGGGCGAAGCAGTGTTCGGCGAAGTCGCGGACGCTGTGGCTGGTGCCGGTGGCGATGACGTAGTCGTCGGGTCGGTCCTGTTGGAGCATGAGCCACATGGCTTCGACGTATTCGGCGGCGTAGCCCCAGTCGCGGCGGGCGTCGAGGTTGCCGAGGTAGAGGGTGTCCTGGAGGCCGGCTTTGATGCGGGCGGCGGCGGTGGCGATCTTGCGGGTGACGAAGGTGGGGCCGCGGCGTGGGGATTCGTGGTTGAAGAGGATGCCGTTGACGGCGTACATGCCGTAGGCCTCGCGGTAGTTGCGGGTGGCCCAGTAGGCGTAGACCTTGGCGACGCCGTAGGGGGAGCGGGGGTGGAAGGGTGTCTCCTCGTGCTGGGGCGGGGGTGCGGCGCCGAACATCTCGGAGCTGGACGCCTGGTAGAAGCGGCAGGGCAGGCCGACGGTCCTGATGGCTTCCAGGAGCCGGATGGTGCCCAGCCCGGTGGTGTTGCCCGTGAACACCGGCTCGTCGAACGACGTACGAACGTTGGAGCAGGCGGCGAGGTGGTAGATCTCGTCGGGCTGGACCTTTTCCAGCAGACCGACCAGACGCGTGCCGTCGGTGAGATCACCATGATGCAGGTAAGGCTTCGCTCGCTGCCCATCGCTTCGTCGCCGAATGACGTCCGGTGCCTGACGGGCCGTACCGTGCACCTGGTACCCCTTCTCCAGCAGCAGTTCCGTGAGATAGGAGCCGTCCTGGCCGGTGATGCCGGTGATGAGCGCCTTCTTGACCGTCACTACGCACTCCCTACGGGTGTGGGCCTCGGATCCGGTGCCGCTGAGTGCGCCTTCCGGCGAAGGGGACCCTGGCACTGCCAGCGTAGGGAACAGCCGATCAATTGCCGCGTATTGTGCCTATGTGTCTGAAATCAGATGCTGCGTCATAGGCTGGGGAATGGCGATCGCCTTCCTTGGACGGGGAATCGTGCCCTGCGCTGCTGAACACCAGCGCTGCACCGATGCCGGCCCTCTGCCGCTCACGATGCACTTCACCCGCCCACCGAACTGCCTGACTGGAGCGCCCGCTCATGACTATGACCACCACAGGGCCAGCCGCTGTGTACCACTGTCCGCTGGATCGATCGTCACGGATCCTCGTTGCCGGACGGCGTGGACTCGTCGGTTCCGCGATCTGGAGACATCTGACCTCGCAGGGATTCAGAGCTCTCCTCGGGCCCACCTCCAAGGACCTCGATTTCAGGGACAGGGCAGCCGTGTTCGACTGGTTCTCGATCAATCGGCCGCACATCGTCATCCTGGCCGCCGCACGGGTCGGAGGAATCAAGGCGAACGCCACCCGGCCCACCGAGTTTATCTCGGACAACTTGAGGATTCAGGTGAACGTGCTGGATGCCGCATTGCATCACGGCGTGCGCCGGCTGCTTTTCCTCGGCTCCAGTTGCATCTACCCCCGTGACGCCGTGCAGCCCATCCGTGAAGACGCGCTGCTGACCGGCGTTCTGGAAGAGACCAACGAAGCGTACGCCATTGCCAAGATCGCCGGCATCATGCACGTCCGGGCCGTACGGAGACAGCACGGGCTGCCGTGGATCTGTGCCATGCCGACAAATCTCTACGGGCCGGGGGACAATTTCCACCCCGAGAACTCGCATGTCCTGCCGTCGCTGATCAGACGATTCCACGAGGCGTACGTCGAGAAGGTGCCGAGGATCGTCAACTGGGGAAGCGGCACCGCACGTCGGGAATTCCTCCACGCCGACGATCTGGCCCGGGCCTGCCTGGTCCTGCTCGAGCGGTACGACTCGGAGGCAGCCGTCAACGTGGGTACGGGAGAAGACCTCACCATCCGGGAACTCGCCGGTATGGTGGCATCCGTCATCGGCTACCGAGGCACTGTCGAGTGGGACTTGGCGCAGCCAGACGGAACGCCGCGCAAGGTCCTGGACACTTCCCGGATGACCGCGTTGGGCTGGAGGCCCGAAATCTCGCTGCAGGACGGGATCCGTAGTACCTACGCCTGGTACAGATCGGCGGGAGCCGGTTCCGCAACGGCGGGATCAGCTGGCCGTTAACTTGTCCGGAGAGACGGAATCCCAACTGCTCCGAACAGGCGAAAAGCATGGGGGATATGGCAGGTTGCGGGGTTCGATCGGGCTCATGTCGCCGTGTTTCCTTGATACGGTCCCCGGGTGCTGAAAAAGAGTGTCATGAGCCTTGCTCAAAAGGTCGTCGATCGCGGAGTCCAAGCCAGGATCGATGAACTACGCTTCTCGGTGGGGGCTATGGAGACTCGGCTGGGGAGACTCCTGCCGGAGCCGCAGCATCTCCGGGACGCCGAGTTCAAGGTGTTCTCGCAGTGGGGTGAGGACGGCATTCTGCAGCATCTGGTGTCCCGGCTCTCCCCACCGGATGTGTTCATCGAAATCGGAGTCGGTGACTACTCTGAATCGAATACTCGGTTCCTTGCCATGAAGGACAACTGGCGTGGGGTGATCCTCGACGGCGGGACCGCGCACATCGATTTTCTTCGCCGTAGCGAGATGGCATGGCGATGGAGTATCACGCCGGTTTCGGCGTTCGTCACGGCGGAGAACATCGACGACTTGATTCTACAATCCGATATCAAAGGTGATATCGGTGTGCTTTCGATCGACATCGACGGTGTCGACTACTGGGTCTGGCGGGCCATCTCGGTCGTCTCTCCGTGGATCGTTGTGATTGAATACAACAGCGCGTTCGGCCCCGATAAGGCGGTGACCGTCCCCTACCGTTCTGATTTCATGGCATCCAGGGCGCACCACACCGGCCTGTTCCTCGGCGCCTCGCTCCCGGCGCTGCACCACCTGGGGGCACAGCTGGGTTACCGCCTCGCAGGTGTCGGGAGCAATGGCGTCAACGCGTTCTTCGTGCGCGACGACGTGGCTGGAGACCTCTGGAATCTGACACCGGAAGCTGCCTTCGTCCCGTCTCGTGTGCGGATCGCCCGTGACGTCGACGGTGAGCTCAGCTACACGGGAGACGACCATGCGCGGCTGCTGTATTCGATGCGCGATCTGGAACTGTACCTGGTGCAGGAGCGACGGAATGCTTCGGTTGCTGAGGCATTCATGATCTGAGGTGCCGTCGTGCCGCGGTGGAGCAACTCTGCCGTCCGTGGCGAAGCGTGGATCAGTGCAGTTCCACTGTCCTTTCTTCAAAGAACTTACGCTCCGCGGCAACGGCCTGCTCGAAGAGTTCGACATCGTCGGAGTGGAAGGCCGCGATATCATAGTAGTGGCCTTTGCCGTGCGTCATCGTATAGCGACCGAGGTCCCGCCAAACAGGCTGCTCGGTCACCCTCGTGACGAGCAGGAGCTCCCCCGTGTTGCCATACACAAGCGCTCCCTCGTAACCGGCTTCGGCCAAGGCTGTGATGGCGCGGTAGGGGTTCTGGTCCCCGGTCCTGGCGGCCCAGAGGGGAGCGAACTCGAAGAAGACGACAGGGCGGGCCTGCGACAGCAGTTCCCTGTTGGCGACGATGATGCGCGGGTCCGCCCCGTCTGTGTCGATCTTGATGAGACCTGGCGACGAAAAGCGCGCGTGCGAGCTCAGGATCTCGCTCAACGGTCGGCTGGGGCGTGCCGGCATCAACCCCGACGTCGAAGGGACCAGCGCGGCGGTGCCTGCACGTCGCTGGACGGTACAGGTGCTGTCGGTGTCGTCAGTGGTGATCGCTACATACGCTTCCTCGACCTCGATGTCGGGCATGTGCCCCACGTTGTGGTGCAGGAGGTCCAAGAAGAGTTCGTCACCTTCCACGCAGAGAATGGGGGCGGCCACCGCTCCCCGCATGAGGACCGCGGTGTCGCCGATATTCGCGCCGATGTCCACAATGGTGGCGTCCTGGCGGGCTGCTACGGTCATGGCTGCCACACGTGCAAGGTTCTGCGAATAGTTCGGCCACGCCGAGAGAATGATGGGCAGATCATGCGACAGCGGCATCACGAGATCCTGCCCAGCGACTCGGCAGGTGATGAGTGGGTCGCCATGTGTAGCCCAGAACTTGCGAGTGTGCCGGGCCGATGCCCCGATGAGTCGCCGACCAGTGGAACCGTTGCGCGCCACCGTCGCCCATGACAACAAAGCTTGGGCAACTTTATTCGGTGTCATTTTCCTCGGCATCGCCACAGAATTGATCACCCGGGTAACATAGCAGAGGTTGTATTCCGTGCTCTTTCGACGCGCGGCGCAAGCCGGAGCCCGGAAGTGATTTCCGATGTGCAGATACCGAGGTCTTCCCCCTGGGGCGATGCGAAGGAAAGTGACTTCCTCCTGGGGAGTACGGGCCGGTGCGGAGGCGGACGAAGGACCTTCATGCTGTTCGGCACTGCGGGCGTCAGAGCCTTGTGAGCGCGCCCCACCCTCGGCTGACGCCTCGTGCGACCGGCCACCAACAGCCTTCGAGGCGCCGGGCCTTCGGGCCGAGATAGCGGTGCATCACGCGCCGTCCCTCTTCGCGGGGCCGCGGGTTGCTCACCGTCAGCGAGCCGGGGTGGACGCGGAAACACCCGAGGACCCGCGGCAGATAGGCGGTGCGGCCGCTGTGGCGCAGGCGCAGATGGAGGTCGAAGTCCATCGAGTAGCGCAGGCTGGGATCCAGCATGCCCACCCGCTGGACGGCCTCGCGGCGGTACAGGGAGCCGGGCTGGCCGACCCAGTTCTGGCCGTACTGGGACAACCAGGAGCCGAACGAGCCGGGACGCACGGTGTAGAGCGTGGCACCGGACGCGTCGATCACCCTCAGCCGGCCGTACACCATGCCCGCGGCGGGATGCCGGTCGAGTTCCGAGCGGGCCGCGGTGAGGCTTCCCTCGGTGAGCAGATCGTCGTCACCGAGCCACGCCAGATAGTCCGAGGTGGCTCCCCGCCAGCCCTGGTTGATGGCATTGCTGAGTCCCCGCTGCTCCTCCACGAGAAACCGGTGGCCGTGGCGCTCGGCGACCGGCCGCAGCGCGGGAGCGGCGTCGGCGGGCCCGACGATCAGCACCTCCACGGGCTCGTCCTGTCGCCGGATGGATGCCAGACAGTCCTCGAGAAAGCCGGGGCGGTCACCGTTGGTCGGCACCACCAGCCGAACACGCGGAAATCTGCGGGGTTCCACGGCTGCCTCCGGTCTTGATTGTCGAGGTGTGGGTCCACCTCTTGTAGTGCTACACCGGTGACGGACGATTGATGATGCCGACACGGTTACTCGGCCCCGAAAAGCGGCGGGATTTCCGTCTGTGCGGCGCGCTTGTCGGCTGATGCGTGTCCGGCCGGTCCATTCTGTGAGGTGCCCTCGGGGTTTCCGTCGGACCGCCATCAGTCCGGTGCACCTGTGGCACACCTCCGGAAAGGAATTCTCCTGGTGTTCTCCCGTGTCTGCGTCGTCGGCCTCGGCTACATCGGCCTGCCCACCGCCGTCGCGCTCGCCACCAACGGAATCGACGTCATCGGTGTCGACGTCAATCCGGCCACCGTCGAACTCATCAACTCCGGCCGGGCGCCGTTCGTGGAGCCCGATCTGGCGGTGGCCGTCAGCGGTGCCGTGGCCATGGGACGGCTGCGCGCGACGGGCACCCCGGAGGCCGCGGACGCCTTCCTCATCGCCGTGCCGACCCCGCTCCAGGAGGACCGTACGGCGGATCTGACCCACGTGCGTGAAGCGGCGGCGTCCGTGGCGACCGTGCTCAAGGCGGGAGACATCGTCATCCTGGAGTCCACCTCGCCCCCGGGCACCACGGTGGAACTGTCGCGGTGGCTGGGCAAGCACCGCCCGGACCTGACGTTCCCCCACGAGCCGGGTGACACGCCCGACGTGCAGGTCGCGCACTGCCCCGAACGGGTCCTGCCGGGACGGACGATGATCGAGCTCGTGACCAACGACCGGGTCATCGGCGGGGTCGGGGAGGGCTGCGCCGGGCGGGCGCGCGCCCTGTACGAGGTGTTCACCCAGGGGGAGTGCCTGCTCACCGACGCGACGACCGCGGAGATGGCCAAGCTCAGCGAGAATGCCTTCCGGGACGTCAACATCGCCTTTGCGAACGAGCTCTCCATGGTGTGCGACCACCTCGGTGTCGACGCGGGCGATGTCATCGCCCTGGCCAACCGCCACCCCCGGGTGGACATCCTGCGTCCGGGGCCGGGTGTGGGCGGGCACTGCATCGCCGTGGATCCGTGGTTCATCGTGGGGACGGCCCCCCGGCAGGCGCAGCTGATCCGGCTCGCCCGCGAGGTCAACGACGCCCGGCCCGACTATGTGCTCGGTGAGGTGCTCCGGACCGTCGGCCGGTTCAAGGACCCCGTCATCGCCTGCCTCGGCCTGGCCTTCAAGGCGAACATCGACGACCTCAGGGAGAGCCCGGCGCTGCACATCGTCACGCAACTGGCCGGGCAGCAGACGGGCCGGCTGCTCGTCGCGGAGCCCCACATCGGCGAACTGCCGGACTCACTGGCGCGCACGGGCGCAGTCGAACTCGTCGACGTCGCCACCGCTGTACGGGAGGCGGACATCGTCGTGCTGCTCGTGGACCACGACGCGTTCCGCGCCGTCAAACGGACGGCGCTGCGCGGCAAGGCCGTCTTCGACACCCGCGGGTTCTGGCACTGATGGGGAACCGTCGGCGGGGTGGGGCACGGAGCCGAACTCCGCGGGGCGTTCGCACAGTCCCAGCCAGTGCCCGATCGCCCGTACGGTACGGTCCGCGGCGCGCCCGTCGCCGTACGGGTTGACGGCCTTGGCCATCGAGGCGTACGCCTCCCGGTCGTGCAGGAGCCGTCGCACCTCCTTCACGATGTGCTCGCGGTCCGTGCCGACCAATCGGGACGTGCCCGCCCGCAACGCCTCGGGCCGCTCCGTGGTGTTCCGCATGACGAGGACCGGCTTGCCGAGACCCGGGCCCTCCTCCTGGATGCCGCCGCTGTCCGTCAGGATGAGGTGTGCGCGGTTCATCAGCCGGGCGAACGCCCCGTAGTCCAGGGGTTCCGTCAGGCGGACGCTGCCGATGTGGGCGACCTGGGGCAGGATCGCCGCCCGTACGACCGGATTGGGGTGCAGCGGGAGCACGATGATGAGATCGGGCTCCGTGCGGGCCAGGTCGGCGAGGGCACCGCCGATTGCCTCCATCCCGCTTCCCCACGATTCCCGGCGATGGGCCGTCACCAGCAGAACCCGGCGAGCCGTGTCGTCCAGGTCGGCCAGTTCCAGGTCCCCGTAGTGGGTCGTCCGTCCCACCGCCCAGCGCAGGGCGTCGATGACGGTGTTCCCGGTGACCACCACGGCCGACGGCGAGACGCCTTCCCGGAGCAGGTTGTCCCGCGCGTGGGGGGTGGGCGCCAGGTGGAGTGACGCCAGTTGGGTCGTGAGCCGGCGGTTGATCTCCTCGGGGAAGGGCGAGTACCGGTTGTCGGTGCGCAGTCCCGCCTCCAGATGCACCACGGGGATCCGGCTGTAGAAGGCGGCGAGACCCCCGACGAACGCGGTCGTGGTGTCGCCCTGGACCAGGACCGCGTCCGGACGCTCGCGCCGCAGCAGGGGCAACAGCCCGTCCAGCACGCGCGTGGTGATGTCGGCGAGGGACTGGCGCTCGGTGAGGACGTCCAGGTCGTGGTCGGCGCGGATACCGAACAACGCGTGCACCTGGTCGAGCAGGCCGCGATGCTGGGCGGTCACGGCCACCGTCGACCGGAACATCCGGGACCGGTTGAGTGTCTTGACGACCGGGGCCATTTTGATGGCCTCCGGTCTCGTTCCGTAGATGACCATCAATCGTTTCACCCGAATCTCCTTCCGAGCGACACCGGACCGCAGCCGGGCGCCGACGGCGGCTTCAATTCCCCGGAGCGGAAGAAGCGCTCTTGGGCCACCAGCGAATCGGCATTCCGCAAGAACGCCCGTCATGCCGGAGGCGTGTTCACCCGGCCGTATGGGCATGTTCGGCCGTATGGTCCGTCCGGCCGCAGATACGCACGTTCCCGCGGAATACCGCACTACCGTGCGGCACGGCGACAGTCCGGCCGCCCACCTGAATGCGGTGGAGCTGATTCGTGATAGTCCCACCAGCAAGGTCTCGGCGTCGGCGCCGAATGGTGCGGGGAGCCCTACGGCGAGGTCACCGGCCGCGCCACCCCGGGGCGTGATACAAGAATCTCCGATGTCGGTGAAAGGAAGCTACGTGAGCATGCCGGGCCAGACTGTGCTGCTCTTTCTGGCGGTATTCTGCGCCGTAGCCGTCCTCGTCCTGGCGTTGCGTATCCGCGCGATGGTCTGGCTGTTGTGGGGCGCTTGCCTCGTCCCCCTCTTCGTCTTCGGCGCGGGCTACGCGAAGGTGGGGGTCCATCCGGTCTACCTGATGGATGTGTGCGTCGTCCTCGCCGTGCTCGCCACCATCGGGACGTGGGGACCACGAGCGTTCTCCGAACCGCGTCTGCGCGGGTTCGGCGCGGTGGCCGTCCTCTTGGCCGTCATGATGATCCAAGCGGTGTACCGCGGGGTCTCCGCAGGTTTTCCTGATCCGCTCAAAGGGGTCATCCTCGGCCTTTATCCGGTCGTCGGGTGGCTGACCGCCGTCTGGTGGCTCACTCATACGGAGAAGGAATTCAATCGGTGGCGATGGGTCCTGTGCCTCGCGCCGCTCGGACCGATTCTGAACGTTTTCTTCGGTGTTTCCATGGTTGCCGCGGCTTCGGGGCTCTATCTTGCGATCGCGGGTGCTTTCGGTGTCGCGCTCCGCCAGCGGGGAGACAGCCGACTCCTCGTCTGGGTGCTGGTCGGCTCCCTCTTCCTCGCCGTTGCGGCCAGGAGAGGTCCGCTTCTGGCCGTGGCCGCCGCAGCCGTCGCGACAGCCATCGCCGGCAAGAAAAGCCATCCGAGGTTCCGGTGGCCGATCATCTCCTCGACCCTCGTCATGGTGGGCGTGGTCGTCGCATTCTTCCTTTCCGTGAAAGGTATCCGTCTCACCGACGCTCCCGTGGTCGGTGATCTGGTTGCCCGAGTGGAATCGAGTATGCAGAACCCCGACAGCGAAGCGGCCAACAACGTGGACCTGAGATTCACGATGTGGAGGGGCGCTCTCGAGGACGCGGCGGATAACCCGCTGTTCGGCGCCGGTGCGGGGCACCCTATGGACGTCCTGTTCCAGGGCAGGCCGATCAACAGTGTCAAGACCGGTCCGCACAACTCGTACATCGGCTATGTCTTCTACCTCGGCTGGCCGTCGGCCATCGCGGTCGTCCTGCTCACCGGCGCGACCCTGCGGCGAACCTGGCGGGCACGGCGTGACCCCGTCGGCGCGGCCTGGTTCGGCGCAACGGTGGGCGTGTCCGTCACCGCATGCACCAACGTCGCTCTGGAGAGCACGTTCATCGGGCTTCCCTCCTGGCTCGTCATGGCGGGCGCCTACGCGCTCGTGGGAGTGCCGGAGAACGCGCGGACAGCCGAGCCGCGCGGCGCGGAACCCGCCGTCGGCCGGCAGCAACCGGCCCGCACCGCACCCGCTGGAGGGGTCCCTCCCGGGAAACCGGCCCTGTGCCGCGGAGCCGCGGGCCACCCGTCACCCCTCATCGCGGACCTGAACGCTCCGCAGGGCGCACCACGCGCGGCGTCACCCCTTCCGTAAGGCGGACGATGAAAACAGTGCTCCTGTCCCCCCGCACGGGGTCCATCACGGTCGGAGAAACCCCCGCGCCGGCAGCGGCGCCCGGGACCGTGGTCATTCGCAACGACTACTCGCTCATCAGCGCGGGCACGGAGCGGACGACCGTCTCGACCGGTGCGCAGAGTCTTGTCGGCAAGGCCCGGCGCCACCCCGAACAGGTGAGGAAGGTCCTCGACACCCTCAAGCAGGCCGGAGTCGCCGACACCTACCGCATGGTCCAGGACCGCCTGGACCGGCCCATGCAGCTCGGCTACTCCTGTGCCGGACTGGTCCTGGGGGTGGGCGACGGGGTGGACGACATCCGCACCGGCATGCGGGTGGCCGCCGCAGGAGCCCGCTACGCCTCGCACGCCGAGATCGTCGCCGTACCCCGCAATCTCGTCGTGCCGGTGCCCGACGGAGTGGACAACCGGTGGGCCGCGTTCGCGACGGTCGGGGCCATCGCGCTCCAGGGCATCCACCAGGCCGAGGCGGTGCCGGGCTCGCGCATCGCCGTCATCGGCCTGGGGCTGGTCGGACAGATCACCCTGCGACTCCTGCGCGCCTATGGATACGACGGGGTCGGAATCGACCGGGACCCGGCGATGGTCGAACTCGCGGTGTCGGCGGGCATGGCGGGATACGAGCGCGATGCGCGGGACCTGACCGGCACAGTGTTCCGGCGCTGGGGAGGCGCGGGCGCCGACGCGGTCGTCATCACGGCTGCGACCGCCAGCGCCGACCCGGTCCGGTTCGCCGGCCGGCTCGCCCGCGACCGCGCCACGGTGGTCGTCGTGGGCGATGTCGAGGTCGCACCGCCGCGGTCCTCCTACTACGGCAAGGAACTGTCTCTGCGCTACGCGCGCTCGTACGGGCCCGGCAGGTACGACCCGGACTACGAAGAGGCGGGCCGCCCCTACCCGGAGGGGTACGTTCCGTGGACGGAGCGGCGCAACCTCTCCGAAGTGCTCCGCCTCCTGGCCACCGGGGCGGTGGACTTCACGGACCTGAAGCCGCGGGTCTTCGCCGTCGAGAACGCGGCCGAGGCGTACGAGGCGCTGAACACGGCGCAGACGCAGCGGAGTGTCGCACTGCTCCTGAAGTATCCGGGCACGGCACAGCTGCCGTCCCAACCGGCGCCACCGACCGGCACACGTGCCTGGGCCGCCCCGCGCGGCACGGTCAGAGTGGCAGCCATCGGAGCGGGCAACTTCGCGACGAGGATGCTCTTCCCCCATCTCAGGCGGGACTCCGGCGTCTCCTTCTCGTGGATCGCCAGTGGCAGCGGCCTGTCCGCCGCGCACCAGGGCCGCCGCTGGGGCTTCCGGACCGTCGCCGACAGCGCCGGGCTCGGGCTGGCCTCGGGCGAGGCCGACTGCGTGATGGTCCTCAGCCGGCACGACAGCCACGGCTCCTACGCCGCGCAGGTGCTGCGCAGCGGTGCGGCCTTGTACTGCGAGAAGCCACTGGGCCTCGACGAGGAGGAGTTGGAGGACATCGCGGCCGCCTGGCTGGCCTCGGGTGCCCCCGCGATGGCCGGGTTCAACCGGCGGTTCGCGCCGGCGATGCGCGATCTGAAGGCCGCCCTGCCCCAGGGCGGGCCGCTGCAGATCACCTACCGTGTCTTCGCGGGACGGCTCCCGGCCGACCACTGGTACTTCGATCCCCGGCAGGGCGGCCGACTGCTCGGCGAGGTCTGTCACTTCATCGATGCCGCGGGATTCCTCGTCCCGGGCCGACCCGTCGGGGTCCGGGCCGCCGGAGTGGACAAGCACGATCCGGCCGCGGCCCAGAGCATGACCGTGCACCTCGACTACGACGACGCGTCGACGGCGTCGATCGTCTACGGAGGTCTCACCCCACCCGGCGCCCCCAAGGAACTTCTGGAGGTCGCCGCCGACGGCATGGCCGGCAGGATCGACGACTACCGTTCGCTCACGGTCTGGTCCGGTGGCGGCGCCACCACGACGAAGTACCGTGGCGGTCCCAAGGGGCACGCCGCCGAGATGCGTTCACTGGTCCGGCTCGTGCGGGGTGAGCAGGTCCCCGACGCCGACTTCGCTGCCGCTCTGCGCAGTTCCCTCACGGCATGCCGCGCGGCTCGGGCCGTCACGACCGGCCGCACCGTCGACGTCGTCCCCACCACACCGGCACTGGCCAGGGCATTGGGGTACGCGAATCCATCCGTGGCGGAATGCGGTTCGGGGGGTGCGGCCTGATGTGCGGCTTCGTCGTCCTGATCAACCGTCCCGCCGACGACGCCGGGTGCCCCCGGGCGGATCCGTGCGAGGCCATCGCGCACCGGGGCCCCGATGCCAGCGGCCATCTGCGCCTCCAGGGCGCGGACTGGTGCGTGGAACTGCACTTCCGCCGCCTGGCAGTGGTCGACCTGGACGAGCGGAGCAACCAGCCCTTCGGTTCCCCGGAGCGCGGGGTGCTGGTGTACAACGGTGAGATCTACAACGCCGCGGAACTGCGCCGCATGCTGCGCGAGCGGAACGTCCGTTTCACGACCAGCGGCGACACGGAAGTCCTCTACGAACTGCTTCTGCAACCGGACGCCCCGCGGTTGCTCGACCGGCTCGACGGCATGTTCGCCTTCGCCCTCGTCCTGCCCGACGGGCGGCTCCGGTACGGGCGCGACCGTCTGGGCATCAAGCCGCTCTACGGGACGACGGACGCCGCGGGCCGCCTGACCGGCCTGGCCAGTGAACTGGAACCCCTGAAAGCCCGTGGCCTGCTGGGGGAGGTCGACCCGGTCGCGGTGGCCCAGGGCGCCATGTTCCTGTGGACGCCGCCTCCGCGGACGGGCTGGCGACGTGCGACCGCGGTGGCGGCCGGGCGAGCCTTCGCCCGCCGGCCCCCGTACCACGACGAGGAGCCGCCGTTCTGGCGTGCCGCCGCCGTACCGCCCGTCGACGACATCGGCACCGCGGTCCGGGTGTCGGTGGCCCGGCAGGCGCACGCCGACGTCACGGTCGGCCTGCTGCTCAGCGGTGGCCTGGACAGCACCTGGCTGGGTGTGGAACTGGCCGGAGCCGGCTTCGCCGGGCCCGCCTTCGCCGCCCGGCCCGGACAGCGGGTCGAGGCATCCGCCGAGCCGTTCCAGGACGACGCGCCGTACGCCGAGCGGGTCGCCCGGCGACTCGGCCTTCCCCTGACCTGGGTCGACCTCGACGTCGATGTGCTGAGGCGGATCCCCGAGCTGGTGGCCGCCATGGAACTCCCCTTCGGCGACCCGGCGGCGATCACGCTCATGCAGCTCTCCCGCGCCGCGAACGGCCGGGCCACCGTGCTCCTGTCGGGTCTCGGGGTCGAGGAACTCTTCCTCGGCTACGAGCGCTATCAGGCGGTCCTGATGCTGCAGCGGTTGCCCGCGTGGGCGCGGCCCGCTCTCGGCGCGGCCGGAGTCGTCCCCCGGCCCCGGCGCTACCGGGAACGCTCCGACAAGTTCTGCCGGCTGCTCAACTCGGGCCCCCGCGACTGGGCTTGGGCGACGCAGTCCTACTATTCGGGGCCGGAGTGGGCGGCGCTCTCCCCGCTCGTCGGGCTGGACGCGGTCACCGAGCAGCACCGGGACGTGGCCGATGAAGTGCTCGACCGCGGCGGAAGCCCGCTGGCGGCGTTGGTGGAGTGCGATCGACGTCTCTTCCTGCCCGGCCTGAACCTGCTGTACGGCGATCGCGCCTCGATGCGGGCCGGCGTGGAGTTGAGGGTGCCGTTCCTGGGCGAACCCGTGGCGGCCACCGCGCTGAACGCCGTCGCGGAAGGTCAGCTCCGGCTCGCGAACGGCAAGGCGCTCTTTCGGGCGGCGGCGGTCGAGGCCGGCGTACCCGACTTCGTCGCCCGGCGCACGAAGACCGGCTTCGGGGCACCGGTGCGGTCGCTGCTGCGTGAGCACGGCGGTCGCCTCTGGCCCGAGGTGCGGCGTTCCTCGCTGTTCGACGACCTCTTCGACCGTCGCGCGGCCGATCGGTTCGTCACGGAGCACGTTCAGGGCCGGCGCGACCGTGGTCTTGCCGTGTTCGGGCTCTTCTGCGCGGCCGTCTGGTGGGAGCGCCATGTGTCGGGCGGGCCCGGACGCGCGGCCGACGCCCTGCTCGGCTACCAGGTCTCGGCTCTCGGCTGATCCGCCGGGTGCCGGGACCGGCAGGTGACCGGGCCCGGCACCCCGGCCGATCCGTCCTCAACCGGTGCCTCGCGCCGCGCACAACGCGGTCAGCGCGTCCAGGAACGGGGCGAGGCTCCATCGCGGTGACCGTCGGATCGGCTGCTTCACGGCAGCGGAGGCCCGCTGTCCCGGCCCGCCGCCGACACCGGGGACCTGGCCGATGACATGGGCCAGCACGTCATCGGCGAAGCCGTGCGGAACGTACCCGTGTTCCTCGGCCCAGACCGCCGTGCGAACCGCTGTCGCGTCGTTGTTGGGATCGCGTCGTCCTCGGTCGTGCGGCTGCCGTCCCGCCGCGTAGTACCGGGGCACCGGTCCGTCGAACAGGTGAGTGAGGTAGTACCGGGCGCCCGAGTCGATCACCGTGCCGAGGTCGAGGCCCAGCCCTGTCGCCGCTGCGTCGAGCCGCAGCAGGACGTAGCCGGTGTGGAAGCCGTCCACCCAGCCCAGATTGGACGGCGTGCCATAGGGCCAGGAGCCGTCCGGCCGCTGGCCCGCGACGGCGACGTCGACCGCTGACCGCGCGGCGTCGGCCAGGCGTGAGGCGAGCGGGCGGGGCATGCCGTCCAGGAGAGCGAGGCGGGTGGCGAGCGCCGCCCCCATGAGGTTCGCGTTGTGGACCAGCTTGGCCGTCGTCGGTGTGTAGGCGAAGTACCGGCCCGTGAAGAGGTGCCGCAGCAGTGCTGCGGCGAGTGTCTCGGCGGCGGCGCCGCTCAGCGTCCCGGTGTCGAGGCATCCGTCGGCGCAGAAGGTGGTGGCGATGACGTTCGGCATGAACGCCGGGTAGTACGCCCACCGGGTCTGGACGTCGAACTCGTAACCCCACAGTCCCGTGTAGGTTCCGGACAGTTGCCTCTGAGCGGTCCAGCGGCCGAGTCTGCGGGCACGGTCGTGCCACGCGGGTGCGTCCGCGAGACGACTGCAGGCGGTGGCACCGACCCCGCAGGCCGTTGCGGTTCGCAGGGGACGAATGGCCAGCCACGGACGGAGATCGACCGGACTGCGCTTCACGGCCTGCAGAAGGGCCTGGCGCAGGAACGGGTGACGTGCCAGAACCGCGACCGGACTTGTCAGGCCGTCATAGGGGTCGGGTCCCGTCCAGCGGCAGTCGTCCAGCCCCCGGAAAAGGAACTCGGCGTGCTTCTCGAGGTCTTTCGTCGTCATCAGGAGACGAGGGCGCGCTGATGTCGCTGCCGTGCTGCTCTTCCAGGAGGCCACAAGCTCTCCGCAATCCGTTCGGCCGAGTTGATTCCGCGTCATGAGCGGAATTTCATGCTAGTTCGGGGGCGCTTTGTTCCTATGCAGCGCGGGGGTGGCAGAGCTCGGCCGAACGGGCGTAATCCACTGTTTCCCGATCCGGGGTCGGTTTTCCACGGCGCTTCTCCCCCAGACTGGGAGCGGTCGCGGCAGCCGCGTGTCTTCGGGCCGGACCACCGCGATGAGCGTGCTCGTGGAGTGGACGGAGGCGGAGCGTGCGAACACCCCTGCTGCTGGACGAGGGTGCGTCGGGCAGACCCGTGGGCACCTGCAGGCCGGTGACGGTGTGCGGGCTGCCGGTTCACCCGCTGACGATGGAGGACTCGGTGGCCGCGGCCGAGGCGCTGATCGAGGACGGCGGCCCGCACCAACATGTCGTGCTGAACGCGGCGAAAGTCGTCAAGGCGCACGACGATCCGAACCTGGCGCGGATCATTCGCTCGTGCTCGCTCATCAATGCCGATGGGCAGTCCGTCGTATGGGCCGGCCGCCTTCTCGGACGCAGGCTTCCCGAGCGGGTGACCGGCATGGATTTCATGCTGGCGCTCTGGGACCGCGCCGTTCACAAGGGATACCGTGTCTACCTGCTCGGCGCCGAACGTTCAGTGGTGGCGGAGACCGCTCGTATCGCCGCCGACCAGGGCGTCAAGATCGTGGGATTTCGGGACGGTTATTGGGAGGAGGGCCAGGAGCAGGAGGTGGTGTCCGCAGTTCGCGAGACGCAGCCGGATGTTCTGTTCCTTGCGATTCCAAGTCCACGAAAGGAGTATTTCCTTTCACGGAACTTGGATGCCCTGCGTTGTCCCCTGGTGGTCGGAGTCGGCGGATCCTTCGACGTGGTGGCGGGAGTGCACAGCAGGGCTCCGAAGTGGATGCAGCGAGCCGGACTTGAATGGTTCCACCGGTGGGCGCAGGAGCCCCGTCGCATGTTCATGCGGTACGCGGTGGGCAATCCACGGTTCGTGAGGCTGGTGCTCGCCTACCGGGCCCGGGCCCGGGACACGGGCCGACGCGGGGCGCGCGCGTAGGGCCGTGCACCGCCCGTCCCGGCCGGCGATCGCCATGCTGATCGCCGCCGGTGCGCACGGCGTCGCCGCGGGGCGGACATCGTTCAACGCGCGCCGCGGGCCGTCAGCACGGTGGGGACGGTACGGGCGAGGATGGCGAGGTCCAGGCCCACCGAGTGGTGCTTCACGTAATGGAGATCGAGCCGGATCATCTCCTCCCAGGGGAGTTCGGACCGGCCGTTGATCTGCCACAGACCGGTCAGTCCCGGCAGGACGGTGAGCCGTGCGCGTGCGGGGCCGGTGTAGTGCGAATCGTCGACGGGCAACGGGCGGGGACCGACCAGGGACATCTCTCCCCGCAGTACGTTGACCAACTGCGGTAGTTCGTCCAGCGACAGGCGGCGCAGAATCCGGCCGACCGGAGTGATCCTGGGGTCGTTGCGGATCTTGAAGAGAAAGCCGTCCGCTTCGTTGCACGCGGCGAGGTCGCCCCGTTCGGAGTCGGCTCCCACGCGCATCGTACGGAACTTGAGCATGGTGAAGGGGCGTCCGTCGCGCCCCGCCCGCGCCTGCCGGAAGAGAATTCCGCCCGGTGAGCTGGTGGCGATCAACAGGCAGATCGCGCAGGCGAGAGGAGCCGTCAGGATCAGCAGGATCAGACTGCCGGTCACATCGATGAGTCTCTTGATTCCCATGTGCCGCATCCGTTCGTGGGAAATTGGCATAGATTGCCACCAAAAGTTCCTTTCCTGGTAAGGACTTTCTCATGATGTCTACCGTCGGATCGGTAGGCCACGCGCGACCGGGCGGCACAGAGAGTCCATGACGGAGAGAGGTGTCTCGCATGCGTGCGGTAGTGACCGGGGGAGCCGGGTTCATCGGTTCTCATTTGTGCGAACGGCTGCTGGCAGTCGGCTACGAAGTCGTCTGCGTCGACAACTTCCTCACCGGAAGGCCGGAGAATGTCGCCCACCTGACGGAGCGTGCGGAATTCCAGGTGATGAAGCGTGACGTCGTCCACGGCCTGGAGATCGACGGTCCGGTCGACGCGGTGCTGCACTTTGCGTCCCCCGCATCTCCCGCCGACTATCTGCGCCATCCGCTGGCGACCCTCCGGGTCGGCGCGGAGGGAACACGGCATGCGCTGGAGCTGGCCACTGCGAAGAAGGCACGTCTCGTACTGGCCTCCACCTCGGAGACGTACGGTGATCCGCAGGTCCATCCCCAGCCCGAGTCCTACTGGGGGCATGTGAACCCGGTGGGCCCGCGCAGCTGTTACGACGAGGCGAAGCGGTACGCCGAAGCGATGACCATGGCGTACCGGCGGGAACGGGACACCGATGCCGGGATCGTGAGGATCTTCAACACCTTCGGTCCGCGGATGCGCTTCGGCGACGGCAGGGTCGTCCCCACGCTGATCCGGCAGGCGCTCGACGGCGCCCCGATGACGGTCACGGGGGACGGTTCACAGACCCGGTCCCTGTGTTACGTCGACGACCTGGTCGACGGGGTGCTGCGGATGCTCGACGGGCACATCGGGGGGCCGGTGAACCTCGGCAATCCGCATGAGGTGACCATGCTCGAACTCGCCCACTGGATCCGCGAGCTCACCGGATCGCACTCGGAGACCGTCCTCGTGCCGCTGCCGGCGGACGATCCCAAGCGCCGTCGGCCCGACATCGCGCTGGCCGAGTCGGAGTTGGGCTGGCAGCCGCGCACACCGGTGGAGGAGGGGCTGCTGAGAACCATCGAGTGGTTCGACGAACACACCGAATCGGCGGGTGCCTTGGCGAGAGTGCCGGCGCCCGCCTCACCGGCGGGACAGGTGGCCGGTGGGCCCCGGCCCAGCGCGGTTTCGGAGGCCGGGCTCGGGGTGTCGTAGACGTCAGGAGGGCGCCGGCCTTCAAGACCTGTCTGTGGTCCCGAAGGCCGACGCCCTCATCCGCGTGTGCGAACCCCGGCTACTTCACGGGCTCGGGTTCCGGCTCGCTCTCCGTCTCCGCCTCGCCCGCCGGGTCGACCGGGGTCTTCACGGAGTCGAGGAGCAGCTGGGCCACGTCCACGACCTGGACGGACTCCTTGGCCGTTCCCTCGTTCTTCTTGCCGTTGACCGAGTCGGTCAGCATGACCAGGCAGAACGGGCAGGCCGTGGAGACGATGTCCGGGTTGAGGGAGAGGGCCTCGTCGACGCGCTCGTTGTTGATGCGCTTGCCGATCCGCTCCTCCATCCACATGCGGGCGCCGCCGGCACCGCAGCAGAAGCCGCGCTCCTCGTGGCGGTGCATCTCCTCGTTGCGCAGGCCCGGGACCTTGCCGATGATCTCGCGCGGGGGCGTGTAGATCTTGTTGTGACGGCCCAGGTAGCACGGGTCGTGGTAGGTGATGATGCCCTCGACCGGGGTGACCGGGACCAGCTTGCCCTCGTCGACGAGGTGCTGGAGCAGCTGGGTGTGGTGGATGACCTCGTAGTCGCCGCCGAGCTGCGGGTACTCGTTGCCGATCGTGTTGAGGCAGTGCGGGCAGGTGGCGACGATCTTCTTCGCCGACCGCGGCTTCTTCGTCGACTCGTCCTCGTCGTCCTCGCCGAAGGCCATGTTCAGCGCGGCCACGTTCTCCATGCCGAGCTCCTGGAACAGGGGCTCGTTGCCCAGGCGGCGGGCGGAGTCGCCGGTGCACTTCTCGTCGCCGCCCATGATCGCGAACTTGACGCCCGCGATGTGGAGGAGTTCGGCGAACGCCTTCGTGGTCTTCTTGGCCCGGTCCTCCAGGGCGCCGGCGCAGCCGACCCAGTACAGGTACTCGACCTCGGTGAGGTCCTCGATGTCCTTGCCGACGACCGGGACCTCGAAGTCGACCTCCTTGGTCCACTCCAGGCGCTGCTTCTTGGCCAGGCCCCAGGGGTTGCCCTTCTTCTCCAGGTTCTTGAGCATCGTGCCCGCCTCGGACGGGAAGGCGCTCTCGATCATCACCTGGTAGCGGCGCATGTCGACGATGTGGTCGACGTGCTCGATGTCCACCGGGCACTGCTCGACGCAGGCGCCGCAGGTGGTGCAGGACCACAGGACGTCCGGGTCGATGACGCCGTTCTCCTCGACGGTGCCGATCAGCGGGCGCTCGGCCTCCGCGAGAGCCGCAGCCGGCACACCGGCGAGCTGCTCCTTCGACGCCTTCTCCTCGCCCTCCGCCGTCTTGCCGCCGCCCGCCAGCAGGTACGGAGCCTTGGCGTGCGCGTGGTCCCGCAGCGACATGATCAGCAGCTTCGGGGAGAGCGGCTTGCCGGTGTTCCAGGCCGGGCACTGCGACTGGCAGCGGCCGCACTCGGTGCAGGTGGAGAAGTCCAGCAGGCCCTTCCAGGAGAACTGCTCGACCTGGGAGACGCCGAAGACGTCGTCCTCGCCCGGGTCCTCGAAGTCGATCGGCTTGCCGCCCGACGTCATCGGCTGCAGCGCGCCGAGAGCCGTTCCGCCGGTCGCGTCGCGTTTGAACCAGATGTTCGGGAAGGCGAGGAAGCGGTGCCAGGCCACACCCATGTTGGTGTTCAGGCTCACCGTGATCATCCAGACCATGGTGGTGCCCAGCTTGATCATGGCGAAGAGGTACGTGAGGTTCTGCAGCGTGGTGAGGCTGAGGCCCTTGAGGGCAAGGATCAGCGGGTACGAGGCGAAGTACGCGGCCTCGTAGTGGTCCACGTGGTGCAGCGCGCCCTCGAGCGCGCGCAGGGCCATGATCGCCAGACCGATGGTGAAGATCACGTACTCGACGAAGTACGCCTGCCCCATCTTCGAGCCCGCGAACCGGGACTTGCGGCCGGGCCGCGACGGCAGGCTCAGCAGGCGGATCACCATCAGCGTGACGATGCCGAGGGTGGTCATGGTGCCGATGAACTCGATGTACAGCTCGTACGGCAGGAAGCCGCCGAGGACCGGGAGGCTCCAGTCGGCCTGGAAGAGCTGACCGTACGCGTTGATGATCGTCGGCGGCAGGGTCAGGAAGCCGATGGCGACGAACCAGTGGGCGATGCCCACGATGCCCCACCGGTTCATCCGTGTGTGGCCGAGGAACTCCCTGACCAGCGTCACGCTGCGCTGGTAGGGGTTGTCGGTCCGGCTGCCGGCGGGCACGGGCTGGCCCAGCCTGAAGTACCGGACGAACTGGCCGACGGCGCGTGCGAGCAGGGCGACGCCGACCACGGTAAGGACCAGCGACACGATGATCGCGGCGAGTTGCATTTGGGGGCTCCTCGGGCCTGCGAGGGGTTCCTGCGGCGTACTTCCTGTGTACTCCGAGGACGAGATTACTAAGCAGTAACTTATGCAGTCCGTTTGAGACTACCCACTTATGCCGCCGCACTGTAGTGGCGCAGGCGGTGATCTGCGTCGCTGTCGGAGTCCATCAGTCCGTTTCAGCGGGCGGAGCGGCCGGCCCGCCCCGCCGGGACGAACACGACGCGGAACATCTTCGGCCAGAACTTCCCGGTGATCAGGAACCGGTCCGTGCCGGGGACGGCCGCGATGCCGTTCAGGGCGGACCCCTGGACGAGTTCGTTCTCGCGCAGCAGCCCGGAGGCGTCGATGCTCGCCGTCACCGCCCCGGTGGCCGGGTCGATGCGCACGAGGCGGTCGGTGAACAGGACGTTGGCGTAGACGGCGGTGCCCACGCACTCCAGCTCGTTGAGATTCGTCACCGGCCGGCCCTCTTCCGTCACGGTGACCCGGCCCGTCTTCGCGAGCGTGCGCGGATCGCGGAAGGTCAGCCGTGACGAGCCGTCGCTCGTCACCAGCCGGTGTCGTGCCGACTGCAGACACATCCCCCAGCCGTCGTCCCGGTACGGGACCCGGCGGAGTTCCGCGAGCGTCCTGGCGTCGCGCTCGATGGCGATGTGGTTCTGCCAGGTCAGCTGCCACAGGGTGCGGCCCAGCACGGTGATCCCCTCGCCGAAGAAGCGCTTCGGCAGTGCCGTGCGGACCGTGGGCCGCCTGCCGGGGAGCCCTGCCCGTACCGAGGACCTGCCGGAGATGCCGGTGCTCTCGTAGAGCCTGCCGCCGGCCAGCTCCAGGCCCTGGGTGAAGGCCCGGGGGTCGTGGGGGAGGGTCTGGAGCACCTTCACCCGCAGGTGCTCGACGGGGTGCGGGGTGGCCCGCCGGCCCCCAGTAGCCCCTGGGTTCGCTGTAGCCCCTGGGTTCGCTGTAGCTTCCGGGTTTCCTGTGGCCCCCGGGATCCCCGCGGCCCGCCGGTGTGCTGCGGACCGGCTTCGGGCCTCGTCGTCGGAGGAGGTCCGGATCTGAGTCCGGTCGGCCGCCGTGCACGACGCCAGCAGAAACGCGCCGACGAGCACGGCGGCCCCCGCGCGGCGCCCCCGATCAGGCATGGCAGGCGCCTCCCGGCTTCAGAACCGTCCGCTGGGGCATCACCAGGGGCTGCCGCAGGACGACGGGGGCGCGGTCCGCGTGCGGCTCCCTCAGGTGCAGCACCAGGGTGCGGCTGGAGCCGGCGGGCAGCTCGACGTTCAGCCAGAACACGGAGTGGCCGCGTTCGACGTCGGAGGCGAGCGGCACGGGGCGTCCGTCGAGAGTGGCGCCGGTGAGGTCGGCGCCCACCCCGGCGTAGTACGACACCATGAGGCGGTTGTCACCCGGCCGGGTGCGGTGGCGCGGACGGTCCTCCCGCAGCGTCACGTAGCCGGGCAGCCCGGCTGTGGGCGCCCGGTTGGTCAGGGTGACGGTCGCGGTGACCGGGCGTCCGCCGTGTGCGCAGCCCTTCGCCTCCCAGATCAGGCTCCGGTCGAGGTAGTAGTCCAGCTTGGAGCCCGCCGCGTTGTTCACCACCACCCCCGCGAAGGGGCCGGGGGTGTCCGGGAGGGCGCCCGCGAGGGAGCGGGTCTCGAGGAGCCGCTGTTCCGCCGCGTGGGCGCTCCACACCTTCAGCCGTCCGTCCCCTTGGGCGTCGTGCACGGCCACGAGCAGCGCCGGCAGCTGGCGGGAGTCGTCGGCCGCCGCCATCAGCCGCCCGGCGGCCGCTCGGGCCGCCTTCACGAAGAACGCCTTGCGCCGGGTGGTGTCGTCGTACATCGCGTAGCTGGCTCGTTCGGTGAGGTCGACGACGTTGTCGGCGGTGAGCTGGATGCCGCCCGGCATGCGGGCCGGGCCGGTGACGCGCAGGAAGCGGCTCAGCGTGGCGGGATCGATGGCGAGGACACCGTCCACGCGCCGGCCGGTGTGCCGGTGCCAGGCCGCGGCCCAGATGCGGGCCGCGTAGGGGAAGTGGGGGCTCAGATTGGAGTTGTTCCACATGCTGGTCGGGTTGTAGCCGCCGTAACGGGCCGTGAAGTCGGCGCCCAGGTCGACGTTCGCCTTGACCGTGGCCATCTCGGTGTTGTTGCCGAACCGTTCGAAGGACAGCCGGCCCCGGTCGGCCCGCAGCACGGCGAAGGCACCCGGCAGGCCACCCGTGCCGCGTGCCTCGGCGGTGTTCTGGAACGTGAGGAAGTACCGCCGCTCCCCCTGCGCGCCGAGCATGGGCGGCAGGAGGCGGGCCGCGAGGGAGACGTCGCTCATCACCGGGGCGAGACGGTCGACCTGCTCGGCCAGCTCGGCCCGGGCCCGGTCCGCGGCCGGCAGCCAGGTGGACCGCGGGAGCCCGTGCACGTCGGCCCGCACCTCGGCGGCGACCCGCGCGGCCCGGACGACGTCCGGTGCGTGCGTCCGCAACGCCGTGAGGGCCTGGGACATCCCGCCGCCGCGGCTGCCCGGCGTGGCTGCCGGCAGGGACCGCGCCAGGGGGGACAGCACGTCGCCGGCCAGCCTGTCCGCCGCGTACGCGGCGCCTCGTACGGTGGTGACCGGCTCCCCGAGGAAGGGCAGGAGGGTGGCCGGGTACCAGGCCGGGCCGGTGGTGAGGTCGTGCGCCCGTGCGGCGTGGGCGGCCGCGGACCGCACCGCCTGCCCGCGGTCCCGGGCGGCCGTGGGCGCCGTGGCGGAGGCGGGCCCGGCCGCCGGTGCGGGCACGACCGACTGCCGCAGCGTGTCGAGGTCCCGCTGGGCGGCCGTCAGTTCCGAACGGGCGAGCAGACCGGTGACACCGATCCATGCCGCGCCGGCCAGCGGAAGCGCCGCGGCGGACAGGAGGGCGACCCTGAGGGCGCGACGCCGGCCCGGTGCCCGGTCGCCGGAGCGCTCGGGCCCGGGCACGCCGACGGCGTCCCGGCGGAGGCCGGGACGCCGTGGTACCGCTCTGCGGATGGTGCGCTCCGTCATGAACTGCGGCGCCGGCGCATGGCCATCATCGTGCCGCCGCCCAGGACGACCAGTACGGCAGCGGTGCCGCCCAGTGCCATGGCCTTCTCACTGCCCGTGGCCGCGAGGGCGCCCTGCCGCCGGGCTCCGTTGCGCTGGTCGGAGCCGGGGCGACCGGAGGACTCGTTGCGGCCTGAGAACTCGTCGCGGCCCGAGGACTCCGCGCCGCCCATGGACTGCTCGCTCTGCCCGCCCTGGCCGCGTCCCTCCTCGCGCCCACCGTCGTCACCGCGTCCCTCGTCACCGCGTCCCTCGTCACCACGGCCGTCGTCGCCGCAGCGGTCGGCTCCCCCGTTGACGGCGGCCAGCACCCTGATGCGGGCCCATGCCTCCAGGTGGGGGCGCTCGCTCTCCACCTCGAGGAAGTGGTACCCGGGGGAGGTGCACACCGGGATCGTCACCGTGTCGGTGGCGGCTCCGGTCGCATCCGTCGTGACCGTGCCCAGGAAGACCCCGTCGCCGCGGTTGCCGCCGTCGCCGCCATTGCCGCCGTTGTGCCCGCCGTTGCCGCCGTTGCCGCCGTTGTGCCCGCCGTTGCCGTGGTCGTCGTGTCCGCCGCGCACGCTGCGTCCACTGCTCCCGTGGCGCCTGTTGCCGCCGTTGCCGCCACTGCCCCCGCTGTTCGCGGTGCGACCGTCATTGGAGTGCAACTCTTCGGTGAGGACCGTGTTGGCGGGGAAGTTCTCGGCGTGGATGGTCACGGTGCCGCCCGCGGCCACCGTCGTGGGAGTCACGGTCAGGGTCGGGGGCAGCGGCCCGTACTGTGCGTACGCGGTCGACGCCCCTGCCAGCGGTGTGGCGACTAGCGCGGCAGCCGATGCTGCCGATGCCAGCGCAACCCGCCATCTCGGCGATGTCGTCATCTGCGGTCACTCTCCTCGAGTTCGGTACCGGTCAGGCTGCGCAGCGTCAGCCGTATCAAGATCTAGATACATGGAATAAATGGGACATACGGACAACGGGTGCGGGGTGCCGCCCAGAAGGCACCGGATGGGGGAGCCGCTGCCCCCCCGATCACTCGACCCGTGGGTCCGGCGGAGTGACGGGGCGATGTGCGTCGCCAGGGTCGTTCGACGGGGCGCCGTGGGGTGGCTCCCCCGGTTGGGGCGCGTGAGTCCCTATCTTCGGCTGCACGCACAGGGAACAGAACAGCCTATTTCGGGTGGTTCCCTCGGTCCTATGAGGGGTGCAGCTTGGATCTCCACGGATTCCTGAAGGCTCTTGCCAGACGCTGGCCGACCGTCGTGGTCTGTCTGGTTCTCGCGATCGGAGCGGCGCTCGCCATGACGGGCCTGAGCACCCCCGTCTACGAGGCCAGGACGCAGCTCTTCGTCGCCACCCGCACCGGTGAGGACACCGCCCAGCTGAACCAGGGGCAGACCTTCTCGCAGGCGCGAGTGCAGTCGTACGCCGAGATCGTGACCACCCGTCAGGTGACGCAGCCGGTGGTGAAGGAGCTGGGGCTGCACATCACGCCGGAGCAGCTCGCGTCCCGGATCACCGCCGAGGCACCGCTCAACACCGTGCTCATCGACATCACCGTCCGGGACACCGAAGCCGAGCGGGCGGCCCGGATCGCCAACTCGGTGGCGGAGCGGTTCAGCACGGTCGTCGAGAGGCTCGAAACGCCCAAGCACGTGCCGGGGCCGACCCGCCCCGGCAAGAAGCACCCGGTCGACGTCCCGCCGGTCTCCCCCGTCTCTCTGGGCATCACCCAGGAAGCCGTCGCCCCCGCCGCCCCGGTCTCGCCGCGCCCCCTGCTGAACCTGATCGCGGGAGTCCTCGTGGGTTTGTTGCTCGGTGCCGGGATCGTGGTGCTGCGCGAGGCCCTCGACACGACCCTCAAGACGAGCGAGGCGCTGGTCGAGCTCACCGATCTGCCCGGCCTCGGCACCATCCCGTACGACAAGAGTGCCCCCAGGCACCCGCTCGTCAGTTCCGACGGGCACTCGAAGCGCGCCGAGGCCTTCCGCAAGTTGCGCACCAACCTGCAGTTCTCGCAGGTCGACGACCGGCCGCGGGTCATGGTGGTCACGAGCTCGATGCCCGGCGAGGGCAAGACCAACACCGCGGCGAACCTCGCGCTGTCGCTCGCCGAGGCCGGCATCTCCACCTGCCTGGTGGACGCCGACCTGCGCCGCCCGTGCGTGGCCTCGACCTTCGGCCTCGTCCAGGACGCCGGTCTGACGACGGTGCTCATCGGGCAGGCCGGCATCCGGGACGTGATGCAGCAGGCCGGCGGCCGGCTCTCGGTGCTCACCAGCGGTGCCGTACCGCCCAACCCCACGGAACTGCTCGCCTCCGCCCGCATGGAGGAGGTGCTCCGTGAGCTGGCGGGCCTGTACGAAGTTGTGATCGTCGACAGTGCGCCGCTGCTGCCCGTCGCCGACACCGTCGGGCTGGCGTCGCTCACCCAGGGCGCCCTGCTCGTCGTCCGCGCCGCGAAGACCAGCCGGGAGCAGGTGCGCCATGCCGCGGAATCCCTGGAGCGCGTCGGCGTCCGCGTCCTCGGCACCGTCTTCAGCATGGCCCCGATTCCCAAGGGCGGCCGATACGGGGCCTACGGGGCCTACGGCGGGTACGGCGAGCTGCCCGCTCCCCGCGCCGCCGCCGTCCGGAAGGAGGCGGCCGCGGCCGCGGCCGCGGCGGCCCGTGGCGCGGGAGGGAAATGACCCGGGTCCTGTTCGTCTGCACCGGCAATGTGCACCGCTCGGCGCTCGCCGAGCGGCTGCTGGCCGTGAGGCTGCCGCCCGGCTCGGCCGTGCGGGCGGAGAGCGCCGGAACGGAGGCGCGGCCCTGGCCGGGTATGGAGCCCTCCACCAGAGCCGTGCTGGAGGAGCTGGGTGGTGACGGCTCGGACTTCGCGTCGCGCCGGCTCACCGCCCAGCTCGTGACGGGAGCGGCGCTGGTGCTCGGGCTCGCCCGCGAGCACCGGGAGGCGGCCGTGCGCCTGGCGCCGGTCGCGTTGCGGCGCTGCTTCACCCTGAAGGAGTTCGTGCGCCTCGCCGCCGGAGCAGGAGGGGACGCCGGGGCGCCCGGCGGGGAAGGTCCGGGCATTCCGGAACGTTGGAACACGGTGGATCGTCTGAAGACGGTGGTGACGGCCGCGGCGGCCCGTCGGGGCACCACCGCTCCGGTCCCCCCGGAGGAGGACGACATCCCCGATCCCTGGGGGATGCCACCCGACGTGCTGCACGGGTGCGCCCTGGAGATCGACGGGGTGGTGAGCAGGGTCGCCCGGTTGCTGGACGCCGACCGAACTCACCCACCGTCCCGCCTCGATTGCTCTGCGCCACCGAACCAAAGTTGAGCCCCCCTGACTCAGCTCTGTTGACGCCGACCCGATCCCTCAGGCATCCTTGAGCCTGTTCCACTCAAGTCAGCTGGAGGAATCGAAATGGCACGTGCGGTCGGCATCGACCTGGGCACGACTAACTCCGTCGTCAGCGTTCTGGAGGGCGGCGAGCCCACCGTCATCACCAACGCCGAGGGCGCCAGGACCACGCCGTCCGTCGTCGCCTTCGCCAAGAACGGCGAGGTGCTGGTGGGTGAGGTGGCCAAGCGCCAGGCGGTCACCAACGTGGACCGGACCATCCGGTCCGTGAAGCGCCACATGGGCACCGACTGGAAGATCCAGCTGGACGGGAAGGACTTCAACCCGCAGCAGATCTCCGCCTTCATCCTGCAGAAGCTGAAGCGGGACGCGGAGGCGTACCTCGGTGAGAAGGTGACCGACGCCGTCATCACCGTCCCCGCGTACTTCAACGACTCGGAGCGGCAGGCCACGAAGGAGGCCGGCGAGATCGCCGGTCTGAACGTGCTCCGCATCGTCAACGAGCCGACCGCGGCCGCCCTGGCCTACGGCCTCGACAAGGACGACCAGACCATCCTCGTCTTCGACCTCGGTGGCGGCACCTTCGACGTGTCCCTCCTGGAGATCGGCGACGGCGTCGTCGAGGTGAAGGCCACCAACGGTGACAACCACCTCGGTGGTGACGACTGGGACCAGCGCGTCGTCGACTACCTGGTCAAGCAGTTCGCCGCCGGTCACGGCGTGGACCTGGGCAAGGACAAGATGGCCCTCCAGCGCCTCCGTGAGGCCGCGGAGAAGGCCAAGATCGAGCTGTCCTCCTCCACCGAGACCTCGATCAACCTGCCCTACATCACCGCGTCCGCCGAGGGCCCGCTGCACCTGGACGAGAAGCTCACCCGGGCGCAGTTCCAGCAGCTGACGGCCGACCTCCTGGAGCGCTGCAAGACGCCGTTCCACAACGTCATCAAGGACGCCGGCATCTCCATCAACGAGATCGACCACGTGGTCCTCGTCGGTGGCTCGACCCGTATGCCCGCCGTCGCCGAGCTCGTCAAGGAGCTGACCGGCGGCAAGGAGGCCAACAAGGGCGTCAACCCGGACGAGGTCGTCGCCATCGGTGCCTCGCTCCAGGCCGGTGTCCTCAAGGGCGAGGTCAAGGACGTCCTGCTGCTCGACGTGACGCCGCTGTCCCTCGGTATCGAGACCAAGGGCGGCATCATGACCAAGCTGATCGAGCGGAACACGACGATCCCGACGAAGCGGTCGGAGATCTTCACCACGGCCGAGGACAACCAGCCGTCCGTGCAGATCCAGGTCTACCAGGGCGAGCGCGAGATCGCGGCGTACAACAAGAAGCTCGGCATGTTCGAGCTGACCGGTCTGCCGCCGGCCCCGCGCGGCGTGCCGCAGATCGAGGTGTCCTTCGACATCGACGCCAACGGCATCATGCACGTCACGGCGAAGGACCTCGGCACCGGCAAGGAGCAGAAGATGACCGTCACCGGCGGCTCCTCGCTCCCGAAGGACGAGGTCGACCGGATGCGGCATGAGGCCGAGCAGTACGCGGAGGAGGACCACCGCCGCCGCGAGGCCGCCGAGACCCGCAACCAGGGCGAGCAGCTCGTCTACCAGACCGAGAAGTTCCTCAAGGACAACGAGGACAAGGTCCCCGGCGAGATCAAGACCGAGGTCGAGGCCGCCGTCGCGGAGCTGAAGGAGAAGCTGAAGGGCGAGGACACGGCCGAGATCCGCACCGCCACGGAGAAGGTCGCGGCCGTCTCGCAGAAGCTGGGCCAGGCCATGTACGCCGACGCCCAGGCCGCCCAGGCCGCCGGCGGTGCCGGTGCCTCCGAGGCCCGGGCCGACGACGACGTGGTCGACGCCGAGATCGTGGACGACGAGCGGAAGGACGGTGCCGCGTGACGGAGGAGACCCCGGGCTTCGAGGAGAAGCCCGACGTCCCCTCCGGCGCCACCCCTGATGACGCCGAGCCGCAGGCCGCCTCCCCCTCTCCGGAGGAGGCGGCGGCCCCGGCGGGGGACGCAACCGCACAGACCGCGGGTCTGGTGGCACAGCTGGACCAGGTGCGCACGGCGCTGAGCGAGCGCACGGCGGACCTCCAGCGCCTCCAGGCCGAGTTCCAGAACTACCGCCGCCGCGTCGAGCGCGACCGGATCGCGGTCAAGGAGATCGCCATCGCGAACCTCCTGACCGAGCTCCTGCCCGTGCTCGACGACATCGGCCGGGCGCGGGACCACGGCGAGCTCGTCGGCGGCTTCAAGTCCGTCGCCGAGTCGCTGGAGACCGTCGCGGCGAAGATGGGGCTGCAGCAGTTCGGCAAGGAGGGCGAGCCCTTCGACCCGACGATCCACGAGGCGCTGATGCACTCGTACGCGCCGGACGTCACGGAGACGACGTGCGTGGCGATTCTCCAGCCCGGGTATCGGTTCGGCGAGCGCACCATCCGCCCCGCGCGGGTGGCGGTGGCGGAGCCGCAGCCGGGGGCTCAGACGGTCAAGGCCGACGAGGGCGACGAGGCGGGCGAGGACAAGGAGAGCGGTGGCCCGGACGAGGGCTGACGTACACGCCGGTGTGCGCCGGTCGGGCGTGAGGAAGGAGGGACGTCGGGGATGAGCACCAAGGACTTCATCGAGAAGGACTACTACAAGGTCCTCGGCGTCCCCAAGGACGCCACCGAGGCCGAGATCAAGAAGGCGTACCGGAAGCTCGCCCGCGAGTTCCACCCGGACGCCAACAAGGGCAACGCCAAGGCGGAGGAGCGTTTCAAGGAGATCTCCGAGGCGAACGACGTCCTCGGCGACCCCAAGAAGCGCAAGGAGTACGACGAGGCCCGCGCCCTCTTCGGCAACGGCGGCTTCCGCCCCGGCCCCGGGGCGGGCGGCGGCTCGTTCAACTTCGACCTGGGTGACCTCTTCGGCGGCCAGGGCGGCCAGGGCGGCACCGCCGGAGGAAGCTTCGGCGGCGGTCTCGGCGACGTCTTCGGAGGCCTGTTCAACCGCGGCGGCGGCGCGGGCACGCGGACGCAGCCGCGGCGCGGCCAGGACATCGAGTCCGAGGTCACGCTGAGCTTCATGGAGGCGGTGGACGGCGCGACCGTGCCGCTGCGCATGTCCTCGCAGGCGCCGTGCAAGGCATGCTCGGGCACCGGCGACGAGAACGGCACACCCCGCGTGTGTCCGACCTGCGTCGGCACCGGGCAGGTGGCGCGCGGCTCGGGCGGCGGCTTCTCGCTGACCGACCCCTGCCCGGACTGCAAGGGCCGCGGGCTGATCGCGGAGCACCCGTGCCCCGAGTGCAAGGGCAGCGGCCGGGCGAAGTCGTCCCGGACCATGCAGGTCCGCATCCCCGCGGGTGTCACGGACGGCCAGCGCATCAGGCTGCGGGGCAAGGGCGCGCCCGGTGAGCGGGGCGGCCCGGCCGGCGACCTGTACGTGGTCGTCCACGTGGACGCGCATCCCGTGTTCGGCCGCAAGGGCGACAACCTGACGGTGACCGTGCCGGTGACGTTCGCGGAGGCTGCGCTCGGTGCGGACATCCGGGTGCCCACGCTCGGCGGGCCCCCGGTGACACTGAAGCTGCCTCCGGGCACGCCCAACGGGCGCACCATGCGTGCGCGCGGCAAGGGCGCGGTCCGCAAGGACGGCACGCGCGGCGACCTGTTGGTGACGGTCGAGGTGAGTGTCCCCAGGGACGTTTCGGGGAAGGCTCGTGACGCGCTGGAGGCGTATCGCGAGGCAACCGCGGGGGAGGACCCGCGGGCGGAGCTGTTCCAGGCCGCGAAGGGAGCATGACCAGATGGACGGCCGTCGACGCAATCCGTACGAACTGACCGAGGAAACCCCGGTCTACGTCATCTCGGTGGCGGCCCAGCTCTCCGGCCTGCACCCGCAGACGCTGCGCCAGTACGACCGCCTCGGCCTCGTGTCCCCGGACCGCACGGCGGGCCGGGGCCGGCGCTACTCGGCCCGCGACATCGAACTGCTCCGTCAGGTGCAGCAGTTGTCGCAGGACGAGGGCATCAACCTGGCCGGCATCAAGCGGATCATCGAACTGGAGAACCAGGTCGCCGCGCTCCAGTCCCGCGTCGCGGAGCTGGAGGCCGCGCTGGACGGCGCGGCCGCGGCGATGCGGCAGCGCGAGGCGGCGGTGCACGCCTCGTACCGCCGCGACCTGGTCCCGTACCAGGAGGTCCAGCAGACCAGCGCGCTGGTGGTGTGGCGGCCGAAGCGGCAGCAGCAGACGGACTGACGGCATCTCGTCCCAAGGGCCCGGAGGCGGACGACCTCCGGGCCCTTTGCCGTGTGCTGTCGGAATGAAGGGATGCCGGGGAGGCGCCGGACGGGCCGCCGTGACGGATCGTCGCCGACGGGTGGCGTACCGCTGTGCGCCGGGGGTGGTGTCTTCAGGTCACGAAGATGTGCGGGTGGCACATGCGCACATGGCGCCCTTTGTCTTCACTTGACCTCCACAGGAATGCCGTTGCCATCTCGTTAACGCCTACTTCTTGACGGGTCCACCGCCGCCGCGTTGGCTTTCAGCCACCTGGGTCTCAAAGCTGCCCCTCCGCCCGGAAGGCGCCTGATGTGAACACTCGTACTCCTCGGAGAACCGCTGTGCGTCGAACCGCCATAGCCCTGGCCGCGTCCGCGTCGGCCCTCTCGCTCGCCGCGTGTGGCGCCATGGACGGAGTCGACGCGGGCAGCACCCCCGTGACGTTGAAGAAGGGCAACGACATCACGGTGGGTCTGCTTCTTCCCGAGAAGGAGAACACGCGTTACGAGAAGTTCGATTACCCCATCATCAAGAAGCAGGTCACGGCCCTGACCCACGGCGAGGGCAAGGTGGTGTACGCCAACGCCGACGCGGACGCGGCCGAGCAGGGCAGGCAGCTCGAGCAGATGATCGCCGACGAGGTGGACGTGCTGCTCGTGGACGCGGTGGACGCCAAGGCCATCGCGCCGGGCGTCAAGAAGGCCAAGGACGCGGGCATCCCGGTGATCGCCTACGACCGGCTCGCGCAGGGTCCGATCGACGCCTACGTCTCCTTCGACAACGAGCTGGTCGGCCAGGTGCAGGGCCGCTCCCTGGTCGAGGCGCTCGGCTCGAAGGCGTCGTACAGCAAGATCGTCATGATGAACGGCTCGGTCACCGACCCCAACGCGGCGCAGTTCAAGCAGGGCGCCCTCGGCGAGCTCGGCGGCAAGGTGAACATCGTCAAGACGTACGACACCACGGACTGGAAGCCGGAAGTGGCCAAGGCCAACATGGCGGCGGCGATCCGGGCGGTCGGGCTGAGCAACATCGCCGCGGTCTACTCCGCGAACGACGGCATCGCCGGCGCCGTCATCGACGCACTCAAGGAGGCGGGGATCAGCAAGGTCCCGCCGGTGACCGGCCAGGACGCGGAGCTCGCCGCGGTGCAGCGGATCGTCGCGGGGGACCAGTACATGAGCGTCTACAAGTCGTATCCGCAGGAGGCGAGCAACGCCGCGGAGATGGCGGTGGCGAAGGTCCAGGGCCGCTCGATCGAGTTCGACGCGCTGACCCGTGACAAGGTCGACAGCCCGACCCAGAAGAGGATTCCCGCCATGCTGGTGCCCGTGGTCGCTCTGACCAGGGAGAACATCAAGGACACGGTGATCCAGGACGAGATCTACACCGTGAAGGACATCTGCACCGCCGCGTACAAGTCGGACTGCCAGGCGATCGACCTGAAGTAGCGGCGCGGGGCGGGCGGGTCCTCCTCCCCTCCACCGGCCCGCCCGCCCCTCGCCGCCCACCCCGCCCTTTGCCGTTCCCTTGTGCAACTTCTCGCCGCCCGCGACCACTCCGTGTCGCGGGCGCCGCCGTGTACGGGCCCTGCGGGCCCCAACCCCCCCATCCGCTTGATGCAGTGGAACTTCCGGAGGTGGGGAGGATCCGGCACGGAGCGGCTGAATTGCGGGCGTTGGGGCGGTCGACCCGTGTTGCGGAGGCGGGCACGGCCGCGCATAGTTGCGCTGCGAAGACGTGTGGGGCGCGGCGTGGACGGCGCGCGTCCGGCGCACGGCATGGACGTCGCTGGTGAGCCGCGTGGCGCGGGGACGCTGGAGCCAGGAGTTGGAGCCAGGGGTGGGAGATGGCCGGGCACGGGACGGACGGGCATCCGCACGGCGCTGACCGGCTCTGCGAGGCCGGGAACCGCGTGTACTCCCGGGCCGTACGCCGGGGACGGGTGCCCCGGGCCGATGCCGAGCCGGTGCCCTGCCTGCTCGACCTGGCGCTGCTGCACCCGGACCCCGACGACATGGACTGGCTGGTGCCGACCTCCCCGCAGGAGGTCATGACCCGGCTGTTGCGGGGCGTGTACGCGGAGGTCAGCGCGAGCCAGGCGCGGGTCGGCACGACGGTGGCGGCGGTCGAGTGGTACGCCGGGCTCGGCGGTCGCGAGCAGGGCCACGTGGAGGGGGTGGCGATCCGCGTGCTGGACGGGCTGCCGCGGATCCGCGCCGCGATGGACCAGGCGACCGAGCGGTGCACCACCGAGGTCCTGACGGTGCAGCCGGGCGGCATCCGCCGGGAGGACGAACTGTCCGAGGGCCTGCACCGGGCGCTGGAGATGCGCCGGCGCGGGGTGCGCATGCGGGACCTGTACACGCATGTCGCCCGGCACGGCCAGGGCCTGCACACCTACATGGAGCTGATGGGCGACGCCGCCGAGGCGCGCACCCTCGACGAGGTGCCCGAGCGCCTGATCCTCTTCGACCGCACGGTCGCCTTCATCCCCGCCAACACCGACCGCACGATCGCGCTGGAACTGCGCCATCCCGCGGTGATCGACTACCTGGTGACGGTCTTCGAGCGGCTGTGGCGCCTGGGGATCCCGCTCACCTCGCCGCTCCCGGAGACGGGCATCGACGGCATCACCCACCGGGAGCGCTCGATCGCGGCGCTGCTCGCGGAGGGGCACCAGGACGCGGTGGTCGCCGAACGCCTGGGCATCAGCGTCCGGACCTGCCGGGCGCACATCGCCCGCCTTTCGGAGACCCTGGGCGCGGCGAGCCGTACACAGCTCGGGGTCCGCATCGCCCAGGCGGGCCTGGACGGGCCGCCGCACGCCCCGGAACTGCTCCCGGTCACCGCTCCGGGTGTCGCGGAGTCCCCGACCGAGCTCTGAGACGCCCGGACCGGCGTCCGGCCCGCCGGGCGCAGCGTGGACCCCTGCGGCCTCCCGTGGCGGGCGAGGGAGTCTCCCGGCGGCGCTGTGCCCGCCGGGGGGCAGGCGCGGGCGTTGTGCCCCGCCGTGGCGCGGAGACAGCCGTCAGGGCCCCGTGCCGCGTCTTCTGCGGGGCCGGGAGCCCGCGCGTCGTGACCGCTGCGGGGAGGGGCCCGCGCGCCGGGTCCGCGGTGGGCCCGCGACGGTCGTCAGGATCCGCGCCGCGGCCACGGCGGCCGCCCAGGGGCTCCCGCCACCCACGCGGTCGGGCCGGTGCCCTCCGGGCCGGTGCTCTCCGGGCCGGTGCTCTCCGGGCCGGCGCCGCCGCGGGCTCCGGACCCTGCCTCGTGGAATCGGAACCGATCGGATCGCGCCATTCAATTGCCCCGCTCCAGGATTCCCGACTGCGCGATGAGATAGCCCAGTTGGGCGCGGCTTCCGCTGCCCAGGGCCGCCGCGATCTTGGCTATGTGGGCCCGGCAGGTGCGCACGTTCATGCCGAGGCGCCGGGCGATCGCCTCGTCGACGTGGCCCTCGATGAGGAGCTTGGCGATCGAGCGCTGCACGCCGGTGATGCCGTTGGGGTCGACGGTGTTGGGCACCTCCTCGGTCAGCGGCACCGCACGCTGCCACAACTGCTCGAAGACCATGGCGAGATACCGCACCAGGCCGGGGTGGCGCAGTTCCAGGGCCACGCGCCGGTCCTCGCTGGCCGGGATGAAGGCGACCGTGCGGTCGAAGACGATCAGACGCTCGATCAGTTCCTCGAGCGTGCGGACCTGGATCTTGCCGTCGGAGAAGCGGATGCGGTCCACGTAGGCGAGGGTGCTCTGGCTGTGCCGGGCCGTGTGCTGGTACAGGGTGCGGATGGTGACGCCGCGGTCGGCGAGCGGCCGGTCGCGCTCCAGGGCCTCCATGAGGGTGTCGGTGGGGCGGCCGCCGCCCGGTTGCACCGTCAGCATCTCGGAGCGGCACTCCGCGGTGGCCGAGTTGAGCGCCGCGTTGATCCGGTCGAAGCCCTCAAGGACGGTGATCGAGTGCAGGCTCGCCTGGGGGCTCTGTGTACTGATGGTGATGAACGGGTCGAAGGATTCGGTCAGTTCGATGGTCTGGCGCCGGCGTTCCTGTATCTCGCGCTCCAGCGGGTGCAGTCGCTGGGCGAGCGCCACCGAGGGAGGCACCGGTCGCAGCCAGTTGGCGTCGTCCGGATCCGGATGCAGCAGCGCGAACTCCAGCAGACACGGCGCCGGTTCCACCTCGGAACGCGTGATCCTCCCGGAGCGCAGCGCATTGGCGTAAAGCCGCGCTCCGTCGTCGCACAACTCAGTGACAGCGTGGGGATGTGTCGGGTTTGAGTTGTGTGTGGCCATTTCTCCACCCCCCAGGGTCCTGAACGTGCAGGAACATGATGCATCGCCCCTGTGGCATTGACGTGCCTGAATAAGCCATCGTCTTGTGCTGCGGGGGAGAGGATTCCATCAAGTGAGGACGAAGCCGACTATGCGACCGAGATTGCTTGGTTCAGTGCTTGCAGCCGTCTTCTCCGCCGCAGTGGTTCTCGGTGCTCAGAGCGGCTCGGTCCTTGATGCCGGGCAGACCGGATCGGTGGTCCAGTCGGACAGCGGCTGGAACGCCGTGAGTGTGGCCGTGCCGGCGGACAGCGGCTGGAACACCGCACCGGTGGACAGTGGCTGGAACGCCGTGCCGGCGGACAGCGGCTGGAACACCGTGCAGGGGGACAGCGGCTGGAACGCCGTGCAGGCGGCGGCCCCGGCGGACAGCGGCTGGAACGCTCTTCCCGTGGACGCAGACGCATGACGATTCCTCCCGACGACCGTTCCTTCCGGCGCGAGATGGCCACCGCCTACCGCTCCGGCTGGCACTTCATCGACCTGGTCACCGCCGTCCCGCACAGCGGCGACTCGTTGATGGTGACCGTGTTCGGCGAGCCCGTCGTCGTCACCCGTGACGAGGACGAGGACGTGCGGGCGTACCGGCTCCTGCGGCGGCCTCGGGGGGCGCCGCAGCCCGTGCGGTGCGCCATTCGATACGGAATGATCTTTGTGAACCTGGACCGGCGCGACCACCAGCTGGCCGAGCCGGACAGCGCGGAAGTGAGGACTATCTCAGCCACCCCCCGCAGTGCCTGACGCGATTCCCCCGTCGTAACAGATCGCTCAGGTGCTTCCCCCCGCAGCGGCGTCACCGTGACCTGAACACGGTGACGCCGCTGCAGTTTTGCGGGACTTCTCCCGGTATCACCCCTGTTCGAGGGTGGCTGGAATCAGCCGTGCCCCAGCGCCCGCGTGAGGGCGATCTCGATCACCACGCGTGACGGGTTGGGGCGTGGTGTCCGCCCGTAGCGCTCGGCATAGCGCCGCTCCGCCTCCGCGACCCGCTCCGGATCCGCGGAGACGTGCGCGCGGCCCTCCAGCGTGGCCCACCGGCGCCCGTCCACCTGGCAGACCGCGACCCGTGCCCCGTCCGGCCCCGCAGCCGTCACATGCCCCACCTTGGCGCTCGCCCTGTCGGCGATCACCCGGGCCAGTCGCGTCCCGGGGTCGTAGGTCACGCCGACCGGTACGACGTGCGGGCTCCCGTCCGGGCGGAGGGTCGTCAGCGTGCACAGGTGCCGTTCCCGCCAGAACCTGAGGTACGGGGCGTCGGGCGAGCCCGGGTCTACGGAGTGCGTGGCCATGGCCCGGAACTTAGCCGCTTCCTCTCCCGCTCGACGCCTTGAGTGGAATAGACTCAACTTTGTGTACGTTGCTCAAGTCAGAGTCGACGACAGCGACGACAGCTGAGCGCGGGCCGACGCAAGGAGGAGAAGGCGAACGTGGACGCCGAGCTGACCAACAGGAGCCGGGACGCGATCAACGCGGCCACCCAGCGGGCCGTGTCCGACGGGCACCCGGATCTCACCCCCGCCCACCTGCTCCTCGCGCTGCTCGAGGGGCAGGACAACGAGAACATCATCGACCTGCTGGCCGCCGTGGACGCCGACCAGGCGTCCGTGCGCGCCGGCACCGAGCGCGTGCTCGCCGGTCTGCCCAGCGTGACCGGTTCGACCGTCGCGCCGCCCCAGCCCAATCGCGAGCTGCTCGCCGTGATCGCCGACGCGAGCAAGCGCGCCAAGGACCTCGGTGACGAGTACCTGTCCACCGAGCACCTGCTCATCGGCATCGCCGCCAAGGGCGGCGCCGCCGGCGAGGTGCTCGCCCGCCAGGGTGCGGACGCCAAGAAGCTGCTGGACGCGTTCCGGAAGACCAGGGGAGGACGCCGGGTGACGACCCCGGACCCGGAGGGCCAGTACAAGGCCCTCGAGAAGTTCGGCACCGACTTCACCGCCGCCGCGCGGGAGGGCAGGCTCGACCCGGTGATCGGCCGGGACCACGAGATCCGCCGCGTGGTGCAGGTGCTGTCCCGCCGCACGAAGAACAACCCGGTCCTCATCGGGGAGCCCGGCGTCGGCAAGACCGCCGTCGTCGAGGGGCTCGCCCAGCGGATCGTGAAGGGCGACGTGCCCGAGTCCCTCAAGGACAAGCGGCTGGTCGCACTCGACCTCGGCGCCATGGTCGCGGGCGCGAAGTACCGCGGCGAGTTCGAGGAGCGCCTGAAGACCGTCCTCGCCGAGATCAAGGAGTCCGACGGCCAGATCATCACCTTCATCGACGAGCTGCACACCGTCGTGGGGGCCGGGGCCGGCGGCGACTCCGCCATGGACGCCGGCAACATGCTCAAGCCGATGCTGGCGCGCGGTGAGCTGCGCATGGTCGGGGCCACGACCCTCGACGAGTACCGCGAGCGGATCGAGAAGGACGCGGCCCTGGAGCGGCGCTTCCAGCAGGTGCTGGTGGCCGAGCCGACCGTCGAGGACACCATCGCGATCCTGCGCGGCCTGAAGGGCCGCTACGAGGCCCACCACAAGGTGCAGATCGCGGACAGCGCGCTGGTGGCCGCGGCCACCCTCTCCGACCGCTACATCACCTCCCGCTTCCTGCCCGACAAGGCGATCGACCTGGTCGACGAGGCGGCCTCCCGGCTGCGCATGGAGATCGACTCGTCCCCGGTGGAGATCGACGAACTCCAGCGGGCCGTCGACCGGCTGCGGATGGAGGAGCTGGCGCTGAGCAAGGAGACCGACCAGGCGTCCAAGGAGCGCCTGGAGAAGCTGCGCCGTGACCTCGCCGACAAGGAGGAGGAACTGCGCGGCCTGACCGCCCGCTGGGAGAAGGAGAAGCAGTCCCTCAACCGCGTCGGTGAGCTGAAGGAACGGCTCGACGACCTGCGCGGCCAGGCCGAGCGCGCCCAGCGCGACGGCGACTTCGACACCGCCTCCAAGCTGCTGTACGGCGAGATCCCGGGCCTGGAGAAGGAGCTGGAGGCCGCCTCCGAGGCAGAGGAGGAGGCCGCCAGGGACACCATGGTGAAGGAGGAGGTCGGCTCCGACGACATCGCGGACGTCGTCGCCTCCTGGACCGGCATCCCCGCCGGACGCCTGCTGGAGGGCGAGACGCAGAAGCTGCTGCGCATGGAGGAGGAGATCGGCAGGCGGCTCATCGGCCAGGCCGAGGCCGTGCGCGCGGTGTCCGACGCGGTGCGCCGCAGTCGGGCAGGCATCGCCGACCCCGACCGCCCGACCGGCTCGTTCCTCTTCCTCGGCCCCACCGGCGTCGGCAAGACCGAACTGGCCAAGGCGCTCGCCGACTTCCTCTTCGACGACGAGCGGGCGATGGTCCGCATCGACATGTCGGAGTACAGCGAGAAGCACAGCGTCGCCCGGCTGGTCGGCGCCCCGCCTGGATACATCGGCTACGAGGAGGGCGGCCAGCTCACCGAGGCCGTGCGGCGACGCCCGTACAGCGTGGTGCTCCTCGACGAGGTGGAGAAGGCCCACCCGGAGGTCTTCGACATCCTGCTCCAGGTGCTGGACGACGGCCGCCTGACGGACGGTCAGGGCCGCACGGTCGACTTCCGCAACGCCATCCTGGTGCTGACCTCGAACCTGGGCAGCCAGTTCCTGGTGGACCCGATCACCAGCGAGGAGGAGAAGAAGGAGCAGGTCCTTGAGGTGGTCCGCGCCTCCTTCAAGCCGGAGTTCCTCAACCGGCTGGACGACCTGGTGGTCTTCTCGGCGCTCACGAAGGACGAGCTGAGCCGGATCGCGCGGCTCCAGATCGACCGCCTGGCCCAGCGGCTGGCCGAGCGGCGCCTGACCCTGGAGGTCACGCCCGAGGCCCTGGCCTGGCTGGCCGACGAGGGCATGGACCCGGCGTACGGCGCCCGGCCGCTGCGCCGCCTGGTGCAGACCGCCATCGGCGACCGTCTCGCCAAGGAGATCCTCGCCGGCGAGATCAAGGACGGCGACACGGTCCGCGTCGACCGGTTCGGCGACGGGCTGATCGTGGGCCCGGCGACCGGCAAGACCCTCTGACCGGGCGTCAGACCGAGGAGACGTGGAGGGATACGAGGGCGGTGTGCCCGTCCTCGTATCCCACCGTCAGCCACACCTGGCCGGCCTCGGGCGACGCCTCGTCGCTCAGGTGCATGCACAGGTCGGTGCCGCACGGCGTCGACGGCCGCAGGCCCGGATACGACCGTTCCAGCCAGTCGGCCACCGCGGCGCGCGGCATCCGCCAGGTGCCGTCGTACGATCGGCCCGCCGCGTCGTCCAGCGTGCAGTCCTCGTCGCTCGTGCCGACGGGTGGCGCGGCGCGTGCGAAGCCGACGACCTCGGCGCAGTCGACCCGTTCGGCGGAGCCGAACGCGTCGTCCCCGTGCTGCACATACGCGTACACCACCCACCCCGCCCCCACCAGGCACACCGCCAGGAAGGCCGCGGAGAGCTACCACAGGCCCCAAAGGATCCCGCGCATCGTCGTGCGCACGGTCATGCACCCCCTCGTCTCCCCCGGACGGCGGAGACCGGCCACATCCTGTCAGCCTCCGGCGGACACGGCCCGTCCGGGCTTGCCACCCCCCGCCCCGCATGGGGGAGGATGGCGTAATCCGTACGAAGGGAAGAACACGGTGAGCATCGACCCGTCCTCGATTCCGAACTTCGGGGGCCAGCCCGAACCGCAGCCGCAAGGACCGGCGGGCCCCGTGGTTCCGGATCAGGACCTCGTGAAGCAGCTCCTCGACCAGATGGAGCTCAAGCACCTCGTCGACGAGGAGGGAGACCTCGTCGCGCCGTGGGAGCAGTTCCGTACGTACTTCATGTTCCGCGGTGAGGGCGACCAGCAGGTCTTCTCGGTGCGCACGTTCTACGACCGCCCGCACAAGATCGACGAGAAGCCGCAGCTGCTGGAGTCCATCGACGACTGGAACCGGCGCACCCTGTGGCCGAAGGTGTACAGCCACACGCACGACGACGGCACCGTGCGGCTCATCGGTGAGGCGCAGATGCTGATCGGCACCGGCGTCAGCCTGGAGCACTTCGTCTCGTCCACCGTCAGCTGGGTGCGGGCCGCCATCGAGTTCGACCGGTGGCTCGTGGAGCAGCTCGGCCTCGCGGAGGACGTCGACGAGACGGACAAGCCCGACGCCGAGGAGTAGGCAGCCCCCCGGTCACAGGGGTGACCGGCCGAGCACCACCAGATACGCCCCGTAGACGAACGAGAGCCCGGCCAGGGCGCACGCCACCACGGCGGCGTGCCAGGGCCGGGCTCTCGCCGTCCGTACCAGCGCCCGCGCCACCACGATGAGCAGCGGGAACGCCGGCAGCAGGAAGCGCGGCTTGGACTCGAAGAAACCGGAGCCGCCGAGCGTGATCACCAGCAGGGCGCCGCTGTAGACGACCAGCGGCAGCGGGGCGCGGTCCACCAGCAGCAGCGCGAAGAGCACGGTGCTCACCATGACGATCACCAGCGCCATCGGGAACAGCAGGCGGGTGCCGTGCAGCAGCATGTGCCCGGCGAAGCGCAGCGCACCCCGCCCGAAATCGAAGCGCGAGCCCCACAGCCGCTGCACCGTGAAGTAGCCGCCGAGCGGATCGCCCCTGCGGTGGCCCACCCACAGCACGTAGCCGGCCCAGCCGAGCGGTGCGAGCGCCGCGCCCGTCCACAGCCTGTGGGTGACCGCGCGGCCGCGCGCCCGCCACACCTCGTGCCCGGCCGCGGCGAGGACCGCCGCGGCCACCGCGACGCCGTTGGGCCGGGTCAGGCCGGCGAGGGCCGCCAGCGCGCCCGCCGCCACCCAGCGGCGGGTCAGGACCGCGTACAGCGACCAGGCGGCGAACGCCGTCAGCAGGGGCTCGGTGTACGCCATCGACAGCACGACGGAGTGCGGGAGCAGGCCCCACAGCAGCACGAGCACGGTGGCGACGGCGGGGCCGTGCAGCCGGGCGCCGATCAGGTGGATCCCGTAGGCGGCGACCGCGGCGGCGGTCCACGACAGCAGCAGGCCCGCGGTGACGCCGTCGAGCGGGGTGAGGGTGGTGAGGGCACGGACCAGCCCCGGATAGAGCGGGAAGAAGGCCAGGTCGCTCTGGCTGCCGGTGGGGCCCGGACGGGTGAGTCCGTAGCCGTGCGCGGCGATCCCCAGGTACCAGACCGAGTCCCAGGAGTGCCCGAGCAGCAGCAGGGGCGGTTTGTCCCAGGCGTGGGCGACGGCGGCGAGGACGAGGCCGCCGCACAGGCGGGCGGCGGCGAACAGGCCGAGCGCGGCGGCGGCCGTCGTCGGCAGCCGCGGCCCGCGCCCCGCCGGACGGGTACGGTCGTGGTCCCCCGGCCGCTGGACGGGGGGAGCGTGCACGGTACTGGCGTGGGTCACACGGGAACCATGCGTCGCTCAGGACCGGCACGCGAGCATTGCACCACCGTGCGGGTACGGATCCGGGGCCCCCGGCGCGCCGCCCGCGGGTGGGGCGGCGGTGCTGCTAGGCCCTGTCGTTCGGATCGGGCCGGCTGCGGGTCCCGGCGCCTTCCCGCCGACCCGAGCGGGGTCCGGTGCGTGCAGCTGCAAGGCGGAGGAGGGCGCTGAGGGTCAGCCCACCAGCGTCCCGAGCCGCCGGACGGCCTCCTGGAGGACGTCGTCCTTCTTGCAGAAGGTGAAGCGGACCTGGGTGCGGCCGGCGTCGGGGTCGTCGTAGAAGACGGAGTTCGGGATGGCGACGACGCCGCAGCGTTCGGGGAGCGCGCGGCAGAAGGCGTAGGCGTCCTTCTCGCCGAACGGGGTGATGTCGGTGGTGATGAAGTACGTGCCCTGGGGTTGGTAGACCTGGAACCCGGCCGCGCGCAGGCCGTCGCCGAGCAGGTCGCGCTTGCGGCGGAGGTCGGCGCGGAAGCCGTCGAAGTACGCGTCCGGCAGGCGCAGCGCTTCGGCGATCGCGTACTGGAAGGGGCCCGCACTGACGTAGGTGAGGAACTGCTTGGCGGTCCGGACGGCGGCGACCAGTGGGCCGGCGGCCGTGACCCAGCCGACCTTCCAGCCGGTGAAGGAGAAGGTCTTGCCGGCGGAGGAGATGGTCACGGTGCGCTCGCGCATGCCGGGCAGGGCCGCGATGGGGTGGTGCGCGCCTTCGTACACGAGGTGTTCGTAGACCTCGTCGGTGACGACGAGCAGGTCGTGCTCGACGGCGAGTGCGGCGATGGCGCCCTGCTCCTCGGCGGTGAGGACCGTGCCGGTCGGGTTGTGCGGGGTGTTGAGGAGGAGGAGCCGGGTCCTGGGAGTGATCTTGGACCGCAGCTCGTCCAGGTCCGGACGGAAGGACGGAGCGCGCAGGGTGAGGGGTACGCGCTTCGCGCCGGCCATGGCGATGCAGGCGGCGTAGGAGTCGTAGTACGGCTCGAAGGCGATCACCTCGTCCCCCGGTTCGAGGAGGGCGAGCAGGGCCGCCGCGATGGCCTCGGTCGCCCCCGCCGTGACCAGGACCTCCGTGTCGGGGTCGAAGGCCAGGTCGTAGAAGCGGCGCTGGTGGTCGCTGACGGCGGTGCGGAGCTCGGGGACGCCGGGGCCGGGCGGGTACTGGTTGCCGCGTCCGTCCCGCAGTGCCCGGACGGCGGCCTCGCGGACCTCCCCGGGGCCGTCGGTGTCGGGGAAGCCCTGGCCCAGGTTGATGGACCCGGTGCTCACGGCGAGGGCGGACATCTCGGCGAAGATCGTCGTTCCGAACTCGGCGAGCCGGCGGTTGAGGAGGGGGCGCGCGCTGGAGGTCATGGCCGCCATCCTGCGCCGAAGCTCTGGACTTCCTCAACTCTGCTTTGACCGGTGGGACGCGGGGGCATCCCCCGTTCACGCACCGAGGAAGAGGGGCCCACGGGGGGCCGCTTCGGGGGATTCGAAAGGGGGCGACGCCATGACCTTCGGCATCATTCTGGCGCTCGTCTTTATCGCTGTGGTGACGCTCGTCGTGGTGGCCCGCCGCGGCTCCAGGAAGGCGGCGGCGTGGTCCGGGGCCCGTGGCACGCGGACGAGGACGCGGCAGAGCGCTCGGTCCGGCGGCGGCAGCAGCGGCAGCGGCAGTAGCAGCGGCAGTGGCAGCGGCAGCAGCTGGTGGGCTTGGGGCGACATCGGCGGTTCGTCGTCGGGCGGCCATCACTCGGGTGGCCATCACTCGGGCGGCCATCACTCGGGGGGCCACGACTCGGGGGGCGGGCACTCGGGCGGCCATCACTCCTGCGGCGGGGGCCACTCGTGCGGCGGGGGCCACTCGTCGTGCGGTGGGGGCGGATGCGGCGGAGGCAGCTGACACGGGGCAGCCGAGCTCCGCGGGGGAAACGCATCCGAGTACGCCGAGTGCCCGCCGGGAGGTATGCCGGCGGGCACTCGGCCTGTGCGCCGCGCGACTCGTCAGCCGTCCGAGACCGGATCACCCGGCAGAGGGAGCGCGTAGGCGCATGCCGGGGCGCTGCGCGCCAGGTGCGCTCCCAACGACCCGTCACAAGGGGGCGTACAGCGCGCATATCAACACTCCCGGCGCACAACATAGTTGAACAATTGCTCTGTTGAGCCCTCGGTGGGATGGAAACCCTACGAACTTGGGTAAAAACGCTGTGGGGGCGCCACAGTTCATGATTCCCTCTCAACCACCAATGCAGCCCCCCGGACGCCCTGCGGCCACCGACCCGCAGGCGTTCCGCCCGACCGGGCCGACCCGGACGTCGTGCCCGACCGGCTGAGCCGGCCGCACCCGCGGTGCCCGGCCGGGGTGCGCCGGAATCCCTCCCCACTTTTGCGTGCTAGCGGAGCCGATCCATGCTCACGACCCTGAACACCTCCTACACCGACACGCGCGCGGCCGACCTCGCCTGGGCCCTGGGCCGCGAGCCGCTGCCGGCACTCGCCACACTCGACCTGGAACTTGCCGGCGCGCAACTCCAGTTGAGACTCCTCGGCGCATCCCACCAGGTCCTCCTGGAGGAGGAGCGGGGCAGTTGTTCGGAGACGGTGGCGTGCATCGCGGGCTCCAGCAGTCCGCTGCCCCTGGGCGTCGCCAAACGGGTCGGCGACTGGGAGTACGAGTTCGCGGCCCGGGTGGAGGTGATGTCTCCCCGGTCCTTCGCGGGCCGCGCCCAGGAACTGCTGGCCCTGGTCTCCGACCATCCCCACGGCCTGGCCGGCGTCTTCCCCGGCAGCCCGCACGCGTTCACGGCCATGCTGGCCCACTACCACGAGGGCCAGGTCCACTGGCGCACCTGGCACGCCTACCCCCAGGACGGCCAGTTGGTGGCGACGCGGACTCGGGTGGGCGTGAGGGCGCCGACGGCACACCCGGACCGCTCGGAGGCGCGACTGAGTCCCTCTCGCGCATGAGGAGGGGTACGGCCGTGCCGGGTGCCCCACAACCCCGCAGGACCACACGTGTGGGTGACGAAGCCCCGCGCAGGCGTGACGTAGCGTTCCGACCGTGATCGAACCGCACGCGCCCGCTCCGCCCGGCGCCCCCGTCTCCTGGGGTGAGAGCGGCCAGAGCCAGGCGTGGCTGCCCGTGCGCCCCGGCACCGGACGGTTCCTCGTCCTCGCCGGCGTGTTCGTCTGCGCGGCCTGCGGTCTCGTCTACGAGCTCGAACTCGTCGCCCTGGCCTCCTACTTGATGGGTGACTCGGTCACCCAGGCATCCGTCGTGCTGTCCGTGATGGTCTTCGCGATGGGGGTCGGCTCCCTCGCCGCGAAGCGGCTGCGCTGCCGTGCCGCGGCCGGCTTCGGCGCGGTCGAGGCGGCGCTCGCACTCATCGGCGGTTGCAGCGCGATGGCCCTGTACGCGGTCTTCGCCTGGACCGGCGACTGGGGCGGACCGTGGTCGGCCGGGCCGCGCTGCCTGCTGGCCGCCTTCTCGCTGGCGATCGGCCTGCTCATCGGCGCCGAGGTTCCGCTGCTGATGGAGCTGATCCAGCGCATCCGCCGCCAGGACGCGGGCGGAGCGGTCGCCGACCTGTTCGCGGCGGACTACGTGGGCGCGCTGGTCGGCGGCCTCGCCTTCCCCTTTCTCCTGCTCCCCCTGCTGGGTCAGCTGACGGGCGCCCTGCTCACCGGCGCGGTCAACGCGGTCGCGGGCGGAGCGCTGGTCCTCGGGCTGTTCCGCCGCGACCTGAGCCGGCGCGGCCGCTGGCTGCTCCTGGTCGCCAACATCGTCGTGCTGGGCCTGCTCGCCACGGCGGCCGTGATGGTCGACGACTTCGAACGGGCGGCACGCCAGGCGGTGTACGGCGGGGACGTGCGGGTCGCACTGCGGACCGGCGTCCAGGAGGTGGTCCTCACCGGCGGCACCCACGGCCGTCCGCTCGGCCTGTTCCTCGACGGCCGACTGCGGGTGAGCGGCCGCGACGAGCGCCTCTACCACGAGGCGCTCGTGCACCCCGCGATGAGCGGCGGCCCGCACACGCGGGTGCTCGTCCTCGGCGGCGGTGACGGCCTCGCGGTGCGCGAGGTGCTGCGGTACGCGGGGGTGACACGGGTGGACGTGATCGAACCGGACCCGGCGGTGACCCGGCTGGCCCGCCACGACCCGGCCCTGTCGGCCCTGAACCGCCACGCCCTCGCCGACCGGCGCGTCCATGTGCGCACGGCGGACGTGTTCTGCGGGCTCCGGAGCACGCGGCGGGCGTACGACGTGGTGGTCGCGGACCTTCCCGACCCGGGCATCACGGCGAGCGCCAAGCTCTACTCGCAGGAGTTCTACGGCCTGGCCCGCCGCGCCCTGGCGCCCGGCGGCCGCCTGGTGGTGCACGCGGGCCCGGTGACATCCCGCCCGTGGGTCTTCTGGACGGTCGAGGCGACGATACGGGCGGCGGACCTGCGCACGGTCCCCTATCGCGTCGGCGGGCGCGCCTCCGGCTTCGCGGCCGGGCCCGACCGCTCGCCGAACGGATCCCGGGCCCCGCGCGACTGGGGCTTCGTGCTGGCGGCCCGTACCCCTCCGGCGCTGACCCTTGACCCGCGCGAGCAGCGGCTGGGCGCGCTGACCCGGGCGTCCCTGCGGGCGGACGCGCGGGCCGCCTCGCGCACCCGGGTGCGGGGGCTGCCCCCTTCGACGCTGGTGCACCCGAGGTACGCCGACTGACCCGGGCGGCGGCCCGCGGTGCGAATACCACGGAGGAAGGGTGCGGTTCGGGCCGTGCTGGGTAGGCTCGGCCGACATGAAGCATGAGGTGTTCGTTCCGGTTCCCGCCGAGCGGCTCAGGGAGGCGCTGGCCGATCCCGCCCGGGTGGCCCGGGCGATCCCCGGGCTGCACCAGGACGCGGGCACTCGGCCCGTCGCCGGCCGCCTGAAGGTGCGCGTCGGCGGCCACACGATCACCTACCGCGGCACGCTGCGGGTCGCGGAGCGGGGCGACGGCTCGTTCACCGCGCAGGGCGAGGCGTCGGAGGCCCGTGGCACGGGCACGGTGGAGCTGTCCCTGTCCGTACGCGTGCTGGCGGCCGAGGGCGGCGCGACGGTGGTGTTCACGGGGACGGCGACGGGCGACGGCCGGATCGCGGAACTGCCCGAGGAGGCGGTGGCCTCGGCGGGGGCCCGGCTGCTGGGCCGGTTCGCGGAGAACCTGTGCGGGCCGACGCCGGACTCGTCCGCCGCCGGGCCGACGCCGGATGAGACCCCTGCCGGGCCGACCCCGGATGAGGCCCCTGCCGGGGAGCCCGCCGCTCGTGAGGCCGCGCCGGAGGAGCCGGTCGCTCGTGAGGCCGTGCCGGAGGAGCAGGCCGGGGCCGGGCGCGGGGGAGCCGAGGCCGGGGCGACGCCGGATGAGGTCCCCGCCGGGGAGCCTGCCGCAGAGACCGCCGGCGAGCCTGTCGAGGAGCCTGCGGCGGGGGCTGCCGGTGAGCCTGCCGCGGAGGCTACGGGTGGGCCTGCGGGGGAGTCCGCCGCGGAGGCTACGGGTGAGGCTGCCGGCGAGTCCGCCGCGGAGGCCGGGCAGGCGGCGGCGGAACCGCCCGCGCAGGAGGCGGAAGAGCCCTCGGCTCCCTCGGCGGAGGAGCCCTCGGCTCCCTCGGTCTTCGACGCCGAGGTTCCCCCGTCGCCCCTCGACCCCCTCGCCGACGAGGAGGGACCGGACGGCGGCGCGGCAGAGCCGCCCGCCGAGGCGGCGCACGCCCGGCGCACGATGATCGGCCGCAGCGCCGAGGAGGTCGATCACGCGCCCCCGCGCGGCCGGTACGCGCCCGTCCCCTCCGCCGAGCCCGCCGCCGCCACCGCGACCCTCCGCTGGGCGGCCCCGGCGGCGGCCCTGATCGTGGCGACGGCGATCGTCGCGGGCCGGCTGCTGCGCCGACGTCGCTGAGCGCGCGGGAGCCCTCGTCGCCGGCCGGCAGCCACCGCCGACCGCGCCGACCGCGCCGGACGGCCGGGCCGCGGGCCCACGCCCTCTTGATCGGCCCGATCGGCCCGATCGGCCCAGTAGGGTCGGCCACGTGAGCGACGACGAGATCACGTTGACCGCAGGGGACGCGGAAGTCGTGCTGGCGCCGGGCAACGGCGGGCGCGTACGGAGTCTGCGCGTGGGCGGCGCGGAGCTGCTGCGCCAGGGTGAGCGGTTCGGATGCTTCCCCATGGCCCCCTGGTGCGGGCGGATGCGGGACGGCCGGTTCCGCGACGGTGCGAAGCTCCACCGGATGCCCCTCAACTCCCCGCCGCACGCCATCCACGGCACCGTCCGCGACGGTGCCTGGCGCGTGGCCCGCGCCGGGCGGACCGAGGCCGTCCTCACCTACGACCTGGCCGCCCCCTGGCCCTACCCGGGCCGCGTCACCCAGCTCGCCGCGCTCACCGAGGACTCGCTGACGCTCACCATGTCCGTGGAGACGTACGACTCCTCGTTCCCCGCCCAGGCCGGCTGGCACCCCTGGTTCAACCGCACCCTGGACGGCGAGGACGTCCGCATCGCCTTCAGCCCCGCCTGGCAGGAGGAGCGCGGGGAGGACCACCTGCCCACCGGGAACCGCATCGATCCCACGCCCGGCCCCTGGGACGACTGCTTCGGCATGCCCGGCGGCGTCGACGTCACCCTCACCTGGCCGGGGCGGCTGGAGCTGGCGGTCACCAGCCGCGAGGAGTGGGTGGTGGTGTACGACGAGCAGCCGGAGGCGGTGTGCGTGGAGCCGCAGACCGGTCCCCCCGACGGTCTGAACACCCTTCCGCGCCTGGTCACGCCCATCGAGCCGCTGGAGACCGCGACCACCTGGACATGGCGCCGGCTGTGAGCCGCGGGAGTCCCGGGGGTGAGCGCCGCCCTTAAGCTGACCGGTATGAGTGACGTCTACGCAGTAATGCCGCCAGGCACACGCGGCGCCCTGCTGCAGCAGATCAAGGACAAGGCCGTGGTGCACGGCAAGGTCACCCTCTCCTCGGGCCTGGAGGCCGACTACTACGTCGACCTGCGCCGCATCACCCTCGACGGGGAGGCCGCCCCGCTGGTGGGCCAGGTGCTGCTGGACCTGACCGCCGACCTCGACTACGACGCGGTCGGCGGGCTGACCATGGGCGCGGACCCGGTCGCGGCCGCCATGCTGCACGCGGCCGCCGCGCGCGGGAAGCGGCTCGACGCCTTCGTCGTCCGCAAGGCCGCGAAGGCGCACGGCCTGCAGCGGCGCGTGGAGGGGCCGGAGATCAAGGGGCGCCGGGTCCTGGTCGTCGAGGACACCTCCACCACCGGTGGCTCCCCGCTGACCGCGGTGGAGGCGGTGCGCGAGGCCGGCGCCGAGGTGGTGGCCGTCGCGACGATCGTCGACCGGGCCACGGGCGCGGCCGAGAAGATCCAGGAAGGCGCCGGCGTCCCCTACCGCTTCGCCTATGCGAAGGACGAGCTGGGTCTCGACTGAGCGCCCTGCGGAGGAGGCCGTCCACACGTCGGAACTGTGACCTGAGCATCGGGTCACGTCTGGAAAGATGGGGCCGACGATGACGTCGCACCCCCCTAGGTCAGGGCCGTAAGCAGCAGTCCCGTTCGTACCGCAGTACGAGACCCGCACATACAAGGAGCGGACAGATGCCCATCGCAACCCCCGAGGTCTACAACGAGATGCTGGACCGGGCGAAGGCCGGCAAGTTCGCCTACCCGGCCATCAACGTGACCTCCTCCCAGACCCTGCACGCTGCCCTGCGCGGCTTCGCGGAGGCCGAGAGCGACGGCATCATCCAGATCTCGACGGGTGGCGCCGAGTTCCTGGGCGGCCAGCACAAGAAGGACATGGTCACGGGCGCCGTCGCCCTGGCCGAGTTCGCGCACATCGTCGCCGCGAAGTACGACATCACGGTCGCGCTGCACACGGACCACTGCCCGAAGGACAAGCTGGACGGCTACGTACGTCCGCTGCTCGCGGTCTCCGAGGAGCGCGTGGCCCGCGGCGAGAACCCGCTGTTCCAGTCCCACATGTGGGACGGCTCCGCCGAGACGCTCGCCGACAACCTGCAGATCGCGCAGGAGCTGCTGGCCCGCGCCGCCGCCGCGAAGATCGTCCTCGAGGTGGAGATCACCCCCACCGGCGGTGAGGAGGACGGCGTCTCCCACGAGATCAACGACTCCCTGTACACCACGGTCGACGACGCGATCCGTACGGCGGAGGCGCTGGGTCTGGGCGAGAAGGGCCGCTACCTGCTGGCCGCGTCGTTCGGCAACGTGCACGGCGTGTACAAGCCGGGCAATGTCGTCCTGCGCCCCGAGCTGCTGAAGGAGCTGAACGAGGGCGTCGCCGCCGAGTACGGCAGGCCGACCGACAGCAAGCCGTTCGACTTCGTCTTCCACGGCGGCTCCGGCTCCAGCGAGCAGGAGATCCTGACCGCGCTGGAGAACGGCGTGGTCAAGATGAACATCGACACGGACACCCAGTACGCCTTCACGCGCCCGGTCGCCGACCACATGTTCAAGAACTACGACGGCGTCCTGAAGGTCGACGGCGAGGTCGGCTCCAAGAAGACCTACGACCCGCGCAGCTGGGGCAAGCTGGCGGAGGCGTCGATGGCCAAGCGGGTCCTCGAGGCGTGCGCCAACCTCCGGTCCACCGGCACCAGGATCAAGTGACGGCACCCCCGACGAGCCCGGCGCCCCCGCGGAGCCGGGCTCGTCGCACGTCTGGCCCGAGGGCGGCCGGCGCGGGATGATCCCCCCATGGCTATGGCCGAACGGCAGGGCCCTGCGGTCAGGATCGGTTCCCCCCAGGGGAAATGGGTCCTCCTGACGACCGTGCTCGGCTCCGGCATGGCGATGTTGGACTCCACCGTCGTCAATGTCGCCCTGCCCAGGATCGGCCGCGACCTCGACGCGAGTCTCGCCGCGCTCCAGTGGACCGTCAACGCGTACCTGGTCACGCTCGCCGGTCTGATTCTCCTGGGCGGCGCCCTCGGCGACCGCTTCGGCCGCCGCAGGGTGTTCGTCCTCGGCGTCGTCTGGTTCGCGACCGCCTCGCTCCTGTGCGGCCTCGCCCCCACCGCCGGCGTGCTCATCGCCGCCCGCGCCCTGCAGGGCATCGGCGGCGCGCTCCTCACCCCCGGCTCCCTGGCGCTGATCCAGGCGTCGTTCCACCCGGACGACCGGGCGCGGGCGGTCGGCCTCTGGTCCGGTTTCGGGGGCATCGGTGCCGCCGTGGGCCCGTTCCTCGGCGGCTGGCTGGTGGACGGTCCCGGCTGGCGCTGGGTCTTCCTCCTCAACGTCCCGGTGGCACTGGTCTGCGTCCCCGTCGCCGTCCGGCACGTACCGGAGTCGGCGGACGGCAGGGTGCACGGCCGGTTCGACGTGCTCGGCGCCGCCCTCGGAGCCCTGGCCCTGGCCCTGGTGACCTACGCCCTGATCGAGGCCCGCCACGGCTCGGTGGCCGTGGCCGTCACGGCGGTCACGGGCGTGGCCGCCGCGGTCGCCTTCGTGTACGTCGAGCGGCGCCGCGCCGACCCGATGATGCCGCCGGACATCTTCGGGTCCCGCCAGTTCACCGCGGTCAACCTGGTGACCCTCTGCGTCTACGCGGCCTTCGGCGGCTTCTTCTTCCTCACCGCGCTCCAACTCCAGGTGGTGTCGGGCTACTCGGCACTCCAGGCCGGGACGGCCCTGCTGCCCACGACCGTCCTCATGCTGCTCTTCTCCGCCCGCTCCGGTGCGCTCGCCGAGTGCATCGGCCCGCGCATTCCGCTCACCGTCGGGCCGCTGCTGTGTGCGGCCGGGCTGCTGCTGATGCTGAGGGTCGGCACGGACGCCTCCTACGCCGTCGACGTCCTGCCGGCCCTGCTGGTGATGGGGGCGGGCATGGTCGTCCTGGTCGCGCCGCTGACCGCCACCGTGCTCGCCTCGGTGGAGACCGCCCGGGCGGGCCTGGCCAGCGGCATCAACAACGCGGCGGCCCGCGCGGCCGGCCTGGTCGCGGTGGCCGCGCTGCCGGTGCTCACCGGGATGGGCCCGGAGGCCTACCGCTCGGCGGACGCGTTCGACGCGGCCTTTCGCCGGGCGATGCCGCTGTGCGCGGGCATCCTGGTGGCCGGTGCGGTGCTGGCCTTCGCGACGGTGCGCCGCCCGGCACCGGAGTGCCGCCACCCGGAATGCCGCACGCACGGCTGCGTGACGGCCCCGCCCCTGGAACCCCGCGGCCGCGGTGGCCCCAAGGCCTCCGGCGCCGGTCGAGCTTCGTGACGGCGTTCCCGATCTTCGCCGACGGGTACGCGAACACCAGCAGAGGCCGATCACGCGGTCGGTGCGGGCCCGGCGGCACAGCCGTCTCCGTCGTGACGACTACGGCTTCAGCTCGGCGTACGCCTCGGCGCTGCTGTCCTGGAGGAACTGCCGGCAGCGCTCGGCCTCTTCCTTCTCGTCGATCGCGCCGGCGGCACGGGCGAGGGCGGCGAGGCAGCGCAGGAACCCCTGGTTGGCCCGGTGGCTCCACGGGACGGGGCCGTGTCCCTTCCATCCGGCCCGGCGCAGCGCGTCCAGCCCGCGGTGGTAGCCGGTGCGCGCGTACGCGTACGACTCGACCACGCGCCCCGCCTCGAAGGCGTCGTCGGCGAGCATCGCCCAGGCGAGCGAGAACGTGGGGTGCTTCGCGGCGACCTCGGCCGGGGACCGGGACTCCTCGCCCAGCAGGCGGTACGCCTCTTCGTTCTCCGGCAGGTACGTCGGTTCCGGGCCGCCGAGCAGGTTCTTGTGCGTCGTCATGCACGCAGTCTGTCACTTGCGGACGAGGGCCCGGGACGTCCACGCCTGCACGGCGCACTCCGCCCATACCGTCTTGCCCACGGGATGACGAGATGTCCAGCCCCAGCGCAGTGCCAGGGCGTCGACCAGGAGCAGTCCGCGACCCGACTCGCCGTCGGGGTACGACGAAGGCGGGGCGGCAGGCGGCCGTTTCGCGGCCGCGGCGTCGGCGACCTCGATCCGGACCAGGCCCGCCACCTCGTCGAGGCAGAGCCGCAGACGGACGTCGCGCCCCGGGACGCGTCCGTGCCGTACGGCGTTCGCGGCGAGTTCGCCGACGACGAGAGCGATCGTGCACGACAGGTCCGACACCGGCGGGTGCCCCCACGCCTCCATGCCGCGCACGGCGAAGCGCCGGGCGAGCCGCGCGCCTCGGGGCGAGGAGGCGAACTGCGCGGTGACCTCCTTGCGTTCGGTTCCTCCGCCGTCGGACGCGACGGCTTCCGCCGCGGGGCGTTCGGTGCTCCAGCGCGGTTCTTCGCGCGGTTCTTCGCCCGAGACGGTGGTCGTTCCTGTCAGCACGGTGTGTCCGTCCTTGCCTGTCAAGCCCTGGGACGTCCCGCGATGTGCGCGAGTCGTCACGTTCCGTACTCAAGAGTCGTCGCGCGGCCCTGCGCTCGGAAGGTGACGCGGCCTTACCTTTCGGGCCGTAAGGAACGGAAGTGACGCCTTGGCCAACGGAATTGACCCCAGTACGTCGATGGCGGCGCTGTTCGGCGCACGGGTACGCAGACTCCGTACGGCGGCCGGACTGACCCAGGCCGAACTCGGCAGGACGACCCATGTGGTGAGCACCCGCATCACCCAGATCGAGCGGGCCTCCGGCGCGAAACCGACACTGGGACTGGCCCGCGCGCTCGACGCCGCCCTCGGCGCGGACAACCTGCTGCCGGTCGGTGGCGCTGCGGTGATGCGTGAGCAGTTGGAGCGACTGCTTGAGGCCGCAGCGGAACCTCATATCACCGTGCAGGTCCTGCCGTTCGACCAAGGCGAGCACGGTGCGATGGGCGGCTCGCTGACGATTCTCACACTGTACGAAGGCTCGGAAGCCGCCTACACGGAAGGTGCGCACCACGGCCAACTCATCGAGGATCCGGCCGAGGTCAGGAGGTTTTCCTTGACCTACGATCGGCTACGGGCGGCAGCCCTGCCCCCGCTCATGTCGCTCGACATGATCCGCTCTGTGATGGAGGGCAACCACCGTGGAGCGAAGGTTCCGTCCCGATCTGAACGGCGTCGCGTGGCGCAGGAGCAGCTACAGCAATCAGGAGGGCGGCAACTGCGTAGAGGTGGCCGACGGGTTCCCCGGCATCGTCCCCGTCCGTGACAGCAAGGTCCCGCACGGTCCCGCTCTGTCCTTCGAGACCGGCTCCTGGGCGGTGTTCATAGGTGAGGTGAAGGCCGGGCGCCACCGCGCCTGAGCCGGCCGGGTCCCGGTCACCGGCCGTCTCCCGGGTCCGCCGGATCCTTGTCCGCGAGGGCTCGGTGGGCCGCTGACCTCCCCGAAGAACCGGGGGAAAGAACCACCCGCCCACCCACCCTCCCCGACCGCACGGCCCGTGTCACCCGTCCGAGTGACCGGCTTGCCGGGGCGGGACACGGGCGGTTACGTTCGCCGCGACAACCGCACACAGACGACGGCCCCCGGCCGGGACTGGCATCCCGATCGAGGGCCTGACCGTTCAGGAAGCGAAGACCTTCCCGATGGCTGACCCGCAGTCTAACGCGCGCCTGCGCGCCGGCGCCGGAGCTCCGACCTCCGGCGTGATCCACGTCCGCACCCGGCTCACGGCCGACTTCACGGTGATCTCGAACGCCCTCGCGCAGCGGCGCGGCAGTGCGGTCACGGTCGGCGTCGCTGCCTACATCCTCTCCCTTCCCGACGGCTCCCCCGTGACCATCGCCGCCCTGTGCGAGCACTTCACCGAGGGCGAGGTCCTGATCTCGCGGGCGCTCAGGGAACTCGAAACGGCCGGATACCTGGAGCGCCGCCGCGAGCGCCTGCCCACCGGGCGGATCCGTACCCGCACGTACTTCCACGACGTCCCCGGCGGTGGCCCGGATCCGGACGGGCTGCCCGAGCCGCCGAAGCCGCGCCGACACCGGAAACAGCCCGCCGTCGTGGGGGCGACGTCCCCGTCCGCCGCGACCGTGCGGGAAACGGCGCACGTGCCCGCGCAGGCCGAGAGGCAGACGCCGACCCCGCTCGCCGACGCCGTCGCCGACGCCGATCCGCGGGCCGTCGCCGTGCTCGCCGCCCTGCGCCGGGTCGATCCACGGCTGGTCCTGTCCGGGCAGGAGGCTGAACGACTCGCGCCGGCCGTCTCCCAGTGGCTCGCCGCAGGCGTCGAGGCACCCGAGATCACCGAGTTGCTCACCGCCGGACTCCCCGACCGTTTCCGTGCTCGCCCGGCAGGCATCCTCGCCTTCCGCCTGCGGGAGACACCCCTGCCCGCCCCACCCGCGTCGCCGCACCCTCTGGACCGTCCGGCCGCGCCGCCCTTCCAGACCTGCGACGGCTGCGACCGCGCGTTTCGCGCGCCGAAGCCGGGACGTTGCCGGGACTGCCGAGCCGGTAACCGCCTTCGTGCGGCCGGCTGAGTCGGTGGGTGGGTGTGCGGTTGCCCCGCAGGTGGGAGGGTCGATGTGGGACGATGCGAAACCCGGCATCAGGAGGAGGTGGGGCATGGTCGACAGGTTCAAGGACGGTCTGCTGACACCCGCAGAAACGGCCTCCTACCTTGAGATTCCCCAGTCGACCCTCACCTCGTGGCTGAAGGGCAGGGCCGCCGGAGCACCCCTGGTCCACCAGGTGGAGCCGGCACGGAAGGGACAGCCTTCGGTGCCTTTCATCGCGGTGGCCGAGGCGCACGTCCTTCGCTCCCTGCGCTCCCTGGGGCTCCGCATGAGCGAGATCAGGGAAGCGGCCGCCGCCGTACGGGACGCCTTCGACACCCCCTACGGCCTCGTGTGCAAGCGGATCGCCACGGACGGCGTGGACATCTTCATCGAACATGGTTGGGGGGACCTTCGTAGGGCCCGTGACGGCCAGGTCCCCATCCAGGAGGTGGTCTCCGACTACCTCCGGTACCTCACCTGGGAGCCGGGCGACGACTTCCCCTCCAGCCTGCAGCTGAGGCAGTACCCGGACTCTGTTCCCGTCGTGATCGATCCGAGGTTCGGCCACGGTCTTCCCGTGGTGGCCGCCAACCGGGTCACGGTCAAAGCCATCACCGACCTGTGGGAGGCCGGAGAGAGTGTCGAGGACATCGCGTACGACTACGACATGACGCCTGAGCAGGTGCATGCGCTCTGCCAAGCAGTGGTGCACCTTGCCGCCTGAGTTCTTCCTCGACCGGAATCTCGGTCGTCGTGTCGCCGAGGGACTGAGAGCCTGCGGGTGGACTGTTCACCGCATCGGAGACGTCTTCACGAACGACGGGCAGGACGTTCCCGACGAGGAGTGGATCGCTCACGGTCTCGACCGGTCCTGGGTCCCGCTCTCGAAGGACGGGCGGATCAAGACCCGGGACCTGGAGATCCAGCCTGTCATGGAGCGCGAGGCGGTGCTCTTCTACCTCGACAACCAGCAGCTTCGCAGCGTGGAGATGGTCGAACGGCTCGTCGCGCGCCGTGAGGCGATCCACCGGGCTGTCGTGAAGGGCGGTCCGGCGGCCTACGCGGTGCGACACGACCGCATCGAGCGCACATGGCCATGACGGGCGGGCAGCGTCTCGGTCGGGGAAGGGGTCGAGGACGGATGGAGCCGGCCCGGCTGCGCGGCTGGATGCGCGCGGCGAGGGAGCGGCAGACGTGCCTCGGCGTCGCCCGCTGGGCGAGCCTCCGGAAGATGCCCGTATCGGGATGCACCCTGCGTGGGGCTGCGGATGTTCCCCTCGACGTCAGGCACCCGATCCCCGGCCGGGCTTGACGGTCACCAGAGGCAGGGCGGTCGGTCAGGTGAGATTGAAGAAGAGGGTGTCCTGGGTGTACCAGCCGATGTTCTTCGTGGCGTACTCCCCCTCGTTGTGCTCGGTCTCCAGGTTGTCGATCAGCTCTTGGACGTCGTACCGGAAGTCGGCAGCCATCCGGTCCAGGACGGCGCGGTAGGCCTCGGCGGCGGGCTTGGCCTTGGCGAGCGGCAGATGGCCGACGGCGGGGTAGCCGTCGATCGGGTGCGGTAGGGACGGGAAGCCGGCGGGCAGCCCGCCGTAGAGGTAGCCGTGGGGCAGCAGGTCGGCGGGTACGCCGAGGCGTCGCATCTCGTCGTCGACCAGGCCGAAGAACGTCGAGGGCTTCGCGTAGGTGCCCAGGCGCATCGGGTCGGACGCGTTGTGGTCGATGATGTGCTGCACGGCGCAGTTGTAGGCGTTGCCCGCGCACAGTGCATCCGAGTCGGTGCGCCCGGCGATGAGGTGGTCGAGGGCGTCGGGGACGGACAGGGCCCAGTCGACGCCTTGGCGGTCGAGGTCGTCCTGCGCGGCCCGCGCGGCCTTGCGCATCCCGTCGAGGCGGCGCCGCTGGTCTGCGTTCAGATTGCCCTTGCTGCCCAGATAGGCCAGGACGTGGGCCTTGTCCGCGGTGGAGTACGCGAGGGTGTGACTCATGATCGCCATCGTGCCAAACGGCAGTGACACCCGCCCCCCTCGCCCTCGCGCCGTACACCGGTCGTGGGCGCACTGCGGCGCGACGCCGCGAGGATCTCCGAAGCCTCCACCGCGGCTCGCTCGATCGACCAGACTTGCTCCTGTTTCCCGACGGAGAAGGGACGGCAGGCATGGCGAACAGCGCACTTCTGGTGATGGACGTCCAACGGGACGTCGTGGCCGTCGCCGATGACGGTTCCGGATATCTGCCGCGCTTGCGCAGAGCGATCGACGGTGCCCGGGCGGCAGGTATCACCGTGATCTACGTGGTGCTCGGCTTACGGCCCGGCGATCCGGAAGTCAGCCCCCGCAACAGGGTGATGACGAACGCCGTGCGGGCCGGCCTGTTCACCGAGGGGGCCCCTGGCACCGAGATCCATGACGACGTCGCGCCCCAGCAGGGGGACGTCGTGGTCACCAAGAGGCGGGGGAGCGCGTTCTCGGGCAGCGACCTCGACCTGGTGCTCAGGGCGCGCGATGTCGACAGCCTCGTTCTCACCGGTATCGCCACCAGCGCTGTAGTGCTGTCCACGCTCTGGCACGCCATCGACCTGGACTTCGGCCTCACCGTCCTGGCGGATGCCTGCCTCGACACCGACCCCGAGGTGCATCGGATGCTCACCGAAAAGCTGTTCCCGCAGTGGGCAGATGTGCTCGCCGTCGAGGACTGGATCAAAGCCATCGCACCGAAGTAGCGGGAGGCCGTCACTAGCGGTTGACGGCTCGCATCCCCTCCTCGTCGTACCGCTCACCCGCCGCCTCGGGCAGTTCGGCGTCGATGCGTGCCAGGTCGTCCTCGGTCAGTGCGATGTCGACCGCGGCGGCGTTCTGTTCCAGGTAGGTGCGGCGCTTGGTGCCCGGGATCGGCACCAGGTGCTCGCCCCGGGCCAGTACCCAGGCGATGGCCAGCTGGGCCGGGGTCACGTCCTTCTCGGCGGCGATCTCCTTCACCTTTGCCGCCAGCCGCAGGTTCGCTTCCAGGTTGGCGTCCTGGAATCGCGGGTTCTCCCGGCGCCAGTCGTTCGTGTCCAGCTCGTCCGGCGAGGTGAACCGCCCGGCGAGGAAGCCGCGTCCGAGCGGCGAGTACGGTACGAAGCCGATGCCCAGCTCCCGGCAGGCGGGCAGCACCTCGGCCTCCACGTCCCGTGACCACAGCGAGTACTCGCTCTGCACCGCGGTGATCGGGTGCACGGCGTGGGCGCGCCGGATGGTCTCCGCGCTCGCCTCGCTCAGCCCGATGCAGCGCACCTTGCCCTCGGCGACCAGCTCGCCCAGTGCGCCGACCGTCTCCTCGATGGGCACGTTCGGGTCGACCCGGTGCTGGTAGTACAGGTCGATGCGGTCGGTCCCCAGACGCTCCAGCGAGCCGTGGACCGAGCTGCGGACGTGTTCGGCCGAGCCGTCCTGCGGGCCGACCGTGCTCATGTCGCCGGGCAGGGCGTTGTCCATCCGGTAGTTGAACTTCGTCGCGATCACGTACGCGTCGCGGTGCCCCCGGATCGCCTCGCCGACGAGTGACTCGTTGGTGAGCGGCCCGTACATCTGTGCGGTGTCGAGGAAGTCCACCCCGAGGTCGAGGGCGCGCCGGATGGTCGCGATCCCCTCCTCCCGGTCGGTGGATCCGTAAAAGGCTGACATGCCCATGCATCCCAGTCCGATGGCCGATACCTGAAGATCCCGCAGGCTGCGCTTCTGCATGCCGTGTCCCAGCCTTTCGCTGCACGCTCGTCGGTCGTCCGGACGGCACGAAGCCCCTCGTCCATCTAGCGACGGACTCCACCGCTCGGCATCTCGGGCGGGGCATCGGGTGACACGGGGCTCGTGCGCCGCGATGTCCGCGACGCTACGACCTGGAGCGCACTCCAGCGCAAGCCGGCCGTTCCGGCGGACCGGCACGGCGCCCCCCGCTCGGCGGGCCTTGCGGTGGCCGGGGTCATTGCGCAGGATGCCGGTGTGGGGACCGGGGCCCCCGTGCCAGCATCGGCAGGGGCGGACCGCTACCCGAAGCACATACAGGAGACAGCGATGTCCCACCAGGCTCACCAGTCCCAGGAGACCCCGGAGACGCAGGAGCCCGAGACCCCGCATCTCGACTTCCAGGGCACGACGCCGTACGAGGACTACGTCAGCGCGGACGTGCTCACCCACCTCCAGCACACCCTCTCCGACGACCCCGGAGAGATGGTCTTCCTGGTCACCACCCAGGTGATGGAGCTGTGGTTCACCGTCATCGTCCACGAATGGGAGACCGCGGCCCGCGCGCTGCGCGAGGACCGGGTGCCGGCGGCGATCGACGCGCTGAAGAGGTCCGTACGGGAGATGGAGGCGCTGAACGCGTCCTGGCGGCCGCTCGCGCAACTGACGCCCGCCCAGTTCAACTCCTACCGTTCCGCCCTCGGCGAGGGCTCCGGCTTCCAGTCGGCGATGTACCGCCGCATGGAGTTCCTGCTCGGTGAGAAGTCCGCGTCCATGCTCGTTCCGCACCGCGGCGCGCCCCGCGTGCACGCCGAGCTGGAGAAGGCGCTGCACGAGCCCAGTCTGTACGACGAGGTGCTGCGGCTGCTGGCCCGGCGCGGGCACGCCGTCCCGGACGCGGTGCTGCGGCGCGACCCGTCCCTCCGCCACGAGCCGTCGGAGGAGGTGGAGGCGGTCTGGGCGGCCATCTACTCCGGTGACGGGACGCATGAACTCGCCCGCCTCGGCGAGGCGTTGACCGATGTGGCCGAGCTGGTGTGGCGCTGGCGCAACGACCACCTGATGGCCACCCGGCGCGCGATGGGCGCCAAGCAGGGCACGGGTGGCTCCGCCGGGGTGGCGTGGCTGGAGAAGCGGGCGCAGAAGGGCGTGTTCCCCGAGCTGTGGACGGCGCGGTCGCATGTCTGAACTGGCCGCGAAGGCGAAGGAACTGGACGCAGCCGACCGGCTGGCCGGGCTGCGCGAGAGGTTCGTGCTCGACGACGTGGTCTACCTGGACGGCAACTCGCTGGGCGCGCTGCCGGCGGTCGTGCCGGGCCGGATGGAGGACGTCGTCCGCAGGCAGTGGGGATCGCTGCGGATCCGCTCCTGGGACGAGAGCGGCTGGTGGACGGCCCCGGAACGGATCGGCGACCGGATAGCCCCGCTGGTCGGGGCGGCGCCCGGGCAGATCGTGGTGGGCGATTCCACCAGCGTCAACGTCTTCAAGGCGCTGGTGGCGGCGGTCCGCATGGCCCGGGACGGCGGGAGCGGCGCGAGCGGCCGGGACGAGATCCTGGTCGACGCCACGACCTTCCCGACGGACGGGTACATCGCCGGCTCGGCGGCCCGGATGACGGGCTGCACGCTGCGCCCGGTGGCCCCCGCCGAGGTCCCAGGGGCGCTCACCGACCGCACGGCGGCGGTCCTGCTGAACCACGTCGACTACCGCACGGGCCGGCTGCACGACCTGCCCGGCCTGACGGCCGCGGTGCACGCGGCGGGCGCGACGGCCGTCTGGGACCTGTGCCACAGCGCGGGCGCCCTGCCGGTCGGCCTGGACGAGCACGGGGTCGCCCTGGCGGTCGGCTGTACCTACAAGTACCTCAACGGGGGCCCCGGTTCACCGGCCTACCTGTATGTACGGCGGGAGCTCCAGGACCGCTTCGACTCCCCGCTGCCGGGCTGGAACTCGCATGCGGAGCCGTTCGGCATGCGGGCGGAGTACGAAGCGGCGGCCGGCGCGGTGCGCGGTCGTGTCGGCACCCCGGACATCCTGTCCATGCTCGCCCTGGAGGCGGCGCTGGAGGTGTGGGACGGCGTGTCGGTCGACGCCGTGCGCGCCAAGTCGCTCGCGCTCACGGACTTCTTCCTGGAGTGCGTGGCGGCTCACGTCCCCGCGGGCGCGGCCGAGTCGCTGACACCGCAGGCGCACGCCGAGCGCGGCAGCCAGGTGGCGTTGCGGTGCCCCGGCGCGGGCGATGCCATGAAGCGGCTGATCGAGAACGGCGTGGTCGGCGACTTCCGTCCGCCGGACGTGCTGCGCTTCGGCTTCACGCCGCTGTACGTGGGCTTCGCGGACGTGGAACGGGCGGCACGCGTCCTGGCACGGATCCTGTCCTGACGCGGACCCTGCCCTGACAGGCGCTCCCCCGGTGGCGGCGACGACGCACCGGGGGAGGTCCTCGGTGCCCGCGACGACGCACCGGGAGGTCGGCGCACAGTCGGCGGCCGTCGGCCGGGCCGCACGGCTTCCCCGTCACCGCGGTGCCGCGCACACCCCGTCACCGCGGTGCCGCGCACACCCCGTCACCGCGGTGCCGCGCACACCCCGTCACCGCGGTGCCGCGTACACCCCCGCCGCCGCGGCGGCCACCGCCGCCCGCGCCGCCTGGTGCGCGTCGGCGGGGTCCGGTGCCGCTCCCGTGGTCAGCATCCGGTAGTACAGCGGTGCGGACACGGCCCGTACGACCGCCCCGGCGTCCGTCCCCTCCGGGAACTCCCCCCGTGCCACCGCCGCCGTCACGCACGGCTCCCATTCGGCGACCCGGACCTCGTAGAAGTGCCGCAGCGCCGCTGCGGCGTGCGTGTCGCACACCCCGGCCGCGATCACCGCCCGGAACAGCGCCCCCTGCCGCTCGTCCGCCAGCGTCCGCTGCACCAGCTCCGCGTTGGCCCGCAGATCCCCGAGGGCGGAGCCGGTGTCCACCCGCGGCAGCGACTGCTCGGCCATGTCGCGCAGGAGCTCCGCGACCAGTGCGGTCACCGAGCCCCACCGCCGGTACACGGTCGTCTTGCCGACGCCCGCGCGCCTCGCCACGTCCGCCAGGTCCAGATGCGCGAACCCGTGCTCGGCCAGCACGTCCCCGGCCGCCCGCAGTACGGCGGCACGGACCCGCGCGGTGCGCCCGCCGGGGCGCACGGTGCCGGGTTCGGGCGTCCCCTCGCCGGGGGGCGCGGACGCCTCGACCTCGGCGTCGGACTCGGACTCGACCTCGGCGTCGGACTCGGGCATGGAACCTCCTGGCGCGAAGGACGCCGCCGACCGGGCGCCGCCGACCGGGCGCCGGACACGGCGTCGAACACCGCGCCGAACACAGCGTCGAACGGGGTGTCGGACGACGAACGGACGCGCTGAGCTGACGGAACGCTTCCGCCGCACACCGTAACGGAACGGCGAGTCCGTTTGCCCCTCACCGAGCGTGACAACCCCATGCCGGCGCACGTCATCCGCCTGATACCGTCCCCGCCAACGGCCGGTTGCGTTTCCGGCCACCGTGTATCCAAATCCGTTTTGCCGCTGAGAGGTTGGAGCATGCCGGACGACGCCGCCCCCCGCGATGCCGCAGAACCGGACGACGCGTCCGCCCGGGCCGCCGCGGCCCGCGACGCCGCGGAAGAGGCGTCCGCCTTCTCGCACGCGCCGGTGGACCCCGACGCGACCGCCGCGTACGGCGACCACCCGGACCAGGTGATCGACTTCTACGCCCCGCGAGAGGCGGAACGCGCGGCGGCCGGGGCACCCGACCTCGCCCCCCTCGTCGTCGTCCTGCACGGCGGCGCATGGCGCGCGCCCTACGACCGCCGGCACCTCACCCCGTTCGCGGACTTCCTCGCCCGGCGGGGCTTCGCCGTGGCGAACGTCGAGTACCGCCGGGGCGCGCTCATCCCGGCCCAGGCCGAGGGCGAGGGCAGCGGCGCACGGCCGGTCGCGGGCCGCTGGCCGGACACGCTCGACGACGTCGCGGCCGCCCTGGACGCGCTCCCGGCGCTCGTCCGCGAGGCCCTCCCGCAGGCGGATGCGCGCCGCACCGTCGTCACCGGCCATTCGGCGGGCGGCCACCTCGCGCTCTGGGCCGCGGCCCGCCACGTCCTCCCGGCGGACTCCCCGTGGCGCACGGACGGCCCGGCCCCGCTGCGCGGCGTCGTGGCGCTCGCCCCGATCGCGGACTTCCACATCGCCCGCAAGCTGGAGGTGTGTGCCGGTGCGACCGTCCAGTTCCTGGGCGGTGACGCCCTGTTCGCGGAGCGGCAGCCGCACGCGGACCCGGCTCTGCTGCTGCCCACCGGCATCGCCACGACCCTGGTGCAGGGCCGTACGGACATCGTGGTCCCGCAGGCCGTCGCCGAGTCCTACGCGGAGGCGGCGGCGAGGGCGGGCGAGGTCGTCGGCCTCACCCTCCTCGAGGACGTCGGCCACTTCCCGCTGATCGACCCGGCGGCGGACGCGTGCGCGGTGGTGGCGGAGGAGATCGCCCAACTGGCCTGGTAGCGCGGCGAGGCGGTCGCCGCGCCGCCGCCCCACGCCCCCGTCGGCCGGCCTCCCCGTCATACCCGTCATACCTGAGAGCTACCTCCGAGGTGAGTCCTCCGGCGTGATGCCGACGACGTGTCACGCTCCGTAGCGTCCTGCCCCGAACGGTCCGACGAGGGCCGCCGGAAGGGGAGGACGTCATGGGGACACGGGGGAGCGGACCGGCCGCGGTCACGAGCGCGGAGGGGGGCACCGCCGGCGCCGGGCGGGCCAGGGCCGGCCGCTTCCGCCCTGGCCGCTTCCGCCGCGGCCTGCTCGCCGCGTTCGTCGCGGCTGCCGTCGTCGTCCCCCTCTCCGCCGCGGCGCGTCCGGCGATCCCGGCGCCGGCACCGGCGTCGCTCCCCCCGCTGTCGACGGCCACGCTCGCCGGGACGTACGCGGCGAACCGGGCCGACGCCGCCGAGGCGTCCGCCATGGCGGCGGCCCACGGCGACCGCGGGCGCGCCGCGGCGGACCGCGCCATGGCCTCCCCGGCCCGCCACCTCCTGGCCTACGACGGCCGGGGCACGGGCCGCGCCGTCGAGGTCTTCGGCGACCCGGCCACCGCGCGGCACATCGCGGTCCTGGTTCCCGGGTCGGACACCACGCTGGACACCTACGACCGCTTCCGCGCGGGTGCGTCGGCCCTGCACCGCGCCACGGGCGCCGGGACCGCGGTCGTCGCCTGGCTCGGCTACGACACCCCCCGGACGATCAGCACCACCGCCCTCACGGCCGCCCGCGCCGACCGGGCCGCCCCGCTGCTGGTGCGGTTCGTCCGCGAACTGCGCGGCGCCTGGGGCACGGCACCCCACATCTCGCTCCTGTGCCACTCCTACGGCTCGGTGGTGTGCGCCCGGGCGGCCGCCGCCGCGGACGTCCAGGACATCGTGCTGTTCGGCAGTCCCGGCACGGGCGTGGACTCCGCCGCCGGTCTGCACACCCGCGCCCGCGTCTGGGCGGCCCGGGGCGCCGACGACTGGATCGCGGAGGTGCCCCACACCCGCGTGGACCTGTTCGGCGCCACCGTCGGCTTCGGCACGGACCCGGTGTCCCCGGCCTACGGCGCCCGGGTCTTCGCGGCGGGCGGCGGCGGTCACAGCGACTACTTCGCGCCGGGCTCGGTCTCGCTGGCCAACCTGGCCCGGATCGTCCTCGGCGAGACCGCGGAGGTGACCCGTGCGTGACCTGACACCGCGGCGTCCGGTCCGGGCCGGGACGACCGCCCGACCGCACCCCCGCCCGGCCACCGGCGGCCCCGAGCCCCGGCACACGTCCCGCACCACGGCCCCGGTTCCCCCCGCACCCGTCCCGGCCGCCCCGCACGGGGCGCGGAACGCCCTGCACGCGGCACGGGACGCCCTGCGCGCCACCGCCCGCCGCATCGACGACGCCACCCCCGCGGGGAGGGACCGCGCGGTCGACGCCCTGCGGGCCCTCGCGATCCTCGGCGTCGTCCTGGGCCACTGGCTGGTGACCGCCCTGGTCGCGGACGGCGGCGCGCTGCGCGCCGAGAGCCCGCTGCACTCCATGCCGTGGCTGGCCCCGGTCTCCTGGGCGTTCCAGACGCTTGCGGTGTTCTTCCTGGTGGGCGGCCACGCGGCGACGAAGGGGTACGTCTCGGCGCGCGCCCGGGGCGTCCCGTACGGGTCCTGGCTGCGCAGCCGCCTGGTCCGGCTGTTCCGGCCCGTCGTGGCGCTCCTGGCGCTGTGGACGGTGGCGGCGGCCGGCCTGTCGGCGGCCGGCGCGGATGTCGGCACGGTCCGCACCCTGGTGAAGCTGGCCCTGTCGCCCCTGTGGTTCCTGCTCGTCTTCGCCGCTCTGACGGCGGCCACCCCGCTGCTGACGCGTCTCAACCCGCTGTGGCCGCTGGCGGTCGTCCTCCATGTGGACCTCGTTCGTTTCGGACTCGGCGGCCCGTCCTGGCTCGGCTGGGCGAACGTGGCGGCGGGCTGGCTGGTGCCGTACACGCTGGGCGCGGCCTGGACGCGCGGCGAACTGGAGGGCCGCCGCGCGGGCTGGGTGCTGCTGGGGGGCGGCGCGGCGGCGACGGCCGGGCTGGTGGCGTGGGCGGGCTACCCGGCGTCGATGGTCGGCGTCCCGGGCTCCGCGGTCTCGAACCTCGATCCGCCGACGCTGGCCGCCGTCACCTTCGGCCTGGCCCAGTGCGGGCTGGCCCTGCTGCTGCGCGAACGGCTGCGTCGCGCGATGCGCCGGCCCCTGGTCTGGGCGGCGGTGGCGCTGGTGAACCTCTCGGCGATGACGGTCTTCCTCTGGCACCAGACGGCGCTGATGGCGACCACCGCGACCGGCCTCCTCGCGGGCCGCCTGCCCGGCCTGCACACCACTCCCGAGGACCTGGCCTGGGTGGCGGCCCGGCTGGTCTGGCTCCCGGTGTTCGCGCTGGGGCTCGCGGTCTGCTGGTCGGCCTTCCGCACCCAGGAACAGGGACCACGCGGGGGCGGGGGCCGCCGGTCGCGCGTGGTGGCCGTCCACAGGTCCGGCGGCACCCGCGCGAAGGGGACCGGCGGTGCCTGAGCGGGCTCGGGAACGTGCGGCACGCCCCCGCGCGGTACGGCACGGCATCGCGCCGGACGACGCGGAAACGCGCCCCGCTTTCCCGAGGCCGCTCGGGTTGGCGTCCCCGAGGCCGCTTAGGGTGGCCCGGATGGACGAGACGCGGCAGGGCGACACCCCGGACCGCAGCGCGCTCCCGTCTCCGCCGGACCCCGCTCCCGCGGAGCCCGAGCCCGAGGCGGAAACCGAGCCCGAAGCGGTGTCCGGGCCCCAGCCCGAGCCCGGCCCCAAGGCCCAGCCCGCTCCTGATTCCGAGCCCCAGCCCGGGCCCCAGCCCCAGCCCCAGCCCCAGCCCGGGCCCCAGCCCGAGGCCGGGTCCAAGGCCCAGCCCGATCCCGGTTCCGAGCCTCAGCCCGATCCCGAGCCTGATCCCGGGCCCCAGTCCGGTCCCGAAGCCGGGGCCAGGGGCGGGGTTCCGGCGCCGGGGACCCGGCCGGCGGCCGAGCCCGATCCTCAGCCCGATCCCGATCCCGGTCTCGAAGCCGGGGCCAGGGGCGGGGTTTCGGGGTTGGGGGTCCGGCGGGCGGCCGAGCCCAAGGCCCAGCCCGATCCCGGCCCCGATCCCGGCCCCGATCCCGATCCCGGCCCCGATCCCGGCCCCGATCCCGATCCCGGCCCCGATCCCGGCCCCGATCCCGGCCCCGATCCCGGCCCCGATCCCGGCCCCGATCCCGGCCCCGATCCCGATCCCGGCCCCGATCCCGGCCCCGATCCCGGCCCCGATCCCGGCCCCGATCCCGATCCCGGCCCCGATCCCGATCCCGGCCCCGGCCCCGGCCCCGGCCCCGGCCCCGGTCCCGATCCCGGTCTCGAAGCCGGGGCCAGGGGCGGGGTTCCGGCGCCGGGGACCCGGCCGGCGGCCGAGCCCGAGGCCGGGTCCAAGGCCCAGCCCGATCCCGGTTCCGAGCCTCAGCCCGATCCCGATCCCGACCCCGGACCCCAGTCCGGCCCCGAAGCCGGGGCCAGGGGCGGGGTTTCGGCGCCGGGGGCCCGGCCGGCGGCCGAGCCTGAGGCCAGACCCAAGGCCCAGCCCGATCCCGATCCCGATCCCGGTCCCGAAGCCGGGGCCAGAGGCGGGGTTCCGGCGCCGGGGGCCCGGTCGGCGGCCGGGTACGGGGTGCCGCGGTCCGGTGGGGCGCGGGCCGCGTCCGGCCTCGGTCGGCTGCGGAGGCTGTCGCGGGCCCTGCGCGACGACCTGTGGGCGTTCGCCCCCGACCCGCTGCCGCCCCTGTCCCGCCCCCGGCTGCTGCGCCGGTCGCCGCACGTCCTGATGTGCGCGTTCGCCCTCGTCCTGTCGTTCGGGGCCGCGGGCGAACTCGGCGACAGCTACCGGCTGGGCCTCGGGCTGAGCCTGGCGCTCGGCCTCGCGCAGGGCGGGGCTGTCGCGCTCGCCCTGTGGCGTCCGCTGCCCGCCTGGTGGCTGACCCTGGCGGCGTTCGTCCTGGCCGCGCAGGCCGGCCGGCTGGGCCTGGGCGACGTCGCGCGCCCGTCCATGCACCCCTACGCGAATCCGTCCCCGGCCGCGGCCCACGACCTGCCGTCGTGGCCCTGGACGGGATCGGGCATCGTCGGGTGCGCCCTCGTGCTGTTCCTGCTCGCCCTGCGGGTCCCCACCCGGGTCAGCGCCGCGGTGCTGGCGCTGACGGCCCTGACGACATATCTGGTCGAGGGCGTCGAGGGCGCGGCCGCGTTCTCCCCGACCGGACTGCCGGCCGTGGTGATCTCCGCGTTCGTCCTGCTCGTCGGCACGGCGTTGCGCGGCCGCCGTGAGGCGCGTACGCGGATCATCGAACTGACCACCGTCACCGCCGAGGAGCGTGCCCGCCGCACCCTCCTGGAGGAGCGCAACCGCATCGCCCGCGAGCTGCACGACGTGGTGGCCCACCACATGTCGGTCATCTCCATACAGGCCCAGGTCGCCCCGCACCTGGTGGAGAACCCCTCCGCCGAGCTGAGGGAGAACCTGGACGGCATACGCAAGAACGCCCTGGAGGCCCTGACCGAACTGCGCCGCGTCCTGGGCGTCCTGCGCTCGGAGAACCCCGCCGACCCCTACGGCCTCGGCAGCGGTGCCGGCACCGGCGCCGCCCCCGACGCCCCGCAACCCACCCTCGACCGCCTCGGCGCCCTGGTGGAGAACACCCGCGCGGCCGGCCTGGAAGTCCTGACCGAGACCACCGGCGAGGCGCGCCCGCTGCCGCCCGGGGTGGAGCTGTCGGCGTACCGCATCGTCCAGGAGGCCCTCAGCAACGCGCTGCGGCACGCCCCCGGTTCCACCGTCCGCGTCCAACTCGCCCACGTCCCGCGCGGTCTGCAGATCCGGGTGGTCAACTCCCGGCCCGCGCGCCCGGCCCCGCCGTCCCCGGGCGCCGGCCATGGTCTGCTCGGCATGCGGGAGCGCGCCGCGATGCTCGGTGGCACCCTCGTCACGTCCAGGACGCCGTCCGGCGGCTTCGCCGTGACGTGCTTCCTCCCCGGCCCCGGGAACCATCCGTCCGACGAAGCGCCCAACGGCCCGACAGAAGTGGAGAACCGATGACGAGCAGCGCCATCCGGGTACTGATCGCCGACGACCAGATGATGGTCCGTCAGGGCTTCACGGTGCTGCTCGACGCCCAGCCCGACATCCGGGTCGTGGGCCAGGCCGTCGACGGGAACGACGCGATCGCCAAGGTCGCCGAACTGGCCCCGGACGTCGTCCTGATGGACATCCGGATGCCCGAACTGGGCGGCATCGAGGCGACTCGCCGCATCACCCGGGCCACCGGTCACCCCCGCATCCTGGTGCTCACCACCTTCGACCTCGACGAGTACGTGTACGAGGCGCTGCGCGCCGGCGCCTCCGGCTTCCTGCTCAAGGACGCCTCCGCCGACCAACTCGCCGAGGCGGTGCGGGTGGTGGCGGCGGGCGACGCGCTCCTGGCGCCCGGCATCACCCGGCGGCTGATAGCCGAGTTCTCCCGCCTCGGCGACCGGCCCCGCGGCCCGCTCAGGGCGCGGGTCGGCGACCTCACCGAGCGGGAGACCGAGGTGCTCGCCCTCATCGCCCAGGGCCTGTCCAACGCGGAGATCGCCGGCCACCTCGTCGTGGCCGAGCAGACCGTGAAGACCCATGTGGGCCGCATCCTGGTGAAGCTGGGCCTGCGCGACCGCACCCAGGCGGCCGTGTTCGCCTACGAGTCGGGGCTGGTCCGGCCGTCGGGTCACTGAGCGGGCGCGCCGGCGCCGCCGGTAGTACTTGAGACGGATCCCCCAGGACCCTCCTCACTGGTGACGACGGCGGCCCCGGCCTCCGCCTACGGTTTCCACCGTGACCGAGACGACCCGGACGCGGACGGCACCGGACGGTGCGTTCCGCTCGTACACGACGCGCAGCCCGGAGTACCGGGCGGCCGTGGAGGCCCTGCGCGGGCTGCGGCAGGAGCTGTTCCACGATGCGTTCGCCTACCGCCCGCTGCCTCCCAGGAGCGTCGACGGCGCGCTGGGCAGGCGACTGTCCGGCCGCAGGCGGGAGTACGCGGCCTGGGCGCCGCACGCCGTGGTGGCGGGGGCCGGGCTGCTGGCGATGTTCGTCGGCTGGCGGAGCACCGACGGCGGCCCGGCGGCCCCCGTGGCCGGCCTGCTGGCCCTGGTTCCGGTGCTGCTGACCCTGGTCCGCCCCGTCGGCGCCTTCTGGCTGTCCCTGGCGGCGACCATGGTCTCGTCGGCGTTCGCCGGCGCATGGGGCGACTGGCCCTGGCAGCCCGGCAGCTTCCTCTCGCACCTGACGGTGCTCACCGTGGTGGCCGTGCGCACCCGGCCGCGCACGGCGGCGTGGATGTGGGTGGTCACCGCGGCCTACGGCTTCGCCGCCGAGACCCTGTTCGGCTACCACCTCGACAACAACTCGGCGCCCATGCTCGTGGTGTCCGCCCTCCTGCTGCTGGCGGTCAGCGTCTGGCACATCCGCCGGAGCGCCGCCCAGGAAGTCACCGCCCAGCAGACGCAGACCGCGCAGGAGCGCTCCCGGCGCACCCTGCTGGAGGAACGCACCACGATCGCGCGCGAGCTGCACGACGTGGTCGCCCACCACATGTCGGTGGTCGCCATCCAGGCGGAGGCCGCGCCCTACCGCGTGGAGAACCCGCCGCCGGAGCTGGAGAAGGCGTTCGCCACCATCCGGGAGAACGCGGTGGCGGCGCTGACCGAACTGCGCCGCGTCCTGGGCGTCGTACGGGCGGAGGACTACGAGGCCCCGGACGCACCGCAGCCCACCCTGGCCGACCTGGACGCCCTGCTGGCGAATGTGCGGGAGGCGGGCCTGACCGTCGACAAGCTCGTCACGGGCGCCGTGCGGGAACTCCCGCAGGGCGTCGAGCTGTCGGCGTACCGGATCGTCCAGGAGGCGCTCAGCAACACGCTGCGGCACGCGCCGGGCGCGACGGCCCGGGTGGAGATCGGGTACGTGCTCGGCGGGCTCGGCCTGCGCATCGTCAACGGCCCGCCGCCGCACGCCGCGTTCGGGAAGTCGGCGCACGGCGCCGGGCACGGCATCACCGGCATGCGCGAACGGGTCTCCATGCTGGAGGGGGAGATGACGGCGGGGGCGACGGACGACGGAGGGTACGAGGTGACGGTGTTCCTGCCGGTGGCCAAGGGGGAGGAGTCCGAGTGACGAACGGTGCCATCCGGGTACTGATCGCCGACGACCAGATGATGGTCCGGGAGGGCTTCTCGGTGCTGCTCGGGGCGATGCCGGACATCGAGGTCGTCGGGGAGGCGGTCAACGGGCGCGAGGCGGTCGAGCAGGTCCGTGAACTGGCCCCGGACGTCGTCCTGATGGACATCCGCATGCCGGAGTTGAACGGCATCGAGGCGACCCGGGAGATCGTCGCCGCGGACGCGTCGGCGAAGGTGCTGGTGCTCACCACCTTCGACCTCGACGAGTACGTGTACCAGGCGCTGCGCGCGGGAGCCTCCGGCTTCCTGCTGAAGGACGCCTCGGCCCGCCAGCTCGCCGACGGGGTGCGGGTGGTGGCGGCGGGTGAGGCGCTGCTGGCCCCGTCCGTGACCAAGCGGCTGATCTCGGAGTTCTCGAAGCTGTCCGAAGAGCCGCGCCTCGCGCCGGTCACGCGGGCGGCGTACGGGGATCTGACCGAGCGGGAGACGGAGGTCCTGGTGCTCATCGCGCAGGGCCTGTCGAACGCGGAGATCGCCGAGCGGCTGGTGGTGGCCGAGTCGACGATCAAGACGCACGTCAGCCGGATCCTGGTGAAGCTGGGGCTGCGGGACCGGACGCAGGCGGCGGTGTTCGCGTACGAGATCAGGCTGGTGACTCCGGGCTGACCCCCGGCCGCCCCCCCCGGCCGCCCCTTCCGGCCGCTCTGCAGGCCGATCCGCGGCCGATCCCCTCGGGCCAGGGCCCCGGCCGATCCGCGGCCGATCCCCGGCCGATCCGCGGCCGATCCCCGGCCGATCCCCCCGGGCCAGGGCCCCGGCGGACGCGCACCGTCTGGTCAGACCGGGAGGGGCCGGGCTAGCGTCCCGTCATGGCAGCCCGACCCCACCTCGCGTTCGACCCCTGGGACCCGGCGTTCGTCGCCGACCCCTACCCCGCCTACGCCGAGCTGCGCGCGCGGGGCCGCGTGCACTACTACGAGCCCAGCGACCAGTGGCTCGTCCCGCACCACGCGGACGTGTCGGCGCTGCTGCGCGACCGGCGCCTGGGCCGGACGTACCGGCACCGCTTCACGCACGAGGACTTCGGCCGCACGGCCCCGCCGCCCGAGCACGAGCCGTTCCACACGCTCAACGACCACGGCATGCTCGACCTGGAGCCGCCGGACCACACCCGCATCCGGCGGCTGGTGTCGAAGGCGTTCACCCCGCGCACGGTCGAGCGGCTCGGGCCGTACGTGCGCACGCTGGCCGGCGACCTGGTGTCCCGCCTGGTGGCAGCGGGCGGCGGCGACCTGCTGACGGACGTCGCCGAGCCGCTGCCGGTCGCGGTGATCGCCGAGATGCTGGGCATCCCGGAGGCGGACCGCGCGCCGCTGCGGCCCTGGTCGGCGGACATCTGCGGGATGTACGAGCTGAACCCGTCCGAGGAGACGGCACGCAGGGCGGTACGGGCGTCGGTGGAGTTCTCCGCCTACCTGCGGGAGTTGATCGAGGAGCGCCGCAGGAAGCCGGGACAGGACCTGATCTCGGGCCTGATCGCGGCGCACGACGAGGGGGACCGGCTCACCGAGCAGGAGATGGTCTCGACCTGCGTGCTGCTGCTGAACGCCGGGCACGAGGCCACGGTGAACGCCACGGTGAACGGCTGGTGGGCGCTGCTGCGCCATCCGGACCAGCTGGCGGCGCTGCGCGCGGACCACTCCCTGGTCCCGTCCGCCGTGGAGGAGCTGATGCGCTACGACACCCCGCTCCAGCTCTTCGAACGCTGGGTCCTCGACGAGATCGAGATCGACGGGACGGTCATCCCGCGGGGCGCGGAGATCGCGATGCTGTTCGGCTCCGCGAACCACGACCCCGCGGTGTTCGACGCCCCCGAGCGCCTCGACCTGACCCGCCGGGACAACCCGCACATCTCCTTCAGCGCGGGCATCCACTACTGCATCGGCGCCCCACTGGCCCGCATCGAGCTGACGGCGTCGATGACGGCCCTGCTGGAACGCGCCCCGACCCTCCGTCCGGCGGCGGAGCCGGAACGAAAGCCGAACTTCGTCATCCGGGGGCTGAGGGGGCTGGAGGTGGAGATCGGCTGATCACCCGTTCGGACGATTGGACGGGTGATCCGGAACGATGCCCGTCGGCGGCTCGGCAAGCTGGAGCGTGCCTACGAAGGGGGCGCCAGCCTTGTCCCAGATGCCGGTGGAGCTGTTCGAGCGGATCGCCGTGTACTCCACTCGCGAGGACGAGACCGTCAGATTGGAGTTCGTCGACGGGCAGATCGAGCTCAGGAAGGCGACGAACGGCAACCACAGCGAGATCACGATGTGGTTGGTCTTCCAATGCAAGCAGGCACGTCCCGAACTGACCTTCAACGCGACCCAGGGACTGAAGGTCGAGGCGTATCGAAAGGGCCGGGCCCGGCCCGACGCGGTGCTGGCACCCGTGGGGTACTTCAAGGACCAGGGCGACTGGGCCGATCCCGACGGGGTGCTGATGGCGGTCGAGATCACCTCGTACGACGCGGACACCCACCAGCGTGACCGCGTGGAGAAGCCCCGGGCCTACGCCGAGGCGGGGATCCCGGTCTACCTGCTGATCGACCGGGACAACCGCACGGTCGTCGTGCACAGCGACCCCGACCCGGCGGTCGGCTACCAGGCCGTCCACACGGTCCGGTTCGGCGGCCGCATCACGCTGCCGGACCCCGTGGGCGTCGAACTCGACACCGAGGAACTCAGGAAGTAACGCCGACTGAGAGACCCTCACGTCGTCAGATCCCGTCTCCGCAACCCCGCCAGCCCCCCGGCCACCAGTACGACCGCGATCCCGGTCAGTGTCAGTACCGGCCCCCAGGCCATCTCCCCGCCCGGCAGCTTCGGCAGGTGCCCGTACGGCGACAGGTCCAGCACGAGCTGCGGAGCGTCGAGCGCGGGGCCGATCCAGCCGATCAGCAGGGCCGCCCCGGCCACGGCCCAGGCCGCCGCACCGGCCCGCGGCAGTACGCCGTACAGCAGGACCGCCACGCCTCCGATCACCCACACCGCCGGCAGCTGGACCAGGCAGGCGCCCAGGATCGGGCCGGCCTCCCTGCCGTAGCCCGCCGCCATGCCCAGCCCCGCCAGCAGCATGATCAGCGCGGAGCCGCCGAACGCGATCACCAGATGGCCGGCGGCCCAGCGCAGCCGGCCCACCGCGGTCGCCAGCACCGGCTCCGCCCGCCCCGACGTCTCCTCGCCGTGCAGCCGCAGGACCGACGCCACGATGTACAGCGCCGCGACCAGGCCCATGATGCCGACGATCGCGGCGAGGAACGCGTCCGTCAGCCCGGCCTGGCCTCCCATGCGCTGGAAGATCTCGCGGGCCTTCTCGTTGTCGCCGACGAGGTCCGCTGCCCCCTGCGTCATCCCCCCGTACACGAGTCCGCCGAGGAAGAAGCCGATGCTCCAGCCCAGCACACCGCCCCGCTGCAGCCGCCAGGCCAGGGCCTCCGCCGAGCCCAGGCCACCGGCGGCCGGACCCGGCCGGGTGGGCAGGAAGCTCATGCCGAGGTCGCGGCGGTCGGCGAGGGTGTAGGCCGCCCAGCACTGGATCAGGGCCGCGGCCACGAACAGCAGCAGCACCCACCAGCGCTCGTCGGCGTAGGGCCGCTCGTTCTCCAGCCAGCCGATCGGTGAGAGCCAGGTCATGACGGACGAGCCGTCGTTCGTGGCGGCGTCGCCCGCCGCGCGCAGGACGAAGGCCGCGCCCAGCCCCGCGGCGGTCAGTCCGCGGGCCAGCCGTGCGCTCTCCGTGAGCTGCGCGACGATGGCCGCGAGCGTGGCGAACACCATGCCCACCCCGGCGATCCCCAGCCCCAGCGCCAGCGCCCCCACGGCGCCCTGGGCGGCGAGGCCCGCGGTGACCAGCACGGCGAGCAGCAGGTTCGCGGTCAGCGCCGTGGACAGCGCCGCCGTCAGTGGGGCGCGCCGGCCCACCATCGCCGACGAGATCAGCTCCTGCCGTCCGCTCTCCTCCTCGTCCCGGGTGTGCCGGACCACGATGAGCAGGCTCATGACCCCGGCGAGCAGCCCGGCGTAGACGCCGACGCGCCAGGCGGTGAGCGCGCCGATCGACTGGCCGAGGACGGGCCCGACCATGGCGCGCAACGAGGTGTTCGCGGACATCTGCGCGGCCAGGTCGGCGCGTGCGGCCGCGGTGCCGTACAGCCCTTTGAGGGTGTTCGGCATGGACAGCACCATCAGCGCGTTCACCGCGACCCAGACCGGGATCATCACCCGGTCGCGGCGCAGGGCGAACCTGAACAGCGTTCCCGTACCGGCCAGGGGGCGGGATCCCCCGTCGCGCACCGCGAAGGCCGACGCCACGGCGGTCATCGGGACACCGCCTCCCCGGCCTGCCCGGCTCCGGCCGCGGGCAGCTCCTCCTGGTAGTGCCGCAGGAACAGCTCCTCCAGGGTGGGCGGCGTCGACGACAGCGACCGCACGCCCGACTCGCCCAGCGACTTGAGTACGCCGTCCAGCTTGTCGGTGTCGACCTGGAGCCTGACGCGGTGGCCCTGGACGTCGAGGTCGTGCACGCCGGGCAGCCGGGACAGCCCGTTCGGCGGGGCCACGAGTTCCGCGGTGACGCTGGTGCGGGTCAGATGGCGCAGCTCGGCGAGCGAGCCGCTCTCGACGGTGCGGCCCTTGCGGATGATGCTGACCCGGTCGCAGAGCTCCTCCACCTCGCTGAGGATGTGGCTCGACAGCAGGATCGTCCGGCCGCGCTCGCGCTCCTCCTCGACGCAGCGCTGGAAGACCTCTTCCATCAGCGGGTCGAGGCCCGAGGTGGGCTCGTCGAGGATGAGCAGGTCGACGTCCGAGGCGAGGGCGGCGACGAGGGCGACCTTCTGCCGGTTGCCCTTGGAGTAGGTGCGCCCCTTCTTGGTCGGGTCCAGTTCGAACCGCTCGACCAGCTCGTTCCTGCGCCGCTGGTCGAGGCCGCCGCGCAGGCGCCCGTACAGGTCGATGACCTCGCCCCCCGAGAGGTTGCGCCACAACGTCACGTCCCCGGGGACGTACGCGACCCGGCGGTGCAGCTCCACGGCGTCCGCCCACGGATCGCGGCCGAGCACCTGGGCGGCGCCGGAGTCGGCGCGCAGCAGGCCCAGCAGGACCCGGATGGTGGTGGACTTCCCTGAGCCGTTCGGGCCGAGGAAGCCATGGACCTCGCCGGCCTCGACGTCCAGGTCGAGACCGGCGAGCGCGTGCGTCCTGCCGAAGGACTTGTGGAGTCCCGCGACGGTGATGGCCTTCGTCATGCTTCAGAAGCTACGCTTGTTTCAGAAACTTGTGAAGTTAAGGAAGTGTGTAAACCACGGATACACTCGGGAACGGGCAGGCGAGCAGGGGAGATGAGCGGGCGATGAGCGGACCGAGCGAGGCGGGGCGGGACCCGGAGGCCGTCTCGAAGTTCGTGGAGGGCTTCGCGGCACAACTGGTCGAGGCCGGGATGCAGCGGATGCCCGCCCGGGTGTTCGCGGCCCTGCTGGCCTCCGACTCCGCCTCCCTGACCGCCGCGGAACTCGGCGAGTGGCTCCAGGTCAGCCCGGCCGCCGTCTCCGGCGCGGTGCGCTACCTCGCCCAGCAGCACATGGTCTCCCGGGAGCGGGAACCCGGGTCGCGCCGCGAGCGGTACCGCGTCAGCAGCAACCAGTGGTACGAGGCGCTGACCAATCGCGACGCGGTGCTCAAGCGCTGGGAGCACGCCCTGCGGGACGGGGTCGACAGCCTCGGCGCAAAGACCGCGGCGGGCCGGCGGCTGGCGGAGACCCTCGCCTTCTTCGAGTTCGTGGACGGCGAGATCGCCGGGATGATGGAGCGCTGGCGCACCCACCGGGAGCGGCTCTACGGCGAGGGCTGAGCGCCCGCGCCCACCGCGTCCGCTCCCTCGTCCCTCACAGGCCGGGTGTACCCGTGGCGGGCAGCGTCAGCCCCCACGCGGCCTCCCGCACCACCCACGTCCGCGTCCGCACCGGACCCGCGACCACCGCGTCCGCCCGGTAGCGGAAGTCCGCCCCCGACACGGTCACCTTCCGCCCCGACGCGCGCAGTGCCGCCGCCTCGGCCCCCACCGCGACCGGCCGCACCTCGACCTCGGCCACCCCCGGATTCCCCGGCGCCACGGACACCGCCTCCACCGGCTGGTCCAGGTCCACCAGCATCACGCCGTCGACCTCGACCCGCAGCCGGGACGGCCCGGGCGCCGACGGGGCCGCGATCCGGGGCGGGCGCGCCGCCAGCGTCCGCACCAGCGAGCGGCGCATCCGCAGCCATGGCCCGTCGGCCGGCGAGGGCTCCGCGCCGACCGGCGCGGAGCGGCGCCCCGACGGCACCGTCGGCACGGCGGGAGCCGACGCGGCGGCGGGGAGCGACGGAATCCGCAGATCCCCGAGCACCACCCCGTCGCTGTCGTCCACCAGCAGGTCCAGCCGCCGCTCCACCCCGTCCAGGACGGCCCGCGCCGCCGCCACCGCTCCCGTCGGCACCCCCAGGGACCTGGCCAGTGACAGCGCGGCCCCGACCGGGACCAGCGACAGGCCCGTCGTGGCCAGTTCCCGCCGCCGGTGCAGCAGCGTCACCGCGCGCAGCAGCGCCTGGTCGTCGCCCACGACCACCGGCCGTCGCGCCCCCCTGCGGGTCAGTGCCCGGGCGAATTCCTCGGGCCCCTCGGGGAGGCACAATTTGGTGGCCGCACCCGCGCTGAGCACGTCTTTCGCGATCCGGACCGACTCACCGTCACTGTGACGAGCGACCGGGTCGATGACCACCAGCAACTGGTCGGAAGTCGCCACCTCGGTCCTGCCTCGCTTCCTCGGGTAGCATCTTTGTGCAAGAGCCCCTTGCGCTATTGCGCCAGGGGCTTCGTCTATTCCGGGGCATCCGGTCCGACGGTTGCGGCCAACGATGGTCGCGGTGCACGCGGCGGTGGACCCTCCGCGTACTCCCCCGACCCTGGACATGCCCCGCCCGGAAGGGGTGTACGCGCGTGCCCGCACTTGTGCTGCTCGGTGCTCAGTGGGGTGACGAAGGCAAGGGAAAGGCCACCGACCTGCTCGGTGGCTCGGTGGACTATGTGGTGCGCTACCAGGGCGGCAACAACGCCGGCCACACGGTGGTCGTGGGCGACCAGAAGTATGCCCTCCATCTCCTCCCTTCCGGAATCCTCTCGCCCGGATGCACGCCCGTCATCGGCAACGGCGTCGTCGTCGACCCGTCGGTCCTGCTCTCCGAGCTGAGCGGTCTGAACGAGCGTGGCGTCGACACGTCCAAGCTCATGATCAGCGGGAACGCGCACGTCATCACGCCGTACAACGTGACGGTCGACAAGGTGACCGAGCGTTTCCTCGGCAAGCGGAAGATCGGTACGACGGGCCGCGGCATCGGCCCGACCTACGCCGACAAGATCAACCGCGTCGGCATCCGGGTCCAGGACCTGTACGACCAGTCGATCCTGACGCAGAAGGTCGAGGCGGCCCTCGACGTCAAGAACCAGATCCTCACCAAGCTCTACAACCGGCGCGCGATCGCCGTCGGCCAGGTGGTCGAGGAGCTGCTGGGCTACGCCGAGAAGCTGGAGCCGTACGTCGCCGACACCGTCCTGGTCCTCAACCAGGCGCTCGAGGACGGCAAGGTCGTCCTCTTCGAGGGCGGTCAGGGCACCCTGCTGGACATCGACCACGGCACGTACCCCTTCGTGACCTCGTCGAACCCGACCGCGGGCGGTGCCTGCACGGGCGCCGGCGTCGGCCCGACGAAGATCAGCCGCGTGATCGGCATCCTGAAGGCGTACACGACCCGTGTCGGCTCGGGCCCCTTCCCGACCGAGCTGTTCGACGAGGACGGCGAGGCGCTGCGCCGGATCGGCGGCGAGCGTGGTGTCACCACCGGCCGTGACCGCCGCTGCGGCTGGTTCGACGCGGTGATCGCCCGCTACGCGACCAGGGTCAACGGCCTGACCGACTTCTTCCTCACCAAGCTGGACGTGCTCACCGGCTGGGAGCAGATCCCGGTCTGTGTCGCCTACGAGATCGACGGCAAGCGCGTCGAGGAGCTGCCCTACTCCCAGACGGACTTCCACCACGCGAAGCCGATCTACGAGTACCTCGCGGGCTGGCAGGAGGACATCACGAAGGCCAAGACCTTCGCCGACCTCCCGAAGAACGCCCAGACCTACGTCAAGGCGCTGGAGGACATGTCGGGCGCCCCGATCTCGGCGATCGGCGTCGGCCCGGGCCGCGACGAGACGATCGAGGTCAACTCCTTCCTCTGACGCGCACATCGCCCCCTGCCCCGCCCCGCGTGTGGGCCCCGCGACCGTGTCGCGGGCCCACATGTCCTGGCGGTGGTGCGGGCCCCGCCGACGCGTCCCCGGCCCGGACCGGCATGGTCCGGAACCGGGCACGGCGTGTGCCGGAGCCCGGGCCCCCGGCACCGGCGGCTCAGCTGAAGACGATCATCGAGCCCTGGGCCAGGCTCCGTGTCGCCGCCGCGTGCAGGCCCAGCCACACGTGCCGTTCGCGGGCGAAGGGGCTCGGGTCGTAGGGGGCGGGCAGCGCGGGTTCCTCCAGCGCGGTGGGCGCGAGCGGCGGGTCGGGGGCGGCGGGCGGGTTCGCCGGGTCGATGCCGATCGACGGCGCCACCAGCTCCAGCTCCCGCAGCAGGGCCTGGGAGGAACCCAGGGGGCCGCCGCCGGCGAGGAGTTCGTCGTCGGACAGGGGGTGCGGGAAGTCCACCGGGACGTAGGCGCCCGCGTGGTCGTAGTGCCACACCAGGTGGGACTGCTGGGCCGTCGACTCGAACATCTCCAGCAACTGCTCGTAGTCCCCGCCCAGTTCGTCGACCGGGGTCACGGCGAGACCGCACACCTGGAGCAGGTAGGCGCGGCGCAGGAAGTGCAGCGCGTCGTAGTCGAAGCCCGCGACCGGCGCGACATCGCCGGTCAGTCCCGGCATGTACTGGTACACCGGCACCGGTGGCAGCCCGGCCTCGGCCAGCGCCTTGTCGTAGAGGGCGAGTTCCTCGGCGAAGGGGTTGTCGGGCGTGTGGCACAACACGTCGACGAGCGGGACCAGCCAGAGGTCACAGGCCAACAGTAAGCTCCTCAGGTCGTCGGTGCGGTGCGGGCAGCGTAGTGGTCGTGGGCGCGAGGGCGCGGTGCCTCAGCCGTGCAGGTCCCATACCCACACCCCGCCGACCCACCTACCGGGCCGCCCCACCAGCTTGTCCACGGTCTCACGCAGCTTGTCCTGGTACTGCTGCGGGGGCAGCACCAGCACCCCCGCCTTCCAGTAGGCGAAGTCGCGGCGCGCCTGCGCCTGCCAGTTCTCGCCGATCACGGGGGCCACGCCGGTGAAGCTGATGTCGCGCAGCATGTTCGAGGTGTAGCGGGGTGCGGCGCCGTAGATGCCGATGCGCTCGCTGCCGTAGGGGCCGTTGAAGTAGCCGCCGGGCAGCTTGAACTCCAGGTCCGCCGCGGTCTGCCAGTGCAGTGCCTCCGCGTTGCCCGAGTCGGGCAGCGGGACGGGCACGAGCGTCTCGTCCCTGCCCACGTACGACTTCCACGTCCCGTCCGCGATGAAGGCCGGCACCGGAGCGCGCTCGACCGCCCGGAGCGGTGCCGGAACGATCGGGATGAGCGCGGCGGCGACCGCCGTCAGACCGATGAACTGGTTGCCGACGTTCGGCGTGCGCACCAGCCGTTCGACCGCCAACGCCACCAGCATGCCGAGCGCGGGCGCGCAGATCATCGCGACCCGGCCCTCGATGACCGACTCGAACAGGGGCTTGTCCGCGAGCAGCGCCCACGGCCCCGGGAGCGTGGAGTGGCTGAGCGGGATCTGGAAGCGCGGGCCCAGGGAGAGCAGCCCGGCGGCCACCGCCGTGAACGCCAGCGCCTTGACCAGGGCGTGCTCCCACAGCCGGATCACGATCGCGAAGGCCAGGGCGGCCAGCGGCCAGCCGTAGAAGGCGTTCTGCTCGGTGGGGTTGAGGGAGAGCGCGTTCGCCACCGCGTCGTCACCCGCGACCAGGGAGCGCCCGGAGAAGGAGAACAGCGCGAGCGGGCTGTTGCCCGCCTTGTCGCCGTGCAGCACGCTCCGGTAGCTCTGCGGGCCGAAGAACTGCCAGTACAGGGGGAGCGCGACCAGGGGCAGGCACACCCCCGCGCCGATCGCCAGGCCCTTCAGCAGCGGGCGCCAGGCCGCCCTCGCCACGTCCCTGCGCACGACCGCGTAGGCGCCCGCGAACAGCACCATGCCCAGGGACGCCAGCAGCAGCGGTTCCTCGCCGAGGAAGATCTGGTACGCCGTCATCAGCCCGAGGACCACCCCGTCCCGCACGACCCTCGCGCCCGCGCACAGCCGCAGCACGCGCTCGACGATCAGCGGGATCATGAACAGGACGACGAAGTTGGGGTGCGCGTTGGCGTGGCTGACCATCGGGGGCGCGAACGCGGCGAGCGCCGCGCCGGTGAAGGCCGCGCCCCGGTGCGGCACCACCCGCCGGGCGATCAGCCGGTACCAGGCGGCGGCGGTGGCGGCCAGCCCGAGCGTCATCACCAGCGCGAGGGAGATCGCGGGGCCGAACAGCAGCGTGACCGGTGCGAAGGGCACGGTCAGGCCGAGCATGACCGTGTTGGCCATGAGGTTCACGCCGTCGGGGAAGCCCTGGAGGGTGGTGAAGAGCGGGTTGCGCAGGTGGGCCACGTTGTCGGCCGTCACCGCGAAGAACCACTCCCACTGGTTCTGGTCCTGCAGCGAGTCCGGCAGGTAGCGGTGGTCGGGGCCCGCCCAGCGGCCCGAGTACAGCGCCAGCGCCATCAGCAGGAAGGCGGCCGCCGCGAGGACGTCGGCGGGGCGGACGGAGCGGACCTTGAGCACGGTCAGCTCGGCCAGCACCCGGGCGTAGTCGAGGGCGTGCACCTTCGAGCCGGGCTGGTGCGCCCAGCGCACCGGCACCTCGGCGACCGGCCAGCCCGAGCGGCGGAAGTGCTGGAGTATCTCCACGTCGATGCCCCAGCCGCTGAGCCGGGAGGCGGCGAACGCCTCGCGGGCGCGGTCGCCGTGGAAGAGCTTGAAGCCGCACTGGGTGTCGCGGATGCCGGGCACGGCGATCCGGCGGATCAGGACGTTGCCGGCGCGCCCGAGCAGTTCCCGCATCCGGTGCTGGTGCCGCTCTATGGTCGCGCCGGGTGCGCTGCGGGAGCCGATCGCCGCCGCGTGGCCCTCGCCCATCGCCTTGTCGAGCGCCTCCAGTTCCTCGATGGGTGCGGCCAGGTCGGCGTCCGTGATCAGGACGCGGCGGCCGTAGGAGGCGAGGACGCCCAGGCGCAGGGCGTTGCCCTTGCCGCGGTTGCGGGGGCTGGTGACGAGCTGCACGCGCGTCTCGCGGGCCGAGGCCGCGGTGACGATGTCCCGGGTGCCGTCGGTGGACCCGTCGTCGACGACGACGACCTCCCAGGTGCCGAAGCGGCCCTCGTTCGCGCGCAGGTACCCGACGACGGCGTCGAGCGTGGGACCGATCCGCTCTTCCTCGTTGTAGGCGGGGACCACGACGGACAGGTCGATGGAGGTGGCACGCATGTCCTCCATGACGTCCGCGGCCTCTGCGGCGCTCATCGGGCGGCCAGGTGCTCGAGCAGGGTGAGGGAGTGCGCGTCGTACGCGGCCAGGACGGCGCCCGCCGCGGCGGCGTCGCGGCGGGCCAGGGCGTCGACGAGGTCGGTGTGCCCGCACCACAGCCGGCCCCTGAGGTCGGTGTTCCGGCGCAGGTGCTGGACCGCGCAGACCCAGGACTGCACGCGCAGCCGGTGCAGGAAGCCGGCGAGGTAGGGGTTGCCGAACAGGGCGCTCAACTCGCGCCAGAAGCGCAGGTCGTAGCCGATGAGGATGTTCAGGTCGCCGGCTGCGGCGGCGCGCTCGGCCTCTTCGCCGCGGCGCCGCACCGCGGCGAGGGCGGCGGCGCGGCGGGGGTCGTCCGCGGCGGCGCCGCCCTCGCCGTGCACGAGGCGGTGGAAGATCCCGTCGGTGACGAGACCGCGGGCCTCGATCATGCCGCGGTAGTCGTCGAGGGAGTAGGCGTGGACCTCGAAGCCCCGGTGCTGGACGGCGTCCAGCAGGCCCTGGGCCGACAGGTCGACCAGGGCCTCGCGCACCGGGGTGGCGGAGACGCCGTACTGCTCGGCGATCTCCTTCACCGTGAACTCCTGTCCCGGCTGCATCCGGCCGGCCAGCACCTCGTCGCGGAGCGCGTCCGTGATCTGCTGCCGCAGGGTGCTTCGGGTAACGGCGCCATTGCCGGGCATGGTGGTGTGGGTCCCCCCTCCGCGTACAGGTACGTGTCGGACACATGTCTTCCGAGCACGTCACCTTACGCGGTGGGGGTCGCGGGCGTGCCGCCGCACGCGTCGCGGCCAACTGCCGTGGCCGTGCGGCACATGGCGCCTACACCGCGTACGCGCGGCGTGGGCGCCGTGGGGTCGCCGCGGGGCGCCGCGGGACGCCGCGCCTACACCGTGTACTCGTCCGCCACGGACAGCGCCGCGTCCAGGGCCGCGAGGCCCTCCTTGGCCTCCGCCTCCGTGAGGGTGCAGGGCGGCACCACATGGGTGCGGTTCATGTTCACGAAGGGCCACAGGCCGCCCGCCTTCGCGGCGGAGGCGAACGCGGCCATCGGCGCGGCCGCCTCACCGGCCGCGTTGTACGGCACGAGCGGCTCGCGCGTCTCGCGGTCCTTCACCAGTTCCAGGGCCCAGAACATGCCCACGCCCCGCACCTCGCCCACCGACGGGTGCCGCTCGGCCAGCGCGCGCAGACCCGGCTCGATGACCTGGGCGCCGACGACCGAGGCGTTCGCGACGACGCCCTCCTCGGCCATCACGTTGATCGTGGCGACGGCCGCCGCGCACGCCAGCGGATGCCCGGAGTAGGTGAGACCGCCCGGGTAGGGCCGCTTCCCGAAGGTCTCGGCTATCGCACCGGAGATGGCGACGCCGCCGAGCGGAACATAGCCGGAGTTCACGCCCTTGGCGAAGGTCATGAGGTCGGGGGTCACCTGGAAGAGGTCCGCGGCGAACCACTCGCCGGTGCGCCCGAAGCCCGCCATCACCTCGTCGAGGACGAAGACGATCCCGTACTTGTCGCACAGCTCGCGGACGCCCGCGAGGTAGCCGCGCGGCGGGACCATGATCCCGGCGGTCCCGGGGACGGTCTCCAGGATGATCGCGGCGATGGTCCCGGGGCCCTCGAAGGCGATGGTCGTCTCCAGGTGCTCCAGCGCCCGCTCGCACTCCTGCTGCTCGGTCTCGGCGTAGAAGCGCGAGCGGTACAGGTACGGCGCCCAGAAGTGCACGACGCCCGCCGCGGCGCTGTCGGAGGCCCAGCGGCGCGGGTCGCCGGTGATGTTCACGGCCTGCTGGGTGCCGCCGTGGTACGAGCGGTACGCGGACAGCACCTTGGGGCGCCCGGTGTGGATCCGCGCCATGCGCACGGCGTGCTCCACGGCGTCGGCACCGCCGTTGGTGAAGAAGATCTTGTCGAGGTCGCCGGGGGTGCGCCGGGCGATCAGCCGGGCGGCCTCGGAGCGGGCCTCGAGGGCGAAGGCGGGCGCGAAGGTGGTGAGGGTGGCGGCCTGCTCCTGGATCGCGGCGACGACCTTGGGGTGCTGGTAGCCGATGTTCGTGTAGACGAGCCCGCTGGAGAAGTCGAGGTAGCGGTTGCCGTCGTAGTCCCAGAAGTACGACCCCTCCGCACCGGCGACGGCGAGCGGGTCGATGAGATCCTGCGCTGACCAGGAGTGGAAGACGTGCGCGCGGTCCGCGGCCTTCACGGCGGCGCCGGCCTGGGGGTTGGGCTGAGGGGTCATGCGGGTGAGCGTAGGTGTCCGTGATGCGGACGCGACATGGGCGTCCTGTCTGTGCTCGGGGCGGGAACGCGACAGGTTGTCGAACGGGCGGCGCCCGTCGGGGAACCGCGGACCCCGCCGTGACCGACTCCCCGTACGGCAGCACTATCCTCGGGCTGTCGCACAGGCAGGGGGGTAGGTGAGGCGGCGATGCAGAAGCTCGTGGCCGGTGATCCGCAGCGTATCGGGGCCTATCGGCTGATCGCCCGGCTCGGGGCCGGCGGCATGGGCAACGTCTATCTGGCGCGCTCCGACCGGGGACGCACCGTCGCCGTGAAGCTCGTCCGGCGGGAGCTGGCCCGGCAGGACGAGTTCCGGGCCCGCTTCCGGCAGGAGGTGCAGGCGGCGCGGCGGGTCGGCGGCCACTGGACGGCGCCCGTCCTCGACGCCGACACCGAGGCCGAGATCCCCTGGGTCGCCACCGGGTACGTCGCCGGGCCCACGCTCCAGACCGTGGTCTCGCACGAGCACGGTGCCCTGCCCGAGCGGTCCGTGCGCATCCTGGCCGCCGGGCTCGCCCACGCGTTGCAGGACATCCACGCCGCCGGGCTCGTCCACCGCGACCTCAAGCCCTCCAACGTCCTCGTCACCATCGACGGACCGCGGGTGATCGACTTCGGTATCGCCCGCGCCCTGGAGACGGTCACCGCCGCCGGGCTGACCCGCACCGGCGCGCTCGTCGGGTCGCCCGGGTTCATGGCGCCCGAGCAGGTGCGCGGCGACCGCATCACGCCCGCCTGCGACGTCTTCTGCCTGGGATCCGTCCTCGCGTACGCCGCCACCGGCACCCTCCCCTTCGGCGCCTCCCACAGCGGGGCGCACGCCCTGATGTTCCGTATCGCCGAGGAGGACCCCGATCTGACGGGCATGCCGGAGGAACTCGCCGATCTCGTGCGGGACTGCCTGCGCAAGGACCCCGCCGCGCGGCCCACCCCGGCGCAGATCCTGGAACGGACGGGTGCCGGGGACACGGTCTCCGGCGGCCGCACCCGTGACCCCTGGCTGCCGAGCGCCCTGGTCGCCCAACTCGGCCGCCATGCGGTCCGGTTGCTGGACGCCGAGAACCCGGAGGACGCGGCGGGCCCGGCGGCTCGGCCACCCGCCCCACCGCGCGGCGGCGCCGGTGCGCCGGCCTCGGCGGCTGCCGTCGCGGGCACCGACGGACAGGCGGCCGATGCCGACGGTCACGGCCCCCTGCCGACCGCACCCGCGCCCGCTGCCGGGGGACGTCCGTCGGGTGGTGGCCCTGTGCCCGGTGGCGGAGGCTGGCCGCCCGGCGTCGGGCAGGCGCCCGGCGTGAGCGGCCAGGCGTCCGGCGGCGTCGGGCAGGCGTCCGGCGTGAGCGGCCAGGCGCCCGGCACGGGTGGGCAGGCTCCCGGTGTCGGGGGACGTCCGTCGGGTGGTGGTCCTGTGCCCGGTGGCGGAGGCTGGCCGCCCGGCGTCGGGCAGGCGCCCGGCGTGAGCGGCCAGGCGTCCGGTGGCGTTGGGCAGGCGTCCGGCGTGAGTGGGCAGGCGTCCGGTGGCGTCGGCCAGGCGTCCGGCGTGAGCGGCCAGGCGCCCGGCACGGGTGGGCAGGCGTCCGGCACGGGTGGGCAGGCGTCCGGTGCCGGGGGACGTCCGGCCGGTGGTGGTCCTGTGTCCGGTGGCGGGGGGTGGCCGCCCGGCGTCGGGCAGGCGCCCGGCGTGGGCGGGCAGGCGTCCGGTGGCGTCGGGCAGGCGTCCGGCACGGGCGGGCAGGCTCCCGGTGCCGGGGGACGTCCGTCGGGTGGTGGTCCTGTGCCCGGTGGCGGAGGCTGGCCGCCCGGCGTCGGGCAGGCGCCCGGCGTGAGCGGCCAGGCGTCCGGTGGCGTTGGGCAGGCGTCCGGTGGCGTCGGCCAGGCGCCCGGCGTGAGCGGGCAGGCACCCGGCACGGGCGGGCAGGCGTCCGGTGTCGGGGGACGTCCGGGCGGTGGGCAGGCGCCCGATGCCGGCGCGTACGCGCCTGCCGACGGGCGTGTGCCCGGTGGCGGGGTCCCGGTGGGCGCCGCCGCGGCCGGACCCGGGCCCGGCGTCCCGGAAGCCCCCGTCGACCTCACCAAGCGGTCCCCGGCGGACGCGCCCGCAGGGGCGCCCCCCGAGCACGCGCCCGCGCCCCACGCACCGGACGGGAGCATCCCGCCCCCGTCCGGCCCGCACACCGCCCTCGACCATCTGCCCACCCAGGTCGTCGGCCCCGGCCACAACCCCGCGCCACCTCCCTACGGCCACCCGCAGCAGTCCCCCCAGCAGTCCCCCCAGCCGTCCCCTTCGGGTCATTCGCAGCACCACCCCCAGCCGTCCGCCTACACCTACCCGCAGAACGCCGACGGCTGGGCCGGCACCCCGGCCGCCGCTCCCGGCCAGGGGCCCGCCCTAGGTCCCACACCGGCGTACGGCCCGCCTCCGTACGGCTCGTCCCCGTACGGCCCGCCTCCCTACGGCTCGTCCCCCTACGGACCGTCCCCCTACGGCGACCCTGGTCCGCAGGCGCCCCCGCGCAGGAGCGGCCGCTCCACCGCCGTACTGATCGTGGTCGCCCTGGTCGTCGCGCTCGGCGCGGGCGGTTCCGTGTACGCGCTGATGCGGGGCGGCGGGACGGAATCAGGCAACGGCGCCGGCCCCTCGCACCCGTCGGCGTCCGCGCCCACGACCCCCGGCCCGAGCACGCCCGCGCCCTCCACCCCGGCCAGTGCCGGTGAGAGCCCCGGCTCGCCGTCGCCCACGGCCGGTGCCGTGCCCGACACCTACCTCGGCACCTGGACCACCGCCATCGACAACTCCACCGGCCACAACACCCGTCGCCTGGTCATCCAGCAGGGCGAGGTGGGCGACACGGTGCTCTCCCTGACGGCGGACGGCCCGACGGGCGGCGGCACGTACCACTGCGTCTTCCGGGCGAAGCTCGACCAAACGCCCACGACGGACGGGCCGTTGATGATCGGCCCGTCCACGGTCACCGTCGGCGAGCCCGCGTCGTCGTGCACGCCGGGCGCCGCCACGGAGCTGACGATTCTGCCGGACGGCCGCCTCAAGCGCGTGAGCACGAGCAGCGGCGACTCCCTGACCTATACGAAGGAGGGCTGACCCGGCGGCTCACCCGCGTACGGCCCACACCCCCGGACGGCCCGCTCACCCGCGGTCATCGCGCCTCGGGGGGCCGCTGCCGGGGCATGTTCGGCCTCGCCCCGGGCGACGGCGCCGGCCTCCCCGGCACCGATCCCTCCGCCCGCTGCGTGCACACCCCCGCCGACCGGATCCCCAGCGGCGCCGCCCCGGTGCGGAACTCCACCATCCAGTCCGCCGTCTCCGCGCGCACCAGTTCCGCCACGTCCTCCGAGAACCGCCGCAACACCGACAGGCACCGCTCCGCCGCCTCCCCGGCGGTCCCTTCCGTCGGCCCGAGCACCTCCCGGACGTTCTCCGACGCCCAGTCGAACTGAAGCGCCTGAAGACGCCGCTGCACGGCCTGCGCCGTCGCCACGTCCCTCATCCACCCGGACGTCAGCCCGAAGAACCGGTCCGCGGCCAGGCACGCCGCCCCCAGCAGCAGCGACAGATACGCCCACGGCACGGCCCCGTCCGTCACCCCGGCCAGATCGAGCAGCGGCAGCGCGGCCCCGCAGACGGCCCCGGCCGCGGTGCCCGCACGCAGCACCCGCGCCGCCCGCCGCTTGCCCGCCCGGTCCGCGAGATACCAGGCCGCCGTCTCCAGCGCCCGGCCCTCCACCCACCGGTACAACTCCTCCAGCCGTTCCGCGGGCTGTCCCCAGTCCCCGTGCGGAAACGGCCGCCCCATGAGGTCGCCCGGCCGCAGCCCCGCCGCACCCTCGCCCCGCCCGTCCTGGCACGGACCCTCGGGCTGCATCTCCGGCTGACTCACCCGGCACTCCCTACCTACGACTATGTCGATCCGCGATGCACCCCGTGATGTGCTCGTGACGCATGGTGCTGAAGCGCCGCACCCTTCCTACCGCCCAGCGAGTGGCCGGACCCCGGGTTCCGCCGCTTTTCCGCCCGGAAGTGGGGCCCGGCCAGGGAGCCGGGCCCCGCCGATTTCACTCGTAAGAGTGTCTCAGGCTGCCCCGGTGCGGTCCGGACGGACTACCGCAGCGATCGTCCCGGTCACCACGTAGGCTCGTGCCAGGCGGCAAAACCCCGCCCTGACAGCCGTACGAAACCAGGAGCTGATCGTGATTCCCGGTGGTGGCCAGCCCAATATGCAGCAGTTGCTCCAGCAGGCCCAGAAGATGCAGCAGGACCTCGCCGCGGCGCAGGAAGAGCTGGCGAGGACCGAGGTCGACGGCCAGGCGGGGGGCGGCCTGGTGAAGGCCACGGTGACCGGCGCCGGCGAGCTGCGCGCCCTGGTCATCGATCCGAAGGCGGTGGACCCGGAGGACACCGAGACGCTCGCCGACCTGATCGTCGCGGCCGTCCAGGCGGCCAACCAGAACGCGCAGACACTCCAGCAGCAGAAGCTCGGCCCGCTGGCCCAGGGCCTGGGCGGCGGCATCCCCGGACTGCCGTTCTGATCGTGACGTCCGATCGTCCCTTCTAAGAAGGGCGAGCGCCAACTACCGTACCTACCAAGACAGCGAGCCCGGCCGGGCCAGGTGCCGGAGCTCCTCGGGAAAGGCAAGTCCGTTGTACGAAGGCGTGGTCCAGGACCTCATCGACGAGCTGGGGCGGCTTCCCGGCGTCGGTCCCAAGAGCGCGCAGCGGATCGCCTTCCACATCCTGCAGGCGGAGCCGACGGACGTACGCCGCCTCGCCCAGGCGCTGCTCGAAGTGAAGGCGAGGGTCCGCTTCTGCGCGACCTGCGGCAACGTCGCGCAGGAGGAGCTGTGCGGCATCTGCCGCGACGCCCGCCGCGACCTGTCGGTGATCTGCGTGGTGGAGGAGCCGAAGGACGTCGTCGCGATCGAGCGCACCCGCGAGTTCCGGGGCCGCTACCACGTGCTGGGCGGCGCCATCAGCCCGATCGAGGGCGTGGGCCCGGACGACCTGCGCATCCGGGAGCTGCTCGCGCGGCTGGCCGACGGCACCGTCACCGAACTGATCCTGGCCACCGACCCGAACCTGGAGGGCGAGGCCACGGCCACATATCTCGCCCGGATGATCAAACCCATGGGCCTCAAGGTCACCCGCCTGGCCAGCGGCCTCCCGGTGGGTGGCGACCTGGAATACGCGGACGAGGTCACCCTCGGCCGCGCCTTCGAGGGGAGACGACTCCTAGATGTCTGACGCCACACTGCACTCCACGACGCAGTACCCGGACGACTTCGCCGTCCAGATCGCGGACCAGATCGAGAGCTTCCTGGTGGCCGTCACGGAGGTCGCCAGGGGCGACGAGCCGGACTCGGCCGTGCCCTTCCTCCTGCTGGAGGTCTCCCAGCTCCTCCTGGCGGGCGGCCGTCTCGGCGCGCACGAGGACATCGTCCCGGAGGAGCGCTACGAGCCCGACCCGGGCCCGGAACCGGACGTCGACGAACTGCGCGAACGCCTCGCCCTCATGCTCGACCCCGTCGACATCTACTCCGAGGTCTTCGACCCCTACGAGCCGCGCAAGGCCCCCGTCCCGGCCCGGATCTCCGACGACCTGGCGGACGTCATCACGGACCTGCGCCACGGCATGGTCCACTACCGCGCGGGCCGCATCACCGAGGCCCTGTGGTGGTGGCAGTTCTCGTACTTCTCCAACTGGGGCTCGACCGCGTCCGCGACACTCCGCGCGCTCCAGTCCCTGGTCGCGCACGTGCGGCTGAACCAGCCCCTGGAGGAACTGGACGGCCTCGACACCGACCAGGGCCTCGGCGACGAGATCCTCGCCGAGGAGGCGGGCAGGGTCATGGCCCAGGAGATCGCGGGACCGCTGGGCCTGCGCTCGGTCCCGTAAGGGTGACGGGAGCCGTTCCGGTCACATAATGATGGCAGGCGGTCTACGTTCGGTAGCGGCCAAGGCTGTTGCCGAATCGCCGGAGGTGCATGCCATGCCAGGCCGGAACAACTCCCAGCCACCCCTCGCCTGGCGCTACAGCGGCAACCAGTTGAAACGCTGGCGCACCAAGGCCAACATCACGCGCGAGCAACTCGCCGTCGCCGCCAACTACTCGCTCGACACGATCGCGTCCATGGAGCAGGGCGTCCGCATGCCCACGCCCCGCGTCCTCGACGTGGCGGACGAGTTGTGCCGGGCGGAGGGGCTGCTGAGCGCGGCGAAGGAGTACCTGCAGAGGGAGAAGTTCCCTGCGCGGGCACAGGACTTCATGGAGCGGGAGAAGGAGGCGATCAGTTTCTGGTCGTACGAGGCCACGCTCGTCCCTGGGCTGTTGCAGACAGAAGGCTATGCGCGGTCGCTCATTGAGGACCGCATTCCGCCTCTGGACGAGGAGATGGTGGAGGAACGGATCACGGCTCGCGTGGAGCGGCAGTCCATCCTCACCGGCCGGAAGCCGCCTGTCGGCCTGAGCTTTGTCCTCTACGAAGCCGCACTGCGAGGCCCTCAGGTGGACAATGAGCAACTGTGTCGCCTGCTGGAGGTGTCCCGCCTGCGCAACGTTGTGCTGCAAGTGCTTCCCTACGAACGGGCCGTCAGTGACGCGCTCATGGGGCCCATGGTGCTGTTGGAGACCCGCGACCACGAACGATTCGCCTTCACGGAGGGGCCGTTCGCCAGCGAGCTTTCGGCTGACCCGGACATTGTCAGCCGTGTGACCGAGCGGCTTAGCATGATCCGTGCGCAGGCGCTCAATCCTGCCGAGTCGGTCCGTTTCGTCGAGCGGATGGTGGATCAGCCGTGAGCGACCAGTTGAAGTGGTTCAAGTCCAGTTACAGCGATAACGAGGGCGGCAACTGCGTGGAGATCGCCCTGGAATGGTTCAAGTCCAGCTACAGCGACTCCGAGGGCGGCAACTGCCTCGAAGTGGCCCTCCCCACCCCCCTGACCACCGTCCACCTCCGCGACTCCAAACTCCCCGGCGGTCCCGAGCTCCGGATATCCGCCTCCGCCTGGGCGGCGTTCCTCGGGCGCGTGCGCCGAGGGTGACGAGGTCGTCGCGCCCCGTCCGTTGTGACATACCGCACGTTCCGAGTGCGCGGTCCCGGCTCGGGCAGATGCGAGCCTGAGCGGCCGTGCGCCCCGAAGAAAACCGGGTTGATCCCCGTGTGAGCGGGACATCTCACCATGCGGTATCCCGGAAGGGAAATTCGGTCGCTCGTTAGACTGAGCCGACCGCACTGCATGCGCAGGGGCGGGAAGAGACGGACTGAGCGAGGAGCGCACGTGGGCCTTGTCGTGCAGAAGTACGGAGGCTCCTCCGTAGCCGATGCCGAGGGCATCAAGCGCGTCGCCAAGCGGATCGTGGAAGCGAAGAAGAACGGCAACGACGTGGTGGTCGTTGTCTCCGCGATGGGCGACACGACGGACGAGCTGATCGATCTCGCCGAGCAGGTTTCCCCGGTGCCTGCCGGGCGCGAGCTCGACATGCTGCTGACCGCCGGAGAGCGGATCTCCATGGCGCTGCTGGCCATGGCGATCAAAAACCTGGGCAGCAAGGCCCAGTCGTTCACCGGCAGCCAGGCAGGTGTCATCACCGACTCGGTCCACAACAAAGCCCGGATCATCGACGTCACGCCGGGGCGCATCCGTACCGCGCTGGACGAGGGCAACATCGCCATCGTCGCCGGTTTCCAGGGCGTCAGCCAGGACAAGAAGGACATCACGACCCTGGGTCGTGGTGGTTCCGACACCACGGCCGTGGCGCTGGCCGCCGCCCTCGACGCCGAGGTGTGCGAGATCTACACGGACGTGGACGGCGTGTTCACCGCCGACCCGCGCGTGGTGAAGAAGGCCCGGAAGATCGACTGGATCGCCTTCGAGGACATGCTGGAGCTGGCCTCGTCCGGGTCCAAGGTGCTGCTCCATCGCTGTGTGGAGTACGCGCGCCGCTACAACATCCCGATCCACGTCCGCTCGTCGTTCAGCGGGCTTCAGGGCACGTGGGTCAGCAGCGAGCCGATTCAGCAAGGGGACAAGCAGGTGGAGCAGGCCATCATCTCGGGTGTCGCGCACGACACCTCCGAGGCCAAGATCACGGTCGTCGGTGTGCCGGACAAGCCGGGCGAGGCCGCCTCGATCTTCCGTGCCATCGCCGACGCCGAGATCAACATCGACATGGTCGTGCAGAACGTGTCGGCCGCGTCGACCGGTCTCACCGACATCTCCTTCACCCTCCCGAAGACGGACGGGCGCAAGGCGATCGACGCCCTGGAGAAGGGCAAGACCGCGATCGGCTTCGACTCGCTGCGCTACGACGACCAGATCGGCAAGATCTCGCTCGTCGGCGCCGGCATGAAGACGAACCCGGGTGTCACGGCGGCCTTCTTCGAGGCGCTGAGCAACGCGGGCGTGAACATCGAGCTGATCTCGACCTCCGAGATCCGCATCTCGGTGGTGACGCGTGCGGACGACGTGTCGGAGGCGGTCCGCGCGGTGCACACCGCCTTCGGTCTGGACTCCGACAGCGACGAGGCCGTCGTCTACGGAGGCACCGGCCGATGACCCGCCTCCCCTGCGGGGGCCCGGGGCGCACGGGGCGCCGATGACGGCGCGGACCGGCAGGCCGACGCTCGCGGTCGTGGGAGCGACCGGGGCCGTCGGCACGGTCATGCTCAAGATCCTGTCCCAGCACGCGGACATCTGGGGCGAGATCCGTCTGATCGCCTCGCCGCGCTCGGCCGGCCGCAAGCTGACCGTGCGCGGCGAGCAGGTCGAGGTGATGGCGCTCGGCGAAGAGGCGCTGACCGGCGTCGACGTGGCGATGTTCGACGTGCCGGACGACATCGCCCGGCAGTGGGCACCGGTCGCCGCCGCGCTGGGCGCGGTCGTGGTGGACAACTCGGGCGCGTTCCGGATGGACCCGGACGTCCCCCTGGTCGTGCCGGAGGTCAACCCGCATGCCGCCCGGGTGCGGCCGCGGGGCATCATCGCGAGCCCCAACTGCACCACGCTCTCGATGATCGTGGCCCTGGGCGCGCTGCACGCCGAGTTCGGGCTGTGCGACCTGGTGGTGTCCTCGTACCAGGCCGTGAGCGGCGCGGGACGTGCGGGCATCGAGACGCTGCGGCACCAGATGTCGCTGGTCGCGGGCACGGAGCTGGGGACGAACCCGGGCGACCTGCGGCGCGCGGTGGGCGACGGCACCGGCCCGTTCCCCGAGCCGGTCGCGCTGAACGTCGTACCGTGGGCCGGGTCGCTGTGCGGGGACGGATGGTCCTCGGAGGAGATGAAGGTCCGCGACGAGTCCCGCAAGATCCTGGGCCTGCCGGAGCTGCGCGTGGCCGTCACCTGCGTGCGCGTGCCGGTGGTCACCACGCACTCCGCCACGGTCCACGCCCGGTTCGAGGGCGAGGTCACGGTCGACCGCGCACGGGAGATCCTGGCGACCGCGCCGGGCGTCGTCCTGTTCGACAACCCGGCGGCGGGCGAGTTCCCCACACCGGCGGACGTGGTGGGCACCGACCCCACCTGGGTCGGCCGGCTCCGCCGCGCCCTGGACGATCCGACCGCGCTGGAACTGTTCGTGTGCGGGGACAACCTGCGCAAGGGCGCGGCGCTGAACACCGCGCAGATCGCGGAACTGGTCGCGAGGGAGTGCAGGACGCCGTAGGGCGCAGGGACGCACGCGCCCCGCGGCGGTTCCGCGCCCCGGCATGCCCAGGCCGGGAAAACATGCTGGCAGTGGCCGAATCCTTTGTAGGATCTGTTTCAGTCCTGTGGGTCACAAGGGTTCGGACCGCCAGGACTGGACCACGTGAACCGAGCCGGTCCGCATTCGAGGATTCCCTCCCCGCCCCCGCAACCACGCGCAGGGCGGGGAGCGTCTTTGCGGTCGCCCGTCGGGGGGCTGGGCGCAACTACATATGGGGCATAGGGGAAGAGCTGGTATGCATGAGGGCACTTGACGCGCGGTGCGGTGTGCTGGGGGGCATGCCGCAGGACGTGCAGACGGATGCACCGCCTGACGCAAATGCGATGCCTGTCGCGTACAACCCCGCCGGGGGGATACGTGTCCAACTGGCGTGGCACAGGTACTCGAATTCACCGCGGTACGGACAAAGGGTGCGGCCCTTCGTCCGCCTCGCCGCCCCCGCATGTCCGGCGCGCCCGGCGGGCTGCCGGTGACCGCGCCGATGCGCGCAGCGCGGCCCGCCCGCATACCGAATCAGCGTGAGGCCGCCGACGGCACGACGGCCGTCGGCACCACGGTCGACCATCTGACCGAGACCTATCGTGCCCACTACCGCTCCCTCCTGGGTCTCGCGGCGCTCCTCCTGGACGACACCGCGTCCTGCGAGGACGTCGTCCAGGAGGCGTTCATCCGCGTCCACTCGGCGCGCAAACGCGTCCGCGACCCGGAGAAGACACTCGCCTATCTCCGGCAGACCGTCGTGAACCTCTCTCGCTCGGCCCTGCGCCGCCGCATCCTCGGTCTGAAGCTCCTGACCAAGCCGATGCCCGACATGGCGAGCGCGGAGGAGGGCGCGTACGACCAGCTGGAGCGCGACTCGCTGATCAAGGCGATGAAGGGCCTGCAGCGCCGCCAGCGCGAGGTCCTGGTGCTGCGCTACTTCGCGGACATGACCGAGGCCCAGGTCGCCGAGACGCTGGGAATATCGCTGGGCTCGGTGAAGGCGTACGGTTCACGCGGCATCGCGGCGCTGCGCACCGCCATGGGGGCGACGGCATGAGCGAGTACGACGAGAAGCACACCGCTCCCTGGGAGCGGAACTCCCACGAACGACACGAGCCGTACGCGTGGCACGAGCCGATGGACCGGCCCGGGCCCCACGAGGACGACGAACAGCACGCTGGGAACGGAACCGTGAACCACCGCCCCGAAGACCAGTCCCGCTCCGAAGACCAGTCCTGGCCCGAAGACCGGTCCCGGCCCGAGGCCGGACCGGCCCACGCCGCCTCCGACCCGACCGCCGCGGACGGTTCCACCCGGGGGCACGACGGCCTCGGCACGGGCTGGGACCGGCTCGCGGGGGCGCTCGGGACGCCGGGCCCAGGCGGCTTCGGGACCGGACCCGGCGGGACCGGACCCGGCGGGACCGGGGACCGTGCGGGGGCGCAGGAGCCCGGTTCCGACGAACTGGCGCTGCGGCGGATGCTGCACCAGGCCGTGCAGGACATCGAGCCGCGTGACGGCACCCTGGAGCACCTGCGGCGCGCGGTGCCCGCCCGGCGGGCCCGCAAGCGCCAGGCCGCGGTCGGCATGGCGGCCGCCGCCCTCTTCATCGGAACGGCCATCCCGGCCCTCGTCCACGTCTCGAACGCCACCGGCTCCGGCGCCGACCCGTCCATCGCGGGCCAGGCGTCGCAGGCCCAGGGCGGCACCGGCCAGGGCAAGAACCCGGACGGCGGCTCCGGCGGCTCGGGCGGTTCCTCCGGAGGCTCCACGGAGCAGACCTCGAACGGCCAGCAGGGCACGGGGGACAAGAACAAGGGCGCGAGCAACGGGACCACCGGCGGCGCCGGCCCGACACCCTCCACCGAGGGCGCCCCCGCCTGCACGGCGGACCAGCTCGGCGGCGCGACCGCCACCGCGGGCGCCCCGGACTCCACCGGCGCGGTCTACGGCACCTTCCACGTCACCAATGTCTCCACCACGGCCTGTACCGTCCCGGACGGCGGCAGTGTGACCACGGTGGCCCAGGGTGCGGCGGACGCGTCCAAGATCAGCGTCGTCGACCACGTCACGGGCGACGCGGCCACGGGCCTGCCCGATCCCACCCGGTACGTCACCTCGCTCGTGCTCAAGCCCGGCACGGCGTACGAGATCAAGTTCGCCTGGGTTCCGTCGCAGACGTGCCCCACGGGTGGATCCGGCGGTCCCTCCCCGGACCCCAGCCCCTCGACGAGCGCGAGCACGGGCGGCGGCACGACCACGACCGGCAGCGGCACCACACCCCAGCTGGTCAGGGAGGACGGCGTGGCCGACGGCAGCGTGGCGGTCTCCCACACCCCGCAGACGGGCGCGGCGGCCGCCACGGCGACCATCCCCGACGCGTGCGCCGGGACCGTCTACCGCACGGGCCTGCTGCCGGCCACCTGACCGGCCGCATCCGACGACCGCCCGCACACGACAGCGCCCGGAAGGTCGCCCGGAGGACGCCCGGAGGACGCCCAGAGGACGCCTAGAGGGCGGGCAGCCGCAGTTCGAACAGCGCTCCGCCGAGTGCGGACGTGCACACCGTCAGTGCTCCGCCGTGCCGTTCGGCCACATCGCGGGCGATGGCCAGTCCGAGGCCCGCGCCGCCGTCGTCCCGGCTGCGCGCGTCGTCGAGACGGACAAAGCGCTCGAAGATCCGCTCACGCTGTGTCTCCGGCACACCGTCGCCGTCGTCCGCGACCCGCAGCACGGCCGTCGTCGACTCTTTCGCGAGCGTGACGTCGATCCGTGTGCGGGCGTGCCGCTGGGCGTTGTCGACCAGGTTGGCCAGGACCCGCGCCAGCTGCCCCTCCGATCCCGCCACGTCGACGCCTGCCGCCACGGAGGCACGGACCGCGACGGTGTCCCGCGCGGCCCGCTGCCGGAGTTCCTCGCGCACCAGCGGGCCCAACTCCACCCGGCGGTCCGCGCTCGGCTCACCCGCGTCAAGACGGGCCAGCAGCAGCAGATCGGTGGCCAGCCGCTGGAGCCGTACGGTGTCCGCCACCGCGCCCTCGAGGTCCAGCAGCCCAGGGTGTGCCGCACCGACTTCCAGTTGGGTGCGCAGGGACGCGATCGGACTGCGCAGTTCGTGTGAGGCGTCGGCGACGAACCGCCGCTGCCGTCCGACCGAGGACTCCAGCGCGGCCAGCGTCTCGTTCGTCGTCCGCGCGAGCCGGGCCACCTCGTCGCCCGAGCGGGACTCGGGCACCCGGCGGCTCAGGTCCTCGGAGGCGGTGATCGCCGCCATCTCGGCGCGGATCGACTCGACCGGACGCAGGGCCCGACGGGTGACCAGCCAGGTCACGCCCCCGACCACCAGGAGGAGGCCGGGAAGGCCGACCAGCATCACGGCCGTCGCGGTGGACACGGCCTGCTGCTCGGCGTCGCGGAGGGCGCCGGCATGGACGGTGAGGGTGCCGTAGGCCTCCGTGTCCACCCGGGCCGTGGCGAAGCGGTAGCCGGATGTCCGCCCGCGGACCGTGGCGGTGCCCGTCGCGTAGGTGTGGCCGTCCGTGACACGTCCGGGCGTGACCGGCCCGTACTCGGCCCTGTCCTCCTCCGGCTCGTCCTCCTCGCGTGCCTCCGGCGTGTCCTTCCCGGGCCGGGGTGAGGGGGTGGCGGCCTTCGGGAGGTCCGCCCCGACCGCTCTGACCGCTGTGACGCCGGTTCCGGTGATCCGCTGCAGTGCCTCGCTGGCCGCGCGCAGCCGACCGTCCGCGTCGACGACCTGGATCGGGTGCTCGCCGCCGTCCCCGAGGTCGAGCCGGTCGAGCCGATGGCCCAGCCCCAGGTTGGCGGCGACCTCGCGCGCGGCGGACTGCGCCGAGGAATCCGCCTGCGACGTCAGGCTCGACCGCAGCGAGCCCAGCACCGCGGCGCCCGCCGCGATCAGGGCGACCGCGACGACCAGGGTCGCCCCGAGGGTGGCTCGGGCGCGCACCGAGCCGACGAGACGGAAGGGCCCCCTCATCGGCCCTCCAGCCGGTATCCGGCGCCCCGCACCGTGACGATCCGGCCGGCGCCGAGCTTCCGCCGCAGAGTGCTGATGTAGACCTCGACGATATTGGGATCGCCCTCGTAGGCGAAGTCCCACACGTGCTCCAGGATCTCCCCCTTGCCGACGACCTGACCCACCCGCAGCGCCAGCTGCTCCAGCACACTGAACTCCTTGGCGGTCAGGGAGATCTCGGTACCGTCGAGCTGTACGCGGCGGGCGGCGGTGTCCACCCGGAGCCCGCCGGCCGCTATCACCGGCGACCCGCCCGCCGAACCGCGCCGCCGGAGCAGCGCCCTGATCCTGGCCAGCAGCACGACGTAGGAGAACGGCTTGGTCAGATAGTCGTCCGCGCCGGTGTCCAGCCCCTCGGCCTCGTCGTACTCGCCGTCCTTGGCGGTCAGCATCAGAATCGGCACGTCGTGGCCGGCGGCCCGCAGGGCGTCGCAGACCCGGTAGCCGTTCATGCCGGGCAGCATGATGTCGAGGACCACGAGGTCGTAGGAGCCCTCGGAGGCCCGGTGCAGGCCTTCGAGGCCGTTGTGCACCACGTCCACGGCGAGGCCCTCCGCGGTCAGGCCCCTGGCGAGGGAGAGCGCGAGCCGCTTCTCGTCCTCCACTATCAACAGGCGCATGGGCACAGGGTGGCAGAACGAAGCTGAAGAACGCTTCAGGTGACTTCAGGTGGGGTTCAGGTGCCCGGAAGCACAGTGGAGCCCTCACCACGAGACCACGGAGGGAAACCCATGAAGCCCAACATCGTCGTCATCGCGATCGCCGCGGCAACCCTGGTCGGCGGTGGCACCGCCACCGCGGTCGCCCTGTCGGGCGGGGACGACAAGGTCCCGGTCAAGCAGTCCGGCGTCCACGTCCCGGGTACCGACGACAGTCGCCACGACGCGGACGACCGCGACGACAGCCGCACGCCCGGCGCCGCCCGCCACGGCTCCGACGACAGTCGCCACGACGCGGACGACCGCGACGACAGCCGCACCTCCGGCGCCGCCCGCCACGACTCCGACGAGCGCTCCGGCGGGCACGACGACTCCGGCGACCGCGACGACCGCCGGGAGCACGGTGCCGGTGGCCACGACTCCGACGACCGCCGCCACGACTCCGACGACCGCGACGACGACTAGGGGCAGGCGCAGGGGCAGGGGCAGGGGCGGGAGCGGGGGCGGCGTCAGGTGTCGGGCAGCTCTCAGGTGCCGGCGGTCCGCGCCGGGCTTTCGCCGGCGGTGGCCTGCGGGCCTGCGGTCTCGCCCGCCCCGCCCCCCGGGCTCCCGGCCGTGGCCACCGACTCCGCGGCCGCCGGCCCGGAGTCCGCTCCCGCGGTCACCAGCCCGAGTTCCGCGTCGCGGCGGAACTCCACCTCACGCCGCAGCAGCCGGAACCACATGAAGACCGTGAAGCCCGCGAAGACGAACCACTCGCCGGTGTAGCCGAGGTTCTGGAACGCCTTGAGGTCCAGGCCCGACCCCTGCGGCGCCGTCGCCGGCACCGCCTTCATCCCGCCGTCGGCCCTGTCGAGGGTGACCCACGCGTCGTACACGTCGTACGGCACCAGGTTCACCAGCGACGCCGTGCTGATGGCCGCGGTCTGGCCGACGGGCAGCCCCCCGGCCGCCCCGGGGCTCTCCGACGCCTGCAGCGCTCCCGTGACGGTGACCTCGCCGGCCGGCGCGGCGGGCGCCTTCGCCGGGTCCGCGTCACCCGGCAGCCAGCCCCGCACGACCGGCAGCGCCCTGCCGCCGTCGGTGCGGAGCATGGTCAGCACGTAGAACCCGCGCCTGCCGTCCAGCTCACGGTTCGGCACCAGCAACTGCTTCCCGTAGCGCCCGGTGGCCGTGGCCCGCTTCCCGGACGTCACCTTGTCCACCGGTAGCAGCCGGTCCAGCGGCCGGGGCGCCGCCTTCCGGTCCGCCACGGCCTGTTCGCCGGCCGTCCGGTGCTCCTGCACCCGGCCCTCGAACCGGCCCAGCTGCCAGGACCCCATGAAGATGCAGAAGGGGATGGCCAGCAGCAGGAAGACGTTGATCGCCCACCAGCGGGGCGTCAGCAGAAACCGGTACACGCCCTCCACGGTACGGTGCCGCTCCCGGAAGTCCGCCCTCGGGGCCCGGCGGCCGCGCGGCGCGGCGCGCCCGCCGGACCCGGCCCGGAGGGCCGCCCCGTCACCTCCCCAGATGCCGCTCGGCGAAGTCCAGCTCCAGCCGCACCTGCTTGATCCGCTCGTCGACCACCAGCGAGCCGTGCCCCGCGTCGTACCGGTACACCTCGTGCACCGCCCCGCGCGCGGCGAGCCGGTCCACGTAGTTCTCGATCTGGCGGATCGGGCACCGCGGGTCGTTCACCCCCGCCGAGATGTACACAGGTGCCTTCACCGCGTCGACGTACGTCAGCGGCGACGACGCCTCGAACCGCTCCGGGACCTCCTCGGGCGTGCCCCCGAGCAGCGTCCGGTCCATCGCCTTCAGCGCCTCCATCTCGTCGTGGTACGCCGTCACGTAGTCCGCGACCGGCACCGCCGCGATCCCGACCGTCCACGCGTCCGGCTGGGTGCCCAGTCCGAGCAGCGTCAGATACCCGCCCCACGAACCACCGGTCAGCACGAGCCGCTCCGGGTCCGCCAGCCCCGACGACACCGCCCACTCCCGGACCGCCGCGATGTCCTCCAGCTCGATCAGCCCGACCCGGTGCTTGAGCGCGTCCGTCCATTCGCGCCCGTAGCCGGTCGAACCGCGGTAGTTGACCCGCACGACCGCGTACCCGTGGTCCACCCAGGCGGCCGGGCCCGGAGCGAACGCGTCACTGTCGTGCCAGGTCGGACCGCCGTGGATGTCGAACACCGTCGGCAGCGGCCGGCTCGCCCCCGCCGGCCTCTGCACGAGCGCGTGGACGCGGCCGCCCGGTCCCTGCACCCACACGTCCTCCACCGGCACGGACGCCGGGGCTCTCGTCCCCGGAGGATCCAGCACGACCTCGCCCGAGGTGGACCGCACCACCGGGGGCTCGGCCGCCGACGACCACAGGTACTCCACGGTCCCGTCGGGACGGGCCGTCGCCCCCGACACCGTGCCCGGCGGGGTCGGCACCCGCACCAGCTCACGCGTCGCCAGGTCGTAGCGGAACAGCTCGCTGCGCGCCTCGAAGCTGTGCACGACGAGCAGCGCGGAGCCGTCCGGATACCACTCCGCGGCCACGTCGCCCGGCAGCTCCAGCGCCAGGTCCGTCTCCTCGCCCGAGGCGACGTCCCACACCAGCGGCTCCCAGCGGCCGCGCCGCTGGTGCCCGATCAGCAGCCGGGTGTCACCGTCGACCGGCGCGAAGCCCAGCACCTCCAGGCCCGACTCCACCGTGCCGTCCTTGGTGTCGTCCAGCTCCGCCACCGTCGAGCCGTCCTGCCGCAGCACGCGCAGCGCCGAGTGCATCGCGTCGCCGTGCTCGGTGTGCTCGATCGCGATGAGCGAGCCGTCGTGGGAGAGGTCGCCCACCCCGGCCGACTCGCGGTGGCGGTAGATCTCCACCGGGCCCTGGCCGGCCCGTACGAGATGGATCGTCGAGCCGTCCTGGTCGGTCGAGCGGCCCACGACCGCGGTCCGCGCGTCCCGGCCGATGGTGAGCCCGGCCGGGTAGGACGGCTCAAGACCTGGAGCCGCCGGTTCGTCGGCCGCCGCGCCCGCCCCCGCACCCGAGGCGCCGGGCGTGAACCGCTGGCGTCTCCACACCCCGAACTCGTCACCGTCGGTGTCGTCGAACCACCAGATCCACTCGCCGTCCGGCGAGAGCACACCGTCCGTCGTGCCGTTCGGCCGGTCCGTGACCTGGCGCTGCTCGCCCGTGGCGCGGTCCCACGCGTACAGCTCGTACGTCCCGGTGGCGTTGGACACGAACAGCGATCGGTGCGGCGCGTCCTCCGCCCAGTCGGGCAGCGACACCCGCGGCGCCCGGAAGCGCTTCTCCCAGTCCGGCATGCCCTCGCCACGCTTCCGCGGGAGGGGCCCGTTGCTCTCAGTCATGGCCCCATAGTGCCTGGCCGGACCGACTATCCGCGGCCAGGCCCTCCAGCCTGTGGACAACCCGCCCGGGGGAGACCCCGGAGGGACGCGGGGGGAGACCCCGGAGGGACGCGGGAGGAGACCCCGGAGGGACGCGGGGGAGACTCCGGAGGGACCCCGGAGGGACCCCGGAGGAGACCTCGGAGGGACCCGGGAGAGAACAGGCCCTACGCCCCGGACGTCCCCGGCTGTCTGCGGCCCAGGAGCTCGGCGATTCCGACGCGTGTCGCCGCGAGGACCACCCGGTCCTGCGCCCGCAGGACGTAGGTGGGCGGCAGGTCCCAGACCAGCCCGGAGGGGCGGCCGGGCCCGTTCGACCCCGGGGCGCGGCCCTGGCCCCGCGTGCCGGGTGCCGTCGTGTCCAGGGCGAGCACGCGCCAGGCCCCCGCCCGGAACGCCTCGGCGACCGTCCGCCCCTCCAACTGCGGGTGCCCACCCACCTCCAGGGCTGCGAACAGCAGGACCCGCCGCTCCACCGGGATCGCGCCCAGTATCTGCCGTCCCAGCATGGCCCCGGCGAACGCGGGCGCGGCCAGGTGCGACACGCTGCGGCTGCGGGTGAGGGCGTTCGGGTGCGCGGCGCGCAGGGTGCGGTAGACGGCGGTCGCGAAGTCGTCGTCGTACAGGCGCAGGACGACCCTGAGATCGGGCTGGAGGGAGCGCGCGTACAGGACCGCTTCGAGGTTCGTGGTGTCGGCGCTGGTCAGCGCGAGCAGCGCGTGCGCCCGGTGGATCTTGGCGGCCTCCAGGACACCTTCCTGCGTCACGTCCCCGAGCACCACGGGCACCCGCAGCCGCCGCGCCGTCGCCAGCCCCCGCGCCTCCGGATCGCCCTCGACGCACACCACGGGGATCTTCAGCTCCCGCAGCCGCGTCATGACCCGGGTGCCGATCTTGCCGACGCCGAGCAGCACCACGTGCCCGGACAGCCCGCGCGGCGGCCGCCGCAGCGCGCTCCCGCTGCGGAAGGTGCCGAGCGCCTCCAGCACGGCCGCGAGCAGCACGGGCAGCAGCAGTAACCCGACGAGCCCGGACAGCAGTTGCAGGATCTGCCGTCCGGCGGGTTCCCCGATGGCCGGATTGTTGATCGCGAACAGGTCCAGCAGCGTCAGATACGTGGCCTGGAGCGGCGGTTCACCGGTCACCGCCATCGACGCGACCGCGAGCGCGACGACACAGCCCACGAGCCCGGCGAACGACCAGCGCAGCCGGCGCGACATCAGCAGGCCGAGGGGCAGGACGCTGCGCCCGGCGGGCAGGGCGGGGCCCGCGTACGACACGGTCTCCAGGACGACGGTGCCGCGCCCGGTGGCCGCCGCGACCGCGCTCTCGTCCGGCAGGAGCCGCGGCCCCTGGTCGCCGCTGCCCTCGGAACCGTCCGCCCCCGCAGGGTCGTTGGCCGTCGCGGACAGCAGCGCCAGGGTGCACAGTCCCGGGTCGGCGACCTGGCCGGGCAGCGGCGGAGGGCGCTCCACCGCCCGCAGCATCAGCCCGTCGGTCTGCACGACCTTGGTGGTGCCGGCCACGGCGGTCGCGGCGAGCGCCGGCGCGGCGGTGTCGGCGTCGGACAGGACGGTCGTGGACGCGTCGAACGCGCCGGACCCCCCGTCGGACTCCCCGTCCGGACCGCCGCCGGCCAACGCCGCCGCCTGGTCGAGCAGTTCCTCGATGTGCTGTCCCAGCCGCCGGTTGTAGAGCCGCAGCACGAGGCGCAGCCGCGGGTTGATGCGCCGGGCGGTGAGGGCGGCACGGATGTTGGTCTCGTCGTCGTCATAGACCAGCGCCAGTGCCGCGGCCCGCTCCACTCCGGCCTCGGCCAGCACGGCCTCGGACGCCTCGGCGGCCTCCAACAGCCGTACGGATCCGGGGGCTCCGGCCGGCGCACGGCCGCCGCCGGCCCCCGGCGTGCGACTGCTGCCGCCGTTGCCGCCGCTCCCGCCGCCGTTCCTGTCGTTCCCGCCGCCGCTCCCGCCGCCGTTCCCGTTTCCGCTGCCCGCCGCGCGCGTGACGGCGGCGGACACCCGGTCGAGCAGGGTCGAGGGGCGGGCGCGGCCGACCACCGGCTGCCGGGCCGTCCGTTCGGAGGGCGGTACGACGAGGGTCACCTGTTCGCCGTACAGTCCGCGCAATTCGGCGGCCAGTCGGTGCGCGAGCCCGTCGTCCCCGCACACCACCATGTGCGCGACGGGGTCACCGGACCCGTTCTGCTGCGGAACGCTTGCCACGAGGAGACAGACTGCCCCACCGGTGGCCTCGGTTCCATGGGTGCGGGGACGGACGTCCGTGAAAGGCGAGGCGGCGATCCCTGGGCCATACTCAGGTGTGTGCCCAGCCTGCGGCTGCGGATTTGAGCAGGTGTTCGAACGGCCGTGCCGGGGATCGCCGAGCGGTGATGAAGAGCCGTCACTGGCCGGACCGTCACCGGCCGGACCAGTCCCTGAGGGGTCCAACATGGCTGTGGAAATCCCGCCCCTGGTCAGACCTTCCCGGCTCAGGAGCCGAGGGGGCCTGGTCGGGGAATGCCTCGCCGAGTTCCTGGGGACGTTCGTCCTCGTCTCGTTCGGATGCGGCTCGGTCGCCATGGCGGTCGCCGGGCTTCCCGGGTCGGGCCGCACCGCGGGCCCCACCACGATCTTCGTCGGCGCCGGGGACTGGCTCCTGATCACCTGGGGCTGGGCGATGGCCGTGGTCTTCGGCATCTACGTCGCCGGCGGCGTCAGCGGCGCGCACATCAACCCGGCGGTGACGCTGGCCTTCGCGGTACGCCGCAGGTTCCCCTGGGCGAAGGTCGTGCCGTACTGGGTGGCGCAGGTGGCCGGCGCGTTCACCGGGGCCGCCCTGGTGTACGGCGTCTACCACAACGCGATCAGCGCCTTCGACCTCGCCATGAAGGGGCCGAAGACGAACGGGCACACCCTCGCCTCCTTCTCCGTCTTCGGGACGTTCCCGGCGCCGTACTTCCACGGCGGCAACTGGGGCCCGCTCGTGGACCAGATCGTCGGTACGGCCTTCCTGGTCATGTTCGTCGTGGCGGTCATCGACGTGCGCAACACGGCGGTGCGGGCCAATCTCGGGCCCCTGGTGATCGGGTTCGCGGTCGCCGCGATCGGCATGTCCTACGGTGCGAACGCCGGCTACGCCATCAACCCCGCGCGAGACCTGGGCCCGCGCCTGTTCACCTGGGCCGCGGGCTGGCAGGACCTCGCCATGCCCGGCACACTCGCGGGTTCCTTCCGTGACTACTTCTGGATCCCCCTCGTGGGTCCCCTGATCGGCGGCGTGATCGGGGTGCTGGTCTACGACCTGTTCATCGGCGACGTCCTGCACGTCCGGGCGGAGCCGGCCGAGGCCCCGGAGCCCGGCCGCACCCGGCCCGTGACGACCACGGACGAGGAGTGAAGGGCCGCACGGTTCAGCCAGGCATATGGGGTACCCGGGGGCAAAGCAATCCAACCGTGAAGGAAGTGGCAGAGGTGGTCACGCAACCGTCACGCATCGAGCATCACCCCGACATCGTGGCCCTGCGGGCCCGCTACGAGGAGGCGTCCGCGCGCCCGGCCGCCCAGGCGACGGAAGGCCTGAGCCTCCTCGCGGGGCTCTACCTGGCGATCTCGCCGTGGGTCATCGGGTTCAACGCGAGCTCCACCCTGACGGTGAGCAACCTGGTCACGGGCATCGCTCTGGCCGTTCTGGCGGTGGGCTTCGGCTCCGCGTACGAGCGCACCTACGGCATGGGGTGGGTCGCGACCGCGATCGGTGTCTGGACGATCATCAGCCCCTGGGTCGTCGCGGGTGCCCCCACGACGACGAAGGTCGTCCTCAGCAACATCATCACCGGAGCGGTGGCCGTCCTGCTGGGCCTGGCGACGACCTCGATGGGGCGCGTACGACGGGTCTGAGTCCCCGGTGATCGTCGACCGCTCCCCCGACCGGGTGCGGGAGCCGCGGGAGCCGACCGCCCGGCCCCGCACCCTGGAACCGCCGACCGCCCTCGGGTGACGGACGTACCCGTCCCCCGGGGCGACCCCCGGCGCGGGTGCGCATGCGCCTGTGCCGGCGCGGGTGCATGCGCCTGTGCCGGCGCCTGGCGCGCCTTCTCCTCGGTCGTGCACCGGGTCCCGCCCGCGGGTCCGTCCTCCGATATCAACCTGACCAGGCCCTACCAGATCTGTCTCTACTGTCAGCCGATCGCGAGGGCGGCCGATGCGTCGATGAGGAAGAGTTGACCCGGGCTGGCTCTCCGGGTCCGGGCCTGTTCCACGAAACGGCCCAGCTCTGCTCGGACGGTGGCCGAGTCGATGCGCTTGATCACGGGCAGCGTGCCCTCGACGATCTGACAGGCGTCGTCGAGGCGGCCGGCACCGGCCAGAGCTGTCGCCTGCCGAACCGCGAAGCGGGCCTGGGAGTTGCTGTCCGCCGGGACGGCCGGCCGGCGCCGACGCTCGGCGGCGAAAAGGTCGGCGGCCGGCTCGAAACGACGGAGGATGAGCATGCAGGACGCCTCGATGAGCCGAGGGTTGCCGTTCTCGACGCGCGGGCCCCAGTGAGGGGTCCGGTCGCCGATGACCTCGGCGGCGTGGCTTCTGAACCGCTCCAGTGCGTCCCGGCAGGCCCCCGCATCGCCACGGCGCGCATGCCCCTGGGCCGCGCGTCGCGCGGCGTGCGCGCGGATCACCGGGTTGGCCGCCGGGTGCCCGGCCGCCTGGTCAGCGAATCCGATCGCTGCACAGGTGTCACCGCGGTGCTGGGCGATGAACGCCTTGCGGACCAGGGCATACGCGGCCACCGTTTCGTCCCCGCCGTGTGCGCCCCAGCGGACAGCGAGATTCGTCCAGCGCAAAGCCTCCGCGGGATTACCCGCCTCTTGTGCCATCCACCCCGTGTATTCGGCGAACCTCGAGGCCAGTAGCCAGATCTCGGCCCGCTGCTCGCCAACGGCGTGCGCACCGGCGTCCGTCAGGATCCGCATGACCGACTTCATCGAAGCAGTGACGAACCTCGGTCCGGTGGATCTGCCGATGTCCTTCAGCTCCCGCAGGACCCGCTCGTATCCGGCGACCACGGGGCCGGCCTCGACGACGCCCTCAACCCGGGCGTCGCGGCGGCCGGCCCCGGCCAACTCGACGAGTTCCCCGCCGGTGCCGAAGGCAGCGTCGCATGCCGCCGCCACGGCGGGCGTCGGGTTGCGCAACCCGCTCTCCAGATTGCAGATCTGCCCCTCGGACACGTTCGCACGCCGCGCGAACTCGCGCACGCTCCACCCCCGACGTGCCCGGAGTGTGGCCAGGACGACGCCGAAGTCGCCCGGCGGCAGACGCGTGCTGGTCGATCTCCCTGCCGAGACCGTTCCTGCCGCGCTGTCCGCCGGGTCCATGCCGGCCAGCGTACGGAGCCTTGCGGCCGCTATTCAATCCCCGGCGAATAGCCACCGAGCGGCTACTCCACCCCTAGGGTGAGCAGGATCCCTGACGTCAAGGCTTGCCGGAGAGGGGGCAATTGTGCCGCGCATCTTCCTCAGCTTTCGCAAACCGGACTCCCGGTGGATGCGAGACCGCGTCTACCGCGCGCTGTCCGACCGCTTGGGTGCCAACGAGATCTTCAAGTCGGGCCAGTCGATACCGCCCGGGGCCGATTTCGCCGAGATCCTGCGGCGGCAGGCCGCCGAGTGCGAGCTCATGTGCGTACTGATCGGGCCAGGGTGGCTCGACGCGCGGGGCGAGGACGGCGTGCGGCTCCTGGACCGGGCTCACGACTGGGTCCGCCTGGAGATCGCGACAGCTCTGCGGGCGGGAAACCGCGTCGTCCCGGTCCTTCTGGGTGACGCGACGATGCTGCCCGACGCCTCGGCGCTGCCGGCCGAGATCGCGAAGCTGGCGCGCCTGCAGTTCCTCCGCGTTCCGGAGACCCATCTGCCGGACGGGCTGGAGCGCTTGGGCGACGCGGTGGCCGATCTCCTGTCCGATACCGATACCGATACCGACCCCGCTGTCGGACCCGGGCACGGCACGGCGCCGGCCGCCGATCCGGAGCCATCAATGACCATGACGGCCCATGTGTCCGGCGGTGGCAGCGCCTACCAGGCGGCCCGTGATCAGACGATCAGGCTGACGTGAGGGGCGGACGATGGATCACCCCTTAGCAGACGGTGCTCATCGGATCGGGCCGTATGCGCTGCTCGGAAGGCAGAGCACGGTCGGCGGGGGCGAAGTGTTCGCGGCCCGCACGGACGAGGGGCTACTCGTCACGGTCACGGTCGTGGGGCCCGAACTCGCCGCGGACCCGGGCTTCCGGGACCGGTTCCGAGCCGCCGTCGAGGCGGCACGGACGTTGTCCGGTGCCTTCCTCGTACCGGTGGTGGATGTCGACGCCGACGCGCCGGTTCCTTGGCTGGCGACCGAGTTCACCGCCGGACTGCCGCTCCGGCAGGCGGTGGACCGGCACGGCCCGCTGTCCGAACCGGCTCTGCGGGTGCTCGCCGACGGCCTCGCCCGGGCGCTGGCCGCACTCCATGCGGCCGGGACGGTCCACGGCGAGGTGAGCCCGGACTCGGTGCTGCTGACCATGGACGGGCCCCGCATCACCGCCCTGGGGATCGTGGGAGCCACCGGCAGTCCTGCACCCTCACCGACGGACGACATGTTCGACCTCGGGTCGACCGTGCTGTTCGCGGCTTCCGGAGGCGAGCCGGACACGGGCGCCCTCCCCGTGTCGCTGCGCGAGGTGATCGGCGGCTGCCTGTACCCGGAACCGCCGGACCGTCCCACCGCGGAGCAACTCGTCGAGTACCTGAGGCGTCAGGACCTGCCGGCCCTCGCGGGCAGTTGGCTGCCGCCGGCCGTGACCGCCGACATGGCTGCCGCGGCCGCGGCGGTGGGATCGGCGTCCGCCGGGGAGGGCGGCCGGGACCCGTTTTCTTCGCCGCCGGTGGTCGCTGCCGGCCCAGGTGTCAGCCGCCGGAAGTTGATCACCGGTCTGGTCGGGGGTGCGGCCGTACTCGGCGGAGCCGCGGCGGCACTCGCCTTTTCCGGTGACTCCTCGCCGGCACCCGACGGCCGAGCCGGCGGGGCCGGGTCCACTGCGCGGCCGGCCTCTCCGTCAGGCGTGCGATCCACGTCGGCCTCCTCTGCGTCGCCGTCCTCGACGGACGGACCGGAATCGATCGTTCTGGCCGGACCCGACGCCGCCAAGGCATGGTCAGGCGCCGGAAAGCACGCCCCCACCTGCCTGGAAGCCTCCGACAAGGTGGTCATGGTGGTCACGGACACCGCCACGTCCTTCCTGGACGCCGGGACCGGGAAATCCGTGTTCCCCCAGCTGAACACGACCAACGACTTCGGCACGACCAGCCTCAAGTACCCGACGGCGTACGCGGACGGAGTGTTCTACCTGCTCTGCGACACACCGAGTCAGTCAGGCGTGCTGGCGGCGTTCGACGCCGCCAGCGGGAAGGTGAAGTGGGCGACCAAGATGGCCGAGGTCGATCCCGGCGGCGGCACGCATGCGGCGATGTACCTGAGCAACTACGTGGCAGCCGCGGGGAACACGGTGTACGTATGCGGGCAGGTGCTTCAGACATCCGGGTCGTTCTCGTCCAAGTCTCCGAGCACCGGCTATATCCGTGCGTTCGACGCCGCAACCGGCAAGGGACTGTGGCGGGTCAAGGGCACGGACATCAACAACGTGCTCGTGCCGTCCTCCGGCTCTCATCTGCTGGCCACCTCGGCCGTTCCGGGCAAGAAACCCGGCCGCGTCCAGATGATCGACGCCGGCAGGAGAGGCGCCCGCGGCTGGAACGTATCCGTCCCGCACGCCGCGTACTACTTCACCACCGGCTGGCCGCTGACGTGCTACGCCGCCGGGCTGTTCCTGTTCGCCGGCGGCAACGGCGACACGCTGTTCGCCGTCGACGCGGCCACGGGCAGCGAGAAGTGGCATCAGCGCTTCGACGCGAAGAACGGGGACCAGGTCCAGATCGGTGCCCCGTTCGCCGGCTTGGACGGCGCGACCGTCTACGTACCGGTCGGCGCCGACCTGGTCGCCCTGGCCTCGGCCGACGGCACTCCCCAGTGGGTCGCGACGCTCGACGGGGCCAACGACATGGGCGGTTCCAACATGTTCAACGCCTCCCTCAGGATTTCCGGCAAGAGCGCGCAGTGTTCGGCCGACACCGTCTTCGCCACCGACGCCGCCGAGACGCTGTGGGCCATCGACGCGGCCACCGGCAGGGCCCGGTGGAGATACCGCGACCCCGGGCAGCCGGACGTGGGGTTCCTGTGGACGGTGGGCGGCGACCACGTGTTCATCGCCTCCCACCTGACACTGACCGCGATCGCGGCCCACGGGCGGTAAGGGGACAAGGAGAAGACATGGAGACGAGTGTGGAACTCGCCGGGCTGGCATCGGCGGCCGCGGCGCGCCTGATCGATCTGCTGGCGACGGACGGCTGGGCCGCGGTCAAGTCCTCGGTCCTGTCGCTGTGGCGGTCCGCGCACCCGGAGCGAGTCGAGGAGGAACTCGTCGATGCGCGAGGCGAGTTGCTTCAGGCGCGGCAGACGGGCGACGGCCAGGAGCTCCAGGGGCTGCTGGTCGCCGAGTGGCAGGCCCGCATCATCCGGCTGATGGCCACGCGGCCGGACGCCGTCGACGAGCTGCGCGCGCTGTTCGGCGAGGAACTGCGCGCTCCCGGGACGCCGGAACAGCAGATCACGGGCTCGATGACGTTGGAGGCACACGTCACTGGCGGCGACGCGTTCCTGGCCGGCCGGGACATGACCGTCACCAGGGGCGGACAGGCGTGACGGAACGCAACACCGGTGCCTCGCCCCCCGACGGGCCGCCCCTCTGGCAGCCGAAGCGGCAGGAGGCGACCGCGACCGGCGGCGGCAGCGTCTTCCAGGCCGGCCGCGACCTCCATGTTCGCCTCGGTGACGAGGGGCGCAGAACCGTGCCCGGCCCCGGCGCCGACCAAGTGCTGTGCCCGTACCCGGGCCTGGCCCCGTTCGACGCGCGGCACAAGCAGTGGTTCTACGGCCGTGAGCGCATGGTTCACCTCGTGTGCGAGCGGATGGACGCCCGGATGCGTGAGGGCGGCCCGCTGGTGCTGATCGGCCCCTCGGGGGCCGGGAAGTCGTCCCTGCTCGCGGCCGGGGTACTGCCGGCCCTGGACGACGGCCGGCTTCCGGTGGCGGGCTCGAGCACCTGGCCGCGGCTGCTGCTGACCCCGACGGCATCCCCGGCCCTGGCACTGGCGGCCGCCGCCGGGCTCGACGCCGAGACCGCCCGAGGCACGGCACCGGCGTGGCGGGCCGATCCCGCACGGTGCCTTGCCGAGCTGCGCGAGATCACCGGAGCCGGCGATCCGGCGCCCACCGGGGAGTCCCCCTCCACGGGCCTGGTCGTCGTGGTCGACCAGTTCGAGGAGATCTTCACGGCCTGCGGCGACGAGACCGAACGACAGTGGTTCATCGACGTGCTCGACCGTCTGGCCCGGCCCACGGGCGGTGCGGGCGTGGTGCTGGGAGTGCGCGCGGACTTCTATGCCGCATGCACGGCCCATCCGCAGCTCCGGGCGGCGCTCCGGGCCGGACCGGTCCTGCTGGAGCCGATGACGGAGGACGAACTCAAGGACGCGATCCGCCGCCCGGCCGGCAACGTGGGACTCGACGTCGAAGACGGCCTGGTCGAGGTGCTGCTGGCGGACCTGGGCGCGGTCGGGGGACCGGTCGGTACGAGCACCAGCCGGCTGCCGCTGCTCGCGCACGCGCTGCGGGCCACCTGGCAGCAGCGCCACGGTCACACGCTCACCGTGGACGGATACCGTGTCACCGGCGGCATCCAGGGCGCCATCGCCACCACGGCGAACAGGCTGTACGACACCCTGCCGCCGCCCTGCCACGAGGCCGCACGGTGGGTGTTCCTGCGGCTCGTCATCGTGGGACGCGACGCCGACGACAGCCGCCGGCGTGTCCGGTACGACGAGTTGCTACGTCACGCGCCGGACCGGGAAGCGGCCGTCAGAGTCCTGGACGACTTCACCCGTGGCCGGCTGCTGACCCGGGACCAGGACACGGTGGTGATGACACATGAGGTGCTCATCCGCGCCTGGCCCCGGCTGCGGGACTGGATCGAGCACGACCGCAACGGGAACCTCGTACGACAGGATCTGGAAGAGGCGGCCACGCTCTGGGAACGGGCCGGCCGGGAGGCAGGCGCGCTGTACCGCGGCAACCGCCTGGAGGCCGCCCTCGCCTGGGCGGAAACGCACGGGCCGGAACTGAGCGGCGCCGCCCGGGCATTTCTGGCAGCCGCCCGCCACCACCAGCGGCGCGGGCAACGGCTCCGGCGCGCCGCGGTCGCCACCATCACCGCCCTGGCCGTGGTCGCCTCGCTGGCCGCGGTGTTCGCCTTCCGGCAGGAGTCCGACGCCCGGGCCGCCGCCGCCCGGGCCCTGCGAGCCCGCGACCAGGCCATCAACGCCGCCGTCACCTCCGCGTCCGTGCAACTGGCGCCGACCGATCCCTCGCTGTCCGCTCAACTCGCGCTGACCGCCTACCGCATGGACCCGACCCCGGACGCGGCGTCCCGGCTCGTCACGACCGAGAACACACCGCTGGACACCCGGCTTCCCGGCCCGCGCGGCGCGGTGTACACCGTGGCCTACAGCCCCGACGGGCACATGCTGGCGGCCGGGAACGTCCACCAGAGGCTCGTCCGGCTGTGGGACGTCTCCGATCCCAGCCGTCCGGTGGCACTGGGCCGACCCGTGCCCGTGGACCGTTCCGTCAACTCGATCCTGTCGCTCGCGTTCAGCCCGGACGGCAGGGTGCTGGCCGTCGGCGGCCACACCAGCCACAACGGCGACGCCGGTTCCGGCGGATTCGTCGACCTGTGGAGCCTGACCAGCCCCAGCCACCCCGTCCTGCTCGGCCGACCGAAGAGTCCCGCCATTCAGGGCTGGGACGCCGCGACCTCCATCGAATCGCTGGCGTTCAGTCCCGACGGCCGTACCCTGGCCGCCGGATGGCGCGCCGGACTCGTCAGCCTGTGGAACGTCACCCACCCCGACGACGTGAACCCCGCGAGAGCGCCCCTGAACCTCGACTGCCCCGACGTCTTCTCCCATCGCATCGCGTTCAGCCCCACCGGGAACACCCTGGCCGCCGCATGCGACGACGACGCCGGGACCATCAGCCTGTGGAACACCACCGACCCGGACCACCCCGGCCGCGGCCGTTCCCTGAAGGCCGGGCATCCCGTCACCTCCTCCCTGACGTTCAGCCCTGACGGCCGCACCCTGGCCGCCGGATCCAAGGACAGCAAGGTCCACCTGTGGAAGGTCGCGGACCCCGGCCGCCCCGCCCCCCTGGGCAAGCCGCTGACGGGTCCCGCCCAGCCTGTCATGTCGGTGGCGTTCAGCCCGGACGGTCACACCCTGGCGGCCGGCAGCGCCGATCAGACCATCCATCTGTGGAACGTCACCCACCCCGGGGCCATCGGCCCTCTGGGCCGGCCGCTGACCGGTCCCGGCGACGCGGTGACCGACGTGGTGTTCAGCCCGGACAGCCGCACCCTCGCCGCCGGGAACACCGACGGCAACGTCGATCTGTGGAGTCTGCCGCCGACCCGGATCATCGGCGCCGGCGGCAATGTGGCATCCGTGGCGTTCAGCCCCGACGGGCGCACCCTGGCCGCCGGAAACCAGAACAAGGCCGTCTCGCTGTGGAACACCGCCGACCCCGACCACCCCGCTCCCCGCGGTGATCCGCTCACCGGCCCCGAGCACCCGGTCGACGCCGTGGCGTTCAGCCCGGACGGGCGCACCCTGGCCGCAGGCGACGGCGGCGGTACCGTCACGTTGTGGAACACCGCCGACCCCAGCCGTCCCGTGCGCCTCCGTGAGCCCCTCACCGGGGCGAACGGGCTCATCTTCGCGCTGGCGTTCAGCCCCGACGGCCACACTCTGGCCGCGGCCGGCGACGACCCCGAGCATGGCAGCATCGCCCTGTGGGACGTCAGCGACCCCGCACACCCCGTCGCCCAGCCCGGCATCTCCAATGACCACACGAGGTCCGTCGAGTCCCTTGCGTTCAGCCGCGACGGCACGATGCTGGCGGCCGGCGGCGACGGCAGCAACGGCGAGGTCGGCCTGTGGAGTACGACGGACCCCGGGGTCCGTATCGGGGAGCCGATCCCCCAGCCGACCGCCACCGGCACCTGGGTCGCGTTCAGCCCGGACGGCCGCACGCTCGCCACCGGCAACAGCCGCGGCACCGTCACCCTGTGGAACGCCACCGACCCCAACCACCTCACGCGCAGGGGCAGTCCCCTGACCGTACCCGGCGGCAGTCTGTGGTCGGTGGCGTTCAGCCCGGACGGGCACACCCTCGCAGCGGCCGGTCATACCGACATCGGCACCATCAGCCTGTGGAACGTCACCGATCCCGACCACCCCACTCTCATCGGCCGGCCGCTGACCGTGGAGACCGGATTCGTCGCCGTCCTGGCGTTCAGCCCGGACGGTCACACCCTGGCCGCCACCACCGACGACGGCGTGGCCACGCTCTGGGACCTGAATGTCGAGTCCGCCATCAGCCGTATCTGCGCCGGGAGCTCCGGCGCCCTGAGCCGGCAGCAATGGAGCCGATACGTTCCCCAGCTGCCGTACGACCCACCCTGTGTGACCAGCTAGTAGGGCCTGGTCAGGTTGATATCGGCGCTGGCATGTCGCGGTGACGGATGGGGGCAGGCGCCGGTCCGGGCCGCAAGGAGCAGCGGCTTCCGGCCAGCTGCGATGACCAGGTTCGTCACGGTCCGGGCCGGCTCGGGGTAGACGGGCGGTGGTCGTGATGGAGATGCCCACCATGGCCTCGTACGGCCCGACGGCCGTCTCGCCCGCATGACACGCGACGCCCGCCCGACGGGTCCGCGCGCCTACCGTGACCGCCGGCTCCCCGCCCGACGACGGCCCGCGCCGCCGGCCCTCCGCCCGACGGCGGCCCGCGCCGCAGGTGAGCCCTGCCCGACGACGGCCCGCGCCGCCGGCCCTCCGCCCGACGGCGGCCCGCGCCGCAGGTGAGCCCCGCCTGACGGCGGCCCGCGCCACAAGTGAGTCCCGCCGCTTCTGCACCGCGCCCGCGCGCACGCCGCCGACGGGCGCGTCGCACTGTTCACGTGGTGGCCATCGGGCCGACACCGACGCAGTCATTCTGTGACGGCGACCGTGTCTTGACTGTGTGCACTCGCCCATTCGGAAGGTGAACGCACATGGCCAAGAAAAGACGTGGCACCGCTGTCGCGGTAGCGGTGGCGACGAGCGTGGTCGGTGCCGGCCTCGCACTGTCCCCCGGTTCCGCCGACGCCAGCAGCGGCGCGGCCGCCTGGTCGTCGGTGCAGGCCGTCACCGACGTACGGGGGGTGACCGCGCCGAACCTCCTGTCGCCGCAGCTCGCCCAGCACCCCGTGGCCCAGGGCTCGTTGAAGCTGGAGAACGCCACCGACCAGGTCCCGTACTACGGTTACCTCGGCGACGGCACGCTGCTGCCCGACCCCGCCCTCACGCAGACGCAGGGCGTGAAGGTCGAGGCCAGCAAGACGGAGCCCGACAAGAACACCTACCTGAGGCTGACCGGCCTGCACGGCGCGGACGCCTCCTACGCCTACGGCACGCACTTCCTCTTCCAGGGGCACGAGGGCGGCGGCACGGGCTACATCACCCGGATCAACCTGGACGCCGACCCGGCGCACCGGGTGACCCTGCTGGCCACCCGGCAGACCGACGGCACGGCGATCCCCGCCATCGACGGCGCCACCTGGGACCCCTGGGCCAAGCGGCTGCTGCTCACCTCCGAGAGCGGATCCAACGGGGGCGTGCTCCAGGCCACCCCGGACATCGGCTCCAAGGTCCAGGACATCTCCTTCGTCACCGGCCGGGCCGGCTACGAGGGCATCCAGAACGACTCCGACGGCAACGTGTGGATGATCGAGGACACCGGCGGCACGACGGTCGCCACCAAGGCGAAGGTCCCCAGCAGCTTCGTCTACCGGCTGGTGCCGTACGACAAGCGCGACCTCACCAAGGGCGGCAGGCTCCAGGCCCTTCAGGTGACCTCCCGCCGCAGCGGCTCCCCCATCGCGTACCAGAACGTCGACGCCGAGCACCCGACCGGCGGTGCGTTCACCGACGACCAGAAGGACCTGAGCACCTACGGTCCCTCCCTGCGCACCCGCTGGGTGACCATCCACGACACCAAGTCCGACACCAGCGGGAAGGCGTTCGACGCCAACGCGTTGGCGAAGGCGGCCGCCGCGACCCCGTTCAAGCGCCCCGAGAACGGCCAGTTCCGCCCCGGCACGGACTTCCGGGAGTTCTACTTCGACGCCACCGGCGACACCAACACCGCGAGCACGGCCAACGCCGAGCACGGTGGCTGGGGCACCCTCTACAAGCTCACCCAGCGCGACCCGAGCTCCGACGAGGGCAGGCTCAGCGTCTTCTACGCCGGTGACAAGGCGCACACCGGCCTCGACAACGTGACCTTCCTCGACCGCACCCACGTCGCGTTCGTCGAGGACGCCGGCGACACCCTGCACGCCCAGCGGGGCGCGCTGGACTCCGGGTTCGTCTTCGACACCCGCGCGGACTACGCGCACGGCAGGCAGCCGGTGCGCTTCCTCGGCGAGGGCCGCGACCCCTCCGCGACCCTGGACAACATGCTTGCCTCGGCGGGCGGCGGCTTCCAGAACGACGGTGACAACGAGATCACCGGCATCCACGTCTCCGACGGCGACCCCAGCGCCCGCGGCCTCCTGGGCGCCCGGGTGCCGAGCCTGTTCCGCGACGGCTGGCGCATGTTCTGGACCCAGCAGCACGGCGACAACACCACGTGGGAGATCACTCCGGCCGACCGGTAGGGATACGACCCGCATCGCCTTCCCGGTCCCCGTCGCGGCGCTCCTGACAGCCGCCGCGACGGGGACCGCCGTCGTGGGGCCGGGGAGGCCGAGGTGTAACACTTCCGGCCGAGTTCGCTCTCTTATTCCGGTTGACCGAATCGGCAGGCCAGGACGTCTTCCCGCGCCCGGCCTCGCACGGTGCTCTCGCGCACCCGGCACCGCATCGAGAGGACAGTGATCCGAGCCCATGAGCGGACACCGGCGCCGACCGCCGCAGCGCACCACCGCCGGCCACCGTGCCGCGGGTGACCACCCCACGGGCCGCCGCGCCTCCCGGCACCGGACCCCCGAACCGGAGCGGACCCGCGCATCGGAGCGGACCCGCGCACCGGAGCAGACCCGCGCACCGGACCGGACCCGCCGCGGGCGGAGAAGGACGCCGCAGAAGAAACGATGGATCGACTACCCGCGCGGGGGCAGGACGGGCCCGCGCCGCTGGCTGCCGTCGGTGCGTCAACTGCTGGCGCTCTTCCTGCTCTGCTTCGGCGGCACCGCAGCCGCCGTCGGGTACGCCTACGCCACCGTCACCATCCCCGACCCCAACCCCTCGACGCTGCTGCAGAACAACGTCTACTACTGGTCCGACGGCACCGTCCTGGCGACCGACGGCAGCGTCAACCGGCAGAACGTCACCCTCGCGCAGGTGCCCCCCGACGTGCGGTGGGACTTCATCGCCGCGGAGAACGCGTCCTTCTACACCGACCCGGGCATCGACCCGGAAGGCATCCTCCGCGCGCTCGTCCACATGGCCCGGGGCGGCTCCGTCCAGTCCGGATCGACGATCACCCAGCAGTTCGTCAAGAACACCTACCTCGATCAGTCGCAGACGGTCTCACGCAAGTTCAAGGAGCTGCTGATCTCTTCCAAGATCGGCGCCGTGATGACCAAGCAGCAGATCCTCCAGGGCTACCTGAACACCTGTTTCTTCGGCCGCCAGGCCAACGGCATCCAGGCCGCCGCCCGCATGTACTACGACGTGCCGGTGGAGAAGCTCGACGTGAGCCGGGGCGCCTTCCTCGCCGCGGCGGTCAACGAGCCGAGCCTCTTCCAGTACGCGGACTCCGACCCCACGGCCAGGGCGCGGGCGGAAGCACGCTGGTCCTGGGTGCTCGACCGCATGGTGACCACGGGCAGGCTGACGCCGCAGCAGCGGGCCCGGTACGCGGCCGCCGGCTTCCCGGTGCCCCGGAAGTGGGCCCCCGGTTCGGGGTTCAGCGGCCAGGTCGGCTACCTGGTCCAGCTCGCGAGGTCGTACGTCAAGGCGCACGACCCGGCCGTCACCGACAGCAGCCTGAGCCGGGGCGGCTACCAGATCCACACCACCTTCGACAGGAGGAAGACGGCGGAGCTGGCCCGGGCCGTCGTAGGGGTGCGCAAGGAACGCCTCGATCCCGCTCACCGGCCGGTGGACCGGGACGTCCAGGTGGGAGCCGCCTCGGTGGAGCCCACGACCGGCAGGATCCTGGCCGTCTACGGCGGGGCGGGCTTCGACCACGCCCACTACTCCGACAACGCCGACACCTCCGGCGTCCCGGTGGGATCGACCTTCAAACCCGTCGTCCTCGCCGCCGCGCTCCAGCACGGAGCCGTCCTGCACCCCGGCCAGGACCCGCAGCCGATCACCCCGGCCAGCAAGTTCAACGGCGACGACGGCATCAAGATCAAGGACCAGCAGGGCGACTACGTCACCGACACCGACGACCCGAGCGGCCTCCTCCATCAGCACAACGACACCGACCGGCGCTGGGGCTACATCGACCTGCGCACGGCGATGGAGCAGTCGGTCAACACGCCCTACGTGCAGCTGGGGGAGTACGTCGGCTACGGGAACGTGGCGAGGACGGCGGAAGCCCTCGGTCTGCGCCCCGGCAGCCTCGCCGCTTCCAGCGCCGGCTTCTACATCGGCACCTCCACTCCGAGCGCGATCCGGATGGCGGGCGTCTACGCGACCTTCGCCGCCGGCGGGATGCGGACCACCCCGTACTCGGTGACCAAGGTGATCCACGACGGCGCGGCACGGCCCGGCTTCACCGCCCCCGCCCCCGTACGGGCCCTGCCGACGGCGGTCGCCGACAACGTGACCGACGTGCTGCGGGGCGTCATCGCCCGCGGCACCGGCACCAAGGCGCAGGCCCTCGGCCGGACCGCGGCGGGCAAGACCGGAACCACCGACGACTTCCGCTCGGCCTGGTTCGTCGGCTACACCCGCCAGCTCGCCACCTCCGTCGTCCTCTTCCGAGAGGACCCGAACGATCCGCAACTGCAGTCCCTGATCGGTGTCGGCGGCCTGCAGAAGGTGTTCGGCGGCGACATCCCCACCGCGATCTGGACCGCGTACATGCGCCAGGCCCTCACCGGGCTGCCCGACGTCCCCTTCCCCGCACCGGCCCCGCTCGGCCACGGCGCCGACGCACCCGGCGCCCCCTCACCGTCCCCGTCCGCGGCCCCCGGCAAGGGCTCCGGCGGCACCGGCAAGAAGACGCCGACCACCACCCAGCACAGCCCGACCGCCAAACCCGTGTGCCACCACCGCAAGTGCCGCTGATCGTGCCGGGCGTCGGACGCCCGGCGCCGGGGAGCCCTCGGGCAAGGCGCCGCCTCGAACACCCGGAGGCATGGTCCTCATCGGTCGCATGGACCGGCGTCGGTGCGGGGCGGCGATTCGGCGGTGCCCGCGGGCGGGGTCCAGGCACAGGCCAGGGAACCGCCGACCAGGCCGGACAGCAGGCCGACGAACAGCCCCCCGAAGTTGGCGACGGGAAACGAGACGAGGGCGAGCAGCAGGGCCGCGACCCCGGCGAACACACGGACCTGCTGCTGGAACCAGAGGGAGATGCCGAGGACCACGAGCAGCACCCCGATGATCAGGGAGCCTGCCCCGGACGTGGTCGCCAGCGCCAGTGCGACACCGTCCAGAGTCAGGTGCGCGTACGGGACGTACATGATGGGCAGCCCCGCCGCGAGCGTGAAGAGCCCTGCCCAGAAGGGCCGTTCGCCCCGCCAGGCCCTGAATCCGCGGAGGACCCCGGTGGCCCTGGCGCGCGGTCCTGAGCCCCCGCCGCTGCCGAAGGAATCCAAGAACACGTGTGCTCCCCGGGGGTGAGGGCGGTGGGGCGGACGGGGCGGCGGCGGGCGGACGGGGAGTCACGGGTGCCGCCACGGGTCCGCCCGGGGTCAGAAGCAGTGGTGACGGCCTCGCTTGAGCTGGAGCCTGAGGCCGGGAACGTTGAACGTGCTGGCCGAGACCGCGACCGACGTCACGCGCACGTCCTTCAGGACGACCGACTCCGACTGCACCGCGAAGGCGTCGGGGTGGAAGAACCGCGAGCGCCTGTCCCCGGGGCGGATCGGCCCCTTGGTGACCGCACCCGCCGCCACACCGAGGTCGATGTTGCCGGACGTCGACTGACCGGCCGACAAGGAGGTCGCATCGATGAACAGGTTCGTCACCTCGACCTGGCGGCGCTCGCCGCCGGTGAGCACCAGTGTGTACACGCCCAGCACCGGGATCGGGAACTCCACCGAGTTGCACAGCCCGCTGATGCCGGCATGCCGGAAGCCCTGGACCATGACCGGCACGAGCGTGCCCTTCCTGGTCACGTCGACCATGGGGTAGATGCTCTGGCCACGGCCGCGCAGCGTGTCCGCGGAGATCTGGAAGCTCTGCCCGGAGATGAAGAACGACGCGGCCAGCGCCCCTTGCGCCATGCCGATGCCGAGAGCCGCGGCGGCGACCAGGCCCGACAGGAGAACCGCGGCGAAGCGTTTCCAGCAGGTCCTGCCGGAGCGGTGCAGCATCCCGCCTCCTCCGTCGCGCAGGTGCCCCCGCCCCTGGCGGAACAAAAGGGGCAAAGTTCAGCAAAGTTCCGCTGAGTCTAGACTCCCGGACTTGGACGGCGACGGCACGGCGAGTCCGCCGGTCGGGTGGTGTGCCGCAGGCGGCGGCAGCCGGCCACGACCGTGGGGCAGCCGATTCGCCGGGCGTGTGTCCCCCGCTGTACCCCGACCGGCCTCAGCCACGCTGCCGGCGCCGTCGACCGGGGCAAGCCGCGACGGCCGGCCCGTGAGGACGGCACCGGAGCCCTCAGCACGGGCGGCCGATGGCGCCTGGAATGCGGCTGCGCCATGACGTCAGGTGCCGGTGATCTCCCTCAGCTTCTGGGAGTTGATCAGTTCGCCGACGGTGGTGCTCGTGTAGTACTGGGTGCCGAGACCGGGCTGGGAGAACCAGGGCCTGGCCGGCCCGGCCTCGACGGTGAACGGCGCGATGACCTCGTAGAGGTGGTAGTTGAACGGAGGGTCGGCAGCGTTGTACTCGTCCAGGTTGCTCGGTGGGATCGCGCGTTCGGCGTACGGCGTGCCTTGCGGCGCGAGGAAGTTGCCCGAGTCCCCTCTGCCGAAGAGGTCGATCAGTTGCCCCGTCCGGAGCGTCAAGGACCGTTCCACCGGGCGGCCGTCGCGGAGCAGGAACCCATGGTTGTCCGGGTACCACCAGCCGCCGACCTGCTGTGCCGGTTCGTTCTGCGGATTCGTCTGCCAGTAGCACCCGAGGAACCAGTACGGCGACGTGCGGCCCTCTGGGCGATACCCCCGCAGCATCCTCCCGATGGGGCCGGTGCGGGGAAGTTCCTCGGGGCCGAGCCGCCAGTCGCCGTCGTGGTAAGCCTCCAGTTGCGGATGCGGCGCCGTGTTCCGCGCAACGCTCCGATGCTCGGTCGGACAGGAGGCGCCGTTTCGGGTCTGGGCTTCTGCGGCTTGGGCGGTGGCGGACGAGATGCCGACGAACAAGAGCGACGCGAGGACGCTCGTTACGACTCTGCGCGGTACGCGCATACGGTGTCTCCTTACCTGTGGCCGGCGGCGTGCCACCCACGCGCACGGCCGCGGAACCGGGCAAGGGCGAGTGATGCGGCCACCTTTGTGGACACCGTTCAGTTCAGCTGATCACCGTCAGGGCTTTGCCGGAGCCGTCATGGGCGGCCACTCGAATGGCAGCGCAGGTACGCACGGGCAGCCGAACGGTTTTCCGGCACGCGGTCGCGCCCGGCGCGGCCGGTTACCCCGCATGGTGGCCGTCCGTTAGCCCAGGGCCGTGAAGAACGACGCGAGAGGGCGCGGATCCCTCCGGGGCCTGTGCGTGCACGTCCGGCCCGGTCCTTACACTTTCGCCGTCACACGACGTGAGGAACGAGGTGAGAAGCGTGATGAAAGCGCTGCGCGGCCCGCGGCGACCTCTTGTGCTCGGCGGGGTGCTGACCGTCGCGCTCGTGGCGCAGTCAGCCGCACTCGTCTCCCAGCAGATGCAGATCGACAGTCTGCAGACACAGCCCGTCGACCTCCGCGAGCGCCTCCAGCCCGGCCCCCCGGGTCCGTCCGGCCCCTCCGGTCCTCCCGGTCCGGCCGGCCCCGTCGGCCCGCCGGGCGACGACGGGGTGGACGGGACGGACGGGAAGGACGGACAGGACGGGCAGGACGGCCAGAACGGCCAGAACGGCCAGGACGCCGTCATCCCGCCGGCGCCGAGCTAGGCCCTGTCGTCAGGTCCTGAACAGACTGAGGAACGACGTGGAAGGCGTGAACGAGGCATCACCCGGCCCGCGGCGCCGCCCTGTGCTCGTCGCCGTGCTCGGTGTCGTGGTGGTCGCGCAGTCGGCTGTGCTCGTCGCCCACCAGCAGCAGATCGACGAACTCCGGGCCCGGCGCATCGCCCTCCAGGCGCACAGCGTCGACCACGGCCCCCCGGGACCGCCGGGCCCCACCGGTCCTTCCGGCCCGCCCGGCCCTCCCGGCCCGACGGGTACACCCGGGCGGGACGGGAGGGACGGTCATCACGGCAGGAGGGGCCACAACGGGAGGAGAGGGAAGGACGGCCGGAACGGGCAGCTGATTCCCGCCGAGCCGTCGCACGACGAGAACGACCGGACGACGCCCGGGGCGATCCCCCGGCGGACGCCCCGGTGAGGCGTCGTACGCCGGGTCGCGCGACAAGGCGCAGCCCGGCACTCCCTCGTACCCTGTCCCCGTGCCGTCCTCCCGCCTGCATCGCGTCGCCGTCCTCGTGCTCGTGGGCGCGAAGCCGCTCGACGTCGGCATTCCCGCGCAGGTGTTCACGACCCGCGCGAGCATGCCGTACGAGGTGCGCGTGTGCGGGGCGGCACCTGGGCTCGTGACCGGCGGCGACGGCCTGTCGTACTCCGTCGCCCACGGTCTTGACGCGCTGGCCTGGGCCGACATCGTCTTCATCCCCGGCTACCGGTTCCCGGACCGCGACGACCCGCCGCAGGCCGTCGTCGACGCGCTGATCGCGGCCCACGCCCGGGGCACACGGCTCGCCGCCATCTCGACGGGCGCCTTTGCGCTCGCCGCCACGGGCCTGCTCGACGGCAGACGCGCCACGACGCACTGGCACTACTCACGGGCGCTCGCGGCGAAGCATCCGCTCGTCCGGGTCGACGAGAACGTCCTGTTCGTCGACGAGGGCAGCGTGCTGACGTCGGCGGGGGCGGCCTCCGGCATCGACCTGTGCCTGCACATCCTGCGCGGCGACCTCGGAGTGGCCGCGTCGAACCACGCGGCCCGGCGCCTGGTCGCGGCCCCCTACCGCAGCGGCGGCCAAGCGCAGTACGTGCCGCGCAGCGTGCCCGAGCCGCTCGGCGAGCGGTTCGCCGCCACCCGCGAGTGGGCGCTGCACCGGCTCGGCGGGCCCCTCACCCTCGAGGTGCTCGCGCGGCACGCGGCGGTCTCGCCGCGTACGTTGTCGCGGCGCTTCGTCGAGGACACGGGGTACACGCCGATGCAGTGGGTCATGCGCGCCCGCATCGACCTGGCCCGTGAGCTGCTCGAGCGTTCGGAACGGAGCGTGGAGCAGATCGCCGCCGACGTCGGTCTGGGCACCGGTGCGAATCTCCGGCTGCACTTCCAGCGCATCCTCGGCACCACGCCGAGCGACTACCGGCGCACGTTCGCCCAGGGCGAGTGACCCGCCGCCACCTGGCGCGATCCTTTTGAACCCTGGCGATCACGCCGCTGTCCCGGGCGGATGCCGCGCGCGACGCTGGTGGCGAACCGAAGGGACACCACTCATGACTCGCATCGCGATCAACGGATTCGGCCGCATCGGACGCAATGTGCTGCGCGCACTGCTCGAACGCGACAGCGACCTCGACATCGTCGCCGTCAACGACCTCACGGAGCCCGCCACCCTCGCCCGGCTGCTCGCGTACGACACGACGGCCGGCCGGCTCGGTCGCCCGGTGACCGTCGACGGGGACGCCCTCGTCGTCGACGGCCGTCGCATCAGGGTGCTCGCCGAGCGTGAACCGGCGCAGCTGCCCTGGGCCGAACTCGGCGTGGACATCGTGCTCGAGGCGACCGGCCGCTTCACGTCGGCCAAGGCCGCCCGCGCCCACCTCGACGCCGGTGCGAAGAAGGTACTCGTCGGTGCGCCGTCGGACGGCGCCGATGTCACGCTCGCGTTCGGGGTCAACACCGACGCGTACGACCCGGATGTGCACACGATCGTCTCGAACGCCTCGTGCACGACCAACGCGCTTGCGCCGCTGGCCGCGGTGCTCGACGAACTCGCGGGCATCGAGCACGGCTTCATGACGACGGTGCACGCCTACACGCAGGAGCAGAACCTGCAGGACGGTCCGCACCGCGACGCCCGCCGCGCCCGCGCGGCCGCCGTCAACATCGTGCCGACCACGACGGGCGCCGCCAAGGCGATCGGTCTCGTGCTGCCGAACCTCGAGGGCAAGCTGTCGGGCGACTCGATCCGTGTGCCGGTTCCGGTGGGCTCGATCGTCGAACTCAACACGACCGTCGTCCGCGACGTGACGCGCGACGACGTGCTGGCGGCGTACCGCGCCGCGGCGGAGGGCCCGCTCGCCGGCATCCTCGAGTACTCGGACGACCCGCTGGTGTCGTCCGACATCACGGGCAATCCGGCCTCGTCGATCTTCGACTCGGCCCTCACCCGCGTCGACGGCCGCCACGTCAAGGTGGTCGCCTGGTACGACAACGAGTGGGGTTTCTCGAATCGCGTGATCGACACCCTCGAACTCCTCGCCACCCGCTGACGGACCGCGGGCGCCGGCACCGCCGGTCCTCGCCGAGGGGTGGGGCAGGGGTCGCAGGCACCGATGCCGACTAGAAGATGCCCCGGTAGCCCTGCCAGCCGGTGGCGATCCTCACGCGCGGCCCGAACGACTCCTTGCCGTCACCGTTGTTGCGGTACAGATCGCCCGCCGTGTCCCGCTCGACGAGGTCGTTCTTCCCGTCGCCGTCGCCGACGACGGCGTTGTACGACCCGCCCCAGTTCGAGAAGACCTTCACACGGTCCCTCAGCAGACCCGTCCCCGTGCCGCTGTAGCGATACAGGGTTCCGGCCCTGTCCCGCGCCAGCACATCGCCGTAGCCGTAGCCGTAGCCGTAGCTGTCGAGGTCTCCTGCGCCTACGATCTTCGTGTAGCCGGTCCATGCGGTACGGATCTTCTTGCCCGCCGCAAGCGACCCGTCGCTCCGTGCGGCGAACAGGTAGACGTCACCGGTGGACTTCTTGCGGGCGAGCAGGTTGGGGCGACTGTCGCCGGTCAGGTCACCCGGGACGGTGAGGCTGTCGTAGGCGTTCCAGCCGGTGCCGAGCGAGGTGTACGGCGTGAACGTCTTCGGCAATCTCGTTCCCGGCCCGGACGGGGAAGCACGCCTGTCCGATGCCCGAGCCCCAGCGTCACGATCCCCCAAGTCGACTGACGCTACAGCCCCTTCGAAGCTGCCAACGACAGCTTCGAGCCATTCATGGGAAGTCCGCGCGGCTCGCGGCCCCCGCACCCGGTTGACGGTCGCGCCAGGCGTCGTAGCCCGACTCCGCCACGTGCAGCGCTCGGCAGGCCCGCTGCACCGAATACCCTTCGCCGGCCATCACTCGGTGGCCTCGACCGCCTATTGGGGAGGTGGTCTCCCCGAGTAGTTCCGATGCCCACCGGCGGACGGCCAGTTCGCCTCGAGCTCTGCGATCCGCTTGCGTGCTGCTGTCAGTTCCGACTGCCCATGGCTTGGGACACCGGGCATCTGCCCGGAGCCGGTCAGATTCTGGCGCCGCCAGAGATAGATGGTCGGACCCATTGAACCTGGGTACCACCTCTACCCAACCCGGAACGGTTCACTGCGGCAGAAGGATGTCGGCGCCTGAAGTTCGCGGCGTGCGTTCCTCAGTGTTCTCCGTGTCTTCCCGTGGTCCTGGCACGGTTTTGGCTTGTCTGACGAGGTGTCTGCCACGGGACGCGGCATCACGTGATCAACGGGACATTCGAGGCGTACGGCGGGCGTCGGGCGGGTCCATGTTTCGCTCTTGCCGATACCCGGCTCCGCTTTATCTGTCGATGACCGTCAGCCTCAGGCTTCGCTCAATTCGCACGCATTTGCTTGACCTTGGGGCATGCCATGCGTGAATGTTTTGTCCATGTCAGCTCCCAACGGGGGAGAGGCGGTGAAGGGATGGACATGCTTCTCGGTATAAGGCGTGTTGCAGCTTCGACCGCTGCGGCACTGCTGGTCGTACTGGGCATGGGGAGTGGCGTAGCAGTCGCTGACGACACGCCCACTGACACGAGCGTCACAATCCACACCGAACCGCCGCAGGAGACCGACCCGGGTGACACGGATCTCGTGGACGTGCCCGCGGATCAGGTGGGGGTGGAACCTGACATCCCGGGCAGTGGGGACAGTGGCCCCGGTAACCACCCCGGTGGCGACTACTGCGACCGGCGGGCCGTCTATGCACCGACCTACAAGGGGGGAGACCAGCACAAGGGTGTCGGTGCGCCCCAGGCGAACACCAACAACACCAGCCACACCGCCAAGTCTACCTTCACTGCGGAGGTCTCCGGTACCGTCGGGGTGACGTACAGCGGACATCTGTCCGTGAGTGTCGAAAGCATGATCGCCAAGATCGAGGCCAAGTACGACGTGAGCTTGTCCGCTTCACTCACGGCGAAGTTGGGCAACGCCATATCTGTCGACACCCCGGCACACAAAATCACCCATGCCAAGTACGGCGTGTACCGTCTGCGGAATCAGGGCACGAGCTACGTCATCTACAGCAACTGCCAGACCTCCGCAAAGAACACTGTTACAAGTTACACCCCCCACTACGTCGGCTGGTACATTTGGGAGACGAACGCCTGATGGCGATAACTAGGCGATCAGTCGGCCTGACCGGCTGCATACTTTCCGTTTCCTTGGCTGCAGTCGGCTGCAGTTTCGATCACGACGACAGTTCCCCACCGAGCCGGAAAGGTCATGCGGTAAGCGCATCACCGACCAAAGTAACATCCGGCTCGAGCTCGGACCCTTACGCGCCGTCGGTTGAAAAGGTCCCGAAGGTTGCGTCGGATGGCATCACGGCCCTGGCGACAGATACCGCAGTCAAAGGCAATGCCGTCTACTCGATCCCTGGTGGTATCACGGCAGGGAAAACTCTCGCCATCGCGATCAACTGCCAAGGTCCGGGGCGACTCACCGTGCAGGTGAAACCAACCGGAATCTCCTTTCCCCTCCTTTGCGAAAAGGGAAAGGTCTTGCCGACCATGAACGAGATCCACATGAGTAAGAATTACTCCACGAGCTCGCTGGCATTTACTGCTGGGCAGAACGTCACGTGGTCTTTCGCAGTGGGATGGGATCCTCATCCGCCTGAACAGCAGTAGACCCGTGGCAGGCGTATAGCGGATCGAGGAGGTCGGCGGCGTCTTCATGACCAAGTAGGGCTCCGCCGTCGGTCGGTGCTGTCGGACGTCGCTGGTGGCGTCCTTGGCGAGCAGGTCCAAGGCGTCGTTGTGGAACCGGCGTTCGGCGTCGCGGCAGGGAGTGCTGAAGGAGGCGCGTTGCGCCTCGGCAAGATCGCATTTCAACAGGCCCATGGCGACGAACACGGCTTCCACTCCATGGCACCCGTTGTCCTTGAGGAACTGCTGGAGGACGTCCGTGTCGCCGCTTGCCCAGACGGGCTGGGGAGTCTCCCGCACGGCGGCGGGGTCATCGTGATCGACGGATCAAACCCCGTCGGCCCTGGCACGGCCTCACCGACGTGGCGGATCACCCGGGACTGTCCGAATCCAGGAGCGCAGTTTCCAGCAGACCACGACGGGGCCGAAGAGCATCGAAAGCATCCACAGACCCACGCTGGCGGGGGAGATCAGGTAGTACTCCCACCGTTCTGGAAGCAATGCCGGAAAAGCGATCACCAGCAAGAGAGCAAGCCATGTGCCCATCACCGTGAGCACGACTTTGGATACGATCACGGCCACCCGCATCGCGCCTCCACGTCTTCGATGTTCTCCGCCGACTGGTACGGCGACAAGGCCCCCGCCCGCGGAAGATCCGCAAGCAGGGGCCGTGACCGTCGCAGCCGTTACCGCCGGCTCGGCCCCACCAGCCCGCCGGCGCCGCGGACATCACTTCACCACGACGTTGTCCCCGGGCGACGTCGACGGCCCGGTGGTGGTGTTGCCGTAGTACACCCAGCGCCACGTACCCGTCTTGGATGCCTTCACGGTCGTCCTGAGATCACCCGAGCCGTTCGCGTACACCTTCTTCACCGTGGTGTAGGAGGCGGTGCCGTCAGGCTTGAACTGCAGGCTCACCAGGCGGCCTCCGTAGGAGGCGTACTTCCTGGTCTCCCAGTTGGCCCGCGTGACCTTTCCGGTCACGGTGATGGTCCTGCCCTTGGACACCGGTTCGGGCGAGGCGTTGACGGTCAGGTGGGAGTTGCGCTTGACGTGGACCGTCAGACCCTCGTCGTCGGTGTCACCACCGCCGCCCTCGAAGTACACCTCGGCCCCGACCTTCCAGGCCCCGGCCTCGCTGTTGCGCATGTCCCACACGCTCGGGTCGAAGTACATCGTCTCGTTGAAGTCGCAGACGCCCGAGCTCACCTTGATGCAGTCGCTCGTCTCGATGGCGTGCCACAGCCGATCACCCGCACCACCGCGGTACAGGAACACCGCCGGCCACTTCCACTTGTGAGTGGTCGCCATCCGGAAGGAGGCGGGCACCGCGACCTCCTTCGACACCCCGATCACGATCGGCTTGCCGCCGTTCACCTGGACACGGGTGAACGAGACCCCACCCTCGGCCGCCCCGGCCGGCACCGCGGCCACGGCCGTGAACACCGCCGCCGCACCACCGGCCACGACGACTCTCCAGACCTGCTTCCCCACCTGATCCCCCATCTCCGTACGGAAAGGCACCGAAGGCTCATCCCTCCAGCGCCTTACAGACAGCCGGCATCCACACGGGGTTGTACACCCGCGAATCACAATGGGGCATCAGACGATCCCCGCCTCCCGCCGAGGCGGAGAGGTCGGTGCGGTGCGGCGGGCGAAGCACCACGGGATCGTGTGGAAGTTCCGTACGGGAGCCGGAGCCCTGAGAACGCACGGCCCCATCGCCCTGACGGCCCGGAGACGGCCCAGAAGCAGCGAAAAGCCCCCTCCCGGCGGAGAACCCGCAGGCAGGGGGCTTGTTCAATGGGTGCCTACTTCTTCTTGCCCTGGTTCTTGACCGCCTCGATCGCCGCCGCGGCCGCCTCCGGGTCGAGGTAGGTGCCGCCGGGGGTGACCGGCTTGAAGTCGGCGTCCAGTTCGTAGGCCAGCGGGATGCCCGTCGGAATGTTCAGGCCCGCGATGTCGGCGTCCGAGATGCCGTCCAGGTGCTTGACGAGGGCGCGCAGGCTGTTGCCGTGGGCCGCGACCAGGACCGTGCGGCCGGCCAGCAGGTCCGGGACGATGCCGTCGTACCAGTACGGGAGCATGCGCTGGACGACGTCCTTCAGGCACTCCGTCCTCGGGCGCAGCTCCGGCGGGATCGACGCGTAGCGCGGGTCGCCGGACTGGGACCACTCGCTGCCGTCCTCGAGCGGCGGCGGCGGGGTGTCGTAGGACCGGCGCCACAGCATGAACTGCTCCTCGCCGAACTCGGCGAGCGTCTGCGCCTTGTCCTTGCCCTGGAGGGCGCCGTAGTGACGCTCGTTCAGGCGCCAGGAACGGTGGACCGGGATCCAGTGCCGGTCGCACGACTCCAGCGCGAGCTGCGCGGTGCGGATCGCGCGCTTCTGGAGGGAGGTGTGGACCACGGCGGGCAGCAGGCCGGCGTCCTTCAGCAGCTCACCGCCGCGGACGGCCTCCTTCTCGCCCTTCTCGTTCAGGTTGACGTCCACCCAGCCGGTGAACAGGTTCTTCGCGTTCCACTCGCTCTCGCCGTGGCGGAGGAGGATCAGCTTGTACGGTGCGTCGGCCATGGCCCCGAGCGTAATCGAACCCCTTGATCGCCCGCGCCGGTGCCCGACTGACGGACGCCGGCCTGCTCGGCCCGGCGACGGTGGACGGCATCTGTTAATCGGGTGGCCGCCCCCGACCCGGCGCTCGTAAGTTGTGCGTACTGCTTGTGCCGCTTACATCCGTGGGGGACCTCTCATGCCGCTCGCCACCCTCAGACATGCCGCCCGGCAGACCGTCTCCGGCCTGCCCCGCGAGTTCTGGTGGCTGTGGACCAGCACGCTCGTCAACCGGCTGGGGGCCTTCGTGGCCACCTTCATGGCGCTGTACCTGACCGTGGCCCGCGGGTACTCCGCCTCGTACGCCGGCCTCGTCGCCTCGCTGCACGGGCTCGGCGCGGTGATCTCCTCCCTCGGCGCGGGCGTGATGACCGACCGGCTCGGGCGGCGGCCGACCCTCCTCGTCGCCCAGGCGTCCACCGCGGTCTCCGTCGCCGTGCTCGGCTTCATGCGCGACCCGGTGGCGATCGCGGCCGTCGCCTTCCTGGTGGGGATGGCCGCCAACGCCTCCCGCCCCGCGGTGCAGGCGATGATGTCCGACATCGTCCGGCCCGAGGACCGGGTCCGCGCCTTCTCCCTCAACTACTGGGCGATCAACCTCGGTTTCGCCGTCTCCTCCATGGCCGCGGGCTTCATCGCCGAGTTCAGCTATCTCGCCGGGTTCCTGATCGAGGCGGGGATGACGATGCTCTGCGCGATCGTCGTCTTCGCGAAGCTGCCCGAGTCGCGGCCGGTGCGGGTCGACAAGGAGGCGGCCGAGGACGTGCGCCTGGGCAGTGTGCTGCGCGACGGCCGCTTCATGAGCGTGGTCGGGCTGTCCTTCCTGGTCGCGCTCGTCTTCCAGCAGGGCTTCGTGGGGCTGCCGGTGGCGATGGGCCGGGCCGGGTTCACGCCCGCGGACTACGGCCTGGCGATCGCCGTCAACGGTGTGCTGATCGTCGCGCTGCAGATCCCGGTCACCCGCGTCATCGAGCACCGCGACCAGCGCCGGCTCCTGGTGGTGTCGTCCATGCTGGCGGGGTACGGCTTCGGGCTGACCGCCTTCGCCGGGTCGGTCGGCGTCTTCGCGCTGACGGTGTGCGTGTGGACACTGGCGGAGATCGTCAACGCGCCGACCCAGATCAGCCTCGTCGTGCGCCTCTCGCCGGTGCACGGGCGCGGCCGCTATCAGGGCATGTACACCCTGTCGTGGTCGGTGGCCTCCCTGGTCGCCCCGCTGATGTCCGGTCTCGTCATCGACCGGTTCGGTGCCGTGTGGCTGTGGGGGCTGTGCGCCGTGGTGGGTACGGGGGCCGCGGTCGGGTACGGGGCGCTGATGCGCCACCTCCCGGCGCAGGAGCCGGCGGCGGGGGCGCGGGCGGCCGCGGCCGGGAGCGAGGTCGGCGCGGCCTGAGCGAGGCGCCGCGAGGGGCCTTGCGGGGCCTCGCCGGGGGGCGGGTGCTGCGCCGGGAGTCAGCTTCCGGTGCGCTCGGTGCGCTCGGTGCTCTCGGTGCTCTCGGTGAGATGGCGGAACGCCTCCAGGTTGCGGGTCGGCTCACCGCGCGACACCCGCCAGGCGTACTCCTTGCGGATCGCGGACGCGAAGCCGAGTTCCAGAAGGGTGTTGAAACTGCCGTCGGCCGCCTCCAGGACGGAGCCCAGCAGCCGGTCGACCTCGTCCGCGGTGACGGCGGCCAGCGGCAGCCTGCCGGTCAGATAGATGTCGCCGAGCGGGTCGACGGCGTAACCGACCCCGTACAGCTTGAGGTTGCGCTCCAGCAGCCAGCGGTGGACGCCGGACTCGTTCTCGTCCGGGTGCCGGATCACGAAGGCGTTGAGGGAGAGGGAGTGCCTGCCGACGATCAGCGAGACGGTCGTCGACAGCTTGCGCGTCCCGGGGAGCTTCACCACGTACGAGCCGGCCTGCGGACTCTCCCACTCCAGTTCGGCGTCCTCGAGGGCCTCTTCGATGACGTGTGACGCCGCTTGCTGTGCCTCAGACATGCTGGGAGCGTACGCGACGGGTCACGGCGGGAGCCGGGCCCGCAGGGCGCGACGGCGTCGGCTCGAGCGGCCGGTCGCCGTGCGCGGTACGGATGTCAGCCGGGGTGCGTGCGCACCCGGCGCCGGTGGGACTGCATGGCCGCCGTGTACACCTCCGCCGTCGCGGAGGCGGACGTGCCCCAGCCGAAGGACTGGGCGTGCCGGGCCGCGGCCTCGCCCATGCGGTCGGACAGCCCCGGGTCGTCGGCGAAGGCGCGCAGCAGGCGCGCGTAGGCGGCGGGGTCGTGGCCCGCTACGAGGAATCCGGTGCGCCCGTCCCGGACGGCGACCGGCAGCCCGCCGACCGCGGCCGCGAGCACCGGCGTACCGGTCGCCTGCGCCTCGATGGCGACGAGCCCGAAGGACTCGCTGTACGACGGCATGACCAGCACGGACGCGGCGCGGAACCAGTCGGCGAGCTCGTCCTGCCGGACCGGCGGGCGGAAGCGCACGACATCCGCGATGCCCAGCCGCGCGGCGAGCTTCTGCAGACCCTCGGGTTTGGCGAGGCCGCTGCCGCTGGGCCCGCCGACGACGGGGACAACCAGGCGGGAACGCAGTTCGGGGCGCTGGTCGAGAAGCACGGCGACGGCCCGCAGCAGCACGTCGGGCGCCTTGAGCGGCTGTATGCGCCCCGCGAACAGAGGGACGAGCGCGTCCTGCGGAAGCCCGAGCCGGGCCCGGGCGGCGGCCCGGCCGTCGGCGGGGCGGAAGCGTTCCAGGTTCACGCCCGGGTGCACGACGGCGACCTTGGCCGGATCGGCCGCATAGTGCTGTACGAGCTCGGCGGCCTCTTCGGCGGTGTTGGCGACCAGCCGGTCGGCGGCGGCCACGATCTGGGTCTCGCCGATGACGCGGGCGGCGGGCTCGGGGGTGTCGCCCGCGGCGAGGGCGGCGTTCTTGACCTTGGCCATGGTGTGCATGGCGTGCACCAGAGGGGTGCCCCAGCGTTGGGCGGCGAGCCAGCCGACGTGCCCGGAGAGCCAGTAGTGGGAGTGCACCAGGTCGTAGTGGCCGGGCCGGTGGCCGGCCCACGCCTGCATCACGCCGTGCGTGAAGGCGCACAGCTGGGCGGGGAGGTCCTCCTTGGCGAGGCCCTCGTAGGGGCCGGCGTCGACGTGCCGCACGAGGACGCCGGGCACGAGTTCGACGGTCGGCGGCAGCGCGGCCGTGGTCGCCCGGGTGAAGATCTCGACCTCGATGTTGATCGCGGCCAGGCGCCGGGCCAGCTCCACGATGTAGACGTTCATGCCGCCCGCGTCGCCCGTGCCCGGCTGGTGGAGCGGGGAGGTGTGCACGGAGAGCATCGCCACGCGGCGGGGCCTGCGGTGCGGCAGGCGGAGCCGCGGGGGAACTGCCGGGGAGCGACGCCCGAGCCTGCTGACGTACTGGCTCACGTGGCGTCCTCCTTGCTGCGGGCATGCCGGTCGGGGCGGCGCGGCGTGCAGCGCGTGCAGCGCCCCCTCAGCCAGTGCGAACGCCGGAGCCGGGCGCTCCATTTCCCGCCCGAGCGGCTTTACCGAATCATTGCCATCTGTCGCTCAACCGTTCGAGCCTCTCTTCGGTGCGCTCGTCTGCTCTCCCTGCCGCGCCGGGCCCCCGGTCCTGCCCGTGGGACGACGAGGGGCCCGGCGCGCGGCCGGGCCCCTCGTCGTCGTGCTCGTCGTGCTCGTCGTGCTCGTGGTGCTCGTGGTGCTCGTGGTGCTCGTGGTCGTGCCGGGTGTTCTCCCGCCCCGTCGGATCGTCCGCGTCCGCCGTCAGCCGCACTGGCACGGCGCGCCGGACTGGCACCCGCACCCGCAGCCGGAGCCGCAGCCGCACGCGCCGACCAGCGGCAGGCTCTTGATCTCGATGGGCTGTTCGGTCTCGCGCTGCTGCGTGGGGTCGGGCGTGCTGGGGGTCTCGGCCATGGGGCCCTCCTCGAGGCTGTCGAGACTGGTGCCTGTGCCCATTTCATGCCCGGCCCGCCAGGCGCATCAACGGCGCACAGGCGCTTGCACGCGCCCCGGTCAGGCGCCCTCGGCCCCCGTCGCCGGCTGGATCTCCGACTGGAGGTCGTCCGCGTGCTCGCCCGTCACCAGGTACACCACGCGCTTGGCCACGGCGACCGCGTGGTCGGCGTAGCGCTCGTAGTAGCGGCCCAGCAGGGTGACGTCCACGGCGGTCTCGATGCCGTGCTTCCAGCGGTCGTCCATCAGGTGCTGGAAGAGCGTGCGGTGCAGGAGGTCCATGTCGTCGTCGTCCTGCTCCAGTTGGAGTGCCAGGTCGACGTCCTTGGTGACGATGACCTCGGCCGTCTTCGCCATCAGGCGCTGTGCGAGCTGGCCCATCTCCAGGATGGTGGCGTGCAGGTCGTGCGGAACGGCGCGTTCCGGGAAGCGCAGCCGGGCCAGCTTCGCGACATGCTGGGCCAGGTCGCCCGAGCGCTCGAGGTCGGCGCTCATGCGCAGCGAGGTGACGACGATGCGCAGGTCCGTCGCCACCGGCTGCTGGCGGGCGAGCAGCGCTATGGCGCGCGCCTCCAGGTCGTGCTGGAGATCGTCGACCTTCTTGTCGCCCTCGATCACCGACTCCGCCAGCTTCAGGTCGGAGTCGAGGATGGCGGTCGTGGCGCGCCCGATCGCCGACCCGACGAGCCGGGCCATGTCGACCAGGCCCTCGCCGATCGAGTCAAGTTCCTCGTGGTACGCGTCCCGCATCAGGGTGTCCCTCTCTCACGTCTCTTCGGGGCCCGGAGGCCGGGGCCGGGGCCCGTCGTCGCCATGGCCGACACGGCGGACACGGCGCTCCACGCACCCCACGCTCCCACGTTCCGGTCCGTACGCGTCGGTTTCCGTCACCCCGAATGAACCAATACTGGCTCCAAGGTGAACTCTGGGCGACGAGTGTTCGAGGTCGCACTCCGATGGCTTCGGCCAGGGGTCAGGGCGTGCCTAACCTGGACGCATGGACGTGAACGCGGCGGTCGCCGCAGCGGCAGCGATCGCCGGAGTGCTCACCGGCGTCATCGCCATGCTGGCGTTCCGTTGGAGCGAGCGTGACCAGAAACGCCCTACCCGCACCTCCCTGCACACCGACCCGGTGCTTCCCCCGGGCGTGGACACGGTGCTGTCCGTGCTGCGGTCCTCGGCGGTCGTGCTCGACGAGGCCGACGCCGTCGTGAAGGCCAGCTCCGCCGCGTACGCCCTCGGCCTGGTGCGCGGAGGCAGGCTCTCCGTCGAGCCGATGCTCCAGATGGCACGCGACACCCGGCGGGACGGTGAGATACGGCAGGTCGAGCTGGACCTGGCGCGCCGGGGCGCCGGGCGCGGCGGCGAGGCGCTCGCCGTGTCCGCGCGCGTGGCCCCTCTCGGCTCCCGGCTGGTGCTGCTGCTCGTCGAGGACCTCACCGAGGCCCGACGCATCGAGGCGGTGCGCCGCGACTTCGTCGCCAACGTCAGCCATGAGCTGAAGACCCCGGTGGGCGCCCTGTCGCTGCTCTCCGAAGCCGTGATGGACGCCTCCGACGACCCCGAGGCCGTGGAGCGCTTCGCGGGCCGGATGCAGGTCGAGGCGACCCGGCTGACCAACCTCGTGCAGGAGCTCATCGACCTGTCGCGGGTGCAGAACGACGACCCCCTGGAGGACGCCGAGTCCGTGCGCGTCGACGAGCTCGTCGCCGAGGCCGTCGACCGCTGCCGGCACGCCGCCTCCACCAAGCAGATCACCATGGCCTCGAACGTGCGGGCGCCCGAAGCGCTCGATCACGGGAGCGGCGGGCGGCGGGCGGGAGGCGGCGCCCACCTGTACGTGTGGGGCCACCGGGGCCAGCTGGCCGCCGCCCTCGGCAACCTCGTCGAGAACGCCGTCAACTACTCGCCCGCCCGCACCCGCGTCGGCATCGCCGCCCGCCGCGTGTCCGCGCCCGGTGGCGACATGATCGAGATCGCCGTGACCGACCAGGGCATCGGCATCTCCGACAAGGACAAGGAGCGCATCTTCGAGCGCTTCTACCGCGTCGACCCGGCCCGCTCCCGTGCCACGGGGGGCACGGGGCTCGGGCTGGCGATCGTCAAGCACGTGGCCGCCTCGCACGGCGGGGAGGTCACGGTGTGGAGCTCCGAAGGACAGGGCTCCACCTTCACCCTGCGGCTGCCGGAGGCGGGTGCCGCCCGTGACCGCGCGACCGACCATCCGTTCGACCTCGACGAAGACGAGGACGGCCGGCCCGACGGCACGACCACCGTCTCATCCCCGTACGAACCGCTTCCCGCCCCGGAGGTCCTTCCGTGACCCGAGTGCTCGTCGTCGAGGACGAGGAGTCCTTCAGCGACGCTCTGTCCTACATGCTCCGCAAGGAGGGCTTCGAGGTCGCCATCGCGACCACGGGGCCCGACGGTCTCGACGAGTTCGAGCGCAACGGCGCCGACCTCGTCCTGCTCGACCTGATGCTGCCGGGGCTGCCCGGCACGGAGGTCTGCCGGCAGCTGCGCGGCCGCTCCAACGTCCCGGTGATCATGGTGACCGCCAAGGACAGCGAGATCGACAAGGTGGTCGGGCTGGAGATAGGAGCGGACGACTACGTCACCAAGCCGTTCTCCTCGCGCGAGCTGGTCGCCCGGATCCGGGCCGTGCTGCGCCGCCGCGGCGAGCCCGAGGAGGTGGCGCCGGCCGCCCTGGAGGCCGGGCCGGTGCGCATGGACGTCGACCGCCACGTGGTCACGGTGTCCGGGTCCAAGGTCGACCTGCCGCTGAAGGAGTTCGACCTCCTGGAGATGCTGCTGCGCAACGCCGGCCGTGTGCTGACCCGTATGCAGCTCATCGACCGCGTCTGGGGTGCCGACTACGTGGGCGACACCAAGACCCTCGACGTCCACGTCAAGCGTCTGCGCGCCAAGATCGAGCCGGACCCGGGTGCCCCGCGCTACCTGGTGACCGTCCGGGGCCTCGGCTACAAGTTCGAGCCGTAGGCCGCACGCGCGCGTAGCGCACGTACCGCACGCACCGCGTGTACCGCGTGTACCGCACGTACCGTACGACGAAGGGCGGCGCCCCCTGCGAGGGGGGGCGCCGCCCTTCGTCGTGCGGGTGCGGCGGGGAGGCCGTCAGCCGGCCGTGCCGGCGGCGGTGGACGTCGAGGTCGCCTTGCCGGTCGGGGTGCCGGTGGTCTCCGTGCTCGGGCTGGAGGCCGCGGTCTCCGTGGCGGTGGGCGACGGGATGTTGCTGGGGCCCCACTGGTCGAAGTAGCCCTCGGCCGGGACGACGAACGCCCGCAGGCTCACGTCGCCGGCCTTGCTGAAGCTGAACGTGATCTTCTGCGCGTTGCCGTCCTGGACGGCCTCGCGGCTGCTCTGGATCACGGCGGAGGCGTTGCCCTTGCCGCCGATCACCAGGGAACCGTGGGCCGGGACGGTGAGCTTGCCCGTGCCCGAGGCGGGGGTGAGGTCGGCGGTCTTGCCGGTCCCGTCGAGCGCGACGGAGTCCAGCGTCTGGGCGGAGCCGCTGTTGTTGAAGACGGTCGCCGAGATCACGGCCGGGCCGGTGGACTGCGGGTCGGGCTGGGTGACGACGATGGCGTTCTGGATCTTGATGTCCCCGACGCTCGTCGCCGCGTTGTCCGGCTTGATCTGGAGGGTCTCGCTGTCGTTGCCGGCCCCGCACGCGGCGAGAGAGGAGATGGAGAACGCGATGGCGGCGGCGGCGAGGGCGCCGCGTCGAAGGCTGCTGCTCACGGCGGCGGCAACTCCTTGAACGTGGGCGGAGCAGGGCGACCTCCTGATAAAGCCGCCCTAAGTGTCTGTCAGCGGCCTTAGGGTACCGAGCCGCCCTTCCGCCGCCGCACCCGACCCTCCCCAAGCCCCAGGCTTCCCCCGAGCAGGGGTACCCCCGGCCGGGAGGCAGGGGAAGGGCGCCCCGCCTCGGCGCGCCCTTCCCCTGGTCCCCCCATCAGCCGTTTTGACCTGTGCATGCTCTGGCATTCGCATAAGTGCCGCCACTCGCACTCGCGGATTTCCGGTAAGGAATGCGTGGCGGTACCGAAAACCGATCAGGGGACAACAACGGGATCGCCGAGCGGCTTGATCAATTCGGGATTCGTCTCGTACCCGACTCCGAACGCCGAACGGAGTAGCGCGGGGCGAGCGTTTGGAGACGGACAAACAGGGGCGTTCCCGGCATCGCCGGAGCCCCTCGATGCGTGTAACGTGCGGGTTTCACCCCGCCCGCAGAGCCGCTCCGACCTGCGAATACCCTGTTCCGCTCCCCCCTCGAAGCACGTTCCTTGCGCGGTTGTCAAGCCCTGAGATATGCCCTGACCTGCGAAAACGCCATTCAGAAGACGCGGTTTCCGTGTTACCCTGGATAGCCACGGAAGGGGTACCTGTCACATGACGTTCAAGGTTGGCGACACCGTGGTCTATCCCCATCACGGGGCCGCGCTGATCGAGGCCATCGAAACTCGCCAGATCAAAGGCGTGGACAAGACCTACTTGGTGCTGAAGGTCGCCCAGGGCGACCTGACGGTGCGTGTGCCAGCGGACAATGCGGAGTTCGTCGGCGTGCGTGATGTGGTCGGTCAGGACGGGCTGGACCGGGTCTTCGAGGTGCTGCGCGCGCCGTACGCCGAGGAGCCCACGAACTGGTCGCGTCGCTACAAGGCAAATCTGGAGAAGCTCGCCTCCGGCGACGTCATCAAGGTCGCGGAAGTCGTGCGTGACCTGTGGCGTCGTGAGCGGGAGCGGGGACTGTCCGCCGGCGAGAAGCGCATGCTCGCCAAGGCCCGGCAGATCCTCGTGAGCGAACTCGCCCTCGCGGAGAACACGAACGAGGACAAGGCCGAGGCCCTGCTCGACGAGGTGCTCGCGTCCTGACGCCCTTCCGCCCCGCCCGCCTTCCCTGCCGGGAACGCGGCGGACGGACCGGCGCACAACACGCATGTACATGCCGCGGTGCCCGATGACGAAGTAGCCGTCGCCGGGCGCTGCGGCATGTTCGCACCCGGCAGGCCGACGTCGGTGTGGCCCTGCCGAGACGCGAGACCGCGCCCGGATGCGGTACGCCGACGGGCGACCCCGATACTTGGCGTGCAGAGCCGGGCGGCCCGGCTCGACCGGAAGTCACGGAAGGGTCCGGTCGAGGCTCGCCCCCGGCGCGTCCCACGCTCTCGGCTCGCCTCGAGCGGAGGACACCCCCAGGCCAATACCCACCCCGGCCGAGCGCACAAACCTGACAGGAACCGATGTCTGACGATTCGCGCCCTTCGCCCACCGCAGTGCCCACCGCGGTCGTGATTCCGGCCGCCGGCCGGGGGGTACGCCTCGGCCCGGGCGCCCCCAAGGCGCTGCGTACGCTGCACGGCACGCCCATGCTCATCCACGCCCTGCGCGCGATGGCCGCCTCCCGCGCCGTCTCGCTGGTGGTCGTGGTGGCCCCGCCCGACGGGGTCGCCGAGGTCAAGTCCCTGCTCGACGCGTACGCGCTGCCCGGAGGCACCTCCGGCGGCAGCTGGGGGAGCACGGACTTCCTGGTGGTGCCCGGCGGGGACTCGCGCCAGGAGTCCGTGCGGCTCGGCCTCGACGCGCTGCCGCCGCAGTACGGCATCGTCCTGGTCCACGACGCGGCCCGCCCGCTCGTCCCGGTGGAGACCGTGGACGCGGTGATCGAGGCGGTACGGGACGGCGCGCCGGCGGTCGTGCCGGCGCTGCCGCTCGCCGACACCGTCAAGGAGGTCGAGCCGGCGGTCGTGCCCGGCGGCCCGGAACCCGTCCTCGCCACGCCCGACCGCTCCCGGCTGCGCGCGGTGCAGACCCCGCAGGGCTTCGACCGCGCGACGCTGGTGAGGGCCCACGAGACGGTGAAGGACAACGTCACGGACGACGCCGGCATGGTGGAGCAGCTGGGGCTGCCGGTCGTGGCGGTCCCGGGCCACGAGGAGGCGTTCAAGGTCACCCGGCCCCTGGACCTGGTCCTCGCGGAGGCGGTCCTGGCACGCAGGAGGCTGACCGATGGGTTCTGACGCGCCGCTGCTGCCCCAGGTCGGCATCGGCACCGACATCCACGCCTTCGAGGAGGGGCGGGAGCTGTGGTGCGCCGGCCTGAAGTGGGAGGGCGAGGGGCCCGGCCTCGCGGGCCACTCGGACGCGGACGTGGTCGCGCACGCCGCGTGCAACGCGCTCTTCTCGGCGGCCGGCCTGGGCGACCTGGGCCGGCACTTCGGCACCGGCCGCCCCGAGTGGTCGGGCGCGTCGGGGGTCACGCTCCTGACGGAGGCCGCGCGGATCGTGCGGGCGGCCGGATTCCGGATCGGGAACATCGCGGTGCAGGTCGTCGGCCCCCGGCCGAAGATCGGCAAACGCCGCGAGGAGGCGCAGAAGATCCTCTCCGAGGCGGCCGGGGCACCGGTCTCGGTCTCCGGCGCGACGACGGACGGCCTCGGCTTCCCGGGCCGCGACGAGGGACTGATGGCGATCGCCACGGCGCTGGTGGTGCGGGCGGGCTGACGCGGCGGGTGATGCGGGGCTCGTCGCGCGGGTGGTGCGGGGCTCGTCGTGCGGGTGAGGCGGGGGCGTGCGAGGGTACCCGGGGGGCGTCCAGCGACCGAGGTCCCGGAGGTGCCCATGTCGTCCGCCGTACTGTCCGACCGGCTCAAGGCCCTGCTCGACAGCCCCGTCTTCATCGTCGTCGGGACGATCCAGCCCGACGGCAGCCCGCAGCTCTCCCCGGTGTGGGTCAAACGGGACGGCGAACACGTCCTCTTCTCCACGACCGTCGACCGGCGCAAGAAGAAGAACCTGGACCGCGACCCCCGGGTGAGCGTCGTCGTCCAGGATCCCCGGTCGCCGTACGAGTACGCGGAGATCCGGGGGACCGCGGAGATGACGACGGAGGGCGGGGCGGGCCTCATCGACGAGTTGTCGCTGAAGTACACCGGCAAGAAGTACGCCGAGTTCAACCCCGCGTCGGGCCAGGACGCCGAGCGGGTGGTCGTACGGATCGTGCCGCGGAAGGTCGTCGGCCGCCTGTGACGTCCCCGCCGGCATCCGCGGCGTGCCGGACGTCACGAAATGAGGGACCCCGGCGGTCGGGGGCGTGAGGCACCGTCCGCGGCCCACTACCCTGGACGCGTGACTATTCGCCTGTACGACACCAGCGCCCGGCAGATCCGTGACTTCACCCCGCTCAAGCCCGGGTGCGTCTCGATCTACCTGTGCGGTGCCACCGTGCAGGCCGCACCGCACATCGGGCACATCCGCTCGGGCCTCGACTTCGACATCATGCGCCGCTGGTTCGAGTACCGCGGCTACGAGGTCACGTTCATCCGGAACGTCACGGACATCGACGACAAGATCATCGCGAAGTCGGCCGACGAGGGCCGCCCCTGGTGGGCGATCGGGTACGACAACGAGCGCGCCTTCAACGAGGGCTACGACGCGCTCGGATGCCTGCCGCCGACGTACGAGCCGCGGGCCACGGGGCACGTGACCGAGATGGTCGAGATGATGCGCACGCTCATCGAGCGCGGCCACGCCTACGAGGCCGACGGGAACGTGTACTTCGACGTGCGCTCCTTCCCCGGGTACCTGGAGCTGTCCAACCAGGAGCTGGAGAACCTCCAGCAGCCCTCCGGGGCCGGGGAGACCGGCAAGCGGGACCCGCGCGACTTCGCCATGTGGAAGGCCGCCAAGCCGGGGGAGCCGACCTGGGAGACGCCGTGGGGACGCGGGCGGCCCGGCTGGCACCTGGAGTGCTCCGCCATGGCGCACAAGTACCTGGGCAGCGCCTTCGACATCCACGGCGGCGGGCTCGACCTCGTCTTCCCGCACCACGAGAACGAGATCGCCCAGGCCAAGGCGTTCGGCGACGAGTTCGCCCGGTACTGGGTGCACAACGCGTGGGTCACCATGAGCGGCGAGAAGATGTCGAAGTCGCTCGGCAACTCCGTCCTGGTGCGCGAGATGGTCAAGCAGTGGCGGCCCATCGTCCTGCGCTACTACCTCGGCACCCCGCACTACCGCTCGATGATCGAGTACAGCGAGGAGGCCCTGCGCGAGGCGGAGTCCGCGTTCGCGCGGATCGAGGGCTTCATGCAGCGCGTCGTGGAGAAGGCCGGCGGCACCGTCGAGCCCGCCGACGAGGTGCCGCCCGCCTTCGCCGAGGCGATGGACGACGACCTGGGCGTCCCGCAGGCACTCGCGGTCGTGCACACCACCGTCCGGCAGGGCAACAGCGCGCTGGCCGCCGACGACAAGGAGGCCGCCGTGGCCCGGCTCGCCGAGGTGCGCGCCATGCTCGGCGTCCTCGGCCTCGACCCGCTCGACCCCCGGTGGGTCGGCGACGGCGACCGCGGCGAGGAGCTGCACGGGGTCGTCGACAGCCTCGTGGGCATGGTGCTCCAGCAGCGGGAGGCGGCCCGTGCCCGCAAGGACTGGGCCACCGCGGACGCCATCCGTGACCAGCTGGGTCAGTCGGGCCTCGTCATCGAGGACAGCCCCCAGGGCCCGCGCTGGTCGCTCGGCCCGCGCTGACCACTCCTCGGCCCGCGGCCCGGGCGCTTCCCGGCGGGCCGCGGACCGGCCTTGATCGATTGTGCCGCCCGGCCCTCCGGGCGGCACACTGCAGACATACGTACGGCATTCTCAACAGACGGGTAGGTCATGGCCGCGAACAACCGCCGCATGTCCGGCAAGAAGGGCGCGCAGGTCGGCAGCGGCGGCAAGCGGCGCCGGGGCCTCGAGGGCAAGGGGCCCACTCCGCCCGCCGAGATGCGCAAGGGACACGCCAAGCAGCGCGCCGCCCAGGCGCGGGTGCGCGGCGCCCAGGGCCGCCCCCAGCGCCGTACGGGCGGCAAGGCGTCGTCCGAGCTGGTCGTGGGGCGCAACCCGGTCGTCGAGGCGCTCCGCGAGGGCGTGCCCGCGTCCACGCTCTACGTCCAGCAGTTCGTGGACAACGACGAGCGGGTGCGTGAGGCGCTGCAGCTCGCGGCCGAGCGCGGCGGCATCAACCTCATGGAGGCCCCGCGCCCGGAACTGGACCGGATGACGGGCGGGCTCAACCACCAGGGCCTCGTCCTCCAGGTCCCGCCGTACGAGTACGCGCACCCGGAGGATCTCGCCGACGCCGCCTACGACGAGGGCGAGGACCCGCTGATCGTCGCCCTGGACGGGGTCACGGATCCGCGGAACCTGGGCGCGGTGGTCCGTTCCGTGTCCGCCTTCGGCGGCCACGGCGTCGTCGTGCCCGAGCGGCGCGCGGCCGGAATGACCGCGGGGGCGTGGAAGACGTCCGCGGGCGCGGCCGCCCGTACGCCCGTCGCGCGGGCCACCAATCTGACGCGCGCCCTGGAGGCGTACAAGAAGGCCGGGATCACGGTCGTCGGACTCGCCGCCGACGGGGAGGCCGAACTCGGCGCGCTGGAGGCCCTCGACGGGCCGGTCGTCATCGTCGTCGGCAGCGAGGGCAAGGGGCTGTCGCGGCTCGTCGGTGAGACGTGCGACGTCCGGGTGCGGATTCCGATGCCGGGCGGCGCCGAGTCGCTCAACGCCGGTGTGGCCGCGGGGATCGTGCTGTACGAGGCGGCCCGCAGACGCGCCTGACTCCGACGCCTGCGGGCGTTCGAGCAACCGTTTGGGTGGTCGCCCGTACGGGGTGATCCGGTCGTACAGGGCAAGCTTGACGGGGTCCGGACAGATCCACGCGGTCAAGGCAGTGTCCTAACCACACGTCACTCGGTTAGATGAGTGTGGAGACCAGAACACCCCGCACATCCACGGGGGGCCGCTCGTCGGGATTCGACGACACTCCCGCCCTGAGCATGGTGAAGGTGCCGTGCGACCCGGCGCAGGTCGTCGTCAACCATGCGAGCTTCCGTGTGCAGTTGGGCGGACCGGCACGGCGCGCGCAGTCCCCGCGCGTCGCACGGCACATGAGCGCCGCGCAGGACACCGCGCGCCTGCCCGCCGTCGGTACGGCGGGCGGCGCCGTCACGGGCGGCCGCCGGCGGCCCGTCGTCTGGAGCGGCAGGTCCGCACCCGACGACAGCGGCGCCCACCGGCTGCTGCAGGCCGCGCGGAGCGCGAGCGTGCGCCACGGCGAGGAGCCGGCCCTCGACGCGGGCGCGACCCAGGTCCTTCCGCGCATCGGTGCCGACGACCTCCCAGGAGCCGGCGGCTACGACGACCTGAGCGCACGGACCGCCGGGCCCTCGCCCTTCGCCGGCCCGCGCGGCCACGACGTGGGCGGGACACGGCTGCTGCCGCAGATGCGGAGCTCCGGCAGCGCGTACGACGAAGACCTCCAGGAGGAGCTCGCCCACCGCGACTCCTACGGCGGGCCCGCCTACGGGGGCCCCGTCCACGGCGAATCGGCCTACGGCGAACCGGACCACCGGGACCGGGAGTTGCTGGTCGAGACCGGGAGCGGGGAGCCGGGGCCGCGGGCCAGGCGGCACGGCGGAGACCCGGTGCGGCACGCCTACTACCCCGGCCGCCGCATGAACCTCGGCGTGGTGCTGCTGCCCCTCCGGATCTTCCTCGGCTCCATCTCCTTCTACTCCGGCATGGGCAAGCTCTGCGACCCCGTCTTCTTCGACGGCGGCAAGCGGGGATCCATGGTCACGTGGCTCACCGGGCTGCACCCCTGGGAACCCGCCGAGCCACTGCGGCAGTTCGCGCTCCACCACCCCGTGGGCACCGGTCTCGCCGTCGCCTTCCTCCAGGTGATCGTGGGCGTGTTCACCGTGCTGGGCCTGTGGCAGCGGGTCGCGGCCGGGGTCGGGGCGACGCTGTCGGCCGCACTGATCGTCACCGTCAGCTGGCGGACGGCGTCCGCCTACGACACGCCCGACATCATCTATCTCGCCGCCTGGTCCCCGCTGATCATCGCCGGGGCGCCGGTGTACTCGGTGGACGGCCGGCTCGCCGGCAGCGCCTGGCGCCGGCTCGGCCCGCGCGCGGACATCTGGGAGTTGCGGCGGTACGTGCTGCGCCGGGGCGTGCTGGTGACGGCGGTCGTGTCCGGGCTGACGCTGCTGACCGGGTCGATGCTCGGCGGCGCGGTGCGGGACGCGGACCGGGTGGTGGTCCCGGGGCCCGGCGAGGCGCCGCGCAACGAGCTGCCGGGTTCGCCGCTGCCCGAGACACCGGCGAAGGACCGGCACGGGGCGAGCCCCTCGGCCTCGCAGCCGTCGGCCACGCAGGGCGCGACGTCGTCACCGTCGAGCGCGGCCACGACACCGGACACGGCGGGCGCGACGGGCACCGGCGCGGGCGCGGCCACGGGCGGGCGGCCGAGCCAGACCCAGGGCACCACGGGCCGACTGCCCTCGGGGGACTCGGCGCCGGCTCGGCAGGCCCCGAGCACCAGCGCGGGCCCGTCGTCCTCGGGAGGCGGCGGCACCGGCACCGGCGGCCCGACGGGCGGTGCGGGCAGCGGCGGAGGCGGCAGCTCGGGAGGCTCGGACCGTCTGGTGGGCGGACTGCTGGGGTGACCGCGCGGCACGGGGCGCCAGCCCGCGTGCACGCCTTGCCGAAGGGGCCCCGCACACGGTGTGCGGGGCCCCTTCAGCGGTGCATGCCAGGAGAGGGCGCGGCGTGGGTGGGGCCGCCGTCCGGCGCGGCGTCAACGCCCCATTGCCGCCAGTTCCCTCGCCGCCTCGGTGAGGTCCTTCGCCGTGTCGATGGCCCGCCAGTACGCGCCCTGCGGAATCGGAAAGCCCGCGAGACGGCGCTCCCGGGCCAGCCGGGGGAAGGTGGTCCGCTCGTGGTCGCCGCGCTCGGGGAGCAGGGTGGCGAACTCGGCGGAGAAGACGTACACGCCCGCGTTGACCTCGAAGGTCACCGGCGGGGCCTCGATGAAGTCGGTGACGCGGCCGAAGCCGTCCGTCTTGACGGCGCCCCAGGGAATGCGCGGACGTGCCAGCGCGAGGGTGCCGACCGCGTCGCGCTCGGCGTGGAAGTCCGCCATGTCGCGGAGCGAGAACCGGGTCCAGATGTCGCCGTTCGTCGCGTACCAGGGCCTGTCGGGGTGGGGGAGGTGCCGGGCGGCGTACCGCAGCCCGCCGCCGCGGCCGAGCGGCTCCGTCTCCACCACGGTGGTGACGCGTACCGGCAGATCGGCCGAGTCCAGCCAGTTCTGCAGGACGTCGGCGAGATGACCGCACGAGACCACGACGTCGGTGACACCCTCTTCGGCGAGCCAGGTGAGCTGGTGGCCGATGATCGGGGTCCCGGTGCCGGGGATCTCCACCATCGGCTTGGGCCGGTCGTCGGTGTACGGACGCAGCCGTGAGCCCTGGCCGCCGGCCAGGATGACGGCTTGAACGGGGCGCGAGGCGGCGTTCGGATCGCTCATGACCGAACTGTACGTCGCGCCCCGTCGGTGCCTTCGCCCGCCCGGCAGGGGTTCGCCGCCGGAGGCGGGACGTCAGCCGTGCCGGGCCGAGACGCCCGAGGCGAAGGACGTGTCGCAGACCGGGCGGGCGAAGGACTGGGCGCGCGAGGGACCGTACACGCGGACCGCGGCGCGGCCCAGCGCGCGGGCGATGGACGCGCAGTGCCTCGCCAGCGAGGGCCGGCCGTTGACGGCCTGCTGGAGGTGCGTGAGCGCGACGCCCGGGTTCTTCTCCTGGAGCTCCAGCAGAAGCCGGTCGCGCAGCACGTCCTGCGGGGCGCGGGACGAGGCGCGCGTCGAGACGACCGCCGAGGAAGCTTCCGAGGCGGCGAGGACCGAGTCCGAGGGGCTCCCCGACCAGTTGACGCGGGTGACCGCCAGTGTCCCGGACAGCACCAGGACGACGGGCAGAACGAGGGCGAGGGTGCGGCCGACCCGGTGGGCGGGGCCACGGCCGCGCCGTGTCCGTGGAGTAGTGGAATGCTTCACGCGAGTGAGAGTAGCGCGGTGTAGTGATTTGGCGACATTTAGTCACCGGTTCGAGGGACGAGAAACCCCGGATTTCGGGGTAGGGGGTTGACGCGGCCGATCGAAATGCCCTCTGTGCCGGGGTATTTGGCGAGCGCGGCAAGGGCCCCGCGGTCCACCGCGGGGCCCTTGCCGTCGATCCCGGTCTCAGTCGGAGAGGCGTTCGCCCGTCGACGTCGAGAACACGTGGGTCTCGCCCGGGCGCGGCACGACGTGCAGCTGCGCGCCCTTCTCCGGCACCTGGCGGCCGCCCACGCGGACGACCAGGTCCTTGGTCTGGTCGCCCACCTCGGCGCTGCCGTAGACGTAGCCGTCGGCGCCGAGCTCCTCCACGACGTTCACGGACACGGCCAGGCCGGCCGGGGCGTCGTCGGTGTCCTTGGACAGGGACGAGGCGGCGGCCCCGCCCAGCTCGACCACGTCGAAGTGCTCGGGGCGGACGCCGACGGTGACCGTGCGGTCGCCCCGGTCGGCGGCGGCCTTCAGGGCCTCACGGCTGACCGGCACTACGCTGTTGCCGAACTTCACGCCGCCGTCGGTGATCGGGACCTCGACGAGGTTCATGGCCGGGGAGCCGATGAAGCCGGCGACGAACAGGTTGGCCGGGCGGTCGTACATGTTCCGCGGCGAGTCCACCTGCTGGAGGAGCCCGTCCTTCAGCACGGCCACGCGGTCGCCCATCGTCATGGCCTCGACCTGGTCGTGGGTGACGTACACCGTGGTGATGCCGAGGCGGCGCTGGAGCGAGGCGATCTGGGTGCGGGTGGAGACGCGGAGCTTGGCGTCGAGGTTGGACAGCGGCTCGTCCATGAGGAACACCTGCGGCTCGCGCACGATGGCGCGGCCCATGGCGACCCGCTGGCGCTGACCGCCGGAGAGCGCCTTCGGCTTGCGGTCCAGGTACTCGGTGAGGTCGAGGATCTTGGCGGCCTCCTCGACCTTCTGCCGGATCTCCGCCTTCGACACGCCGGCGATCTTGAGCGCGAAGCCCATGTTGTCGGCGACCGACATGTGCGGGTAGAGCGCGTAGTTCTGGAACACCATGGCGATGTCCCGGTCCTTGGGCGGCAGGTGCGTCACATCCCGCTCGCCGATGCGGATGGCTCCGGAGTTGACGTCCTCGAGCCCCGCCAGCATGCGGAGCGAGGTGGACTTGCCGCAGCCGGACGGGCCGACCAGGACGAGGAACTCCCCGTCCTCGATCTCGATGTCGAGCGCGTCGACGGCGGGCTTGTCGGAACCCGGGTAGATCCGGGTCGCCTTGTCGAACGAGACAGTGGCCATGACGAAAGGGCCCCCTTCACCGGCAGGAACGTGCCGGACGATCCGTTGTAAAGGTGGTTGCCACTACGGGGTTCCGTGGTGGTGTAGTCCACAAGGGTGAACTGGCTCAGGACGGTACCCGGCGTTCGCCTCTCCTGTCAGCGTCTGGAGGGTGGTGAACTTCTGGAAATTTGGACAGGCGGTAGAGCACCGCTCTTTTGACCATGCGCGAGGCTTCCTGCTTCACTGCCCGCCGCGTACCGCACACAGCCCTGGTGAGCCGTGCCCGACACGTCCTACGCGGGCTCCACAGGCATTCCGGCCGACGGCCCGTCGGTCCGCACCGCACCAGCCGCCTCACGCGGCCAGCAGACACTTCTCCAGCTCCGATGCCCTGAGTTCCGTCGGAACCTTCTTCCCCGGTGGCAGCCGGGCCGCCACCAGCCAGTACAGTCGCATCCCCTAGTCCCGCAGATTCACGGCCGCATTCACGTCACGGTCATGGGCCACTCCGCACTCGGCACAGGACCACTGCCGTACTGAGACGTCCGATCCGCGGCCCCTTGGCATGACATGCCGAGCAGCGCCGAGTCGAGGGGAAGAAGCGGTCGACGATCACCAGCGTCCGGCCGTACCACTCGCACTTGTACCGCAACTGCCGCAGCAATTCGCCCCACGCGGCGTCGAAGATCGCCTGGTTCAGCTTCGCCTTCCACCGCCTGCCCTTGCCGCGCGCCGATCGCAGCAGGGTCATGATGGACAGATCCTCCACCACGAGCACTTGGTTCTCGCGCACCAGGCGGGTTGTGAACTGGTCCAGCATGTCTCTGCGTACATCAGTGATCAGCGCGTAGAGGCGTGCGATCTTCTGTCTGGCCCTCTCCCGGTTTCTGGATCCCCTCACCTTCTTGTGCAGCTCCCGCTGCAACCGCGCCAGCTTCTCTGCGTACCTCTTCAACAACCGCGGATGATCAACCTTGGTCCCGTCATCCATGGTGATCAGCGACGCCAGCCCCAGATCCAGCCCCACCGCCTTCGGCTCTCGCGACCCCGGTTCGAGCGCGGCAGGCAGTGTCGCTACTCGCTCCTCCACGAGAGCGGACACGAAGTACCGGCCGGCCCGGTCCCGCGTCACCGCCAACCGGACCGGGACAGTCCCTGCCGGCAGCGCCCGCGACCAGCGGATGTGCAGAGGCTCTGCCTGCCTGGCCAACGTGATCAGACCCGTGCCCGGCCACTCAGGATTCTCGACCCACCTGAAACCCGTACGCGCATAGGACGCCGCATCCCGCGACTGCCCCTTTTTCTTCCGCTTCGGGTACTTCGCCTCCCCCTTGAAGAACCGGCCGTACGCCTGGTCCAGATGCCGCAAGGACTGTTGAAGAACGGTCGACGACACGTCTTTCAGCCACGCCGTCTTCTCCGCCTGCTTCCAGCCTGTCAGCGCCCGGCACGTCTCCGCGAACCCCACATTCACCCGGTGCTCCTCCCACGCGCTCGACCGCAGAGCCAGCCCCTCGTTGTAGACCCACCGACAGGCTCCGAACGTCCGAGCCAACTGCTCGGCCTGCTCCTTGGTGGGGTAGAAGCGGAACCGGTACAGACGGTGCCGGGTGTCAGGCTCCTTCGTGTGGGGCTGCAGTCGAGTCGCCTTGCGCGTGTGGTGCTTGCGGCGGTCGCCGATGCCGAGGACCTCACGCTTGATGCGGTCGGCCTCGTCGCCCCTCACCACCTGCGGCTTCGGCTTTCCCGTCGACTGCCCCACGAACCCCTCCCCGACGTTCCGATCTTCGGTACAGCACGTCAGACCGATCAACGAACGAGCGTGCGCATGGTTACGCGTGGTTGTGGGATCGCGTGGAGTGGGGGAACTTCGTGGCTTGGCGAAACGAGCTCTGTGTACAGTGGTGCCGCCTGCGCGTACGGCGTTGTAGTGCGTGGTGCCGCCTTAGCTCAATTGGCAGAGCAGCGATCTTGTAAGTCGCAGGTCGTCGGTTCGATTCCGACAGGCGGCTCCGTCCGGCCCCGGACTTCCGGTCCGGGGCCGTTGTGCAGCCTTTGTACGGCCGTGGAGGCACGCACCGCACCACGGCACGACGAGCGACGGAACGGCGAACCCCATGGACGGAGAAGCGCACGGCCGGGGTCCCAGGTTGCCCAACGGCGCGCGCGAGGCCGAGCTCCTCGGGCTGCTGCAGCGGGCCGAGGCCGCGCTGACCCCGGGCGAGGTCGCCGAGCGCCTCGGCGGCGAGCTGACCTACAGCACCGTGGTGACGATCCTCACCCGCATGCACGCCAAGGGCCTGCTCACCCGTACCCGGCGCGGCCGGGCCTACGCGTACGCTCCCGTGGCCGACGACGCCGGGCTCGCCGCCCGCCGGATGCGCACGGTCCTGGAGGCGCGCGCCGACCGGGAGGCGGTGCTCGCCCGCTTCGCCGACGGTCTGTCCGCCACCGACGCGGACCTGCTGCGGCAGTTGCTCGGCCCCGAGCCGGACAGCGGCGACTGAGCCCGGCGACCGTACGAGAGGGGCCCGGATGCGCATCGTCGTCTACCTTCCGCTGCTGCTGCCCCTGCTGGCCCCGCTGGGCGCCCGGCAGGTGTCGCAGCGCTGCGAACCGCGCCTGGCCACCTGGCTGCTGACCGTCTCCTCGCTGGTGCTGGCGGTGGCGAGCACCGTCTCGCTGGGCCTGCTGACCATCGCCGGGCTGACCCTGGTGCCCGGGATCGCCGGGCTCGGTCACTGGTCGGTGCCCGTCGCGCGGCGCGCGGATCCCACCGAGCTGTCCGTCGCCCTGATCGCGGGGCTGCTCCTGGGCGGGGTCCTGGTCACCACGGCCCGTATGCTCTGGCGCCGCACGGGGGCTCTGGCCGCCGCCGCGCTGGACGCGGCCTGTATGCCGGCGCGCGACGGACTGGTGGTCGTCGACGATCCGGCACCGGACGCCTTCGCCCTGCCCGGACTGCCCGGCCGCGTCGTCGTCTCCACCGGGATGCTGCACGTGCTGGACGCGGGCGAGCACGAGATCCTGCTCGCCCACGAACGCGCCCACCTGGCCGCTCACCACTACGCGTTCGTCGCGCTGGCCCAGTTCGGTGCCGCGGCGAACCCGCTGCTGCGCCCGCTGGCCGGCGCCGTCCCCTACACCACCGAACGCTGGGCCGACGAGGACGCGGCCGCCGCCACGGGCGACCGCGCCCGTGTCGCCCGCGCCGTGGGCAAGGCCGCCCTCGCCGCCCGCCGGGCGCCCGCCCGTTCCCGTCCGCCGGGGGCCGCACTCGGCATCCTCGGCCGCCGCCGTGATCCCCTCGCCGGCGCCGGACCCGTGCCCCGCCGGGTGGCCGCCCTGCTCGCGCCGCCGGCCGGCCGCCGTCCCCTGCTCGTCGCCGCCACCGTCGCGGTCCTGCTCGCCGCGGCCTGGTCCAGCGCGGAGGCCGCGCACGACCTCCATCTGTTCCTGGAGACGATCGGCGCCTGGTGAGCGCCGCCCTGCCGCGACGGGCCCGTGTGCCGCGCCAAACTTCTACGCGCGTGTAGATGTCAGGCTGCCGTTCATCCTTCCGCACCCTGGTGTCACCGCGGTCTCCGCCTGCCCGAAAGATCCCGCCCGATGACCTCCCCCGCACCGGTCCACCTCGCCCTCGACGGCTCCCGCGTCGACGGCTCGCTGTTCACCTCGATCACCGACTTCGCCCGCGCCACTCCCTGGCTCAACACCCCCGTGGAACTGTCGACCAACCTCGGCCTGGGCGTCTTCGCCGTCCTGATGGTGGTGGGCTGGTGGCGGGCCCGTCGTCGTGACGACTCCGCCATGGCCCTCGCCCTGGCCGCCCCGGTCAGCGTCGTCGCCGCCTTCGCCGTCGCCGAAGTGATCAAGAAGTTCGTGGCGGAGGGCCGTCCCTGCCGCGCTCTCCCCCACGACTACTACGTCGACGCGTGCCCCGCCCCCGGCGACTACGCCTTCCCCAGCGGTCACACCGCCGTGGCCGCCGCCACCGCCGCCGCGCTGTTCCTCCTCGACCGCCGGCTCGGCGCCATCGCCGCCGTCTGCGCGCTCCTGGAGGGCTTCACCCGCGTCTATGTCGGTGACCACTACCCGCACGACGTCCTCGGCGCCGTCGTCATCGCCGGTCTCGTCGCCCTCGTCGCCGCCCAGGCCCTGCGCGGCCTGGTCCGCCCCCTGGTGTCCCGCCTGCGCACCGGGGGCGCACTTCGGTCGCTGCCGACAGCCCACCCCGCCGCCCCCGACGCCGCCGGGTGAGCGGTCCGGGGCGAGACGGCGCCGGGACGCCCCTCAGGCGCCCCACGCGGGGCCGGGCGGTCCGGCGTGGGGGCCGAAGGGCCCTCCCGTGCCGCCCGGACACGGCGGAGAGTGGGCAGCAGAACCCTCCTGAGGAGGTGAGCCGCGATGATGTACTGGGACGGCGGCGGCTGGGCGTGGTGGATGGCCTTCATGCCCCTGCTGTGGATCGCGCTGATCGCCTTGGCGGTGTGGGCGGTGGTCCGCCTCACGCACCACCCCGCGCCTCGTGACGGCGGCACCCGCGGTGGGCCGCCGCCACGCGAGACACCCGAGGAGATCCTCGACCGGCGTTTCGCCTCCGGCGAGATCGACGCCGAGACCTACACCGAGGCCCGCAAGCACCTGGCCGCTCACCGGCCGAGGCCCCGATGACCACCTGGCTGCGGGGCCGGTGGCTGCCGCTGGCCGTGCTGGTCGCCGCGGTGGCGGCGCTGATCGCCTCACTGGTGTGGGTGGCGGGCGGCGGCGACGGGCACCACGGCCCGCGCGGCCCCCGGACGATGGCGGGCGTCGTGTCTCCCGAGGGCCCCGTCCGCACGCTCGCCGACGCCGACCGGGCCGCCGGGCGCTTCGCCGGCCGGTGGGGCCTGCACGTCGGGGAGGTCATGGAGTTCAGCAACGGCTATTACGCCGTACTGCTCGGCCCCGACGGCAAGGGCGCCACCGAGGTCCTCGTCGACCGCGGCGGCACGGTCCGGCCGGAGCCAGGCCCGGCCATGATGTGGAACACCGCCTACGGCATGATGCCCGCCGCCGGGACCGGCACCCCGGTGATCGGCGCCGACCGCGCGGTGCGGATCGCCGACCAGTGGCTGCGCGAGCACCGCCCGGCCCTGCACGCCGCCGAGCCCGAGGCGTTCCCCGGCTACTACACCCTGCACACGCTGCGCGGTCATCGGATCACCGGCATGCTCTCGGTCAATTCCCGTACCGGCGAGGTCTGGTACCACACCTGGCACGGCCGGTTCCTGGGGATGCAGGACCACCCAGGGCGCGGGTAGGCGCCCCCGCCCCCGCCCCCGCCCCCGCGCCCGCGCCCGTGCCCATGCCCGCGCCCGTGCCCATGCCCGCGCCCGCGCCCATGCCCGCGCCGGTGGCCGTGCCCGCGACGCCGCGGGCGGGCGGCCGGTTCCGTGGCGACCGGGCGCGTCGACGAGTGGCCGAGTCCGAGTCCGAGTCCGAGTCCGAGTCCGAGTCCGAGTCCGCGTCCCGGGCCGGGTGGGGCGCCGGTCGCGGCAGCCATCGGTCCGCCGGGCCCGTACCCGCGGCCGGTACCGTGGGCGCCGAAGAACGGTGCCATGGCATCGAGCCGCCGCCCGACAGGTCCCCGGCGGCGGCGCGAGGTGGGGAGCGGCCATGAGCACGGTGATCGGCGAGGTCCGTGACGAGGCGTCCCTCGCCGCCTGCGTCCCGGTCGTCCGGGCCGCCTTCCGGACCGTCGCCGACCAGTGGCACCTCACCGAGGAGGACGTACCGTCCCACCCCGCCTTCATCACCCTCGACCGGCTGCTGGAGGCGAGGCGTGAGGGAGTGCGGACGTTCACCCTCGTCGACGGGCAGCGGCTGGTGGGGTGCGTGTCGGTGCGACAGTCGGGGGACGGCGGGTTCCGTGTGGAGCGCCTCGCCGTGCTGCCGGAGCAGCGGCACCGCGGCCACGGCGCGGCCCTCATGGACTTCGCCTGTGCCCAGGTGCGCGCGGCCGGGGGACGGGTCGCGGCGATCGGGATCGTGGGGCATCACCAGGTCCTCAAGCGCTGGTACGAGGCCCAGGGGTTCGCCGAGGTCGGCGAGCGGGCCTTCCCGCACCTTCCGTTCACGGTGTGCCTGATGGCGAAGCGGGTGCGCTGAGAGGCGGTGCCGCGAGTGCGGCCGCCCCCTCGGCCCTCGGGCCCCCAAACCGCGATCACTCCTTCGAGGGGCGCGCCGTTCGCCTCCGCGGCTCCGCCGTACACCCGTCGGCGCGCCCAACAGCGGGACAGCACAGCCGAGTTCGCGGACCGATCCGCGACGGCCGCAGCCGGGGACGGCGCATCGCCCGCACGGGTGGCCCGGGGTCCGGCCGGGCCGACGGGCGGGCTTTCCGCCGGGTCCCCGGCACCTTCCGCGAGCGGGCCCGTACCCCCATCACCCACGTGGTTCATACGAGTCGCGCACTCCTGGGGACCGGCACAGGGTGGAGGAACGCTGACGTCGCGTCACCCGCGGCCGTCGTCGACCTCTGCCCCGCGAAGGAGATGTGCGCAGGATGACCACAACGTCTGACCGTGTTTCAGGACCAGCGACGCGACAGGTGTCGAAACGGGTCTCCCAGTCCGTGTTCGATGGGTCCAGGCTCCGCGTCGTCCTCCTGGTGGACGTCTACGACGGAGCCCAGCAGCAGTTCCTGGAGGCGTACGAGCAACTGTGCAACCAGGTCGCCTCCGTCCCCGGGCACGTCAGCGACCAGCTCTGCCAGTCGATCGAGAACCCCTCCCAGTGGCTGATCACCAGCGAGTGGGAGAGCGCCCCGCCCTTCCTCGACTGGGTGAACAGCGAGGAGCACGTGCAGATGGTGAAGCCGCTGCACAGCTGTGTCCGCGACACCAGGTCGCTGCGCTTCCACATCGTGCGCGAGACCGGCGGCGAGGCGCCGGGCCTGCGCTCCGGGCAGCGCCGCCTCCAGACGTCGCCCCGGATCGGCGACGGCCTGATCCGCCACGCGCTCACCTTCACCGTCAAGCCGGGCAGCGAGCCGACGGTCGCCCGGCTCCTCGCGGACTACGCCTCGCCCGAGGCGAAGGTCGACGACACCACACGGCTGTGCCGCACCTCCCTGTTCATGCACGGCAACCGGGTCGTGCGGGCCATCGAGGTGCGCGGTGACCTGCTCGCCGCGCTGCGCCACGTCTCCCGGCAGCCCGAGGTGCGGGCCGTCGAGGAGGCCATCAACCCGTATCTGGAGCAGGAGCGGGACCTCGCCGACCCCGAGTCCGCACGGGTCTTCTTCACGCGGGCGGCGGTCCCCGCCGTGCACCATGTGACGGCGGACCAGGAGTGTCTGGAGGCGGAGCGGCACGCGCTGTGCTACCCGGCCCGGCCGGGCTGCGGCACGCGGCTGGCCCGGCTGCTCGCCCAGCGGGACGAGGCGGCGGCCGACGATCCGGACAGCCCGGTCTGCAGCAGCACGATCTTCCAGCGCGACGAGATCGTGGTGCGTCTGATCGACATCCGCGGTGGTCTCGAGGCCGACCCCGCCCTGTCCCTGGGCCTGCCTGATCCGGGGCAGGTGGCGGAGCTGACGACCCTCCTCGACGGCCGCGCCGTCGGTGCGGACGGTTCCGCGCTCAAGCGCGGTGATCTCGCCCGCTTCCTCGCGCTCGCCCGCATGGACCTCATCACCGACCGCCGGTCGCCCGAAGCCTGACCCGCGCCGGCGGGCCGCGGTGGCGCGGCGGCCGGCCACAGCCCATGTCGACGCAAGCCCTATCGGAGGAACGACGTGATCAAACCCCGTCCCAGAATCGTGGATCTCAGCGAGATCGACCCCAACCGCAGGCGCGGCGGTGACCTGCGCGCCATGCTCACTCCCGCCACGGTCGGCTCCACCAGCGGTTTCATGGGCGTGGCCATCGTGCAGCCCGGAGAGCGCATCGGGGAGCACTACCACCCGTACTCCGAGGAGTTCGTGTACGTCGTCCGCGGCCGCCTGGAGGTGGACCTGGACGGTGAGCCCACGCCGCTGCGGCCCGAGCAGGGGCTGATGATCCCGGCCTACATGCGGCACCGTTTCCGCAACGTCGGTGACGACGAGGCCCGTATCGTCTTCCATCTGGGGCCGCTGGCCCCGCGCCCGCAGCTGGGTCATGTCGACACGGAGGAGACGGACGCCGTCGCCGTCGCCGCGGAGGGAGCCGGGGCGGGCGGTGCCCGGCCGGCCGACCGAGGTCAGGTCCGTTCATGACCCGGCGCGTGGCGGTCACCGGCATAGGCGTCGTGGCACCGGGCGGCATCGGCGTCCCGGCGTTCTGGGATCTGCTCGCCAACGGCCGTACCGCGACGCGAGGCATCACCTTCTTCGACCCGACCGGCCTCCGTTCGCGGATCGCCGCCGAGTGCGACTTCGACCCGGTGGCCTGCGGGCTGGACCCGGAGCAGATCGAACGTGCCGACCGGTACATCCAGTTCGCCCTGGCCGCCGGGGAGGAGGCGGTGCGGGACGCGGGCCTCGACCTCGCCCGGGAGAACCCCTGGCGGGTGGGGGTCTGCCTGGGCACGGCGGTCGGCGGCACCACCCGTCTGGAGCACGACTACGTCCTGGTCAGCCATCGCGGGCAGCGCTGGGACGTGGACCACCGCGAGGCGGGCGCCCATCTGCACCGCGCCTTCTCGCCGAGCACGCTGGCGTCGATGGTGGCGGAGCGCTTCGGGGCCCACGGGCCGGTGCAGACGGTGTCCACCGGCTGCACCTCGGGGCTGGACGCGGTCGGGTACGCCTTCCACACCGTCGAGGAGGGCAGGGCCGACATCTGTGTGACCGGCGCGTCCGACTCGCCGATCTCACCGATCACCATGGCCTGCTTCGACGCGATCAAGGCCACGTCCCCCAACAACGACGATCCGGCGCACGCCTCCCGTCCCTTCGACGCCCATCGCGACGGGTTCGTGATGGGCGAGGGCGGGGCGGTGCTGGTCCTGGAGGAGCTGGAGCACGCCCGCGCCCGCGGCGCCCACATCTACTGCGAGATCGGCGGCTACGCCACCTTCGGCAACGCCTACCACATGACCGGTCTGACCAGCGAGGGACTGGAGATGGCCCGGGCGATCGAGGACGCGCTGGACCACGCCCGCCTCGACGGCTCGGCGATCGACTACGTCAACGCGCACGGCTCGGGCACCCGGCAGAACGACCGGCACGAGACGGCCGCGGTGAAACGCGCCCTGGGGCCGCACGCGTACGCCACCCCCATGAGCTCCATCAAGTCCATGGTGGGCCACTCCCTGGGGGCGATCGGAGCGATCGAGGTCGTGGCCTGCGTCCTGGCGCTGGCCCGCCAGGCCGTGCCGCCCACCGCGAACTACGAGACCCCGGACCCCGAGTGCGACCTGGACTACGTCCCGCGCGTCGCCCGCGAACGGAAGCTGGACAGCGTGCTCTCCGTGGGGAGCGGGTTCGGCGGCTTCCAGTCCGCGGTGATCCTGACCCGGCCGAGGGAGAGGACACGATGAGCGCACCGAGAACCCGGCGCGCGGCCGTCACCGGAATCGGTGTGGTGGCGCCCAACGGAACGAGCACCGACACCTTCTGGAAGGCCACGCAGGAAGGCGTCAGCGTCCTGGACCGGATCACCCGCGAGGGCTGCGACCACCTGCCGCTGCGGGTGGGCGGGGAGGTCCGTGCCTTCGACCCGTCGGTGATCGAGGAACGCTTCCTCGTCCAGACCGACCGGTTCTCCCACTTCGCCATGGCCGCCGCCGACCGCGCCCTGGAGGACGCCCGGCTGGGCCAGGCCGACGTCGACGGCGCGCCGTTCTCGGCGGGCGTGGTCACCGCGGCCGGCTCCGGCGGCGGCGAGTTCGGGCAGCGGGAGCTGCAGCAGCTGTGGGGCCGGGGCAGCCGCTTCGTCGGCCCGTACCAGTCCATCGCCTGGTTCTACGCCGCCAGCACCGGCCAGATCTCCATCCGCCGCGGGTTCAAGGGGCCCTGCTCGGTGGTCGCCGCCGACGAGGCCGGCGGCCTCGACGCGCTCGCCCATGCCGCGCGGGCCGTGGAGCGCGGCACCCGGGTGATCGTGGCGGGTTCGACCGAGGCGCCGCTGGCCCCGTACTCGATGGTCTGCCAGCTCGGCTACGAGGAGCTCAGCACCCTGGACGACCCGGTGCGGGCCTACCGCCCGTTCACCGCCGACGCCTGTGGGTTCGTGCCGGGTGAGGGCGGCGCCATGCTCGTCGTGGAGGCGGAGACCTCGGCCCGTGACCGGGGCGTTCCCGTGCGGGCCACCCTCGCGGGACACGCGGCGACGTTCACCGGTGCCTCCCGCTGGGAGCTGTCCCGGGAGGGGCTCGCCCAGGCCATCCGCGGGGCCCTGGACGAGGCCGGCTGCGCCCCCGAGCAGGTCGACGTCGTCTTCGCCGACGCCCTCGGCATACCGCAGGCGGACCGGGCCGAGGCGCTGGCGATAGCCGACGCCCTCGGCGCGCACGGCAGGCGGGTGCCGGTGACGGCGCCGAAGACCGGCATCGGCCGGGCCTACTGCGCGGCGCCCGTGCTGGACGCCGCGGCGGCGGTGCTCGCCATGGAGCACGGCCTGATCCCGCCCACCCCCAACGTCGTCGACATCTGCCATGACCTCGACCTGGTGACCGTCCGCGCCCGTGCCGCAGAGGTGCGCACGGCGCTGGTCCTCAGCCGGGGGCTCATGGGGTCGAACACGGCTCTCGTGCTGCGGCACGGCACCCCGTAGGCGAACGACCGAAGAAAACGACGACTCGTAGGACCCGGAGCAAAGGAGAGGAATGGCATGAGTGCCCACATCACCGTGAATGAACTGGCCGAGCTCATGAAGAAGGCCGCCGGAGTCACCGTCTCCCCGCAGGAGCTGGAGCAGCAGTACGACTCGGGCTTCGACGTCCTCGGCATCGACTCGCTCGGCCTGCTCGGCATCGTCGGCGAACTGGAGAACCGGCACGGCACGCCCATGCCTCCCGACGCGGAGCGCTGCAGGACGCCCCGGCAGTTCCTCGACCTCGTCAACACCACCCTCATGGCAGGAGCCTGACCATGGCCGGACACACGGAGAACGCCATCACCATCGCCGCGCCGGTGGACCTCGTCTGGGACATGACGAACGACCTGGAGAACTGGCCGCACCTGTTCAGCGAGTACGCGTCCGTCGAGATCCTGTCCCGCGAGGGGAACCGGACGACGTTCCGGCTCACCATGCACCCCGACGAGAACGGCACCGTCTGGAGCTGGGTCTCGGAGCGGGAGACGGACCGCCGCGCCCTGACCGTCAAGGCGCGCCGCGTCGAGCCGGGGCCCTTCGCGTACATGAACATCCTGTGGCGGTACGAGGAGGTCGCCGACGGCACCCGGATGGTGTGGACGCAGGACTTCGAGATGAAGCCGGACGCGCCGGTCGACGACGACTGGATGACGGACAACATCAACCGGAACTCCAAGGTCCAGATGGGCCTGATCCGGGACCGCATCGAGAAGGTCGCCGCCGAGCACCGGCCCGCGCCGGCGCTGAGCGACTGAGCCGGGAGGACAGGCGGATGCACCAGGCACTGATCGTCGCCCGCATGGCTCCGGGGTCCGCTCCGGACATCGCCAAGGTGTTCGAGGAGTCGGACCGGGGAGAACTGCCGCATCTCGTCGGGGTCGCCCGGCGCAGCCTCTTCCAGTTCGGCGAGGTGTACCTGCACCTCATCGAGTCCGAGCGGGAGCCGGGACCGGCCGTCGCCAAGGTGGCCGACCACCCCGCCTTCAGGGACATCAGCGAGCGGTTGTCGGCGTACGTCAGTGCGTACGACCCCGCGACGTGGCGCTCCCCGAAGGACGCGATGGCGCACTGCTTCTACCGATGGGACCGGGACGGCGGCGCCTGAACGCCCCACGGCCACCGGTCGCCGGGTCCGCGCACGACGCGGGCCCGGCGACCGGTGGGACGTGGGACGGGGGTCATCCGGGGACGGTGCAGTCGAACGCGTGCAGATAGGGGTTGACCGGGCGGATCGAGTCGATGACCAGGCCCGCTGCCGTCAGCCGGTCGACCATGCTGCGGGTGGTGTGCTTCGCGCCGCCGACGTTGAGGAGCAGCAGCAGGTCCATCGCGGTGCTGAACCTCATGGAGGGGGTGTCGTCGACGAGGTTCTCGATCGCCACGACCCGCGCTCCGGGCCCGCCCGCCTCGACGACGTTGCGCAGCGTGCGGGCGGTGCTGTCGTCGTCCCATTCCAGGATGTTCTTGATGATGTACACATCGGCCCGGACCGGGACGGCCACGCGGCAGTCGCCGGGCACGATCCGCACCCGGTCGGCGAGCGCGCCGCCCCGGCGCAGCCGCGGATCGGCGTTCTCCACCACGCGCGGCAGATCGAGCAGGGCGCCCCGCATCGACGGGTACTTCTCCAGCAGCCGCGCCACCACATGCCCCTGGCCGCCGCCGATGTCCGCGACCGACGAGCTGCCCGACAGGTCGAGGAGTTCCGCGACCTCCCGCGCCGACTGCTTGCTGGAGGTCGTCATGGCGCGGTTGAAGACGTCGGCGGACTCCGGGGCGTCCTCGTTCAGGTAGTCGAAGAACTCCTTGCCGTACAGGTCCTGGACCACGTTGCGCCCGGTGCGCACCGCCTCGTCCAGCCTCGGCCACGCGTCCCAGGTCCAGGGTTCGGTGCACCACAGCGAGATGGCGCGCAGGCTGTGCGGATCGTCCTCGCGCAGCAGCCGGGACATCTCGGTGTGCGCGATCGTCCCGTCCTCCTTCTCCGTGAAGACGTCGTAGCACGACAGGGCGCGCAGCAGCCGCCGCAGCGGTCCCGGCTCGGTCTTCACCGCGGCCGCGAGGTCCTCCACGGTCATGGGCCGGTCCGTCAGCGCGTCGGCGACGCCCAGCCGGGCGGCCGCGCGGAGGGCGGCGGCGCACGCGGCCCCGAACACGAGCTCCCTGAGCCGCATGGACGGTGGTGGGGCGGGGGTTGCGGTCGTCATGTGCCGCCTTTCCTCTCTGGGTGCACAGGGGGGTGCGGCCGGGCGGTCAGCACAGTCCCGCGGGCCGGGACGCCTGGCAGCTGTTGCCGTGGAAGGCGTTGGCCTTGCCGGTGTCCCGGTCGACGAGGTCCGCCGGGCCGTTGCCCCGCAGCGTGTTGTTGCTGATCCGGTTCCGGTCGTTGGGGACGCCGACCATGCTCTTGAAGAGCACGACGCCGCCCGAGAAGGGGGAGGTGCCCGTGTTGCCGCTGACCACGTTCCGGACGACCAGGGTGTCCACGACGCCGGTCAGGACGATGCCGGAGCCCTGGCGGAAGGGCAGCCGTGCGGTCTTGGGACAGAACCGGTTGTTCTCGTGGACGATGTTGCCGCTCACGGTCACCGCCCCCGTGGGCGGCGCGTTCTCGTCGCCGACGACGAACATCCCCACACAGTTCCCGGTGATGTCGTTGCTCGCCACGGTGACGTTCCTGACGCGTCGGACGGAGGCGCCGACCCGGTTGCCCTGCATCCGGTTGCGCGCGATGACCGTTCCGCCGGTGTCCGTGGCTCCCGTCTCGGTGTCGAGGGTGTTGACGAGCATCACTCCCGCGTCGCCGTTCTCGCGGACGGTGTCGTCCACGATCGCCCCGCGGGTGGCGCGCTCCAGCGCGATGCCCCACTGCCGGTTCTTCTCGGCGGTCACGCCGTGGACGGTCAGCCGGTCGGTCCGGGACGACCACAGGCCGTTCTTGGCGAAACCGGACACGGTCAGCGAGGCGATGGTGGTGTCGCGGACGGGTTGGCCGTCCGTTCCCTCCACGCAGATCCCGTTGCCGGCCCGGGCACAGGCGTCCGTGGCCGCGGCGGCCGGGGCGGGGGCGGGGGCGGGGGCGATCACGGTGCCCGGGCCGGTGCCGCGCAGGGTCAGCCGCGAGGTGGTCACCCGGACGCTTCCGCGGTAGGTGCCGGGGGACAGGAGGATCGTGTCGCCCGGCTCGGCGGCGTCCACCGCCTCCTGGACGGAGTCCCCGGGGTGCAGCAGCCGGGTCGTCGGGGCGGTGGCGGGCGGTGCGGCGCCGAGCGCCGTACCGGTGAGAACTGCGGCGCATACGACAGGGGCGATGTGGTGCTTTGTCACGTTCATCACGCTATGACCTGATGAGCCGTCGAAACCGGGATCGGCCATTCGGTGGCGTGTCCCGCCACCCGGCTCGGCAGGCGTCTCGATCGCCTCCCCGGTGATACTGGCGGGTGTGAACCGGGGCATGCGGGCGGGACGCGGGCTCGGGGCCGTGGCGGCGTACGTCCGCAGCGCCCCGGGGACCTACGTCTGGCTGCTGATCCTGTTCGTGACCACCGTCGCGCTGCACCACATGTCGCCGCAGTTCGAGCAGGCGTTCCTGCGGCACCGGTCCACCAACCTCCGTGAGCTGTCCTCCCGTCCCGTGCACGCCTTCGTGGCGAGTGCCATGTGGATGGACGGCGGGCACTGGCTGCCGTACGCGGGGCTGTACACGGTCTTCCACGCGCAGGCGGAGCGCTGGCTGGGCACCGCGCGCTGGCTGGCCGTGTGCGTCGCCGCGCACGTGCTGGCCACGTTCGCCGGCGAGGGCGCGCTGCTGTGGGCGATCCGTGACGGGGCGGCCCCGTACGCGGCGGTCAACGCCCTGGACATCGGCGTGAGCTACGCCCTGGCCGGAGTGGTCGCGGTCCTCACGTACCGGATCGCGGCGCCCTGGCGGTCCGCGTATCTGGCGGTGGTGCTGCTCGTGTACACGCTGCCGCTGACCGCGGCCCCCGCCTTCACCGACGTCGGGCATTTCGCCGCGGTACTGGTCGGTCTCGCCTGCCGTCCCCTGGCCCGGGGCCGCGGAAAAACACGGAATCCGAAGGAGACAGTGCCCTCCACCGGCGGTTAACGTCCGCCCATGAGCAGCGCAGTCAGCAGCATCGCCAACGGCGGCATCTCCTTCTGGTACGCGGACGACGGCCTCCCCGCCCCGCGCGAGCCGCTCGCCGGCGACACGTCCGCCGACGTCGTGATTGTCGGCGGCGGCTACACCGGCCTGTGGACGGCGTACTACCTGAAGAAGGCGGCGCCCTCGCTGCGCGTCACCGTGCTGGAGCAGAAGTTCTGCGGCTACGGCGCCTCCGGGCGCAACGGCGGCTGGCTCTACAACGGCGTCGCGGGCCGCGACCGGTACGCGAGACTGCACGGCCACGAGGCAGCCGTCCGGCTGCAGCGGGCGATGAACGAGACGGTCGCCGAGGTGGTGCGGGTCACCGAGGAGGAGGACATCGACGCGGACGTGCACGTCGGCGGCGTCCTGGAGGTGGCGTACACGCCCGCGCAACTGGCCCGCCTGAAGGCGTTCCACGAGCACGAGGCGGCGTACGGCGAGCAGGACCGCGAACTGTACGGCGCCCGGGAGACCGCCGAGCGGATCCGGGTCGCCGGTGCGGTCGGCTCGTCCTGGACCCCGCACGGGGCACGGCTGCACCCGGCCAAACTGGTCAAGGGCCTCGCGGCGGCCGTCGAGGCGCTCGGCGTGACGATCCACGAGGGGACGCCGGTCACCGAGATCCGCCCGCGGCACGCGGTGACGCCGTACGGGACGGTCCGCGCGCCGTACGTGCTGCGCTGCACCGAGGGGTTCACGGCGTCGTTGAAGGGCCAGCGGCGCACCTGGCTGCCGATGAACTCCTCGATGATCGCGACGGAGCCGCTGACCGAGGCGCAGTGGGCGCGGATCGGCTGGGAGGGGCGCGAGACGCTGGGTGACATGGCGCACGCGTACATGTACGCGCAGCGCACCGCCGACGGCCGGATCGCGCTCGGCGGCCGCGGCGTCCCCTACCGCTTCGGCTCCCGCACGGACAACGACGGCAGCACCCAGCCCGCCACCGTCGAGGCGCTGTACGGGATCCTGGTCCGCTTCTTCCCGTCGCTGGCCGGGGTGCGGGTGACCCACGCCTGGTCGGGCGTGCTCGGGGTGCCGCGCGACTGGTGCGCCACGGTGTCCCTGGACCCGTCGACGGGCCTGGGCTGGGCGGGCGGTTACGTCGGCTCGGGTGTCGCCACCACGAACCTGGCCGCGCGCACCCTGCGCGATCTGGTGCGGCAGGACGCGGACCAGGCGGGCGCGACCGACCTGACCGCGCTGCCGTGGGTGAACCACCGGGTGCGCAAGTGGGAGCCGGAGCCGCTGCGTTGGCTGGGCGTGCACGGGATGTACGCCACCTACCGGACGGCGGACCGGCGCGAACTGGCCTCGTACGGCGCCGAGTCGTCCCGACTGGCGCGGTTCGCGGACCGGGTGGCCGGCCGCAACTGAGAACCTTTACCGGCTGATTGCCGTCCCCTGCTTCTCCCGCACCTCCCGTCTCCCCAAAGCTGTGGGGCAGCTTGTGTCATGTACGTCACGGCTTCCCCGGGAGGGCACCTTTCTCATGGCAGGCGACGGTTTTCGCAGAAGACGGGCGTGGGCGGCGCTGTTCGCCGCCTCCGCCGCACTGGGCCTGACGGTGACGCAGGCCCAGGCGGCGTCCGGCACCGGGGTGGATCCCTTCGGTGTGCGCGCGCTCCGGGAACAGGCCCATGCGAACCAGCTGAAGGGCCGGTCCGCCCTCGCGGAGACGGCGGACCCCGGCGACCCCGGGGGCGACGAGGACGAGTCGGGGAACATCGCCGAACAGGCGGACCAGTACGCGGAGGCCCGGACCTCGCCCGGGGTGGTGGCGCCGGGCGCCTACGGGGCCGCGTACGACGCGCTGAGCGCGCTCCCGCACACCGACGGCAGATGGCGGGACGTGACCCGGCTGCCCTACGACTCCGACGATCCGCGCTACCGGGACATCAGCTCCAACTCCAGCGGCGGCGCCGGACGGGTCACCGGGCGGGTGACCGGACTCGCGGCCGACGACCACGGCTATGTGTACGCGGGCGCGGCCAACGGCGGTGTCTTCCGTTCCCGCACCGGGGGCGGGCACTGGACGAACATCTCCGACGGCCTGCCCGCCCTGTCCACGGGCGATCTGCAACTCGATCCGCGCGGCCGGCTGTGGTACGCGACCGGCGAGGCCAACACCAGCGCGACCGCCTTCCTCGGCACCGGCGTCTACGTCCTCGACGACCCGCGCCACGGCCGGTTCGCCGAGCGCGACCGGGTCGGCGGCGACGAACTGGAGTCGACGTCCATCAACGCGCTCCGCTTCGGCGGCGACACGGTGTGGGCGGCGACCACGCACGGCGTGTGGAGCCACTCCACCAAGACCCTCAAGGGCCCGTGGAAGCTCCAGTTCGCCCCCAACCCCGACTATCTGCCGGGCGGCGCGAAGGCGGGCGAGCCCTCGGCCCCGTACAAGAACATCACCAGCGACGTCGCGATCGACCCCAAGGACCCGCGCAAGGTCGTGCTCGCGGTCGGCTGGCGCAGCGGCGACACCTACAACGGCTTCTACACCAGGGGCGCCCACGGCTGGGAGCGGCTGACCGGGCTCGGGGACCTGCCCAGCGACAGCGACGACGTGGGCAACGTGACCTTCGCGCGCAGCGCGGACGGCTCGCGCTACTACGCCATCGACCAGTCGCCGGCCATGACGGCGTCCAACCCGGACAGCGGGCTCGCGGGCGTCTTCGTCTCCAAGTCCGGTTCGCCGACCGGGCCATGGACGAGGATCGCCGACCACACGCGGCTGCGCGACTCCGGTTCCGCGCTGACCGGTGCCGGCTACCAGCCGGGCGTCCAGGCCTGGTACGACCAGTTCCTCACCGTCGACCCGAAGAACCCCGACCATGTGTACGCGGGTCTGGAGGAGGTCTTCGAGACCAAGGACGGCGGCGCCGACTGGACCGTCCCCGGCCCGTACTGGAACTTCGGCTTCCCCTGCTGGTCCATCGACCCCGCCCGGCAGAGCGGCGCCTGCCCGCCCACCACGCACCCCGACCAGCACGCGGTGGCGATCGGCAGCGACGGCGGGAAACCGTACGTCGTGGTCGGCGACGACGGCGGTGTGTTCCGGCGGCCGGTGGACGGCTCCGCGAACGCCGACGGCCACGCCACGGACTGGACGTCCCTGAACGACGGCACGATGGACGCGCTGCAGTACTACTCGGTCGGCGTGGGCATCGACCCGGCGGCGCGCGGCGTCGCGGTCAGCGGCGGTCTGCAGGACAACGGGCAGTCGATCCTGCGCCCCGGCGACCGGGTGATGGGCTCGAACTTCGGCGGCGACGGCGGCGACACGATCGTCGACCCCGCCAACGGGTGCAACGTCGCGGCGGAGTACGTGTACCTGGCGGTGTCGGTCACGCAGAACTGCGCCGTCAACGACGGCAGCTGGGTCGACGACCCCTCGAAGGCCACCAGCTACTCGGTCGCGCCGCCCGACAACGCCACCGGTGAGGCCCGCTTCATCGCACCGCTCAACGCCGACATCAAGGACCCGGACACCTGGGTCGCGGGCGGCCGGCACGTGTGGACGAACACCAAGGGCTGGGCGATCCGCAGCGGCAGCGAGTGGTTCGGGGCCTACGACCTCGGCGAGGGCCACACCGCGACCGCCGTCGCCTCCTCCGGCGGCAGGGTGTACGCCGCCTGGTGCGGGCCCTGCAACAACCAGGGCTTCACCCGGGGCATCGCGGTCGGCAACGCGGACGGCACCGGCTGGCACCAACTGGACCTGCCCGTCGACGGGACCGTCCCCAACCGCTACCTCTCCGGCCTGGCGATCGACCCGGCGGACTCGAACCACGTGCTGCTCGCCGTCAACGGCTTCTCGCGCAAGTGGACGGAGGGCCCGGGTGCGGGCTTCGGCCACCTCTTCGAGACCCGGGACGGGGGCACGACCTGGAAGGACGTCTCCGGGAACCTGCCGGACGTGCCCGCCGACTCCGTGGTGCTGCTGAAGGACGGCACCGTGGTGCTGGGCACGGACCTCGGCGTCCTGGTCCGCCGGGCGGGCTCGCGGAGCTGGAAGGTGGCGGGGGAGCGCCTGCCGACGACGGCGGTCCTCCAACTGCGCACCGGCCCCGACGGCCGGCTGTACGCGGCCACGCACGGGCGCGGGATCTGGGCGATCGACCCGCGGCGCCTGCGCTGAGCGTCCGACGCCGCGTGCGGTGAGGGGCGGGGCCCGGGGCCCCGCCCCTCCTGTGTGACACTGCGCGCATGATCCGTGCCGCGACCCCCGCCGACGTCCCCGCCGTCCACGCCCTGATCCGCGAACTCGCCGCCTACGAGAAGGCGCCCGACGAGGCGCGGGCGACGCCGGAGCAGCTCACGGAGGCACTGTTCGGCGACCGCCCGGCGGCGTACGCGCACGTCGCCGAGGACGACGGGGGCGAGATCGCCGGCTACGCGCTGTGGTTCCTGAACTTCTCCACCTGGCGGGGCGTGCACGGCATCTACCTGGAGGACCTGTACGTCCGCCCGCAGGCGCGCGGCGCCGGCCACGGCAGGGCGCTGCTCACGGAGCTGGCCCGCATCTGCGTCGCACGCGGCTACGAGCGCCTGGAGTGGGCGGTCCTGGACTGGAACCGTCCGGCGATCGACTTCTACGAGGCGCTGGGCGCCCACCCGCAGGACGAGTGGACCCTGTACCGGCTGACGGACGGGGCGCTGGCCCGGCTGGGAGCCCACCGGTAGCCGACCCGTCCTCGTGGGTCGGCCGGGCGGGCGGGCCGCGGCCGGGCGTCACGCCAGATGGCGTTCGCGCATCGCCAGCCAGGTGCGGCTGGCGACGTCCGGGTCGTCCAGGTCGGCGCCGAGCAGCCGTGCCGCCGTGCCGATCCGGTGGCGCAGGGTGTTGCGGTGCACGCCGAGATCGGCGGCCGCCCGTTCCCACTGGCCGCGGTGGCGCAGATAGGCGGCCACGGCGGGGACGAGATCCGCACGGCGGTAGGAGAGCAGGGGCTCCAGGGAGGGTGCGGCGGCGAGTGCCCGCGCCCCGTCCGCGCCCATGTCCCGCACGGTGCCGGGGAGCTGCGCCGCGAGGGCCCGGCGCAGCGTGGCCAGCTGGTGGTGCAGGTCGGGCAGAGCGGTCTGTGCGCCCAGCAGCGCCCTGGCCCCCACCGGGTGCCCGGCGGTGAGGCCGCGGACCGCGTCCAGGGCGGCGGGCACGTCGGCCGGGTCGAGCGGCGCCCACACCTCCTCGGCCTCCGACAGGGCGATCAGCTCGCGCGGGGGCGTGGCGACGGCCGCCTCCAGGGCGTCGAGGACGTCGTCGACGGCGCCCGCGGGCCCCGCCAGGCCGAGCAGGCGTACCCGCCGCGGAGGCACGCCCAGGCCCAGGTCCGCGGCGAGCGAGCGGGCCGCGTCGACGTGGCCGGTCAGCAACAGCCGCGCCACGCAGGCGCGGGAGGCGCGGGACGCGGCGACACCGCGGCGCTGCTGCTCGCTCTGCAGCGCCAGCAGCGCGCAGGCGGTGAGCACCAGTTGCCGGTCGGCCGCCCGCATGGGGCGGGGGCAGCCGGTGGCCACGAACCCGCTGAGCCGTCCGTGCCCGGCCAGCGGGTGCAGCACCACGTCCTCGTCGCCGAGGGGGAAGGTCGCCGAGGAGTGCGGGCCCGCGACGCGGAGCCTGGCCACCTCGGCGGCGATCTGACGGGCGTGGGTGCGGCGGCGGCGCGGCCAGACCTCGAGCACCTCACCCGACGGTCCCAGCCGGGCGGCCCAGCCCTCGACGGCGGCGGCCAGGATCCGGACCACGGCCGTCACCGGGGTCGGCCCGGCCGCGGCCCTGACCAGGTCGCGGTGGGCGCCCAGGGCGGCGGTGAGTTCCTCCTGCCCGGCGGCGGCCAGGAGCGACCAGTAGGTGCGGGCGACCGCCAGGAAAGGGGTCGGCCCGGGCACGCTCAGCAGCGGCAGCCCGGCCGCGGCACACGCCTCGACCAGGGTGTCGGGCACGCTGGTGTGCACCGGGCCCAACCCCAGGCCGAGGCCCGCGATGCCGTGCCGTGCCAGCCGGGCGGCGTAGGCGCGGGCCTGGGCGGTCTGGCCGGTGAGGCCCATGCCGGTGGTGAGCAGGAGTTCGCCGCCGGAGAGGTACGGGGTCGGATCGGTCAGCTCGCTGACGTGGACGCCGGTCACCTCGCGGCGGGGCACGGGGACGGCCGGGGGGACCGGGGCCAGGTCGTCGCCGAGGGCGCGCACCAGGACGTCGAGGGTGGGCACGGTCTTCCTCCCGAGAGCGTCGACTTGGTGCATTCTGCACGAGAAAGCCGTAGAGCCGGTCGGATCGTCCAAAGTCCCGGCGGGCCCGCGCTGCCTACGATGCGGCCCACGCACCCCCGGTCTCCGGCTTCGGAAGGACCCCCCGTGACTCCCGACACCTCCCTCGTCACGCCCTCTCCCGACCACCACGTACCGCAATCCGCCGCCGCTGCTGCCGCCGCTGCCGCCGCCGTCGCCCAGCCCGAGCAGCGCCGCATCCTGCGCACCGCGCTCCCCGGACCCCGATCGCGGCGGCTCCAGCAGCGCCGCGACGCCGCGCTGCCGCACGGACTGGGCGTCACACTGCCGGTCTTCGTCGACCGGGCGGGAGGCGGCGTCCTGGTGGACGTGGACGGCAACCACCTGATCGACCTCGCCTCGGGCATCGCCGTGACCAGCGTGGGGGCCAGTGCGCCCGCCGTGGTCTCCCGGGTGCGCGAGCAGGCCGGGCGGTTCACCCACACCTGCTTCCTGGTGACCGAGTACGACGGCTACGTCGAGGTCGCCGAGCGGCTGAACGCCCTCACCCCGGGCGACCACCCCAAGCGGACCGCGCTGTTCTCCACCGGCGCCGAGGCGGTGGAGAACGCCGTCAAGATCGCCCGCGCGGCGACGGGGCGCCCGGGCGTGGTGGTGTTCGACCACGCCTACCACGGCCGCAGCATGATGACCCTGGCCATGACCGCCAAGGAGGTGCCCTACAAGAGCGGTTTCGGCCCCTTCCCCGGCGAGGTGCACCGGGCCCCCTACGCCTACCCGCTGCGGTGGCCCGGCGGCCCCGGCGACTGCGCGGAGCAGGCACTCGCCGCGCTGCGGGAACTGCTGGACCGGGTCGGTGCGGACACGGTCGCGGCCCTGGTCGTGGAACCGCTGCAGGGCGAGGGCGGGTTCGTGGTGCCGGCACCCGGGTTCCTCCCGGGCCTGGAGCGCATCGCGCGCGAGCACGGCATCGTGCTGGTCGCCGACGAGGTGCAGGCCGGCATGGGCCGCACCGGAACCCTGTTCGCCTGCGAGCACGAGGGGATCGTCCCCGACCTGGTCTGCACGGCCAAGGCACTCGGCGGCGGGCTGCCGCTGGCCGCCGTCACCGGCCGTGCCGAGCTGATGGACGCGGTGGGACCCGGCGGACTCGGCGGCACCTACGCGGGCAACCCGGTGGCCTGCGCGGCGGCGCTCGGCGTGCTGGAGATGCTGGCGGACGGGACGCTGCTGCAGCGGGCCCGGCGGATCGAGGGCATCGTCCGCGACCGGCTGGAGCCGCTGGCCGACGAGCTTGTGACGGTGGCCGAGGTCCGTGGCCGCGGAGCGATGATGGCCGTCGAGTTCGTCCGCCCGCACTCCCCGGACCCGGACCCGGACCCGGACACGAACCCGGACCCGGACCCGGACCCGGACCTGGCCCGGGCCGTCGCCGCACGCTGCCACGCGGAGGGCGTCGTCACCCTGGTCTGCGGCACCTACGGCAACGTCGTCCGGCTGCTGCCGCCGCTGGTCATCCCCGAGGACCTGCTCCGCGAGGGCCTGGACGTGCTGGTGGCGGCGATCCGGAGCGCGTCGTGAGCCCCGCGGCGGCCGGGCGGACCGAGGTGAGCCGCGACCCGCGCACCGGCGCCTGCGCGGACGGTCCCGCCGTCACCGCGCCCGAGGAGGTCGCCCGGCTGGCCGCGGGCGCGGCGCGGGACGCCGGGCGGGTCGCCGCCGTGCCGCCCGCCGTGCGGGCGGGCTGGCTGGACGCGGTGGCCGACGCGCTGGAGAGCGACGTCGAAGACCTGGCCGCGCTGGCGGACGCGGAGACCGCGCTGGGCACGGAGCGGCTGCGCGGCGAGATCGGCCGCGCCGCGGCGCAGGCCCGCTTCTACGGGGCGGTCGCCGCCGAGGGCGGCTGGCTGGACCTGCGCGTCGACCGCGGCGACGGCCCCGACCTGCGCCGGATGAACCGGCCGCTCGGCCCCGTCGCGGTCTTCGGCGCCAGCAACTTCCCCTTCGCCTTCGGGGTGGCCGGGCACGACACCGCGTCCGCGCTGGCCGCCGGGTGCCCGGTCCTGGCCAAGGCCCACCCGGCGCACCCGCGGCTGAGCGCCCGGCTCGGCGCGACGATGACGGCGGCGCTGCGCGGGGCCGGCGCCCCCGAGGGCGCCTTCGCGCTGGTGACGGGCTTCGACGCGGGCCTGGCCCTGGTCGACGCGCCGGAGGTCGCCGCAGTGGCGTTCACCGGCTCGCAGTCGGGCGGCACGGCCCTCGTGGAGCGGGCGGCGCGGCGGCCCGTGCCCGTACCGGTCTTCGCGGAGATGGGCACGGTCAACCCGGCGGTGCTGACCCCTGCCGCGAGCGCCGCCGAAGGCGGTGTCCGGCGGGCGGCCGCCGGCTTCGTCGCCTCCTTCACCCTGGGCCAGGGCCAGTTCTGCACCAAGCCCGGTCTGCTGCTGGCGCCGCGCGGCAGCGGCGCGGCGGACGCCGCGGCCGAGGCGCTGGCCGGGGTGGCGCCCGGCTGGCTCCTCACCGAGAGCATCGCCGCCGCCTACCGCCGGGGCCTCGCCGACCTGGTCGCGGCCGGCGCACACCCGGTGGCCTCCGTGGACGCCGCCGCGCGGGGCTTCGCCGCCGCACCCACCGTCCTGGCCGCCCCCGCCGGGGCGCTGCGCCCGGGCTCGCCGCTGCTCGCGGAGTGCTTCGGCCCGGTGGCGCTGGTGGTGGAGTACGACGACCCGGCGCGGTTGCGGGAGCTGCTGGGGCGGCTCCAGCCGAGCCTGGCGGCGGCGATCGCCTCGGCCGGGCCGGCGGACCCCGACCTGCCGTGGCTGGTGGACCTGCTCTCCGGGCAGGCCGGCCGGGTCGTGGTGGACGGCTGGCCGACGGGCGTGGCGACCTCGTGGGCGCAGCAGCACGGCGGCCCCTGGCCGGCGACGAGCCGCCCGGACGCCACCAGCGTGGGCGCCGCCGCCCTCGACCGCTTCACCAGGCCGGTGGCGTTCCAGGACGTGCCGCAGACCGCGCTCCCCGAACCGTTGCGCGACACCAACCCGTGGCGGCTGCCGCGCCGGGTCGGCGGCCTCCTGGAAGGGGCCCCGGCATGAGCCGCCCGGTGGCCGCGGTGGCCCCGGTGGCCCCGGTGGCCCCGGTCGCCCCGGTCGCCCCGGTCGCCCCGGGCGGCCCGGGCCGGGCGGGTGCGCGATGAGCGGCGGGCCCCTGGAGGGGATCCTCGTCGCCGACTTCAGCCGGGTGCTGGCCGGCCCGCTGTGCACGATGACGCTGGCCGACCTCGGCGCCACCGTCGTCAAGGTGGAGCGCCCCGGCACCGGGGACGACACCCGGTCCTGGGGACCTCCGTGGTCGGCGTCCTCCACGACGTACTTCGAGAGCGTCAACCGCTCCAAGCTCAGCGTCACCCTCGACCTGGCCGACGGCGGTGACCTGGCCCTGGCCCGGGAACTGGCCCGGCGCGCCGACGTGCTGGTGGAGAACTTCCGACCGGGCACCCTCGACCGGCACGGCCTCGGCTACGACGAGGTGTCGGCCGGCAATCCCGGCGTCGTCTACTGCTCGGTCACCGGATTCGGCGCCGGCGCGGGCGCCGACCTGCTCGGCTACGACTTCGTGGTGCAGGCGGTCGGCGGTCTGATGAGCATCACCGGCGACGCCGACGGAGAGCCCACCAAGGCGGGGGTCGCCCTGGTGGACGTGCTCACCGGCAAGGACGCCACCGTCGGCGTGCTGGCCGCGCTGGCGGGCCGGGCCCGCACCGGGCGCGGCTGCCGGGTCGAGGTCAACCTGCTGTCCAGCCTGCTCGGTGCCCTGGTCAACCAGGCGCAGTCGTTCCTGGAGACGGGCCGCCCGCCCGGCCGGATGGGAAACCGCCACCCGTCGATCGCCCCGTACGAGACGCTGCGCTGCCGTGACGGGCTGCTCGCCGTGGCCTGCGGCAACGACGGCCAGTTCGCGCGCATGGCGGCGGTGCTCGGCGCGCCCGGCCTCGCGGCGGACGAGCGGTTCGCCACCAACGCGGCCAGGGTCGCCCACCGTGAGGAGCTGGTCGCCGCGCTGGAGGAGCTGCTGGCCGCTGAGGACTGCGCGGTCTGGCAGGAACGCCTGACCACCGCGGCGGTGCCGGCGGGCCGGGTCGGCACCGTGGCCGACGGCTTCGCGCTGGCCGAACGGCTGGGCCTGGACCCCACCACGGCGCCGGCCGGCGGCGGCACGGCCGCGCCGCGCCACCCGGCGGCCTACTCCACCGCCATGGTCCGCCCGGCCGCACCGCCGCCGGGCCTGGGCGCGGACGGTGAACGCGTCCGCGCCTGGCTGGCCGATCCGCAGTGCCCTCCCCTGCCCCATCCCTCACGAGAGGTCCCCCGATGAGCACGAAGACCCCCGCCCCCAAGGCCGATCCGCTGGACCTGGCCGGCATCGACGACCTGCTCAGCCCCGAGGAGAAGGCGGTCCGGGCGGCCGTGCGCCAGGTGTGCGACCGCGCGGTCGACCCGTACGTCGCGGAGTGGTTCGAGTCCGGGGACCTGCCGGTGATCCGCGAACTCGCCAAGGAGCTGGGCACGCTGGGGCTGCTCGGCATGCACCTGGAGGGCTACGGCTGCCCCGGGATGAGCGCGGTCGACTACGGCCTGGCGTGCCTGGAGCTCGAGGCCAGCGACTCCGGGATCCGTTCCCTGGTCAGCGTCCAGGGCTCACTGGCGATGTACGCGATCTGGCGGCACGGCAGCGAGGAGCAGAAGCAGGAGTGGCTGCCGCGGATGGCCTCGGGCGACGCCATCGGCTGCTTCGGCCTGACCGAACCCGACCACGGCTCCGACCCCGGCTCGATGCGCACCCGGGCCCGCAGGGACGGCGGCGACTGGGTGCTCGACGGCACCAAGATGTGGATCACCAACGGGTCCGTGGCCCAGGTCGCGGTGGTCTGGGCGCAGACGGACGAGGGCGTGCGGGGCTTCGTCGTCCCCACCGGCACCCCCGGCTTCGGCGCCCGTGCCATCAAGCACAAGATGTCCCTGCGGGCCTCGGTCACCAGCGAACTCGTCCTGGAATCGGTGCGCCTGCCCGCGTCGGCCGCCCTGCCGGAGGTGCGGGGCCTGCGCGGCCCGCTGTCCTGCCTCAACGAGGCGCGGTACGGGATCCTGTGGGGCTCCATGGGCGCGGCCCGCAGCGCCTTCCGCGCCGCGCTCGCCTATGCCGGGGAGCGGTCCCAGTTCGGCCGGCCCATCGGCGGCTTCCAGCTGACGCAGGCGAAGCTGGCGCAGATGGCGGTGGAACTCACCAACGGCACCCTGCTCGCGCTGCACCTGGGCCGCCGCAAGGACACCGTGGGGCTGCGTCCCGAGCAGGTGAGCCTGGGCAAACTGAACAACGTCACCAAGGCGCTGGAGATCTGCCGCACGGCGCGGACGATCCTCGGAGCCAACGGGATCTCCCTGGAGTACCCGGTGATCCGGCACATGAACAACCTGGAGTCGGTCCTGACGTACGAGGGCACACCCGAGATGCACACCCTGGTCATCGGCCAGGCCCTCACCGGCCGGGCGGCCTTCCGCTGACACCCCGGATCTCGCCCGGAAGCCGTCCGCTTCCGGAACGTGATCCATGGGGACGGCCCCGGGCGAGCCGCCGCAGCGCGAGCAGCCCGCCGACGCCCGGGGCCACGGCCAGGACCTTGGCGGCCGTCGGCGCCTCCTTGAGGCGCCAGGTCGCGACCAGCGTGAACAGGTAGGCACAGCCGTGGGTGGGGCCCATCAAGGACGAGACGGGTTTCAGGTGCACGGTGAACAGGTTGGCCAGCAACACGATCAGCGAGATCAGCTCGGTGCGGGCCGCGATGCGCAGAGGGCGCAGGGGCTGCGGGCGCACCGTCACACCCCCGTCGTGGAGCCGGGGCGGATGATCATCAGCACGGTGACTGCGGCCCACAGCAGGTTGAAGACGCCGGTGAGCATGGCGAGTCCACCCGGCGCCGACGAGGAGTGTGCCGACGACGGCGACGAGGCGGAACTCTCCGCCTGGGCCAGGGCACGGCCCTGAGCCGGCAGGATCAGCAGGGCCAGCACGCCGGCGGCCGCCGCGGTCAGCAGGATCGAGGCGATCAGCCAGATGTCGCCGAGGACACCGAGGCTGCCGGCCGTGGCGAAGCCGAAGAGGGGAACGGCGATGCCGACGCCCGCGTAGACCCGGCAGATCCGGTGCAGCGTCCGCAAGGCCGTCAGGACGTCGCCTGCGCCTGCGCCTGCTCCTGCGCCGTCGCCGTCGCCGTTGCCGTCGCCGGAGGTGCCGAGGGCCCGGCGCAGCGTCGCGGGGAACATGCTCGCGGCGACGGCGACCGGGCCGACGGCCACGAGGGCCGCCAGGACGTGCAGCGACAGGAGGAGCTTGGTCACGCCCGGTCCTCCTGGGCGGTCCGGCGCTCGCCGGTGGCCTCGACGCGCAGCGGGTCGAAGCCGTCGAACAGGACAACGTGGATGTGCATAGATGTTTCCTCGGACGTCGATCGCTGTCGGACGCTCCGGAGTCAACAGGCTGCCGCCGTGATCGCCCAGTGGCACGAACGACAGGTTTCAACGAGATAATGCCAGGCGCTCCTGGAGGCCCGGGAACTGTGGGGACACGGGGTTTCCACCTGTACGTCCCGGCGCCGCCCCGATCGGCGGGGAGGTAGATTCCCGCCATGCACCGCGTCGCCGTTCTCGCGCTGGACCAGGTGATCCCGTTCGACCTGTCCACCCCGATCGAGGTCTTCTCCCGGACCCGTCTGCCCGACGGGCGCCCCGGCTACCGGGTCCGGGTGTGCGCCGAGCGTGAAGCGATCGACGCCGGGGCCTTCACCCTGCGCGCCCCGTGGGGCCTGGAGGGCCTCGAGGACGCGGACACGATCATCGTGCCGGGCGTCGACGAACCCACCGCCCCACTTCCCACCCCCGTGCGCGACGCGCTGCGGTCGGCCGCCGCCGACGGCACACGGATGGCCTCCATCTGTGTGGGCGCCTTCCCCCTGGCTGCCACCGGGCTCCTCGACGGGCTGCGCGTCACCACCCACTGGCGCGCGGCCCCGCTGCTGGCCGCCACGTACCCGGACGTCGACGTCGACGCGGACGTCCTCTACGTCGACAACGGCCAGTTCCTCACCTCGGCCGGCGCGGCCGCAGGCATGGACCTGTGCCTGCACATGATCCGCCGTGACTACGGTTCGGCCGTCGCCGCCGATGCCGCCCGCCTGTCGGTGATGCCCCTCGAACGGGAGGGCGGCCAGGCCCAGTTCATCGTCCACGACCACGATCCGACACCGCAGGGTTCCGAGCTGGAAGCACTGCTCACCTGGCTGCGGGAGAACCTGTCCCGTGAACTCACCCTCGCCGACATCGCCGAACAGGCCAGGACCAGCACCCGGACCCTGATCCGCAGGTTCCGCGACCAGACCGGCACCACCCCGCTCCAGTGGCTCCACCGAGCCCGCATCCGCCAGGCGCAGCACCTGCTCGAAACCACGGAGCACTCCGTCGAACGCATCGGCGGCCAGGTCGGCTTCGGCTCACCCACCACCTTCCGTGACCGCTTCAAACGCACGACGGGCGTCAGCCCGCAGAGCTACCGGCGCACGTTCAGGTCAGTCCGCGACTGACCGACCGCGGCGGACCTGGGAAGCCGTCCGCCGGCCGGTCGGCGGGCCGGTCCGGACGACGCCGGCCCGCAGGACCACGAGCAGGTCCTGCGGGCCGGTGTCATACGGGTTCCCGAGCGATCGGTGGCGCCTCTTCCGCGCCTCTTCCGCGCCTCTCCGCGCCGGGTCGCGCCGTGCGCTCAGGCGTCGACCGGCGTCCGGTCCGCGCCGGGGCCGGCATCCGCCTCGGGGGCGGCGGCCGCCGTGGAGTCGGGCGCCTCCTTGGGGATCGCGTCGTCGTACGGTGCCTCGCTGCGCCCGTAGGACCGGTGCACCGCCATGTAGATCAGCCCGGTGCCGACGACGACCACGGCGGACAGCGGCACGATCCAGTTGTCGTACCAGGGGGTGCCCGGGGTGCGCGGCCAGCACATGTTGACGATGGCGATCACGCCGTACACCAGCGCCGCGACGTTCACCGGCAGGCCCCAGCGCCCGAGCCGGTACTTGCCACTGGGCTGCCAGCCCTTGAGCCGGGCGCGCAGCGCGGCGAGCACCACCATCTGGAAGCCGATGTAGATGCCGACGGAGGCGAAGCTGATCACCTTGGTGAGGGCGTCGGTGGACGCCTTGGAGCCGATCACGATGACGGCGGGCACGACGGCGGCGAGCAGCAGCGAGTACGGGGGGACGTGCTTGGCCGGGGAGAACTTCCGCAGCAGCCGGCTGCCCATGATCATGTCGTCGCGACCGTAGCTGAACGCCAGCCGGCTCGCGGCGGCCTGCAGGCTCATGGCGCAGGACAGGAAGGAGATCAGCACGACGGCGAGGACGATCTTCGAGCCGACGGAGCCGAACGCGCTGTCGAGCAGGGTGGAGACGGGATCGACGTCCTTGCCCGCGATCACGGCCGGGATGTCGGCCACCGAGAGCACCAGCGCGAGACAGACGAACGTGGCCGCGGCTCCGCCGATGTAGATCGTGCGACGCATGGCCTTGGGGATCAGCCGCCCCGGGTCGGGGACCTCCTCGGCGACGTCGCCGCACGCCTCGAAGCCGTAGTACTGGTAGACGCCGATCAGACCGGCGGCCGCGAAGGCCCACAGATAGCTGTGGTCGCCCTGGGCGCCGAAGCTGTCGAACAGCACGCCGAGGCCGTGGTGCCGGTGGTTGACCAGGAGCCAGCCGCCGACCGCGAGGGCGCCCGCGATCTCGGCGACGAAGCCGATGAGGGCCGCCATGGCCAGCACACGGGTACCGAGGAAGTTGATCACGGTGGCCAGGGCCAGGATCACCAGCGCGCAGATGATGGTGGTGTTCACCGTGGCGGTGAATCCGAAGGCCGCGGCGAGGTAGGGGCCGGCGCCGTAGACGACGCTGGCGATGGTGCACAGCAGCGCGACCAGATACACCCAGCCCGTCATCCAGGCCCAGCGTCGGCCCCACAGGCGGCGGGCCCACGGGTACACACCGCCCGCGACGGGGAACTGCGCCACGATCTCGCTGAAGACGAGGGCGACCAGCAGCTGCCCGAGACCGACGATGACGAAGCTCCAGATCATCGGCGGTCCGCCGGTGGCCAGGGCGTAGGCGAAGAGCGAGTAGACGCCGACGACCGGCGACAGGTAGGTGAAGCCGAGCGAGAAGTTGGCCCAGGGGCTCATGTCTCGCTTGAATTCGGACGTGTAGCCGAGCGAGGCGAGGTGCTGCGCGTCGTCGTCCGTGGGGAGGGCAGGGGTGGGGCTCATGCGGGCTCCGTTGTCTAGAACCGGCGGGCAGAGGCCATGGCGGGAGGGGCGGCTGGTCGGTCCGCGGTGAGGCGGCGTCGCAGGAGGGCGATCGGCGCCGCTGGTTATGATGCTGGCCGTCCCCGGAAGGCTGCCGGTGGATGGCTGCGCGAAAAGCTACAAGTTCATGGGTTAGCGCACAAGCCTTCCGGACAGGGTTAACCAGCCGGAAACCGGAGCGGAGGAGGGGCCATGGTCGCACAGGGCGCTCCCGCGCCGAGCACCGCGCTGATCTCGCCCCTGCGCTCGGCCGGCCGCAGCGACGAGGTGGTCCAGCGCATCCGCGAGGCCATCCATCTGGGGCTGGTGGTGGACGGGGAACAGCTGCCCACCGAGGCGGAGTTCGCCACCCAGCTGGGCGTCTCGCCGATGACCCTGCGCGAGGCGCTGGCGGTGCTGCGCGAACAGGGGCTGGTGGAGACCCGCCGCGGCCGCACCGGCGGCACCTTCGTCCGCCGCCCCGCCAGTCCGCCGCGTGCTCCGCTGGAGGCGCGCCTGCGGGCCACGACCGTCACCGAGCTGCGGGACCTGGCGGACGAGCAGCTCGCGGTGTCCGGCACCTCCGCCCGCCTCGCCGCCGAGCGGGCCTCGGCGGCGAGCCTGCGGCGGCTGCTGAACCTGGTGGAGCAGCTGTCCCGGGCCGACGGGCTCGGTGCCCGGATCCGGGCCGACAGCCGGTTCCACATCGAGGTGGCCATCGCCTCGCAGTCCGAGCGGCTCACCCGGCACGAGGTGGACCTCCAGGCGGGCACGGCGGGGCTGCTCTGGCTGGCGCACGGGGACGGGACACCGGTGGACAAGGTGGTGGAGGAGCACCACGCCATCGCCACCGCGATCGCCGAGGAGGACGGCGACCGTGCGCGGGTGCTGGCCGAGCGGCATGTCCAGGGAAACCTGCGGCGCATGATCGAGCTGCACCTGCGGTTGACCGAGCACGAGAGCGACGAGGTGGCCGACGGTGGCTGAGGCGCGTACTCCCGGGGAGGCCGCAGCGGCGGCCGAGGTGCTGGAGACCCTGCTGGCGCGGATCCGCGGCCTGCTCGCGGAGATCTTCGCCGGGCCGGAGGCGGTCGCCGCCGAGGTGGTCCGGCGGCGGCGTGCGGTGCTCTCGGCGGGCGGCACCTTCCGGGCCGGCGACCTGACGGGCATCAGGGCCGTGGTGGAGGAGCGGCTGGCCGCGCAGCCGATGGCGGACGGCCTGGGCTTCCTGACGGCGGCGGGACTGCTGCCGGACCGGGAACGGCACATCACGTGGTGGCAGCGCGTCGCCTCCGGACTGGCGCCGATGCGGCTCAATCTCGATCCGACCACCGTCGACGTGTACGACTACTTCGAGATGGAGTGGTTCGCGGCCGCCCGTGACGAGGGCCGCCGCGCGGTGTTCGGCCCGTACGTGGACTACTCGGCCGCCGACCACTACGTCTGCACCTTCACCGTGCCGGTGGTGGACGGCGCCTTCCTGGGAGTGGCCGGCACCGATCTGCGGATGGACGCGCTGGAGCCGCGGCTGCTGGGGCTGCTGCGCGGGGCCGGCCACGACGCGGTGCTGGTCGGACCGGAGCGCAGGGTGGTCGCGGCCAACTCGCCGCGCTGGCTGGTGGGGGCGCGGCTGCCGCGGCTGCCGCACGCGGGAGACGGGGTGTTCCTCGCCGTGGGCGAGGTGGGACGGGACAGCGGTTGGGTGCTGGCGCTGGCGGCGCGCGGGTAGCCGCCGGGTCTGACCGGCGCGTCTCTGCGGGGCGGTCGAGGGGCCGTCGGAGCCATGGGGCTCCGGCGGCCCCTTTTCCATGAGCCCTTGACATACAAACTCTAGCTTTAGAGTATTTGGCCACTCCGCTCGCCCCGCCAGACCGTGGGAGTCCCCTTGACTGCTGCCGCGCTCGACGCCGTGCCCTACCTCGACATCACCGATCCCCTGTTCTCCATCAAGTCGGCCGCCGTGCACGCCGCACGCGAACGCAGCTGGTACGCCCGGACCACCTACGGTCTCGCGGTGCTCCGCCACGAGGAGGTCAGCCGACTGGTCAAGCACCCCAAACTCCGCCAGGGCAGCGTCGCCTGGCCCGCCCACAACGGCGTCACCGAGGGCCCCTTCGCCGACTGGTTCGCCGGCTGGATCCTCAACAAGGAGGGCGAGGAGCACCACCGGCTGCGCCGGCTGATGAACCCCGCCTTCTCCCCGAAGCTCATCGCCGGCCTGGTGCCCCGCTTCCAGGCCCTCGCCACCGAGCTGATCGACGGCTTCGAACCGGGCCGGTGCGAGTTCGTGTCCGAGTTCGCCGAGCCGTACGCGGCCCGGGTGATCGCCCACATGCTGGGCCTGCCGGAGTCGGAATGGCCGGTGATCGCCCGGGAGTCGGCCACCGTCGGCCTCGCCATGGGTGTGACGATCCGTCAGGAACTGCCCAGGATCGAGGCCGCGCTCGCCAATCTGTACGCCTACGCCGACGACCTCATCGCCGACCGCCGCCGCGCCGAGCGCGACGACTTCGTCTCCGCACTGGTCCGGGCCCACCGCGACGCGGACTCGCTCAGCGACAGCGAGCTGCGCGACGGCCTGGTGCTTCTGGTCTTCGGCGGCTTCGACACCACCCGCAACCAACTCGGCCTGGCCATGCAGACCTTCACCCGGCATCCCGACCAGTGGCGGCTGCTCGCCGAACGGCCGGAGCTGGGCCCCGCGGCGGTCGAGGAGGTCATGCGCGTCAACCCGACCGTCACCTGGGTCACCCGCGAGGCCCGGGAGGACTTCACCTTCCAGGGTTTGGACATCGCCGCAGGCACCACCGTGCACCTCTTCAGCGAGTCCGCCGGCACCGACCCCCGGGTGTTCGGAGAGCCCTCCTTCGACATCACCGCCGAACGCAGGCCGCACTTCGGCTTCGGCGGCGGCGCCCACCACTGCCTCGGCCACTTCGTCGCCCGCGGCGACATGAGCGAGGCCCTGCCGCTGCTCGCCCGCCGCCTGCGCGACCCCCGTATCGACGAGGGCGCCGCATGGCTGCCCGACTCCGGCAACACCGGCCCCGTCCGGCTGCCCCTCACCTTCACCCCGGCCGCCTGACCTCTTCCCCGGCCGCCTGACCTCTTCCCCTTCCGTCGGGTCGGCGCCCCCGCCGTCAGGTCTGCGCCCCTCCGTCCGGCCTGCGCTCCCACCGCCCGGTCCGTACCCCTGCGCCCGGGCCGGCGCCCGGCCCGTATGCCCGGCCCGTATGCCCGGTCCGTACCCCTGCGTGCAGGCCGGCACCCGACGCCTCCGCCCGCCCACCGTCCCGTCCCGCCCCGCCCCGTCCCGCCCCGTTCCGTTCCGTTCCGTCCCGAGAGGACCACCCCCATGCAGATCACTGTCGACCTCGCCAAGTGCCAGGACCACGGCCAGTGCGCCATCGCGGCACCCGTCGTCTTCCAGATGGACGACGAGGGCAGGCTCGTCCACGACGCCCACCCCGACGACACCCAGCTCGCCGCGGTCGAGGAGGCCGCCGACGCCTGCCCCGTCCAGGCCATCCTCATCAAGGACTGAGGTGTCCGCCCGCATCGCCGTCGTCGGCGCCTCCCTGGCAGGCCTGCGCACCGCCGAACAGTTGCGTGCCGCCGGGCACACCGGCCCGGTCACCGTCCTCGGGGACGAACCCCACCCGCCCTACAACCGCCCGCCCCTGTCGAAGGAACTGCTCGCCGACCCCGACCCCGGCGACAGCGACCCGGCCCGGCTGCACGCCGCGGTGGCCTTCCGCCGCCGCGCGTCGGTCCGGGACGTGGACTTCCGGCTCGGCCGGGCGGTGGTCCGCGCCGACCTGGCCCGGGGCCTGCTCACCCTGGCCGACGACACCGAGATCCGCTACGACGGGCTGGTCGCCGCCACCGGCCTGCGGCCCCGGCGGCTCACCCTGCCGGGCCCGAGGGCCGGGCGGTACGCGCTGCGCACCCTGGACGACTGCGTCGCGCTGCGCGGCGCGCTGAGCCCCGGGGCCCGCGTGATCGTGGTCGGCGCCGGCTTCATCGGCTGCGAGGTCGCGGCCACCGCGCTCGGGCTCGGCTGCCGGGTCACCGTGGTGGAGCCCGCCGGGCCCCCGATGGGCCGCGTCCTCGGCGCCGACCTGGCGCGGGCCGTGCAACGCCACCACGAGGCGGCCGGGATCACCTTCCGCACCGGCCGGTCGGTGGCCGCCGTCCTCGGCCGGGACCACGTCCGCGGCGTGGACCTCGACGACGGGACCACCCTCGGCGCCGACGCCGTCGTCGAGGCCGTGGGCTCCGTGCCCAACACCGAGTGGCTGAGCGGCAATCCCGGCCTGGACCTCGGCGACGGGGTGCTCTGCGACAACGCCCTGCTGGCCGTCGGCAGCGACCGCCTGGTCGCCGTCGGCGACGTCGCCCGCTTCCCCAACCCGCTCTTCGACACGACACCCCGCCGCGTGGAGCACTGGTCCGTCCCCGGCGACACCGCCAAGCGGGCCGCGGCCACCCTGACGGCCCTGCTGGCCGGCCGGGCGCCCGCCCCCGAGCCCTTCAGCCCGCTCCCCTCCTTCTGGAGCGACCAACTCGGCCTGCGCCTGCAGAGCTTCGGCGCCCCGGCCCTCGCCGACGAGGTGCGCCTGGCCGAAGGGGACCTCACCGACCCGCGGGCCGGTCTCCTCGCCACCTACCACCGGCGGTCCCGGCCCGTCGGCGTCGTCGCCGTCAACCTGCCCCCCGCCCGCCTGCGCGAGCTGCGCGAGGCCGGCACGGCCCACGCCCCGGCCGCCTGACCCCGCCTCCTCCGCCCACGCCCCCGCCCACGCCTCCGCCGCCCCGACCCCGCCACTCCGCCGCCCCCGACCCTGCCACGAGGAGCCATGACCATCACGACGACGCCCGCAGCCACCGCACTGGACCGGCACCGCGAGCGCAACACCGACCAGGCCGCGCTGGACGCGATCCGCAAGCGGATCGACGAGGCGGGCGTGCAGTACCTCTACTACCAGGCCGTCACCATCACCGGCCGCGTCGTGGGCAAGGTGGTCCCGGCCCGCCACCTGGCGCGCAACGCGGAACGCGGCGTCCAGCTGCACCGCACCGCCGTCAGCGACCTGCAGACCGACCGGGCCGGCAACCTGCTCGGCGGCGGCGCCGAGGCCGCCGAGTTCACCGCCGTCCCCGACCTGGACACCTTCGCCGTCCTGCCCTGGGACAGCAGCACCGGCCGCTTCTTCTGCCGCCTCTACGAGCCCGACCACCGCCCCGAGGCGGGCGGGCGGCCGCTCGCCACCGACGTGCGCGGCAACCTGCTGCGGCGGCACGCCGCGTTCACCGCCCGCACCGGTCTGGAACTGCGCAGCGGCTGCGAGCCCGAGATGACCTGGAGCGGTCCCGGTCTCGACGCCCGCTTCCGCCCCGGCTCCAGCCCCGCCTACCACGTGGACCATCTGGAGCGGTACCGCCCCATCTACCAGAAGGTCATCTCCTACGGGCAGGCACTGGGCCTGGACATGATCGAGGGCGACTACGAGGACCCCGGCCAGCTCGAACTGAACTGGATGTACGACCACGCCGACCGCACCGCCGACCGGCTGGTCGTCTACCGGCAGATCTGCCGCCAGGTCGCCCGCGAACTCGGCGTCACCGCGAGCTTCATGCCCAAGCCCGCCACCGGGATGATGGGCAACGGCTGCCACCACAACCTCTCCCTGTGGCGCGACGGCGTGAACGTCCTCGCCGACCCCGGTGTCACCGAGCTGCACCTCACCGAGACCGGCCGGCACGCTCTCGGCGGCATCCTCAGCCACGCGGCGGGCGCCATGGCGGTCATGGGGGCCACGGTCAACTCGTACAAGCGCTACTGGGACGCGGGCCAGTTCGCCCCCTCGCAGATCAACTGGGGCATGGACAACAAGACCTGCACGGTGCGCCTGTCCGCGAACGGGCGGCTGGAGTTCAAACTCCCCGACGCCATGGTCAACCCCTACCTCTCGCACGCCGTGCTGCTCGCCGCCATCGAGGACGGGCTCGCCCATGGCACCGATCCCGGCCCGGCACAGCACGGATCGAGCTACGACGGCGACGCCCCCCGCTTCGACCGGCTGCCGCTGACGCTCGGCGAGGCACTGGACGCCTTCGAGGCCGACCCGGTGGTCGAGGACGCCCTGGGCACGGAGCTCGTCGAGCTGTACGGCGCCTTCAAGCGCGACGAGTGGGCCCGCTTCTGCGGCACCGTCACGGACTGGGAGCACGCCATGTACGCCGAGGAGACGCCGTGACCGCGCCGCTGCGTCTGGCCTGCATCGACTCCGAGGCGGCACCCCTGTTCCACCTGTCCGGTCCGGACGGCTCCCGCCGGGGCTACGAGCCGGCCGTCGGCGAACTGCTGGCCGCCGAGCTGGGCCGCCCGCTGCGGTGGGTGTACCTGCCGTGGGCCGAGATGATCCCCGCGGTGCGGCGCGGTGCGGCGGACGCCGTGCTGTGCGGTCAGGGCATCACCCCCGACCGGTCGGCGCTGGTGGACTTCACCCGCCCGTACGCCGTCTTCCACGAGTCGGTGCTGGTCCGCCGCGGGGACGAGGTGAGCGGCCCGGAGCAGCTGCGCGGCCGGAGGGTCGCGGCCATCGCGGGCTCCACCAACATGGCGCTCGCGCAGACCTTCGACGGTGCGGTGCCGGTGCCGTTCGGCGGTGGCTCCGACGACGTCTTCGCGGAGATGCTGGCGGCCCTGCGCACCGGCGAGGTGGACGCGGTCGTCGACGACGACGTGGTGTTCGTGCCGCTGGGCGGCGACCCGGACTTCGCCCTGGCCTTCACGGTGCGCACCGGCAACCGCTGGGCGCTGGGCGTGGCCAAGGACCGGCCCGGGACGCTGGCCGCCCTGGACGGCGCGCTCGGCCGCGTCATCGCCGACGGACGGCTGGCCGCGGCCTGGACCGCATGGCTGCCCGCCCTCGCCTACCCGTTCGCCGACCCGGGGGCGGGAGGGTGAGCGTGCGCCCCGCGATCCTCGTCGTGGGCCGCCGCGCGGCCTCCGTGTCCGGGCTGCGGTTCGCCGCCACCGTCGCCGCGGAGGCCGTCTGCGAGGCGGTCTTCGCGGCGGGGGGCGAGCCGCTGGTCCTGCACGGCGCCGACCGCGGCGCCCTGCCGGAACTGCCCCGGCGGCTGGCCGGATCCGCCGGCGTGGTGCTGCCGGGCGGCTCCGACCTGGACCCCGCCCACTACGGCGAGGCCCGCCACCCCCGGACCGAGCCCGACCACCCGGAGCAGGACGACCTCGACCTCGCCGTGGCCCGCGCCGTGCTCGCGCACCGCCTGCCGGCCCTGGCGATCTGCCGCGGCCTGCAGGTGCTCAACACCGTGTGCGGCGGCACCCTCCTGCAGCATCTGCCGCCCGGCCCGGTGGAGCACCGCGACGCGCTCCACGCGGTCACCGCGCTGCCCGGCACCCGGCTGCGATCGGTGGTCGGCCCGGCCGCCTTCACGGTCTCCTCCTACCACCACCAGGCCGTGGACCGCCTGGGCGACGGACTGGTGGTGGCGGCCCGCTCCGCCGACGGCCGCGTCGAGGCCGTGGAGCACACGTCCGCCGATGTGCTCGCCGTGCAGTGGCACCCGGAGGACCTGGCCGCGAGCTCACGGCAGGACGCGGCGCTCTTCGGCGACCTGGTCGACCGCGCCCGCCTGCGCACCCGTGTCCCCACTCCCCTCCGAAAGGACGTCGTCTCATGACCGCGACACCGGACGCCGGGCCGGAGGCCGCCGCGGCCCTGGCACGGCGCCAGGAACTGGAGCAGCGCTTCGCCGCCCTCGCCCCGCCCACCCGGCTGCACATCGACGGGCGGCAGACGGACGCCGTCGACGGCGCCGTCCTCGAAAAGGTCTCCCCGCGCGACGGCCGGGTGATCGCCCGGGTCGCCGCCGGCGGCGCGCCGGACGTCGACCGCGCGGTGGCGAGCGCCCGGCGGGCCTTCGACGGCGGCCGCTGGTCGGCCCTGCACCCCCGGCGGCGACGCGCGGTGCTGCAACGGCTGGCCCGGCTGGTGGAGGAGCACGCCGAGGAACTGGCGCTGCTGGAGAGCGTCGACATGGGCAAGCCGTACACCGACGCGCTCGCCGTGGACCTGCGGGTGACCGTCCAGACCCTCGACTTCTACGCCGAGGCCGCGGACAAGCGGTACGACGAGGTGGCGCCCACCGGCCCCGAGGTGCTGGCCACCGTCACCCGTGAGCCGCTCGGGGTCGTCGGCGCCGTGGTGCCGTGGAACTTCCCGCTGATGATGGCGGTCTGGAAGGTCGCGCCCGCCCTCGCCGCGGGCAACACCATGGTCCTCAAACCGGCCGAGCAGTCCCCGCTGACGGCTCTGCGGTTCGCGGAACTGGCGACCGAGGCGGGCGTGCCCGACGGTGTCCTCAACGTGGTGCCCGGCCTCGGCCCGACGGCGGGCGCCGCCCTCGGCCGCCACCCGGACGTGGACGCCGTCACCTTCACCGGCTCCGGGGAGGTCGGCAGGCTCTTCCTGTCCTACTCGGCCGAGTCCAACATCAAGCAGGTCTCCCTGGAACTCGGCGGCAAGTCACCGCAGATCGTGCTGCCCGACGCGCCGGACCTGGAGGTGGTGGCCCGGGCCGTCGCCGGGGGCATCTTCTTCAACCAGGGCGAGGTGTGCTCGGCCGGCTCACGGCTGCTCGTCCACCGCTCGGTCAAGGACGAACTGCTCGAGCTGGTCCTCGACGCGGCGCGCCGCACCGTGGTCGGCGACCCGCTCGACCCGCGCACCCGGGTGGGGGCGCTGGTGGAGGAGAAGCACCTGGAGCGGGTCCTGGGCCATGTGCGCGGCGCCGTCGAGGACGGCGCCCGCCCGGTGCTGGGCGGCGGCCGGGTGCTGGCCGGGACCGGCGGGTACTACATGGAACCGACGGTCTTCGACGACGTCGACCCGGCGATGCGCATCGCCCGGCAGGAGGTCTTCGGACCCGTGCTCACGGTGATCGGCTTCGACGACGCCGAGGAGGCGGTGCGGATCGCCAACGGCACCGACTACGGTCTGGCCGCCGCCGTGTGGACCCGGGACCTGTCCACCGCCCACCGGATGTCCCGGGCGGTCCGCGCGGGCACGGTCTGGGTGAACTGCTTCGACGACAGCGACATCACGGTGCCGTTCGGCGGCTGTGCCCAGTCCGGCTTCGGCCGCGACAAGTCGCTGCACGCGCTGGACAAGTACACCCAGCTCAAGACCACCTGGATCCGGCTGTGAGCGCCCGCGCCGCCGTGCACCGGCACGAGGTCGAACCCCCGGGTCCCGCACCGGCGGACGGGCCGCGGATCGCGGTCCTGGTCTCGCTGAACTTCCCCGGCCTCACCGTGCCCGTGGCCGGGCTGGTGCGGCGCTTCACCCGCACCGCGCTGGCGACCCTGCGCGACCTGGGCGCCGCGCACCTCCTGATCGACACGTCCGCCGAGCCGCTGCCCGACCCGTCCGCCGTGACCGCGTTCGACGGACTGCTGGTGCTCGGCGGCGGCGACGTGGACGGGGAGCTGTACGGGGTGAGCGGGCCGGTGCCGAACTCCTACGGCGTCGACCGCCGTGCGGACGAGCACACCCTCGCCGCGATCCGGTGGGCGTGCGCCGCGGCCCGGCCGGTGCTGGGCGTCTGCCGCGGCAGCCAGCTGGTCAACATCGCCCACGGCGGCACCCTGGTACCGGACCTCGCGGATCACCGGCTGCACCACGGCGGCCCGGGGCAGCCGATGTTCCTCGACGAGAAGGTGACGATCACCCCCGGCACCCGGGTGGCGGACCTCGCCGGGGAACTCCGGCCGACGGTGCGCTCCGGCCACCACCAGGCCGTCGACCGGGTCGGCGCCGGCCTGATCGTCGCGGCACGCGCCGACGACGGAGTGGTCGAGGCGGTGGAGCACCCGGGACGGTGGGTGGTCGGTGTGCAGTGGCACCCCGAGGACCCCGACGGCTGCGCAGTCCACCGCCGCCGGCTGTTCTCCGGCTTCGTCACCGCCTGCGCCGCGCCGCACTGACGCGCACGAGCCGACCCCGCACGAGCCGACCCCGCACAGGCCGGCTCGTGCGCGGCGGGTACGCGGCGCCCCGGGAGCCCGCGCTCCCTCCCGGGTCAGCCGGCCTCCGCCACCCGCAGTCCCAGCTCCGCCGCCAGCACGGGTGCCAGGTCCAGGAGCTGGGCGTGGCTGATCACCGCGCCGGACAGGCGGTCGACGCCGCGGGCGAGGTCCAGCTCCGCCGCGCGGCGCAGGTCCACGTCCCGCAGGACCGCCCCCGTGAGGTCGGCCCCCTTCAGGACGCAGTCGATGAACTCGACCCGCTCCAGCCGGGCGCTCCCGAAGTCCGGCTCGACGAGGACACAGCCCTCGAAGACGACGTCGGTGAGCCGCGCCCCGCGCAGATTCAGATAGTCGATCTTGCCGCCGCGCACCAGCACCCGTTCCAGCACGGCCCCGTGCAGCAGCACCCCGCCGAGCCGGGCGTCCACCAGTTCCACGTCGCGCAGCGTGGCCTCGGCCAGGTCCGTGCCCACGCCCCGTGCGCCCGTGAGGACCGAGTCCAGCATCCGGGCGCGGTGCAGCCGGGTCTCGTCCAGCGCGCAGCCCGTCAGCGCGCAGTCCATGAACCGGGCGCCCCCGCCGTCCTGTCCGGCGAAGTCCCCGTCCCGGAACTCCAGCCCGTCGTAGTCCCCGTCGGGCGCCAGCTCCCCGTCCTCGAAAGCGACCAGCTCCGGCAGCCGTACATCCGGCCGCCGTGCCGGCTTCACCACCTGTCTCCTGCGCACCATGCCCCCATGCTGCACCCCACCACTGACACCGGCGCGGCCTCGACCTCGGTCAGCCGACGCGGGGAAAGCGTGCCTGGAGGGTCCAGATCGCCGGGTTCTCCGCCAGGTCCTCATGGAGGTCCGTGAGGTCGGCGATCAGATCGTGCAGGAAGTCGCGCGCCTCGCGGCGCAGTTCGGTGTGCGAGAAGGCCAGCGGCGGTTCGGCCGGCAGCCACTGCGCCGCGATCTCCACCCAGCCGAAGCGGCGCTCGAAAAGCAGGCGGTCGGTGGACTCGGTGAAGTCCAGCTCGGCGCGCTGCGGCCGGGCGGCACGGCTGCCGAGGGGGTCGCGGTCGAGCCGCTCGGCGATGTCGCACAACGCCCACGCGAAGTCGAGCACCGGCACCCATCCCCAGGCTGTGGACAGCTCCCGGTCCGCCTCGGTGTCGGCCAGATAGACGTCACCGCAGAACAGGTCGTGCCGCAGGGCGTGGACGTCCGCGCGGCGGTAGTCGGTCTGCGGGGGGTCGGGGAAGCGGAGGGAGAGGGCGTAGCCGATGTCGAGCACGGGGGCGATGGTGTCACGGCCCGGCCGGTCCCCCCACGGCGGGCCGCCGCGTCAGCACCTTGCGCAGCACCGTGCAGGGCCGGCCCCGCTGGAGGTCCTCGCGCCGTCCGAGGACCGTGTGACCGAGGGCGGTCCAGAAGGCGAGGCCGCCGGGGTTGTCGTCGAGGACGGCGAGGCGCACGGCGGTGTGGCCGGCGGCACGCAGGCGGTCCTCGACGAGTGACGCCAGCCGGCGGCCGTGGCCCTGCCCCTGCATGCCCGCGTCCACCATCAGCAGCCCGATCCACGGGTCCGGGTCGGCCGGGTCGGGATGGCGGGCCAGGGTGATCGCGAGCCCGACGAGCCTCTGCTCGCCGCGTGCCACCAGCACCTCGACGTCCGGGTTCGCCGCCTCCTCGGCCAGCGCGGCCGCCACCTGCTCCGGCCGGATGTCGTCCGGGTCCGGGAAGTCGCCGCTGAGAGCGTGGTAGGCGCGGTTGGAGGCGTACAGCGAGGTGAGCTCGGCCAGCAGCGGGGCCGGGACGGTGCCGCCGGGGGTGCGGGGGAGGGGATGGAGGAGCACGAGGGCACCGTAACGCGGGACGGGCGCCGCGGACCGGGAGTGCGCGGACACCCCCGGCCACGCGCACCGCGGGCGGGGGTGTCACGACGTACGGACCCGGTCCCTGCACGACGTACGTCCGTCCGTACCCGCAGGTACGTACGAACGGGCGCCGCCGGGCGATCAGATGTTGACGCCGAAATCCTGGGCGATGCCGGCCAGGCCCGCGGCGTACCCCTGGCCGACCGCGCGGAACTTCCACTCCGCGCCGTTGCGGTACAGCTCGCCGAAGATCATGGCCGTCTCCGTGGCGGCGTCCTCCGACAGGTCGTAGCGCGCGATCTCCTGGCCGCCGGCCTGGTTGACGATGCGGATGTACGCGTTGCGTACCTGGCCGAAGTTCTGCGAACGGGACTCGGCGTCGTAGATGGAGACGGGGAAGACGATCTTGTCGATGTCGGCGGGGAGGCCCGCCAGGTTGACGTTGATCGCCTCGTCGTCGCCCGCGCCCTCGCCCGTGCGGTTGTCGCCGGTGTGGACGATCGTGTTGTCCGGGGTCTGCTTGTTGTTGAAGAAGACGAAGTGCTGGTCCGAGTAGACCTTGCCCTGGCCGGTGACCGCGATCGCGGAGGCGTCGAGGTCGAAGTCCGTGCCGGTGGTGGTGCGGACGTCCCAGCCGAGGCCCACGGTGACGGCGGTCAGGCCTGGGGCCTCCTTGGTGAGCGAGACGTTGCCGCCCTTGGACAGGCTTACAGCCATTGTTGGGAGTCCCTTCCCTCGTTCGCGTGCGCGCTGCGGTACCTACGGCTTCGTACGGGCACGAAGCTACAGCTACCCGTACCAACGCCAAGGGGGGTCCCCACGGTTCCGGATCTCTTTACTTTCTTTACCCAAATGGTTCGGGCCGCCCGAAAACGGGGTGACGCGAACCGGACGGCGCGCGACCATGGAGGCATGTCCGGTCCCTACCTCGTCCGCGGCTCCGTCTCGCTCCCCGAGGCCGAGCTCATGTGGCGTTTCTCGCGGTCCTCGGGGCCCGGTGGACAGCACGTCAACACCAGCGACACCCAGGTGGAGTTGCGCTTCGACCTGGCCAAGACGCAGGCACTGCCGCCGGTGTGGAAGGAGCGGGCCCTCCAGCGGCTCGCCGGCAGGCTCGTCGACGGCGTCGTCACCGTCCGCGCCTCCGAGCACCGTTCGCAGTGGCGCAACCGCGAGGCCGCCGCCGTGCGGCTCGCCTCCCTGCTCGCCGAGGCGACGGCGCCGCCGCCCAGGCCCCGCAGGGCGACCCGCATCCCCCGCGGGATCAACGAGCGCCGACTGCGGGAGAAGAAGCAGCGCTCGGAGACCAAGCGAGGGCGCTCGGGCAACGACTGGCGTTAGGCCCTGTCGTTCGGATCATCCCGGCGTCGCGGGGTCCGGTGCGCACATCTGCGGCGTTGTCGTCGGTTGCCGACGCCCCGCGTCGGCGCCCTCCTCCGCCTTGCAGCTGCACGCACCGGACCCCGCTCGGGTCGGCCCGGAAGGCGGCGGGACCCACAGCCGGCCTGATCCGAACGACAGGGCCTAGCCGGCGCGCGTCGGCGGACGCTCCTGCCACGTCTTCTCGCCGCCGTCCGTCAATCCACTGACGAACGGCGGCGAGGAGATGTGCGGATGGGCGAGAGCGAATTCCCGGCAGGGAACGGCGCGGGATACGGCACGGCATACGGCATGACGTACGGCATCGCATACGACGGGGGATACGAGGGGCCGTACGACGGGCGAAACGGCGTGCCGGACAAAGGGAAGGACGAAAGGCGCGGCGGCGAGGGTCTCGGCGCGGAAAGCGAATTCCTCGTCGAGCGGTTCGAGACCCACCGCCCCCGTCTGCGCGCCGTCGCCCACCGCATGCTCGGCTCGCTCGCCGAGGCCGACGACGCCGTCCAGGAGACCTGGATCAGGCTCAGCCGTTCCGGGACCGGCCGGGTGGGGCGGGTGCTGTGCTTCACGGTGGTGCGGGGGCGGATCGTGGCGATCAGATCGTCGCGGACGCGAAGGCGCTGGCCGCGCTGGAGGTCGTGGTGCGGTGAGCCCTCTCGGGGGTGGCGTCACGGGGCTCCGCCCCGGGCCCCTGGGATTCTCGTGGGGGTGGGGTGGTGGATCGGTGCGGGTCGATCGTGGCTGGTCGCGCAGTTCCCCGCGCCCCTTTTCGGGCCGGGCCCGGGATTCTCGTGGGGTGGTGGATCGGTGCGGGTCGTCCGTGGCTGGTCGCGCAGTTCCCCGCGCCCCTTTCGGGCCGCGCCCCATTCGAGGTCGCGTCGCTTTCGGGGCTCAGCCCAGGTGGCGGTAGCGGCCCCTGAAGTACAGCAGGGGGCCGCCTTCGGCGCTGGGTACGTGGGCCGTCAGGACGCGGCCGATGACCAGGGTGTGGTCGCCGGCGGGCACGCGTTGTTCGGTGCGGCACTCCAGGGTCGCCAGGGCGCCGCGGACCAGGGGGGCGCCGCTGACCTCGCCGTGGACGTAGGGGATGTCCTCGAACAGGAGCCGGTCGCTGATGCGGCCCCTCATGGCGAAGCGGCCCGCGATGTGCCGCTGACTCTCCGCGAGCACGGAGACGGCCCACAGGGGCTGCTCGGCCAGCAGCTCGTCCATGCGGGCTCCCTCGCGCAGGCTGACCAGGACCAGGGGCGGGTCCAGGGACACCGAGAGGAAGGCGGTCGCCGTCATGCCGACGTCCTCACCCTGAGTGATGTCGCGGCGCGGAGCGCCCCCGTCAGGGCGGTGGCGGGTGACGGGCGGGACCTCCGGGTCCAGGGCCGGCTCGTGCGCGGTCACCAGGACCACGCCGGCGGCCAGCCGGGACATGACGGCGCGGAACTCGTCGTTGCTCACCCCCTCAGCATGCCCGGAGGCGGGCGGGACGGCGGGCGCGGACGGGGCGGGGGGAGTCTTGAGCACGCCAGAACGCTAGTCGGCGCCTTGGGGCGTCCGCATCGGCCCCGGGCCCGAACCGCGACCTAGGACCAGCGGCGGACCCCGGGGCGAGCCGGGCCGGGTCTCGCGGTAGGGTCCGTGGAAAGCAACTCGGTGCATCTGCCCGTTAGTTGGCACGTATGATCACGGCATCCGCACAACTCCCGAATTGCCTTCCGTAAAGGCGCGGGGAAAACGCGGAATCCCTACCCAATTGTTCATGTTCTGCTGTGACTTGAGTCACAGGGGCAGTATTTTGTTGACCCTGTGTACCTAGTGGGCAGCGCGCTGTGATTCAGTGGCGGGGACGCTGCACGACGCTACCTCCGGAGTACGCCCCGTAGCGTGACGAGGAAACCGGCGGAACCGTAGTTCGGCGACGCGTCCCTGGAGTTGCCGCGAGACATCGAGGGGAGGGCGGATGGAGACCGAGTCGGAGCCCTATGTCCGCCTCGCGACGCTGCGGCAGCTGCACCAGGTGATGGCGGACATGAACACGGCCCGCAGCCTGGCGGACACACTGCAGACCGTCGCCGACGGCATCGTCAACGGTCTCGGGTACGAGCTCGCCGCCGTCAACCTCGTACGCCCCGACGGCGACCTCGTCGTGGCCGCGTTCGCCGGGAACTCCGCCGCCGAGGCGCTGATCACGGGTCGGGTCGGCTCCCGCGACGCCTGGGAGCGCCGGCTGGGCATGGGCGAGGCCTGGGGAGACCTGCGGTTCATACCGCACACCGAGGGCTGGGTCCTCGATGACGACGACGTGCCGCAGTGGTACACCGACGGCCCCGAGCCCCGTTTCGAGGACGAGTGGCACCCCTCCGACCGCCTCTTCGCGCCCATGTACACGTCCACCGTGCAGGGCGGCGCCGGCGGTGAGCTGATCGGGGTCATCTCCGTGGACCGCCCGCGCAACGGGCGGCGGCCCGGCGCATGGGGGCGCGAGGCGCTCCAGATGTACGCCTTCCAGGCCGGCATCGCCATCAGCAACGCCCGGCTGAGGGCCAACATGCAGCGGGCCCTCGTCCGGCTGGAGCGGGAGCAGCAGGCCCTGCGCGCCAGCGAGGAGTCCTTCCGGCAGGCGTTCGAGTACGCCCCCTCCGGCATGGCCATCGCCGAGATGGGCGGCGACCAGCACGGGCGGATCCTGCGGACCAACGACGCGCTGTGCCGCCTGCTGGGCCGGCCCGCCTCCGCGATGCGCCGCTACTCGTTCTCCGACCTCGTCCACCCCGAGGACATCGGCACGCTGCTGCGGACCTCCGCCGAGGGCGGCCGGGCGGAGCTGAGGCTCGGGCGCCGCGACGGTACGTACGTCTGGGTGTCCCTGCGCAACTCCGTGGTCGCCGACGCCGCCGACGGGCCCCGCTTCCTGCTCACGCACGTCGAGGACATCGAGGAGCGCAAGCGCCGCGAGCTGCAGCTCGCCCACCGGGCCTCCCACGACTCGCTCACCGGCCTGCCGAACTCCGCCGAACTGCGTTCCCGGCTGTCCGCCCGCCTCTGCCAGCGCCCCCACTCCCTGCCGCCGGGCGCGGCCGACTCCCTGGACGCCGCCTACGCGGGACACGGGGCTGACCATCCGGCGGTGTTCGGCGGCGGCCACGCCTTCGACTTCCACAGCGGGCCGGGGCCCCTCGACGCCTTCGACCACCATGTGCACACGGTCGCGCCCGAGAGCGACATCGACGACGGCACCAAGGGGCTCGCGGTGCTCTTCTGCGACCTCGACGGCTTCAAGTCGATCAACGACCGGTTCGGGCACAACGCGGGCGACGCCGTCCTCATCGAGGTCGCCCGGCGGCTCAGCCGCGGCGTGCGCGACGGGGACACCGTCGCCCGGCTCGGCGGTGACGAGTTCGTGGTGCTCGCCGACGGGCTGGGCAAGGCCGACGCCCAGGACCTCGCGGTGCGCCTGCGCAACGAGATCATCCAGCCGATCCGGGTCGACGGCCGCGCCATGCGGGTCGGCGCCAGCTTCGGCATCGGCTGGGCCCACTGCGGCATGACTGCGGACGAAGTGTTGAAATCCGCCGACGAGCGGATGTACGTAGAGAAACGCTCTCGTCCCAAACAGCATCGGCGCGCCGGGTAAATACCAGGTCAGCGCGAGGGTGATGGGAAGAACACCCGTCCGGGCCGCCGAGAGCAGGTAGGCTCGCGACTCATCACGTACACATATGACCCGCACCTGCTGAGGAGTACCTAGGGATGACGCCCGGCAACAACGGCGCGAGCACGCCCGAGGACGACGACCCGTTCGGCTATCTGTACGCCGACGGTCAGGCCAACGGCGCCCAGCCGCCCACCGGCGGCTACGGCTACCCGGGCTCCGTCAACAGAGTGCGCGCCGTCGGCGAACGCCAGTACGGCCAGCCGCAGCCGCAGGCCCAGACGGCCGCCTACGGCCAGGTGCCGCAGCAGGGGGCGTACGGCCAGGGCGCCTACGGGCAGCCCAACGCGCACTACGCCGCGCCCGAGACCGTACCGGGCGGCGCCACCACGACCCGGCAGACGCCGGTCGGCGGGGGCGGCGGCGGGCGAGGCCGGGGCCCCAACACCAAGGGCCTGCTGATCGGCGCGATCGCCGTGGTCGCCGCGGTCGTGATCGGCATCGGCATCGCCATGATGGGAGACGACGGGGACGACGGGAAGTCCGGCGGCCAGGCGGGCTCCGACCCCTCGGCCGGCCAGAGCGCGTCCCCGAGCGCGTCCACCACCCAGCAGTCGACGGACGACACCAAGCTGCCGACGATCGACGCCAAGGCCCTGCACCTGGAGAACGGCGCCACCACCGCCTCCGACGTCAAGGGCGCCAAGGCCGACGGCGGGATCTACGTGGCGGGCCTCAACAACGTCGGCGCCGCCGTGACCTGGAGCGTGGACGTGCCCAAGACGGGCCAGTACACGCTGTACACCGGCTACGGCGTGCCCGGCGTCGACGCCACCGCCACCCTCACGGTCAACGGCACGCCGCAGACCACCCCCATGTCCCTGAAGAACTGGGCGCAGGCACCCCAGGGCGACTGGGAGAAGGGCTGGACGAAGACGTTCAACTACATCCAGCTCAACAAGGGCACCAACACCATCAGGATCTCCTGCGAGCAGGGGAACCAGTGCAACGCCTACCTCGACCAGCTGTGGCTGACGAAGGGCTGGGACAAGTCCTAGGCGGCTACGCCGCCGTCGCCCCGCCGGTCACCGTCACCTGGTCCACCAGTTCCTCGTAGGTCCGGCGGTCGAACTCGCCCGCCACGGGTGCCGACACGGTCGCCGTGGACAGGGCGACCGCCCGGGCCAGCCGGGCCGGCCACGGCAGCCGCTCCACCAGGCCCGACAGCAGGCCCGCGACCGCCGAGTCGCCCGCGCCCGTCGGATTGCCCTGCATCCGGCGCGGCGGCACGGCCCGCCAGCGCCCCTCCGCGTTCACGGCGAGCAGTCCCTCCGCGCCCAGCGACGCGACCACGGCGTGCGCGCCGCGTCGGCGGGCGTCCCGGGTGGCCTGCAACGGTTCGTGGGAGCCGGTGAGTTCGGCCAGTTCGTCGGCGTTCGGCTTGACGATGTCCGGGCGTGCGGCCACCCCGCGCCGCAGCGGCTCGCCGCTCGTGTCCAGCAGGACGGGAACGCCCGTGGCCCGTGCGGTGCGCACCAGCTGGGCGTACGCCCCCACCGGCACCCCGGGTGGCAGGCTGCCGCACAGGGCCACCGCGGAGGCGGAGCGCACCAGGTCCTCGTACGTTCCCAGGAGCGCCGACCATTCGGCGGACTCGATCCCCGGGCCCGGCTCGTTGAGCTGGGTGGTGTCCCCGGTCGTCTCGTCGACCACCGCGATCGTGCGCCGGGTGGGGCCGCCGACCGGGACGAGCGCGTCCACCACGCCGGGCGTGCCGGTGAGCTGGTCCCGCAGGGAGCGGCCCGTCGCGCCGCCCGCGAAGCCCGTGGCGGTCACCGCGTGGCCGAGCGCGGCGAGCACCCGCGCCACGTTCAGGCCCTTGCCGCCGGGCCGTTCGGTCACGTCCGTCACCCGGTGGGAGGTGTGCGGCCGCAGCGCCCGTACGCGATAGGTGATGTCGAGAGCGGTGTTCAGCGTGACCGTCAGGATCACCTGGAGGGCCTCCCTCGAAGTCGTGGCGGCGCCTTCCGCGCGACCGTACGCCGGTCGCGTAGGCCCCGTCCCGGAATGCGCTTCGGCCGACGGTGTGTGCGGCGGCTCGATCATGCCAAACGAGGCGGCGGTCGGCCCAGCCCCCCCGGCCCGACCGCCGCGCCAACCAGCGGATGAATCATCCCAGTTGGGGATCGACCACCCATGCGCCGCGCCGCATCACGCCCTTGAGGCCGAAACCGGCGTCCAGCAGCACCAGGTCGGCGTCCTTGCCGGGCTCCAGGGAGCCCACCCGGTCGTAGACGCCCAGCAGCCTGGCCGGGTTGGCCGAGATGGCCGCGACGACGTCCTCCACCGGCAGTCCGTCGACCGTGACCGCCCGCTGGAACGCACGGTCCAGGGTGAGCGTCGAGCCCGCGATCGAACCTCCCTCCACCAGCCGCGCCACCCCCTCGCTGACCTCGACCTCCAGCGGGCCGAGCACATAGCGCCCGTCGCCGAACCCGGCCGCGTCCATCGCGTCCGTGATGAACGCGACCCGGCCCGCCCCCGCGTGACGGAACGCCAGCCGGAGGGAGGCGGGGTGCAGGTGCGTGCCGTCGTCGATCAGCTCGACCGTGATCCGCTCGTCCTCCAGGAGCGCGGCGACGGGACCGGGCGCGCGATGGCCGAGCTGCGGCATCGCGTTGAAGAGATGGGTCGCGACGGTCGCGCCGGCGTCGATCGCCGCCACGGTCTGCTCGTACGTCGCGTCCGTGTGCCCGATCGCCGCGATCACACCGTGCTCGGCGAGCAGCCGCACGGACTCGATGCCGCCGGGCAGTTCGGTGGCGAGGGTGACCATCTTCGCCCGGCCGCGTGCGGCGTCGATGAGCTTGCGGACCTCGGCCGGGTCCGGGTCGCGCAGCAGCGCCTCGGAGTGCGCGCCCTTGCGGCAGGGCGAGATGAACGGCCCCTCGAAGTGGATGCCGGCGATGTCGCCCTGCTCGGCCAGCTCCGACAGCAGCCCCGCCTGCTGGGTGAGGAAGACGGGGTCGGCGGTGACGGTCGAGGCGACGATGGTGGTGGTGCCGTGCAGCCGGTGGGTGCGGACGGCCGTCAGGACCTCGTCGGCGGTGCCGTGGAAGGAGGCGCCGCCGCCCCCGTGGTTGTGCATGTCGACGAATCCGGGGACCAGCCAGTGGCCCCGTACGTCGATGATCTCCGCGTCCTGGGGGGCCGCGCCCGCGATCCGCGTGCCGTCGACGATGACGCGGCCGTCGGTCACGGTCCCGGTGGGAAGCACCACCCGGGCACCGGCGAGAACCTTGCTAGGGGCCATCAGGTGGTTACCTCCGAACGGTCAGTGGTGTGCAGGAGATCCCAGGCGAGGAGCGCCGCGCCCAGGCATCCGGCGGTGTCCCCCAGCGCCGCGGGGACGATCGAGGGGAGCTGCTGGAAGGTGGCCCGCCGCCGGACGGCGTCCCGCAGCGGTGCGAACAGGATTTCCCCGGCCTCGGCCAGCCCGCCACCGATGATGAGCGTGCCGGGGTCCAGCAGGGTGATCGCGGTGATCAGCCCGTCGGCGAGCGCGTCCACGGCCTCCCGCCAGATCCGCACGGCGTTCGGGTCACCGGACGCGACGGCCTTCGCGCAGGCCGCTGCGTCCGCGCCCGGGTCCCCGCACGTCTCGGCCCATGCCTCGCCGACGGCGGCGGCCGACGCGTACCGCTCCAGGCAGCCGCGCTGTCCGCACGGGCAGGGAGCCCCGCCCGGCCGTACGACGACGTGGCCGATCTCCCCCGCGAAGCCGTGGGCCCCGGCCTCCACCCGGCCGCCCATGCCGATGGCGCTCGCGATGCCGGTCCCGAGGGGCACGAACAGGAAGCGGTCGGCTCCCCTGCCCGCGCCGAGCCGGCCCTCGGCGAGCCCGCCGGTGCGCACGTCGTGCCCGAGCGCGACCGGGACGCCGCCGAGCCGGCGGCCGAGCAGGTCGCGCAGGGGCACGTCGCGCCAGCCGAGGTTGGCCGCGTAGCGGGCGATGCCGCGGTCGGCGTCGACGATGCCGGGGACGGCGATCCCGACCGCGGACGCGGGTTCGCCGAGGTGCCGCTCGCCGTGGGCCCTCAGCTCGGCGGCGAAGGAGAGGATCGACTCCACCACGGCGTCGGCGCCGCGCTCGCGCCCGGTCGCGCGGCGCGCCCGGTGCAGCACGGGGAGACCGGGTGCCTGCCGTGGCAGCCGCGGCTCCGTACCGCTCCCGGGGGCGCCGGGGCTTCCGGAAGCCCCGGAAGACGCCGTGTCCCCGGCCCCGACCAGGGCGGCCTTCATCCCGGTGCCGCCCACGTCGAGGGCGATGACATGTCTCACGAAGGACAGTGTGGCGCCTGAACCCTGAAGAGGTCTAGTCCATTCGCGCGGTGGAGCGCTCGCACCGGTACGGCCGAGGCCGTCACGGCCGGCTCGTCGGCCGGCCGGCGAGCCGGATACGGTTCCCCCCATGGACGACCTCACCGCCCGCGAAAAGGCCATCCTCGCCCTGGAGGGGCGCAGCTTTCCCGGGGCGGGCGCCAAGGAGCGCGCCGTGCGGGAGCAGTTGGGCCTCGTCCCGGTCCGCTACTACCAGCTGCTCAACGCCCTCCTCGACGACCCCCGGGCCCTCGCCCACGACCCGGTCACCGTCAACCGCCTCCGCCGCGTCCGCGACTCCCGCCGCGCGGAGCGCTGACGGCCGGCGTCCGAAGACGCGCCCGCGACCGTGCGTGAGCCCGGCCCCCCGCGGATAGGGTCGTGTCATGGGCAGCCACACGGACTCCTCGCCGACCCCCGCGACACCGGCCGGACGCGACGGTCTCGACGCCATCCTCGCGCGGCCCGGCCGGGCGGTGCTCGCCTTCGACTTCGACGGGACGCTCGCCCCGATCGTCCCCGACCCCGACCTCGCCCGCGCCCACCCGGACGCGGTCCCCGCCCTCGCCGCAGTCGCCCCCGAGGTCGCCTCCGTGGCGGTCGTCACCGGCCGCCCCGCCGACGTCGCCGTCCGCTACGGCGGCTTCGCCGGGGTCCCCGGGCTCGAGAACCTCGTCGTCCTCGGCCACTACGGATCCGAACGCTGGGACGCCCGCACCGGCACCGTCACCGCCCCCGCCCCGCACCCCGGCGTCGCCGCGGTCCGCGCCGAACTGCCCGGCGTCCTCGCACGCTCGGGCGCCGGGGGCGGCGCGTGGGTCGAGGAGAAGGGGTTCGCCGTCGCCGTCCACACCCGCCGCGCTGAGGACCCGCAGGCGGCCTTCGAGGCCCTGCGCGAACCCCTCACCGACCTCGCCACCCGCCACGGCCTGGTCCTGGAACCGGGCCGGCTCGTCCTGGAGCTGCGCCCGCCGGGCATGGACAAGGGCAAGGCACTGCTGGAGTGGGTCCGCGCGACGGGCGCCGAGGCGGTCCTGTACGCGGGTGACGACCTCGGGGACCTCCCCGCCTTCGCCGCCGTCGACAAGCTCCGCTCCGACGGCGTCCACGGCCTGCTGGTGTGCAGCGGCAGCGACGAGGTCCCGGAACTGGCCGCGCGGGCGGACCTGGTGGTCGACGGCCCCGCAGGGGTCGTCCGGTTCCTGAGAACCCTGGCCGACCGCCTCACCGGATCCCCCCGGTAGAACGAGCGGCCCCGCACGCCCGAAGCGCCCCGGCGAGCCGAGCCGACCCGACCCGACCCGACCCCGGGCAACACCCCGGCGGCCCGAGCCGACGCCGCACCGGCGTGTGGTTCGGTGTCGCACTGGCCTGTGGTTCGGTGCCGCATCGGCCTGTGGTTCGGCGCCGCACCGGCGTGTGGTTCGGTGCCGCACCGGCGTGTGGTTCGGTGCCGCACCGGCGTGTGGTTCGGCGCCGCACCGGCGTGTGGTTCGGCGCCACATCGGCCTGTGGTTCGGTGCGACACCGGCCTGTGGTTCGGCGCCGCACCGGCGTGTGGTTCGGCGCCGCACTGGCCTGTGGTTCGGCGCCACATCGGCCTGTGGTTCGGTGCGACACCGGCCTGTGGTTCGGCGCCGCATCGGCGTGTGGTTCGGCGCGGCACCGGCGTGTGGTTCGGTGTCGCACTGGCCTGTGGTTCGGCGCCACATCGGTCCGTGGCCCGGCCCCACATCGGCTGCGGACCGGTGCCACGTCGGCCGCGGACGCGACCCCGCACCGGCCGCGGACGCGGCCCCGCACCGGCCGCGGACCGGACGCACCGGCCGGAAGGCCGGCCCGTGCCGTCGCCGTCGATGGCCGGAAACGGCCGGCGCTCAGCCGTCCAGCGCGCTCAGCTGGTCCAGGAACCACCGGGCCGGAGGGAGCGCCGTGGCCTGGGCGGCCAGTCGCTTCGTGCGCTCGGCTCGCTCGTCCGCCGGCATCGACAGGGCCTCGTGCAGCGCCGCCGCCGTGCCCCCGATGTCGTACGGGTTCACCGTCACCGCGTCCTCGGACAGCTCCTCGTACGCACCCGCCTCCCTCGACAGCACCAGCGCGCAGCCCTCGTCGGAGACCACCGGGATCTCCTTGGCGACCAGGTTCATGCCGTCCCGGATCGGGTTCACCAAGGCCACGTCCGCCAGCCGGTACGCGGCGAGCGAGCGCGCGAAGTCGTCCTTCACATGCAGTTCGACCGGGGTCCAGCCGGGCGTCCCGTGACGTGAGTTGATCTCCTGGGCGACCCGCTGGACCTCCGTCGTGTACTCCCGGTAGACGGCCAGGTCCTGCCGGGAGGGGTAGGCGAAGGCGACGTGGACGACCCGCTCCCGCCACTCGGGACGCGAGTCGAGCAGCTCCTCGTAGGCCAGCAGGCCGCGCACGATGTTCTTCGACAGCTCCGTGCGGTCCACCCGCACGATCGCCTTGCGGGCGGTGCCGTCGGGCGCCGTGCCGATCTGCTCCCGCAGGGTGCGCATCCGTTCGTCCACGTCCGGCTCGTGCGCCCGCCTGCGCAGGAAGTCCCCGTCCGCGCCCAGCCCGTGGACGCCGATGCGGGTGCCCGAGGGAATGGCGGGGCCGAGGACCGCGTGACAGCAGTCCGTGAAGGCGTCCGCCCACCGCCGGGTGAGGAACGCCGCCCGGTCCGCGCCCAGGATCCCGCCCAGCACCTGTGCCGCGATGTCGTCGGGCAGCAGCCGGAAGTAGTCGGGCGGCGCCCACGGCGTGTGCGAGAAGTGGCCGATCCTGAGGTCGGGACGCAGCTCGCGCAGCATCCGGGGGGCCAGGCTGAGGTGGTAGTCCTGGATGAGAACCGCCGCCCGAGGGGCCGCCTCCTGGGCCAGCGCCTCGGCGAACGCGCGGTTGTACGCCTCGTACGACGCCCACTGCCGCCGGAACCCCGCGTCGAAGACCGGCTCCAGCGGGGTCTGGTACAGCATGTGGTGCACGAACCACAGCACCGAGTTCGCGACGCCGTTGTACGCGTCCGCGTGCACCTGCGGGGCGATGTCGAGCATCCGCACCCGCTGCCCGCCCGTGTCCGACGGATCGAGCGCGCCACCCGTGCGGCGCACGGCCTCGCGGTCGCCGTCGCCCAGCGCCGCGCACACCCACACCGCGTCCGCCTCCGGTCCGATCGCCGACAGGCCCGACACCAGCCCGCCGCCGCCGCGCCGGGCGGTGAGCGTTCCGGTCTCGTCCAGCGCGTAGGAGACCGGGCCGCGGTTGGACGCGACGAGAACGCGAGCGTGCTGCGAAGCCACATGCGTGGAAGCCATGCCACGAAACCTAGCCCGAGCCGAAAACGCTCAAACGTGCGGTTCGGCCGTCTGCGGAACCGTATACAACGGCCGAAACCGGTGCCCGACCCGCGCCGGCCCGCGCCCCCGGAGGGGCGCGGTCAGGCGGCCTTGCGCTCCACGTACTCCTCGATCTCCGCCATCGGCGGCCGCTCCTCCGTGTCCACGCGGTACGTACGCGGCTCGAAGCCGTGCACGCCCCGCTCGAACTGGGTGAGGGAGGGGCGGACCAGATGCCCGCGGGCCAGCCGCAGCTGCGCCGTGCGGTAGATCGCGGCGGCCATGCGGCCCAGCGCCTGGCCGTCCTGGTGGCGGTGGATGCGCACGCCCACGTCGACCTGGGCCAGCGCGTCCAGGCCCACCAGGTGCAGGGCGTCGACCAGCATGCCCAGCTCCACCCCGTAGCCGACCGGGAACGGGAGCCGTTCCAGCAGCGAGCGGCGGGCCGCGTACTCGCCGCCGAGCGGCTGGACGAAACCGGCCAGCTGCGGCCAGTGCATGTTCAGCAGCGGGCGCGCCATCAGCTCCGTGACGCGTCCGCCCTGGCCCGCGGCACCCGTGCCGGAGCCGCGCTCGCCGGCCAGCGTCAGCGGCCGGTCGTACATCGCCTTCACCAGGTCCACGCCCGGGTCGGTGAGCAGCGGGCCCACGATCCCGGAGACGAAGTCCGACGAGAACTCCTTCAGGTCCGCGTCGATGAAGCAGACGATGTCCCCGCCGGTCACGAGGAGGGAGCGCCACAGCACCTCACCCTTGCCGGGCACCGCCGGGATGCGCGGCAGGATCGCGTCGCGGTGCACCACCGTCGCGCCGGCCGCCGCGGCGACCTCGGACGTGCGGTCCGTGGAGCCGGAGTCGACCACGACGATCTCGTCGACGAGCGGAACCTGCTGCATGAGATCGTGGCGGATGACGGAGACGATCTCGCCGACCGTCTCCTCCTCGTTGAGTGCGGGCAGCACCACACTGACCGAGGAGCCCGAGGTGCGTTTGGCGGCCAGGACCTGGTGGAGCGGACGGTCGGTCACGGACCAGGAGCGGGTGCTCAGCCAGCGCTCGACTTCTTCCAGCACAGTCTGCGGCTCCTCACGTTCGACGGACGACGGTACGTTCGGTGGGTCGCGGTCGTCAAAGGGGATCAAGGGATCTTCGAATGGGTCTCGACTGTGTGATCCGTCTCGCGGACCGGACGACTATCTCAACTCTGCTGGCCTTCGGTTACAGTCTTGAACAACGCCGGTGACCATCGCATGTCGGGAGTCGCCGCTGCCGACACCAGTGAAACAACCGCATACAGCTCATCCAGAGGGGCAGAGGGACACGGCCCGATGAAGCCCCGGCAACCCTCCAGCCGGCTCTCGTCGTCACAGCGAGGCTCACGGCTAGGGAAGGTGCCAAATCCGTCTCACGGCGAGATGCGCCGTGAGGAAGATGAGGAGAAAGGGCCTCGCCTCAATGGCTGCGCAGACAGTTGCAAGCACCACGAACTCCGTGAATCTCGGTCCCGCCGCGGCCCTGTCCTGCCGCGAGTGCGGCCACCGCGTGCCGCTCGGGCCGGTCTTCGCCTGCGAGGAGTGTTTCGGCCCGCTGGAGATCGCCTACGACTTCTCGGGCTATGACACCGAGGAACTGCGGAAGCGGATCGAGGCGGGTCCCGCGAACATCTGGCGCTACGCCCCGCTGCTGCCGGTCCCGGCGGACGTCACCGAGAAGCCGAACCTCAACCCCGGCTGGACCAAGCTCGTCAAGGCCGACAACCTGGCGCGCGAGCTGGGCGTGACCGGTGGGCTGTACGTGAAGGACGACTCCGGCAACCCGACGCACTCCTTCAAGGACCGGGTGGTCGCCCAGGCGCTGGAGGCGGCGCGGGCCTTCGGCTTCACCACCCTCTCCTGCTCCTCCACCGGCAACCTCGCGGGCGCGGTCGGCGCCGCGGCGGCCCGGGCCGGACTGCGTTCCTGCGTGTTCATCCCGCACGACCTGGAGCAGGGCAAAATCGTCATGGCCGCGGTCTACGGCGGCGACCTCGTCGGCATCGAGGGCAACTACGACGACGTGAACCGCTTCTGCTCCGAGCTGATCGGTGACCCGGCCGGCGAGGGCTGGGGCTTCGTCAACGTCAACCTCCGGCCCTACTACGCGGAGGGGTCGAAGACCCTGGCGTACGAGATCGCCGAACAGCTGGGCTGGCGGCTGCCGGACCAGATCGTGGTCCCGATCGCCTCCGGCTCGCAGCTCACGAAGATCGACAAGGGCCTGCAGGAGCTGATCGGGCTCGGGCTCGTCGAGGACCGGCCCTACAAGATCTTCGGCGCCCAGGCGGAGGGCTGCTCGCCGGTGTCGGTGGCCTTCAAGTCGGGCCACGACGTCGTCCGGCCGCAGAAGCCGGACACCATCGCCAAGTCGCTGGCGATCGGCAACCCGGCGGACGGCCCGTACGTCCTCGACATCGCGCGCCGCACGGGCGGCGCGGTGGAGGACGTGACCGACGAGCAGATCGTCGACGCGATCAAACTGCTCGCCCGCACCGAGGGCGTCTTCGCGGAGACGGCCGGCGGTGTGACCGTCGGCGTCACGCGCAAGCTGATCGAGAACGGCCTCCTCGACCCGGCGAAGTCGACGGTCGTCCTCAACACGGGAGACGGTCTGAAGACCCTCGACGCGGTGGCCGGCACGGGCCTGACCGCGACCATCCGCCCCACCCTCGACTCGTTCCGCGAGGCCGGCCTCGTCTGACCTCCTGCCCGCCCCCTACCACCACCAGCAGTACTCCGACCGGAGGTCCCACCGCATGAGCGTCACCGTCCGCATCCCCACCATCCTGCGCACCTACACCGGCGGGCAGGCCGAGGTGTCCGCCGAGGGCGCCACCCTGGCCGAGGTCATCGCCGACCTGGAGAAGAACCACACCGGCATCGCGGCCCGTGTGCTGGACGACCAGGGCAAGCTGCGCCGCTTCGTCAACGTCTACGTGAACGACGACGACGTCCGCTTCGAGCAGGGCCTGGAGACGGCGACGCCGGACGGCGCGGGCGTCTCCATCATCCCGGCCGTCGCGGGCGGCTGACGGCCACTCGGCGGAGTGTTCCTTACCCTCGGTAAGGGTGAACACCGAGAGTTCATCGAATTGCCCTCTCCGTGAGAGAAACGGAGGGGGCAATTCTGCATGGTTGAGCAGGGTAGAGTTGGGGAACGTGCTCCCGGTTTCCCCACCGGGGCCTATGAGTTCTTGCCGTACACCCGGCAAGAAGTAGCCAAAGTGTGCAGTGCTTTTGCGCCATTCACTCCTTTTGTCGGGCCCGACTTGCCCTGAAGTCGGGTGAATTCTTCGTACATTCCCGACCGGTCATGCCCGGATTTCTCGTCCGATTGACCTGTTGCACACGGCAGTTGGACAGATACATTCAGCCGCGGTCGACGCGTTCCGGCGCACGCCCCCAACCGTTGGGGGGTGAGGTCTGACCCGGATCCGCGAAGTGTGGATCTGTGCAAGGGCCAGTAATAGGGGAGTTAGGCATGGCTCAGGGCACCGTCAAGTGGTTCAACGCGGAGAAGGGGTACGGCTTCATCGCGGTCGACGGTGGTGCGGATGTATTCGTCCACTACAGCGCCATCCAGATGGACGGCTACCGCACCCTGGAAGAGGGCCAGCGGGTCGAGTTCGAGATCTCGCAGGGGCAGAAGGGTCCGCAGGCCGACATGGTCCGCGTGGCCGGCTGAAGTACGCGCCGACGACTGAACTGTTCGACGTGTCGAGGGGCCTGTATCCCACCCGGGATACGGGCCCCTCGGTCCGTCCGGCCCCGAACGCCGCCCGGCACCTGAACCCGGCCTGACCCAGGCCGCAGCCGCGTCCGGCGCGGCGCCCACCCGTCTCCCGCCACCCCCCCTGAACGAGCCCGCTTCGCGGGCGCGCCTTGCGCCCACCCGTCTCCCGCCACCCCCCTGAACGAGCCCGCTTCACGGGCGCGCCTTGCACTCGGGGGGGTCGAGTGCTAATCATTGGCGTTAGCACTCTGAAGGTGAGAGTGACAATGATGGACCGGGTCGGTGAGGCCACGGACCGGGTGGGGCAAGGAACCACCGGCCGGGGCCGTCCGTCGCGGGCGCGGGCGCGGTCCGAAGTAATCACCCCCAGTCCTGGGAGGACCACTTCACATGGCCAAGATCATCGCGTTCGACGAGGAGGCGCGGCGCGGCCTCGAGCGCGGCATGAACCAGCTCGCGGACGCCGTCAAGGTGACCCTCGGCCCGAAGGGCCGCAACGTCGTCCTCGAGAAGAAGTGGGGCGCCCCCACGATCACCAACGACGGTGTCTCCATCGCCAAGGAGATCGAGCTCGAGGACCCGTACGAGAAGATCGGCGCCGAGCTGGTCAAGGAAGTCGCCAAGAAGACGGACGACGTCGCCGGTGACGGTACGACCACCGCGACCGTGCTCGCCCAGGCGCTGGTCCGCGAGGGCCTGCGCAACGTGGCCGCCGGTGCCAACCCCATGGCCCTGAAGCGCGGCATCGAGAAGGCCGTCGAGGCCGTCTCCGCCGCCCTGCTGGAGCAGGCGAAGGACGTCGAGACCAAGGAGCAGATCGCCTCCACGGCCTCCATCTCCGCCGCCGACACCCAGATCGGCGAGCTGATCGCCGAGGCCATGGACAAGGTCGGCAAGGAAGGCGTCATCACCGTCGAGGAGTCGCAGACCTTCGGTCTCGAGCTGGAGCTCACCGAGGGCATGCGCTTCGACAAGGGCTACATCTCGGCGTACTTCGCCACCGACATGGAGCGTATGGAGGCCGCCCTCGACGACCCGTACATCCTGATCGCCAACTCCAAGATCTCCTCGGTCAAGGACCTGCTCCCGCTCCTGGAGAAGGTCATGCAGTCGGGCAAGCCGCTGCTGATCATCGCCGAGGACGTCGAGGGCGAGGCCCTGTCGACCCTGGTCGTCAACAAGATCCGCGGCACCTTCAAGTCCGTCGCCGTCAAGGCCCCGGGCTTCGGCGACCGCCGCAAGGCCATGCTCGGCGACATCGCCATCCTCACGGGCGGCGAGGTCATCTCCGAGGAGGTCGGCCTCAAGCTGGAGAACGCGACCCTGGACCTCCTGGGCCGCGCCCGCAAGGTCGTCATCACCAAGGACGAGACCACCATCGTCGACGGCGCCGGCTCGGCCGAGCAGGTCGCGGGCCGGGTCAACCAGATCCGCGCCGAGATCGAGAACAGCGACTCCGACTACGACCGCGAGAAGCTGCAGGAGCGCCTGGCGAAGCTGGCCGGCGGCGTGGCCGTCATCAAGGCCGGTGCCGCCACCGAGGTGGAGCTCAAGGAGCGCAAGCACCGCATCGAGGACGCCGTCCGCAACGCGAAGGCGGCCGTCGAGGAAGGCATCGTCGCCGGTGGCGGCGTGGCCCTGCTCCAGGCGTCCCAGGTCTTCGAGAAGCTGGAGCTCGAGGGCGACGAGGCCACCGGTGCCGCCGCCGTCAAGCTGGCGCTCGAGGCCCCGCTGAAGCAGATCGCCGTCAACGCCGGCCTCGAGGGCGGCGTCGTGGTGGAGAAGGTGCGCAACCTGACCCCGGGTCACGGCCTGAACGCCGCGACCGGCGAGTACGTCGACCTGGTCAAGGAAGGCATCATCGACCCGGCGAAGGTGACCCGTTCCGCGCTGCAGAACGCCGCCTCCATCGCCGCGCTGTTCCTCACCACCGAGGCCGTCATCGCCGACAAGCCGGAGAAGGCCGCCGCGCCCGCCGGCGGCGGCATGCCGGGCGGTGACATGGACTTCTGAGCCTGACACCAGGCTCGGACCCGGTCCGTTCCACCGAGGGCGGCACTCCCTGATCGCAGGGGGTGCCGCCCTCGGGCGTTTTCCGGGCCGGTCACGTCCGCCGGCCTCGCGGGGCGGACGGGACGTCCGCAACAGGCCCCGGTCAGCGCCCCGAAGCCAGCCAGTCGGCGGCGCGCCGCAGCTCCACCGGGGTGCGGGGCCGCACGGCCAGGAGACGCTCGGGGCGGCGGAGGAGCGAGCGGTGGCCCGGGGTGGTGCGGGCGGTGGCGAGGAGCCAGCCGGCGAGGGCGTGGCGGTCGTCCGGTGCGCGGCGCAGCTCCTCGGCGTACAGGCGCCCGGCTGTTTCGTGGTCGCCGGCGGCGAGGCGGGCGTCGGCGGTGACCGGGGCGCCGGGCGGAGCGCAGTAGAGGGGGATGCGGGAGTCGGCCCAGGGGGAGTGCTCGCCGGTGAGCGCGGGCCGGTGGAGCGAGGACGGCGGGGGCGGGGTGCCGTCGCGGAAGGCGCCCGAGAGGGCCGACCGTTCCGCCTCGCCGCACCGCAGGTTGCGCAGGCGCCATTCGACGAGGTGGCCGAGGGCGGCCTCGCGTGCGCGGGCGGCGATGCCGGGGGCGACGGGCTCGCGGAGCCAGGCGTCGAGCGTGGCCGCGAGGCCCTGCAGCAGGCGGGTGCCCGGGGCGGTGAGCACGGCCCGGGTGAGCAGGGTGCGGACGACGAGCCGGGTCTGGAGGCGGCGCAGGGCGAAGTGGAACGTCGCGAGGTCGGGGTCGGCCGCCTTGTCGTCCATCCGGAGGCGCCAGAAACCGGTGACGCCGGTGAAGGCGTACGCGCCGTGCAGCAGCCCGGTGAGGGGGCGGGGGTCGGGGCGCCAGGGCGCGTAGTGGGTCTCCGCGCCGTCGTCGTCGAGCAGTGGGAAGAGGTGGAGCAGCGCGCCGAGTTTGCTGTGCTGGAACTCGTGGACCATGGCTTCGGCGAGGTCGAGCCCGTTCGCGGGCCGGGAGATCACCATGGAACCGAAGGCGTCCTGCGTGGTGGCACTCAGCAGGAACGTGTCGTCATGGACCGGGGCGGAGGACTTGCCGGTCCAGGGCACGATCCGGCGCACCTCCGCGATGTGCAGTCGGCCCGGCTCGGGTCCCGGGGAGCGGAGGACGGACGCCGCTTCGCCGAACATCCGCTGCCAGCTCTCCGCCTCCGCGTCGTCCACCGGCCGGGGTGGGACCGGTTCGTCGAGGTCGCGGTACGGATCGAGGTCGTCGAGCCAGATCGACGTACGCTCGAAGCTGCGCAGCGGGATCCAGTCGTCGCTCCTCGCCCCGTCCAGCGGACGGACCGTCACCGACCGGCGACCGCAGGTGAGGCGCAGACGAGGGCCGCGCAGGCGTGCGACGGCCGTGACGGTCCCGTCGGGGCAGCCGCCCAGACGCACGAGGCCGAGCGTCGGCAGGGCGACCTCGCCGCCGCGTACGGGCACGACGAGGTCGGTGTCGAGCCCGGCCCGGATCCGGGCGACGAGACAGACGAGGAAGAGGTGTCCGGCGTCCGCCCACAGCGGCGGTCCGGCCGCGGTGCCGTGCAGGCGGCGGAGCATGTGCGCGGTCCAGCAGCCGATCTGAGGGCTCATCAGCAGGGCCTCGGCCGTGTCGGGACGCGCCTCGGCGGCCTCCGCGATCAGCCGCCAGGCCGTTGCCGCCGTGCCCAGCCCGCGCAGTGCGTCCGGGTGCTCGTCGAGCCGGTCGAGCAGCTCGGCCAGCAGCATGAGGCGCCGCGTGCGTTCGGCCTGTACGAGGAACTCGACCGCGTCGGCCGAGCCGCCGCCGGAGGCGAGTTCGTCGAACCAGCGACCGGGCATGCGGAACCGGCCGTGCTGCCGCCGCGCCATCTACGCGACCCTGCCGCCGCCCGAGGGATTGCTGCTGCCCATGGCATTGCTGCGGGCACGCCGCGTCTCGGAGAGCAGCCGCTCGTTGCGCAGCGCTGCGGGGACGGCGCGGAGCGCGGCCAGGCTCACTCCGGTCAGATCCGTCAGATCGGATTCGACATGGCCCGGAAGGGCCGTACACCCCGGATGGTCGGCGCCGGTCGGCTCGTGCAACGCACTTCCCCCTTCGTGTGCCTCACTCCTGCGCCCTGAGCTCGCGCCCGCTCGCGACGTCAGGTCCTTCCATGATGACGAACCGGAGTCGCCTCGGAAAGCCCATGCGATCAAGCCAGTCGATCACGCGTCAGATGCCGGCCGCGGGCTGCCGTGGGCCCGCGCAGTCTCGAACGGCCGCCTCCAGAGCCGTCGCCCGTGCCTCGTCGTCGTCCAGCAGGGTGACCGAGTCGTACAGCAGCCACAGTTCGCCGGACTGCCGGCTCAGGGCACGGACGATGCCGATGAGGTCGGTGCGGGGCGTGCTGTGCCGCCGCATCCGCTCGACGGTCCTGGTGCCCAGCTCCGCGACCATCGTCTGGCGTTGCTCCGGGTCCTCCATCATCGGGTACGCCAGCAGAGCCGTGAGCAGCCGTGCCACCGGTGTGTGCGACGGGTTCCCGGCCACGGGTGGCGACATGTGGTCGCTGCGCTGCGGGCTGTGGAAGGACAGCACCGGCAGCTGCTCGGTGCGGCGCCCGGTCCTGAGCCGCTCGACGCGTTCCCGTACCACCTGGAAGAGCGACTCCGGGTCCGGCCACGGCCCGGGGGACCCGTTCAGCGCGTCGAGGACGCTGTCCGAGAACAGGCCGGTACCGCGGGCCGGGTCGTTGACGGCCCGCTGGCCCCGGGACGCCGCCAGCAGCAGCGCCTGGTGGTGGACCTGGACCCGCTGCCCCGTGGGCAGGGTCTCGGCGGGCAGGCTGTGGTGGAAGCCGTGCTGTTCCTCGAAGGTCTGGCAGGCGTCCACGATCCAGGTCTGACGGGTGAGGCCGGGCAGCGCGTCGCTGGCCAGGGATCTGCGCATCGATTCCAGATCCAGGTTGCGCTTGTCGGCCGTGGTGGCGTCCGCGCAGAACAGCCGCAGCCGCTCGTCCCGGTCGAGCACGCCGTGGCCGCCCCACCACACCCACAGCCTCCCCGAGCCCAGGGCGGGGAGCCGGGAGACGAGGAGGCGGCGCAGCGTGCCGTGGTCGGCCGGCAGATGGGGGGTCGTCGTCTCGGCCAGCGGACTGAGGCAGAGAAGGATGTTGCCGTCCGGTACGCCGTGGCGCAGCAGCCAGTCGCGGAAGCGGAGCGCATCGCGTGCCGGTCCGGGCAGCTCCCAGGCGGAACCGGCGGCGTAGCGCTCGATGCCCACGACGAGGGCGAAGGTCCGTTCGGGAGCGGCGGAGCCGGTCACGGCAGCCGCCCGGCGATCGCGCGGTAGACGGCGCGGTTGGTCCAGTAGGCGCTGTGCGAGGCGGGGAACGGCTGCCCGTTGTCGACCTCGATGTCGGTGACGCGTCCGGGGAAGAGCGGGGCACCGACGTAGGCCAGCAGATCCCGAGGGTCGTACAGATTCAGCCAGTCGGGCATGTGGGCCGGCAGCGGTTCGGGGTGCACGAGCGCGGGCAGCGCGCCGCTCTCGTAAAGGAAGGGCCCCTGCGATCCCACCGTGATCAGAAGTTCGACCTGGGGGAGGGGGGTCCCGATCAGCGTCTCCAGGGCGATGATCCCGCCGAGGCTGTGACCGACGACGACCACCGGCGGCTCCAGCTCCCCGACCGTTTCTCTCAGCCGTCGGCGCAGGGGCTCCCCGCGGGCCAGGTACAGCATGATGTCGGCGGCCGCCGGATGCGCGGCCTCGGTGAGCGCCCGCCGACGGCGCACCGCGTGGCGGGTGGCCAGCCGCAGCGCGGGGCGGGCGAGCAGGGCGCCGACGCCCCGTTCGGAGCCCTCGGGGCGGGCGCCCATGTGCTCGGTGAGCGCGGCCACCGCGGCGTCCCTGGCAGCCCCGTCGGGGACGACCGGGGCATCCTCGGCGAGCGCCGAGGAGAGGGCCGCCGCCACGAGGGCGCGGGCGAGCAGCCGTGCGAGGTCGTCGTCGTCGGGCACGGCCGTGGCGGCGGGCCCGAGCAGCGGGGTGCGGGACAACTCGGTGACGGCCGCCCGGAGGTGCGGACCGCCGAGCCCGGTGCCGGTGGCGATGTCGTCGACGTGCCCGTCGAGAGCGGCGAGCAGCGCACGGGGGCGCTCGACGGGCAGCGGTGCGCCGGGTGGCAGTTCCTCGCCCGCGCCGCCGCCGGCCGCGGCCGGCGCCAGCTCCGCCAGGGGGTCGCGGTAGAGCTCGGCCCAGGCTTCCGTCTCGTCGCCGTCGGCCACGGGCCCGCCGCGGCTCCTCCCCCCGGAGTACGGGACGGAGAGGCCGCCGGCGCCCAGCGTCGCGCCGAGCTGCCCTCCCCAGTAGCAGGGAGACGTCCGGGCGGAGGGGACGAGCTCACGGAGCCCCGTCGAGAAGCGTTCGTAGAGGGCGGAGAACCCGGGCTCCCGTACCCCCGTGCCGTGAATGAACAGGACTGTCGTCATTCAGCCGCCCCCCCGTGCCACCGTGACTCGATCACGCTACGCAACGTTCCGTCAACTTAGCAGTACCCTGAAAAAGTTGCCCCGCCATGCGGGGGAGCAGCGATCTGGCGCCTGGTCTGCATCCACCTGCCGAGGCACTTGGCCCGGCACCGGACTCCACAGGGGGAGCTCATGAGCTCTGAGGTGATGATCACTCATCTCGTCGGTGCCACCGCCCTCATCCTTCTCGTCGCCCACACCGCGGGCTGGCTCGCGAGGCGCTTACGTCAGCCGACGATCATCGGCCAGCTGATCGCGGGCATCGCGCTCGGGCCGACGATGCTGACGGGGATCTCTCCCGGACTCTCCGCCACCCTGTTCCCCGAGCAGATCGCACCCGTGCTGACCGGGATGTCCCAGATCGCCCTCGTGCTCTTCCTCTTCGCCGTCGGCTACGAGCTCGACCTGCGCATGCTCGGCGGACGCGCCCGCACGGTGCTGGCCGTGTCCACCGCCGCCTTCCTGCTGCCCATGGCGGCCGGGACGGGTGCGGCGCTGCTCTTCCACGAGCAGTTGGCGAAGCTGGGCGCCCCCGAGGAGCTGACGGCGGCCTCGGTGCTCTTCTTCGGCGTCGCGCTGTCCATCACGGCGGTGCCCGTGCTCACGGCCATAGTCCGGGAGAACGGGCTCGCCGGGACCGTGCCGGGGATCGTCGCCGTGTCCGCGGCGGGCCTGATCGATGTGATGGGCTGGACGGTCCTGATCGGCACGCTGCTCGAATCCGACGCGCACGGCGGGCTCTCCTGGCAGGTGCGACTGCTGCTGGCCGCGCTGTTCACCGCGGTGATGCTGCGCGTCGCCCGGCCGGTGCTGCGTCGCCTGCTGTGGCGTGCCGAGGTCGATCCTTCGATGCGGCTGGCCGTACTGGTGGGCTTCGCCTTCGCGTCGGCGTGGGTGACCAACGCGCTCGGACTGCACGTCATCTTCGGTGCGCTGCTCGCCGGGGTCGTCACCCCCCGGGAGCGGGGCGGCACGCTGGATCCCGATCTGGTGCGCCCGCTGCACGACATCGGCCTGCTGCTCCTGCCCTTCTTCTTCGTGGTCTCCGGCAAGAGCGTCGCGATCGGCGGGCTCGATGCCACGGGGGCGGTCGCGCTGCTCGCGGTGACCGCGCTCGCGGTCACCGCCAAGGTGGTCAGCGGGACGGTCGCGGGCCGCTGTTCGGGTCTGGACAGGCATGACGCGAGCACGGTCGGGGTGCTGCTGAACACCCGTGGCCTGACCGAGCTGATCGCGTTGAACGCCGGCCTCCAGGCGGGGCTGGTGCGCGGCCGGCTCTACACGGTGCTGGTCCTGATGGCTCTCCTCACGAGCCTGATCACCCAGCCCCTGCTGGTCCTGGTCGGCCGTCTGCGGGAACGCGCGGAGCGCTCCGGCAGGTTGCCGGTGCCCCCCGCCGGCCGGCTGTCCGACGACCCGGCCCCCGCTCCGGCCGTGGCCGATGCCGTGCCGACCGAAGCCCCGCACATGATGCCGCCGCATCCGAGCGACACGGCCGGTGGCTCACTGCCGTCGACCGCGCCGGGCGGCCTCTGAGACCACGCGGCGCGGTCGACGCCGGACCTGGGGCCGGGCGCCCCGGGTCCGCGCTGCCGCCTACAGCGGCATCGGCGCGATGTCGCACTCGATCCGCTGGTGGAGCCGGGCCGCCGCCAGCCAGGGATGATCGGGCCCCAGGACCCTCATGAAGCCGTCGACGGCCTCGGCGTTGAGGCCGTCGGCTTCCTGGATCCGGCCGAGCCCGCGCAGGTCGAGAGCCAGGTTGGCGCGGCAGGAGAGGGTCAGGGGGTGATGGGGGCCGCACGCCTCGACCAACTTCGGCAGGTTCTTCTCGTCGATGCCTCTGGCCGTGTCGAAGTCCAGCCTGGCGTAGTGGTTGTTCGCCAGTCCCAGCACGGCGGTGAGGGTGAAGGGGTGCTTGTCCCCCAACGTCGCGCGGAAAGCCTCCGAGGCTTCGGTGTCCAGGGCCTCGGCGGCGTCGATCTCCCCCAGGGTGCGCAGGGTCGCCGCGAGGTTGGTCATCGTGGTGAGCGTGTACGCGTGCCCAGGGCCGAGCGTCGACCGATAGTGCTTCAGGGTCTTCTCGCCCAGGTCCCGGGAGCCGGCGAGGTCCCCGCGCAGCCGCCGGTCGACGGTGGCGTTCACGGCGCAGGCGAGGGTGTCCGGGTACTCGGCGCCGTACCGCACCGTGAAGCGTTCGAGCGTCTCCTCGGTGAGTTTCGACGCCTCCTGGAGCGCGCCGTCGCGGCGCCGGCACACGGCGAGGTTGCGGGCGGCGCGGATGGTGGCCGCGTTGTCCTCGCCGAAGACGGTGCGGTAGATCCGGTAGGTCTCCTCCTGCATCACCCGGGCGGCCGGGTAGTCGCCGTCCTCGCGGACGTCGATGGCGAGACCGTTGATCGTGTTGAGGGTGAGGTTGTTGGCCGGCCCGTACAGCGTCTCCCACTGACGGGCCGTCTCCTCGTCCAGCGCGCGCGCCGCCGCGAACTCGCCGCAGCCGCGCAGCGACACCCCGTAGCTGTGGGCGGCCAGCAGGGTGGGCGGCTCCTCGGGACCGAACAGATCGCGGGCGCGGCCGTCGGCTTCCTCGTCCAGAGCGCGGGCGGCGGTGAACTCGCCCTTGTACCGCAGGGCGCCGGCCATCTGCGTCATGGAGTCGATGAGGTCCTCCTCGGGGACGGAGTCCCGCCGGGAGATGTCGAGGACCGTCTGGTTGATGTCCAGGGCCTCGGCGACCTCGCCGATCTGGAGGAGCAGGAAGGCCAGGTGTTTGCCGATCAGGAGGACCTGGGCGTTCTCCTCCCCCGACTGGGCGTTCCAGGCGGTCCACGCCTCCCGCGCCATGTCGGCGCCGGCGGTGTGCGCGCCCCAGAAGTACAGGTAGAGCACCATGGAGGTGACGAGTTCGCGGACCCAGGGGTCGGGGCTGCGGACCGCGCCACTGGCCAGCACGTGCGGCAGCAGGGCCTGGTAGGAGGGCCACTGGTCGGGTGAGCCGGGGGAGCCGGGTTTGGCGTTGGCGAGCAGCACGTGCGCTGCGCTGCGCCGCGCCGTGGTCTGCTCCGTGCCGAGACCCGCGGCGAGCACCGTCTGCATCAGGCGGTGCATCTGCAGGGTGCCGTTCTTGTGGTCGAGCTTGATCAGCGACAGCTTGCTCAGGTCGCGGGTGGCTCGGGCCAGGAGCACCGGGTCGCGCAGGATGGGGTCGAGTTCCGGTGTGATGTCGACGTTGCGGGTGCCGCGCAGCATGCTCAGCGGGATGGGCTCGGGGGCCATGCAGGCGCAGATCTCCAGCAGCTGCCGGGCGGCGGGGTTGCTCTCGGCCAGCTGGTCCAGGGAGATGTTCCACGCGGCGGCGACGGAGACCGGATAGTCCGGCGAGGGGTCGAGCTCCAGGATGCCGGGCCTGCGCTGTTCGAGCAGTTCCAGGTACTCGGTGACGGGCATGCCGGTGGCGGCGTGCCAGGCGCCCGCCTGCTCGATGGCGAGCGGCAGGTCGCCGAGGGCCTCGGCGAGCCGGTCGGCCTCCTCGGTGCTCAGGTCTCTGGCCCTGCGCTGCAACAGGGCGATGCTCTCCGCGCGTTCGAACACGTTGACGGTCAGGGGCCTGGCGACGCGCTCCCAGTCGCGGTTGCGCGAGGTGACGATGATCTTCCCGGGGCCGCCGGTGGGGAAGTAGGCCCGGACCGCGTCGATGTCCTCGGCGTTGTCGAAGACCAACAGCCAGTTGTCGTAGGGCTTTCCGGTGCGCAGCGCCTCGCGGACCGCGGGCACCGCCGTGTTGGCCTGCGGGCCGACGTCCAGGTTCAGGGCGCGGGCGAGGTCGACGAGCGCGCCGAGCACGAGGTTGTCGCGCTCGGCGGGGATCCACCAGATGACGTTGTACTCGTGGCTGTGCCGGTAGACGTACTCGATGGCGAGCTGGGACTTCCCGACCCCACCCATGCCGTGCAGAGCGTGGGGGAGCACCGCGGCGGTCTCCTCCGCGCGCAGTTGTTCCTCGACGGCTTCCAGCAGGCTCTCCCGGCCGGTGAAGTTGGGATTCTTCGGCGGGACGTTCCCCATGACCCTCGGCTGACCGGAGCGGACGAAGAGGGGTTGGGCAACTTTGGACTCCATGATGGGCTCAGCCTTCCGGACCTCGGCATCAGAGGGTTGGGGGGTGGTCGTCGGCACACGTGCTCCAGGCGGTTCGCTGTCGTTCGGGGAGATCCGGGTGGTCTTCTGGGCGCTTATGCCCGCTTTGGGTGGCTGGTCTCCTCGGACATGGGGAGAACCACCCGGTGCGGTGACGACAGGGGAGGCTCCGCCGACGCCGACGGGCCCGACGCCGACCCCCGCGGCGACGCGTGAGGCCCGTCGCGCATAGGGGCCCGCGAGCGCCTTGAGCACGGCGAGTTCGAGGCGCACCCAGGACCGGTTGGCGGGCGTGGTCTCCGGCAGCGCGGCGCCCTCGGGGTCCCGGAGCGCGGCCCGCAGCCGCTCCCCCCGGCCGCCTCCGCTGGGCAGATCGGCGAAGAGGTTCACCAGCCGGGCGAGCTGACTGCGCGTCCCGGTGGCGAGGAGGGCCTCGCGGATGCCCTCGGCGAAGTCGGGCCGGCCGTCGCCGCCGGGGTCGCCCCAGTCGACGAGACCACCCATCAGGATCTCGGCCACGTGCTCGGGCCCCGCCTCGGGCAGGGCCCGGTGGCGCAACTCCTCGATCAGTTCGAACTCGAAGGGCACCGCGGCCAGCTGGACGGCCAGCCGGCGCGCGGTCGGCGTGGCCAGTGAGCAGAAGCGGCGCACGGCCGCGTCGGCCGCGGCGGGTCCGGCCGGGCGCGGCGCACGCAGCCCGGGCGTCGGCCTGCCCCTGGCCATGCTGCCCGCGTCGACGAACGGCAGCGCCGTGAGCGCGCCGCGCTCTCCCGCGACGAGGCCCGCCCAGGCCGCGAAGGACGCGGGTTTCAGACTCAGCACCGGGACGGGAACACCCGGCCTCGGGATCTCCTCCGAGGGGGACGCCCACGCCGGCGCGTGCTGGTCGATGCGGGTGTTGGGCGCGCCGAACCCGCCGGCACCGAGTTCGGCGTGGTACGGGTGGATCGAGGAGCGGTGCCACAGGTAGGTGGGCAACAGGTGCACCAGGGCGGTGGGGCCACTGCGCGCGAGCCGTGACAGCAGGTCGTCCGCCGCCGGGCTCGCCCAGCCGTGCGCCAGTCCGTCCGTGACGAGAAGGTGGACACGCGCCCCCCGCGCGTCGATCAGTTCGCCGGGGTCGCCGGGGCGGCCCCCGGACCAGCGGAGCCGTGCCCGACCCCGCGGCGGTAACTCCAGCCCTGCCGTGCGCACATCCCGGAAGGCGCCGCTGCGGACGGCCTCCACGGCGATCGCGGCCGCCCGGTCCTCCCAGATCCGCATGGTGGGCGCGCGATCCACGAGCAGGACGAGGTCGAGGGCCTTCTCGGCGGCGGGCCGCAGGTAGGGGACCCACAGGTTGTCGGAGATGCCCTGCCGGGCCGTGCGCTCCTCGTCCAGCTCCTTGCGGGCGCGGGCGGGCACCGTGCGGCTCAGCCCGTGCAGCGCCTTGGCGAGGCGAGGCGGCGCCGGGCGCGGCCCCGGCCGTGGTCGCGCGGGGGCGTCGGCTCGCGGGCCGACGGCCCGCACCCGGTCCGGCGCGGCGGACTCGCCGTCGGAGGCGGAGACGGCGGAGACGGCGGAGACGGGCACAGCGGGGTCACGAGGCGGCGGCCCCGGTTCACCGGTCGGCGTCGGGTTCGCCGGGGTGGTGGGAGGAGGTGTGACGGGAGGCGTCCGGGGCGTGTTCTCGGCCCGGGGCCGCTCCGGCTCCCGCTCCGTGGGCTCGTCCTGCCCTGCCGCCGGAGGCCGGGCGGAGTCCGCGCGGGCGGCAGCGAGCCAGACGGCGTCGGCGATCTCCTGCCAGGTCGGACCGTCGACGGAGGACCCGTCCGCCCTCTCGTGGCCGTCGGGTGCGCGCTCCCTGGGAATGCCGTCCATCAGCGGCCTTTCGCGAGGTCGCGCAGCAGCATTTCAATCAGCTTACGCCCGTCGGCATCCGCCTGGAAACTACCAGCCGTGGTCAAGTGGACGGCATTCAGCAACTGGTCGACGGACTGCGTTCCTCCGTTGCGCAGCCGGCGTTCGAAGTCGTCGACGAGCGTGTCCACCCCTTCCGGCCTGCGGCGCAGATGGCTGACGACGATCGAGATGAGCTGTTCGCGGCTCGGCGCGCGCATCTCGAGGGGCAGACAGCGGCGACGGAACGCGGCCGGAAACTCACGTTCGCCGTTGCTGGTGATGACCACGACGGGGAACTCACGGCACGCGACCCGGCCACCGACGATCTCGGCGCGTCCACCCGGGTCGTCCGTGAAGACGTCGGCCGTGGGCAGCGCGCTGCGGACCAGCTCGGGGATGTCGTAACTGCCGTTCTCCAGGACGTGGAGCAGATCGTTGGGCAGGTCGATGTCGCTCTTGTCGAGCTCGTCGATCAGCAGCACGCGCGGCCGCCGGTAGGCGAGCAGGGCCGTGCCCAGCGGGCCGAGGGTGACGAAGTCGCCGAGAGAAGGGGCCCGTTCGGGCGAGGGGGCCGCCGGATCGGCGGCGGCTTCGGGAGAGGGGTCCGCTCCGGCCCGCCAGGCGGCAATGGCCTGGGCGCGGCCGATGGAGTCGTACTCGTAGAGCCCGTCGCGCAGTGTCGTACGGCTGACGATGCTCCACGGCAGAACCCGCCCCAACCCGAGTTCGCGGGCGATCAGATAGGCGAGCGTCGACTTGCCCACTCCGGGCGGCCCGGTGACCAGCAGCGGACGGCGCAGCAGCAGCGCGGCGTTGACGGTGTCGATGTCCTCGTCCCGCAGGTTGGGCCCGGAGCCGTGCGTCCCGAGGCGCCGGTGGACCGCCCGTTCGTCGTCGGGGGCGGCGGGCTGGACCGGCTCGCCCGTGAACTCGCGCCAGGGCGGCGGGGGCGGAAGGGCCGGGGGCTCACCGGTGGGTGCGGCACCGGTCGCGTGGAAGAACCGCCAGGACGAGCGGTCTCCCGTCCCGTCGCTCTCGGCGGTGTCCCGCTCGTGCTCGTTCTCGTGCTCGGTCAAGCCGGCACCTCCTCGCAGTCGATGAGCCTGAACGGGTCGTCGTAGAAGAACGCCACGTGTCTGCCCGGAAGCTGCGGGCCGTTCTCGTCCGTCTCGGCCTTGGTGCGGAGCCGGTGGATCGTGACGGGCAGCTGGGCCGCGGGATATCCGATCAGCATGGTGAGCTGCGCCGGGATCTGCTGGTGCGCCGGGTCCCGGCGATCCCACAGGGCCACTCCGATGCCCTCGGCGATGGCGGCCTTCAGCGGCTCCAGCGCCTGCCCCTCGAGCGCGGGAGCGCTGAGCGTCACGGCGGTCAGCTGCTGGTCCGCCACGAGTTTGTTGCGCCAGATCCGCAGTCCGGTCGTCCGGTCGTCGTCCGTCCAGCTGTGGGGTCGGGCCACGGCGGCCGCCTTGAGGGACTTCCAGCGCAGGCGCCAGCGGCGCAGCTGCGCCGGGTCGCGGGTGCGCATCCGTTCCAGGCTGCGCAGATGGACGTAGTAGCGGAGCCCGATGGGTACGGGGCCGGAGGCGTCGATGTCCATGTCCAGGCCCGCGACGTCATGGTTGAGCAAGGCGAAGGGCAGGACGAACTCGACATGGATCGGGCTCGTGTCGTCGCCGGCGCTGTCCGCGTTCGCCCAGAACTCCTCGCCGCGTCGTGCCGCCCGTTCCACCGCGGCGCCCAGCGTCTCCATCGTGGCGCGCTCCACGCTGCCCGACAGGGGGTCCCAGTATCCCGCGGTGCGGTTGACCCAGTGCCGTACGAAGATGTCGGGTGACCCGTCGTCGGCGGGGTCCACCATGATGGTCAGGCACCGGGGGATCTCCCGGTCGGGAAGCCTCGCCGCCTCGATCTGCTCGCGGCGCCGCAGCAGCGCCTCCCGGGCGCCGGTGTTCGCCGACCAGGTGTCGCACCACTCGCGCAGCCGGTGCCGGTCGCTCTCGCCGGGCGTGAGCACGGCCGTGAACTCCAGCAGGACCACGGTGGGCGGCAGCCCGTCCGCCTGGGCGTTGAGATCCAGCAGATGGTCGAAGAGCTGGACCGGGGTGAGGTGGCGCGGGAGGTCCAGCCGTAACTCATGGGCCAGCCGGTCGCGCAGCTCTTCCCGGTCGACACCCGTGTGCGCGGCGAGCAGCGCGCGGGCGGCGTTCACGTCCTTGTCCTCGAACGCCTCCCTCAGCGGGAGCGGGACGTTCGGCTCGGGGTTCCAGGCGCTCAGGACGCGCTCGCGCACGGCGCCCGCGACATCGCTCCCCTCGTGCAGACCCACCGCGTAGAGCAGTGCTTCGACGCCCACCTCCAGGTCCTGCCGGTCCCGTAACGCCGCCTGTACGAGGACGACGGCGTCGTTGCGGGCGTCCCTGCCCGGCAGGTCCACGGGGTGCTGCAGGTAGTCGCCGACCGTCTGCCCGAAGAGGACCCGTTGGCCCGGGTCCCGAACGCAGTCCAGCGCGCACAGCTCTTCGACGAGCGTCAGGTGCAGCTGGGCCTTGGGCGGCGGCAGCCGTGGCGCGCTCAATGTCACCGACCATCCCCCAGAAGTCGGCATGATTCCCCTTCTCGGTCCGCGAAGTTACCACGTCACTGTCATTGCCAGCAGGAAAACTGATCAATCGTCAAACGGCCGCCCCTCGCGTCGGGCGGCGCATCGTCGAGCACGTCCGGGACTTCTTCGAAGCCGGGGCGGAGACGAGGCGAGGCGGCCGCGGCCGCGGCCGTGCACACGTGTCCGAGATCACGCGGAAGGGTGCCCGGGTGCCGGAATACCGCGTCGCGGGAGCGGTTGAGGTGTACGTGTGCCATCGGTGCAGCGTCCACATACCAACTGGTTCGCTGCTCGGCCGGCCCCCTGTCCGTTCCCCGTCGAGGAGCTCACCCACGTGACCGTCTCCGCCTCCCCGTCCCGCGCGGCCGAGATCCTCTCGCGGCCCGTCACGCTCAACGGCCTGACCGTCCCGAACCGCATCGTCATGGCGCCCATGACCCGCCAGTTCTCGCCGGGCGGCGTCCCCGGCGAGGACGTGGCCTCGTACTACGCGCGCCGCGCGGCCGCCGGCGTCGGCCTGATCGTCACCGAGGGCACCTATGTGAACCACGCCTCGGCCGGCCAGAGCGACCGCGTCCCGCGGTTCCACGGCGAGGAGCAGCTGGCCGGCTGGGCGAGGGTCGCCGAGGCGGTGCACGCGGCCGGCGGCACGATCGTGCCGCAGCTGTGGCACGTCGGCATGACACGCAAGGCCGGCGCCCCGCCGTTCCCGGAGGCGCCGGCCGTCGGGCCGTCCGGCATCCGGCTCGACGGCACCGAGGGCGCGGGCAGGGCCATGACGCCGCGGGACCTGGACGACGTGATCGCGGCCTTCGTCGAGGCGGCCGCCGCGGCGGAGCGGATCGGCTTCGACGGCGTGGAACTGCACGGCGCGCACGGCTACCTCATCGACCAGTTCCTGTGGGCGGGCACCAACCGCCGCACGGACGGGTACGGCGGCGACCTCGTGGCCCGCACGACGTTCGCGACGGAGATCGTGGCGGCCGTGCGCGAGGCGGTCTCGCCGTCCTTCCCGGTGATCTTCCGCTTCTCGCAGTGGAAGCAGGAGGTGTACGACGTCCGGATCGCCGACACCCCCGAGGAGCTGGAGGCGATCCTCGCCCCGCTCGCCGCGGCCGGAGTGGACGTCTTCCACGCCTCCACGCGCCGCCACTGGCTCCCGGAGTTCGACGGCGTCGATCTCAACCTGGCGGGGTGGACCAAGAAGCTCACGGGCAAGCCGGTCATCACGGTCGGCTCGGTGGGGCTGGACGGTGACTTCCTGCGCGCGTTCCGGGGCGAGGGTGCGCCGCTCAAGGGCATCGACGGTCTGCTGGACCGCCTGGAGGCGGGCGAGTTCGACCTCGTCGCCGTCGGCCGCGCGCTGCTCCAGGACCCCCACTGGGCACGGAAGGTCCTCGAGGGCCGCTTCGACGAGCTGAAACCGTACGACGCGGCGTCGCTGAAGACGCTGAGCTGACCCTCCGCTCCATCTCCGGGGGGAGGGAGGGGGACCCATACAGTTTCCCAGGATTTAACTTGCTTAAGTCAATCAATCCGATTAGGTTGCCTGAGTCAAGTACGCCTGTCGTCCGACGGAGGACTCCTGCCATGTCCGACGAACCTTCCCGGCCCGCCGCGACCGCGGAAGCCCCGCCGCCGCGCCCGAACACCGTGGTGGCGGTGCTGGCCTTCGCCGGAATCGTCGTCTCGCTGATGCAGACCCTGGTCATCCCGATCGTCACCGAGCTGCCGCAGCTCCTGCACGCCTCGCCGTCGGACACCGCCTGGGCCATCACCGCCACCCTGCTCGCCGCCGCCGTCGCCACCCCCGTGACGGGCCGCCTGGGTGACATGTACGGCAAGCGCCGCATGCTGCTGTTCAGCATGTGCATGCTGGTGGTGGGCTCCGTCACGGCCGCCCTCAGCGACTCCCTGACCCCGATGATCGTCGGACGGGCGCTGCAGGGCCTGTCCTCCGGGGTCATCCCGCTCGGCATCGCCATCCTGCGTGACGAGCTGCCCGCCGAGCGGCTCGGCTCCGCCACCGCGGTGATCAGCGCCTCCCTCGGCGTCGGCGGCGCCCTCGGCCTGCCCACCGCCGCGGCCATCGCCGACACCTTCGACTGGCACGTGCTGTTCTGGACCTCCGCGGCCCTCGGCGTCGTGGCCGCCGTCCTCGTCCTCGTCCTCGTGCCCGAGTCCGCGGAGCGCACCGGCGGGCGCTTCGACCTGCCCGGCGCCGTCGGCATGGCGGCCGGCCTGATCTGCCTGCTGCTGGCGATCTCGAAGGGCGCCGACTGGGGCTGGGCGAGCGGCACCACCCTGGGCCTGTTCGCGGCGGCCGTCGTGGTCCTGTCGGTGTGGGGCGTCTACGAACTGCGCGTGGGCGAACCCCTGGTGGACCTGCGCACCACCGCCCGCCGCCAGGTGCTGGTCACCAACCTCGCCTCGGTGGCCATCGGCTTCGCCATGTTCGCGATGTCCCTGGTCATCCCGCAGGTCCTGCAGATGCCCGAGCAGACCGGCTACGGCCTGGGCAGGTCGATGCTCACCGCGGGCCTGGTCATGGCGCCGTCCGGCCTGGTGATGATGGCCCTGGCCCCCGTGTCCGCGATCGTCTCCCGGGCCAGGGGCCCCAAGGTGACCCTGATGATCGGCGCCCTGATCGTCGCCGCCGGCTACGCCCTCGACATCGCCCTCATGGACCAGGTGTGGCACTTCGTGCTGGTCTCCTGCGTCATCGGCGCCGGCATCGGCTTCACCTACGGCTCCATGCCCGCGCTCATCATGGGCGCCGTGCCGCCGTCCGAGACGGGCGCCGCCAACAGCCTCAACACCCTGATGCGGTCCATCGGCACGTCGGTCGCCAGCGCCGTCGCCGGGGTCGTCCTGGCCCATATGACCATGTCCCTCGGCCCCGTCACCCTGCCCTCCGAGGACGGCTTCCGCACCGTCCTGATCACCGGGGTCGCCGCCTCCCTGCTCGGCTTCGTCATCGCCGCCTTCATCCCGCGCCGCCGCCCGGCCGACGCGGAGCCGGCGCCCGCCTCCGGCGGCTCGGGCGGGCGGGCCGCGGAGGTGTCGGAGGCCAAGGCGTAGGGCCTCCACGATCGCCGGGCGGGGGAGGAGGCGGGTGTTCGGCACGGCCGTGCCCGGCCGCACGGCGTGACTGCCGTGGGGCCGCCCGCCTCTTCGCCGGCGTCGTCTGCGACGGGCCGGCCCCAGCGGCCTGAGTCGTTCCCCCACCGGATCCGGATCGACGCTCGGGCCCCGTCGTGGAGCCGCTGCCCGCGGGAGTCCCGGCCGGACCTGCCCGGCCGGGTCGTCGGTGCCCGGGGTGAGGCACCCGCCGCGGCCGGGCTGTCCACCGTAGGGGTGGAGTTCGGTGCGCGCACGGACGGCGCGGTCGGACGCTCCAGGGCGGCCGCCGACCGGTGCGGTGACAGTGCAGAGACGTGCCTGCAAGGGAGGGCCGGCGCACCGGGGGACCGGGGCACCCAGGAGGGAACCGCGAGCAACAGATGTCATGGGGCTCCTTTCTCGAGCAGCCCGAGGGGCACATCAGCGCCCGAGCCGCACAGAAGGGGGATGGGGGAGGACGGGGTGAGCACCCGCCTCGACGGACGGGCGGACCCTACGCTTGAGGAAGGACCTTCTCGTCACCTAGAGCAATGGATCATCACTCTGAGTAATCATGGCGCGCAGGTCGGTCGGGCACAACATCCCGGAACCACATGTCGGCGTGCGCCGGGCGCATCCCAGGCGTGAGCCGCTCGTTCGGTGCCAGGGGAGCTTCCGTGCGCGCCTGTGACATGTATCGATGTCACCCCGCGCGCCGGCTGTACCAACCCTTCTCGGCCGCTGCCCCGGCTTCCGGGGCCGCCCCTGCCGCCGCCCCTGCCGCCGCTGCCCGTCCGAAGCCGAAGAAGTACGTCGCCGCGAAGCCCACCAGATAGCCGGTCAGCAGCCCGCCCGCGTAGATCGCCGCTGTCAGGGGCAGGCCGCCCGTGCCCGTCAGGAGCGGGAACAGGGCCCAGCCCGACGGGCCGATCGCCGTCGCCCCCACCTCGTCGCCGAGCATCGCGAAGCAGCCGACGAAGGCGCCGCCCGCCGCGCCGCCCGCGCAGGCCGTCAGGAACGGGCGGCCGAGCGGGAGGGAGACGCCGTAGATCAGTGGTTCGCCGACGCCCAGCAGACCTGCCGGCAGCGCGGATCTGATCGTCGAGCGGATCGAGGCGTCGTGGCGGAGGCGGACGTAGACCGCCAGGGCGGCGCCCACCTGGCCGGCGCCCGCCATCGCCAGGACGGGCAGCAGGACGGTGGAGCCCTGCTGCTCGATGAGGGTGGTGTGGAGGGGGATCAGGGCCTGGTGCAGCCCGAGCATCACCAGGGGCAGGAAGAGGCCGCCCAGGACCAGGCCCGCGAACGCGCCCGTGGTGGACAGCAGCCAGGTGGCCGCCGTGCCGATCGCGGTGGCCGCCGCACCGGCCGCGTACATCAGGACGTACAGCGTCAGCAGGCCGGGGACGAGGACCGTCAGCGTGGGGGTCACCAGGACGTCCAGAGTCGCCGGGACCCGGGTGCGGCACCACTTCTCGACGTACGTCGCCAGGAGCGCCGCGGCCAGGGCGCCCAGGACCCCGCCCTGGCCGGGGGACAGCGGCTCTCCGAACACCGTGACCTTTGCGACGCCCGGGTACACCACGACCGCCGCCACCGCACCGCCCAGCACGGGGGTGCCGCCGAACTCCTTCGCCGTGTTGTGGCCCACGAAGACGGCGATCAGGGCCATGAAGCCGGAGGAGAGGGCGGCGAGCGCGGGGGTCAGGGACGGCAGCAGGCGCAGGTTCTGGCACAGGCCGGCCGCGCCCGCGATGACGCCGCAGCCGACGAGGGCAGGGATCAGCGGGACGAAGACGTTCGCCACGCGGCGCAGCAGCAGCCGGCCCGGGGTGGCGTTGCGCCGTCGCCGCGTCTCCCTCAGCTCGGCGCCGCGGGCGGCCAGTTCGGCCGCCCCGGGCCGGACGAGCGTCTCGAACTCGGCGGCGACCCGTGCCGCCGTCCCCGGGCCGAGCACGATCTGGTACGTGTCGTCGTCCACGACTCCCAGCACGGCGGGCACCGCCCGCAGGCCGGGCTCGTCCACCAGGGAGCGGTCGGCCAGGCCCAGCCGGAGGCGGGTCATGCAGTGGGCGACGGAGGTGACGTTCGCGGGGCCGCCGATCAGGGGGAGGAGCGCGGCGGCGGTGGCAGCGTGTGGGGTACCGGTCACCTGACGAGCGTGCGGGTCGGCGGGCCGTCGTCGCGGGAGCCGCGCGCGGGCCGCGCCGGGTCTCCTCCGGAAGGAGGCCCGCCGGTCGGCGGGCCGTCACCGCTCCCGTCGACGGGCCCGCCCCGGCCCTCGGTCGCCCGTCCGTTCCAGCGCCGTGCGCAGATGCCCGCCGCTCTCCGCGAGCAGCCGCGCCGCCGAGGGGCCGTCCACGCCGCCCAGGATCGTCAGGATCGCGTTCTTGACCTCGCCGTCCGTGGCCGCGAGGGCGTCCTGGATCTCGTCGTCCGTCGCGCCCGTGGCCAGGGCGACGATGCGGTGGGAGCGGGCGCGCAGCTTGTCGTTGGAGGCGCGGACGTCGACCATCAGGTTCCCGTACGTCTTGCCCAGGCGGATCATCGTGATCGTCGAGAGCATGTTGAGGACCAGCTTCTGCGCCGTGCCCGCCTTCAGCCGTGTCGACCCGGTCAGCAGTTCGGGGCCGACCACGATCTCGATGCCGTGGTCGGCGGCCGCCGCGAGGGCGCTGTGCGCGTTGCAGGACAGGCCGATGGTGAGGGCGCCGTGCGCCCGGGCGTGCTCCACCGCGCCGACCGCGTACGGCGTGCGGCCCGAGGCGGAGACGCCGACCACCGTGTCGAGGGCCGTCAGGTCCAGCGCGTCGAGGTCCTGCGCGGCCAGTTCCCTGGAGTCCTCCGCGCCCTCGACCGACGTGACCATCGCGTCGGGGCCGCCCGCGATCAGGCCCACGACCCGTGAGGGATCGGTGTCGAAGGTCGGCGGGCACTCGGACGCGTCGAGGACGCCGAGCCGCCCGGCGGTGCCCGCGCCCGCGTAGACGAGCCGGCCGCCCCGGGCCATCCGCGCCGCGACGGCGTCGATGGCGGCCGCGATCTGCGGGAGCCGTGCGGCGACCGCGGCCGGCACGGTCGCGTCCTCGGCGTTCATGAGCCCGGCGATCTCGAGTGTGGGAAGCCGGTCGATGTCGGACAGCTCGGGGCGGAACGCCTCGGTGGTCAGCGTCTCCAACTGGGCGCGGAGTTCACGGGGGTCGGAAGTGGAGGTCATCGAAGGCGGCTTTCCTCGGTGCGGCACTGCTCTAGGAGGCGGACGGGCGGGACCAACGCCCCGGCAGGCACCGTTCGCCCGTCGAGGAGCGGCGTCGTGGGGGTCCCCCCGCTCGAGCGGGGGAGCGTGCCGGGCGTCGCGTCGGGGCGAACGTTGCCTGCCGGGGCACTAGCGCTGCGTTCCGCGGGGGCGGTGGCGGTGCGCCAGGGCCTCGTACGAGGCGGACAGGGCGGGCGCGGCGGTCTCGTACGTCCGCTGGGCCACGCCGACGAAGAGGCAGTCCACGACGAGGAGCTGGCTCGTACGGGACGACATCGCGGCCGGTCGCAGCTCGCTCTCGCGTGCCGTGGAGGTGGTGAGCACGTGGTCGGCGTACTGCGTGACCGGCCCGTCCGGGCGACCGGTGATCGCGACGGTGGTCGCGCCGTGCTCGAAGGCGACGCGCAGGGGTTCGATGACGTCGCCGGTGGAGCCGGAGTGCGTGATCGCTATCGCCACGTCCCTGGCGCGCAGTTGCACGGCGTTGGTCACGGCGAGGTGCGGGTCGCTGGGCGCGTGGGCTATGAGCCCTATGCGCAGCAGCTTCTGCACGAGATCCTGGGCGACGAGCCCGGAGGCTCCGATGCCGTACACGTCGATGCGGCGGGCGGTGGCGAGCGCGGCCACGGCGGCGCCGAGCTGCACGGTGTCCAGTCCGGCGGCCGTGTCGGCGAGGGTCTGCTGCTCGTCGTAGGCGAGCTTGGCGACGACGTCCGCGATCGGGTCGTCGACGGCGATGTCGGCGGTGACGGACGGGGCGCGGCCCGACTGCTGCTGGGCGGCGAGGCCCGCGAGGGCGAGACGCAGGTCCCGGTAGCCGGGGTAGCCGAGGAGGCGGGCCGTGCGGACGACGGTGGCCTCGCTGGTCCCGGTCAGCTCGGCCAGCCCGGTGACGGTGAGCGCCGCGCACCCGGCCGGGTCGCCGGCCACGGCCTCGGCGACGCGCTGCATGGACCGGGTCATGGAGGGTGCGAGGGTCCGCACCTTGGCGGCGAGCGCGGCGGGCGCGGGCGGCGCACCCGGCCCCGCCGGCCCCGCCGGCCCCGCCGGCCCCGCCGGCCCCGCCGGCCCCGCCGGCCCCGCCGTCCCCGCCGGTCCGGCCGTCCCCGCCGTCCCTGCCGGTCCGGCGAAAATTTCCTTCACGTCCTGGGTCACACCATGAAAGATATTTTCCGTTCGGACGTATGGTCAAGAGTGCGCACAATGGGTGCATGGAGCCCATCAGTCCGCTCGAACAGGCGCTGCACGCGGCCCGTGCCCTGGTGCTGGCCGATCTGATCGCGGGCGAGGTCGTGGAGGCCGACGTCGTCTCGCTGGTCGAGGACTCCGTCGCGCAGCGGCGGTGGTGGGTCGAGCAGTGGCCGGACGGCGCCGTCTATGTGGCCGGGCTGGTCGCCCAGGACGTCCAGGACGCCCTGTTGGAGCGCTACGGACGCTGGCCGCTGTGTCCGGTCTGCCCTTCCGGTCATCCGCATGCGCTGGACGTGGAGCCCGAGCTGGGCCCGGACCCGCACTGGGTGTGCCACAAGGTGGGCGTGAGGGTCGCGGCCGTGGGGTCGCTCGGGAGGGCGACCGGCGGCACGGCGTCCTCGTGACGACCTGCTGAGTCCCGCCCGCGCGAGCCGGCCCGCTGCTCAGTCCGACAGCATGTCCAGCTCGGCGGCGAGGTTGTACCGGGCCGTGGTCTCCCACGCCGCCTGTCCCAGCGGGGTGCGGAACAGCCGTGGCAGGGCGAGCAGTTGGCGCAGGATCGCGGAACGGCCCTCGTGGAAGGCGTCGTTGGGGACGAAGCCGTACTCCTCGCGGACACCGGCGGCGTAGGCGGCGTACGCGGAGGGGGGTGCGGCGAGGATCGCGAGGTCGGCGTCGCACAGGACCTGCCCGTTCCGGTCGTCGTCCGCGGGGTCGTGGCCGACGGTGAGCCGTACCAGGCGGGCCACCTCGGCCGTCCCGGCGCGGGACACACCGGCCTCGGGCAGGGCGCGTTCGGCGAGGCGGGCGGAGCGCTCCTCGTTCTCGGAGCGGTCCGGCAGGTAGACGGCGTCGTGGAACCAGGCGGCCAGGCGGACCAGGTCGGGGTCGTCGGCGTACGCCTGGAGCGCGTCGACGTGGTCGAGCACCGCCGTGAGGTGCGTGAGCGTGTGGTAGTGGCGCTGCGGCTCCTGCCAGCGGGCGAGCAGGTTGTCGGCGTACGGGGCCGGGTCGGGGCCGCCGCCCGGTCCGCGGACTCCTTCCAGGGCGCCCGCCCAGCGGGCGCGCAGCGCGTCGAGATCGGCCATGCGGCCATTCTCCCGCAGGCGCCCGCAGCACTAGTTGTATTGCCCTGTGAGGTTGGGAACGCGGCTGGCGGGTGGCTGGCCTTTCAGCGCGGTGTGTCCGCGGTGGTGATTGTAGGTGTGCAGCCAGCCG